>VXQX01000082.1:0-14104 GCA_009838765.1 Gemmatimonadales bacterium
CAGGGGGAGGGTGGGCGTTCACCAGCCCGCTAGCGCCGACACCCTCCTCCTCCGCCGGCGATACGCAGCAGTTCCCGCACGACCGCCGCGGGGGCCGAGGCAGACATTACGGTGGAGAGGACGGCGATGCCTGCGCCGGTCTCGAGTACCTCGCGGGCGTTTTGCACGGTGAGGCCGCCGATTCCGAGGCAGGGGAGGCGGCTGGCCTCGCGGACGAGGCGGACCCGGTCGGGGCCGATCGCTTCGTCGGCGAGGCCGGGCTTGGAGCGTGTGCCGAACACGGCGCCGACGCCGAGGTAGCTAGCCCCGGCGGCCGCGGCGCGGCGGGCCTCGTCGGGATCGTCGGTGGAGTATCCGATGATGAAGTCCGGCGGGGCGATGTCGCGGGCCGCGGAGACGGGGAGATCGTCCGGGCCGAGATGGACGCCGTCCGCACCGGCGGCGAGGGCGACGTCGAGGCGATCGTTCACGATGAGCGTGGCGCCCGCAGATTTTGTGATCGCGTGGAGCCGACCCGCGGTCGAGGCGAGCGCGCGGCCGTCCGCGGCCTTGTCCCGGAACTGAATCGCCGGCGCCCCGGCGTGCACGCATTCGGCCACGACCTCCTCGAGCGGACGGCCGCAGGCGGGCTGGGGGTGGGTGATCACCATAAGAGACCAGCCATCCCACGCGGGCGAGCCGGACATGGTCTCTTTCGTCCTACCGTTCCGCCGACTCGCGGTCGAGGCGGATCCGGTTTCTCGCGTTGTTGTGCTCGCGGAGGGTCCGGGTGAATTCGTGCGAGCCGTCGTTTCGCGCCACGAAGAAGATGTACTCGTGGTGGGCGGGCTGGAGGGCGGCCCGCAACGATGCGGCTCCCGGCGAAGCAATCGGCCCGGGCGGCAGTCCCGGCTGGGTATAGGTGTTGTAGGGGTGGTCCGCCACCGAGTCGATGTCGCGGTAGAGCAGACGCGCGCGCGGCTCGCCAAGGGCGTACTGGACGGTGGGATCTGCCTGCAGCAGCATGTCGCGCTGAAGGCGGTTCCAGTAGACCCCCGCGACCACCGGACGCTCTTCGTCCCTCCGGACCTCCTTTTCGACGATGCTCGCGAGCGTCACGACCTCTCGCTCGTCGAGACCGAGCGCAGCGGCCTGGGCTCGCTCCTCGCCTCCCCAGAAACCCCTGTATCGTCCGACGACCGCCTGCACGATAACACGGACTCCGACACCATCGGCGAATCGATACGTCTCCGGGAACAGGTATCCCTCGAGCGTGGGCCCCGGCACGCCCAGCTCATCAACTCGCTCCGGAGCTGTAAGATAGGCAAGGACGGCCGCGGCCGAATCGCCGACATAGGCGGCCAGGCGTTCGGCCACCTGCGGGAGCCGAAGACCCTCCGGGATCGTGAGCGGCGTCGTAACGACGGCCCCGGTTCGAAGCACGTCCAGCAGGTACGGATAAGGGGCACCGCGCGGGATCCCGTACCTCCCGGCCTTCAGCTGCCGCCCCTGACCCTTCAGGCGTACGTACGCGTCGAAGATCCGCGGATGGAAGATCAGTTCCCGCTCCTGCAGGACGTCCGCCACCTCGAGCGAGGCGGCACCATCCGGGATGAGAACCTCGACAATCGATCCATCGGGAACGCCGCGGCCCCGGAACTCGGCGGAGAAGAACCCATATGCCACGGGGGCGAAGGCAGCGAGGGCGGCGAGGAGCAGACGAACGCCCGTCCCTTTCGGCAGGTGCTTCATGGGCTGAGGGGGACGCCCGCGCCGGCGGGGGCGCTGCGCAGGTAGGCCGAGAGCATCAGCGCCGCGGCCATTTCGTCCGTCCGGCCTTTCGGCTGCCTCCGGCCGCGAGGCGGATTCATGCTGAGGAGCTCTCGTTCCGCCCGCGCGGTCGACAGCCGCTCATCCCATTCGATGGTTCGCACGCCCGTCGCCTCCTCCAAGGCCCGGGCGAAGGCCCGCGCCTCTTCGGCCATCTCGCCCGCGGTCCCATCCATCGAGAAGGGGATGCCCACGAGGATGGCGGCGGGCTCCAGCTCCGCCACGAGTTCGGCGAGCCCGGCCGGGACCGCGCTCCCCGGCGCCCGTCGGTTCGCCCTCTCGACCACGCCGTGAGGTGCCGCGATCGTCCGGGTCGGATCCGTGACGGCCACCCCGATGCGTCGTCGGCCGTAGTCGAGCGCCATCAAACGGCCGCGGCGCATGCTCAGCGCTCCTGCCCCCCGGTCCGCGAAGGGCCATCGGCCAGCACACGTTGGATCGTTTCTGCGGATCCGAACAGGTACCAGCATGGCTCCGTCCCGCCGCCGCACTGCACCGCGGCGACTTCTACCGCGCGGCCCGCCACGCGGCTCAACACGCTCCGCAGCAGCACCGTCGCGAAGTGACAGCGAAGGTCCCCGGACGCCGTGGCCTCCGCCGAGTCACGCCAAGCGATGGCGGCGAACCCTCCTCCCCCCGGCTTGAACGAAATCGATCCGAGGCCCGCCTTCCGGAGGATCTCGTCCAGGAAGACCCAGAACTCCGCTGCCGGAAGTGCGTCCGGAGAATCGCCGAACAGAGCGACGGCCTCAGCGCCGGTACGGTCCCCGGCCTCGTTCAACGCCGCAATGCCGGCATCGCCCAGGCTCGCGCAGCGGTGAAAGAGTCCCGCGAGGACCGACCTCGGCAGGATCACGGAAGGGGCCTGGGTGGGGGAGATCATCCCCAAAAAGCTAGACAGGGGGCCGAGGCCGGACAAGGTTGGCGCCTCATGCTCGCCACGCGGATCATCGAGAAGAAGCGGGACGGCGGACGGCTCTCGTGCGACGAACTTGCGGCCTTCCTGCGCGCGTACCTCGAAGGAAACGTCGCCGAGTATCAGATGTCCGCCTTCCTTATGGCCGCGTTGATTCGCGGGCTGGAACCCGCCGAACTTTCCGTGCTGCTGCGGGAGATCATCGAGTCCGGAGCGCGACTCCGGTTCGCGGAGGACGGTCCGCCCGCCGTCGACAAGCATTCGACCGGCGGCGTCGGTGACAAGGTCTCGCTCATCCTGGCGCCCCTCCTGGCCGAAGCAGGACTTCGCGTCCCCATGATGTCGGGTCGCGGTCTCGGACATACCGGCGGGACGCTGGACAAGCTCGAGGCGATCCCCGGCTTCGACGTGTCCGTGGATCTGGTACGGTTCCGGGCCATTCTCGATGAGGTCGGGTGCGCGATGATCGGCCAGACGAAGGAAATCGCGCCTCTCGACGGACGCCTCTACGCCCTGCGGGATGTGACGGGGACCGTTCCCTCCCCACCCCTGATCGCGGCCTCGATCGTTTCCAAGAAGGTGGCGGAAGGCATCGGGGCCCTCGTGCTCGACGTGAAGTGTGGACGCGGCGCCTTCATTACCGACCGCGAGCAGGCGCGCAGGCTGGCGCGCACCATGGTGGACCTTGCGACCGGCGAGGGAGTGCGGACGAGCGCGCTCCTGACGGCGATGGACGCTCCTCTGGGCGGCACCGTCGGCAACGCACTGGAAGTGCGCGAGGCGATCGAGACCTTGAAAGGCGGCGGACCGGCGGATCTGCGAGCCGTCACCCTCGCGCTGGGCGCCGAATTGCTCGTCTCCGCGGATCGCGCATCCGACGTTGAAGCGGCTGGGGCGGAACTCGGCGCGATCCTGGACCGAGGTGCGGCGCTCGAGCGCTTCGCGCGGCTCATCGAGGTCCAGGGAGGGGATCCTGGGGTGGCCGACGATCCCGGGCGCCTACCCTCGGCCCCGATCCGCGAACCCTTCCGATTGCCCGGCTCCGGTTGGCTCGATGTCCACGCCCGCAAGGTGGGCGTCGCCTCGGTCGAACTCGGGGCCGGCCGCCGGCGCGTCGAAGACGCCGTCGACCCGAGAGTGGGGTTCGAATTCCACCGCCGGGCGGGTGACCGAGTCTCGGAAGGCGAACCTCTTCTCACCGTGCACGCAGCGGACGCGGCCAGCGCCGCGACGGCCGCCCACCGCCTCACGGATGCGATCCGGCTCTTGCCCGTTCCCCCCGCGCCGCAACCGCTGATCCTGGAGCGGATCGTCCGCTAGCCGGTCGTGGCAAGGCCTGCAAGCCTGCCGGCAAGGTCTGAAAGGCTGCTAGCGTGGCGCGGAATTCCCGCGGACGGGGACCTGCGCGCTCCACGGGCCATGCGCGTCGCACATCTCGGTCGGTTCGGTCCCCTCGAGGTAGATCTCGACGTACCGGACGTCGAGCGGACACCAGCGCGTGGACAGCAGTCCCGTGGTCTCGCTCACTGTCCGCTCGATGAGGCCGGGCGGCCGCTCCCACGGGTCGGGGTGTTCGCGCGTCTCGTAGTAGTGCGCCAGCACCGCCGCGCCGACCGGCGCCGCCGTGCCCCCGCCCGTGGCGCCCGGATAGATGCGCCGGGGGCGGTCGTGCCCGATCCACGTCGTCGTCACGATGTCCGGCGTGAATCCGACGAACCAGGTGTTGGTCGCGTCGTTCGTCGTCCCCGTTTTCCCCCCCACCGGTACGGAGAAGGGAATCGCATAGCGGGACCTTACCGCCAGCGTCCCGGTCCCCCGGTCCACCGCGTCCCGCAGCATGGACTGGGCGACCCAGGCGATGTCGCGTTCCAGCACCCGCTCACGCTGGACCCGGCTTTCCCAGAGCACGCGACCGTCCTTGCTCTCCACGCGCAGGATCGACCGGGGCGAGACCCGCACGCCGAGGTTCGCGAAAGTGCTGTACGCGGCTGCAATCTCAATCGGACGGACATCCATCGAGCCGATCGCGGCCGACGGCACCCGGGGGACGCTCGACGCGATCCCCATGCGTTCGGCCATCTGCGCAAACGACTCCTCGCCGACGCGCTGTCCCAGCTTGACCGCCACGACGTTGATGGACCGGGCCAGCGCCCTACGGAGCGTCAGGGGGCCCTTGAAGTCGTTCTCGAAGTTGCGCGGTGCGTAAGGATCGCCGCCGACGTTCTCGAGGTAATACGGCTGGTCGTAGATGACCTCGGACGCCGGGATCCCGGACGCGATCGCCGTGGCGTAGACGAACGGCTTGAACACGGACCCCGGCTGCCGGATGGCCTGGGTGGCGCGGTTGAATTCCGAGTCGCCGAAATCACGCCCGCCCACCATCGCTCGCACATCGCCGGTCGCCGCGTCCAGCGCGACGAACATGCCCTGCACATAAGGCATCTCGGCGCCGCCGCGGCTTACCTGATACAGGCTGTCCGGCGGCCACGCCCGCACCTCCTCGAAGGTGACGCCGCGATAGGCCGGGTGGCGATCCACCCACTCCAGCTGAGCGAGCAGCGCGGAATCCGCGACCGCCTGGAGCTCCGGGTCGAGCGTCGTGTAGACGCGGAATCCCTTCTCGTAGATGTCGGTGCCGTATCGGTCGTAGAGCCGCTGCCGGACCCACTCCACGAAGTACGGCGCGTCCTGCTCGATGCGGGCCCCCCTCGCGAGTTCCAGCGGGTACGCCTTCGCCGCCTCGGCGTCCTCGATGCTCACGAGTCCCTGCGCGGCCATCAGTTGAAGGACGAGATTGCGCCGCCCGATGGCCCGCTCAGGGCGGCGGATCGGGTTGTACCCCGCCGGATTCCGCGGGATGGCCGCGAGAAGGGCCGCCTCCGGCAGGTTTAGCTGCGCGGCCGTCTTGCCGAAGTAACGCTCCGCCGCGGCCTGGACTCCAAACACGCCGTCGAAGTTGATCTGGTTGAGGTAGGCCTCGAGGATCTCCCACTTGCTGTACGCGCGCTCCAGATCGATCGCGACCCGCATTTCGCGCAGCTTCCTGCGCACGCTGATGTCCCGCCGGTTCACGGAACTCTCGAACATGTTGCCCGCGAGCTGCTGTGTGATCGAACTGCCGCCCGCGGCCCCGTACCCCTGCATCAGGAAATCGAAGAAGGCCCGCGTCGTCCGAAGCAGGTCCACCCCCGCATGACCCCAGAAGCGCTTGTCTTCGACCGCGATAAAGGCGTTGTACACGTGACGCGGAAGCGCCTCCATGCGGATGGGCGTCCGCCGTTCGATGGCAAGCTCCGCGAGGAGGGATCCGTCCGCCGCGAAGAGTTTGGTCGCTTCCTTGGGTTCGAAGGCGTAGATCTGGGCGATGGAGGGACACGCGTCGCACAGGTGGGTCCATCCGCGCCACGCCACGCCTCCCCCCAGTCCACCGCAGATCAGGACGGCGAGCATCAGGGCCCGGCGCACGTTCCTCCGCTTCCCGGCCATCCCCTGCTTCGCGCCACGCGACCGGCGCGCGGTTCGTCGTCGACGGATCATCCCCGTTTCCCCCCTGCGATCTCCCGGCCGTTCACTCTCTCCTCCGGACCTCACCCCTCGCATCGGACCGCCGCCGGCCCGATTCTATCGTCACGCCGCGCCCGGGCGGGAGCGATCCCGCGACGGGAACGATATGGAATATACCGACACCAGGCGCAGATGTTTCTCCCCGTAGACGAACAGATCCGCCGGATCCGCGCGGGAGCCGAGTCCATCGTCCCCGCAGACGAACTCGTGGCCAAGCTCGAGCGTTCGGCGCGAGAGGCTCGGCCCCTCCTTATTAAACAGGGGTTCGACCCGACCCGGCCCGACCTCCACATCGGCCACGCCGTGTCGATTCACAAGCTGCGAACCTTCCAGGAACTCGGCCACCGCGTGGTCTTCGTGATGGGCGACTTCACGGCCCGCGTGGGCGACCCGAGCGGAAGGGACGAGACGCGGCCGGTGCTGTCCGAGGAAGAGATCGAATCGAACCTGGCCACCTACGAGGACCAGGTCTTCCGCATCCTCGATCCGGCGGCGACCGAGATCCGGAAGAACAGTGAATGGCTCGCGGGCCTCGCGCTGGCGGACATCCTGCGGCTGACCTCGCAGTACACCGTCGCCCGCATGCTCGAGCGCGACGATTTCGCCGCTCGCCACCGGGAGGGACGTCCCATCAGCCTCGTCGAATTCCTCTACCCGATGATGCAGGCGTACGATTCCGTCGCGTTGAGGGCCGATGTCGAACTCGGGGGCACCGATCAGCGGTTCAACCTGCTGCTGGGGAGAACGCTTCAGGAGCGGGCGGGTCAGGAGCCGCAGGTGTGCCTGATCATGCCACTGCTGCGGGGAACGGATGGCCGACGAAAGATGTCGAAGAGCTACGACAACTACATCGGCATCTCGATGGAAGCGGAGGAGGCGTTCGGTCGCGTGATGTCGATTCCGGACAGCTTGCTCGACGAGTGGCTGGTGCTCGCATCCGGCGCCCGCCCCGGAGAACTCGCCGAACGCCGGGCCGGGGCCGCGACGGATCCGCTGGCAACCAAGCGCTGGCTCGCAGAGCGCATCGTCGCACGGTATCAGGGAGCCGCCGCCGCCGGTAACGCCATGGAAGCCTTCGATCGCATTCATCGACGCCGACAGGTACCCGAGAACTTGGCCACGACCGCTCTATCGCTCGGGGAAGGCGAGGCGATGTGGATCGGGCACGTGCTACGCGACTCCGGCCTCGCCCCGTCTTCGTCCGAGGCCGGGCGGCTCATCCGGCAGGGCGCCGTGCGGGTCGACGGCGGAGTGGTCGAGGACCGCGATCTTCGTCTCGGCCCGGGCGCATATGTCGTTCAGAGGGGTAAGCGCAGCTTTGTCCGCGTCCTGATTCAGCCCGGGAAACTGACGCCCGATGGGGAGTGACTCGATCGCCGGTGCGACCGCCGCGCGAGCGGTCTCGGACTCCGGTCTTGCATGGCTCCGAGAGGCGTTTCATGTTGCTGGGTCCCGTAGCTCGGGGAGGTGGGCAGTTGCGCCGGTAAGTCGCCTCGTGCGACTCCCGTGGGGGGAGGATGATGCTGCGGGCGGCGGCTATGTGAGGTGTCGCGAAACGGCACCGCCAATCGTTGTAGATGGGAGCGAGCCTAGCAAGAGTTCGAATCGCGAGAGTTTGATCGATCGTTTTGATCTCGACGCGGTGTTAAGGACCCGGCCGCGTCGGGCGAGGGCTGGTCCCTCGGCGGAATCCCGGGTCACAGAGGATCCCACTGCCACAGGAGGGTGATCCATGTTGTTTCACTTGTCAGGACGGCGGAGGCGCGCGAGCGCGCTGGCCGCCACAGCAATGAGCGCCTGGCTCTTTATCGGGGCGGCTCCGCTGATCGCGCAGGGCGCGATTTCGGGGACGGTGACCGATGCGGAGTCGCTGGCCCCGGTGGCTGGCGCGCAGGTGTTTGTTGCGGGCACGGTGATCGGTGCGTTGTCCACCCCTGAGGGCACGTACCGATTGGAAGGGGTACCGGCGGGCGAGCAGACGGTGACCGTACGCCTGATCGGCTACCGCGAGGCATCGCAGACCGTGACGGTTGCGTCGGGCCAGGTGGCTACGGCGGACTTCGCGGTCACGCAGACGGCGCTTCGCATCCAGGACATCGTCGTGACGGGCGTGGTGGGCGAGACGCCGCTGGTGAAGCTCCCGTTCACCGTGGAGCGGCTGTCGGCGCAGGATCTCCCCGTTCCGTCGGCGGACGTCTCCTCGCTGCTGACGGGCAAGGCGGCGGGCGTGTCGGTGATCTCCGGCTCCGGACAGCCCGGTGCCGAGTCATCGATCATGTTGCGGGGTCCGACTTCGATCAACTCATCCGGTCGGAGCATGGCGCCGCTGATCGTGATCGACGGGGTGATTCAGTCCGAGAACGCATCGCTTTCGGACATCGGATCCCTCGACGTCGACCACGTTGAGATCGTGAAGGGGGCGGCGGCGGCTTCGCTGTACGGCTCGCGGGCGCAGAACGGCGTGATCGAGATCACGACGAAGCGTGGTACGGGCCTGGAGACGAACTCGCTGAACATCCTCGCCCGCGGCGAGTACGGCATCAGCCAGTTGGTGGGTTCGGTCGGCCTCACGCGGTCGCACCAGTACCTGATGAACGCGAACCAGACGAAGTTCATCGACACCAACGGCAACGAAGTCAACTTCACGGATCTGAACCGCGAAGGCTTCGGTTCCGAGCTGTTGTACAACCAGATCAACCCGGACGAAGTGGGAACCACGCACACGGCTTTCGCGAATCAGCCGTTCCCGACCGAGTTGTTCGATCACATGAACACCTTCTTCGACCCGGGCGAGACGATCGACGCTTACGGTGCCGTGACGGGCCGTTTCGGCGAATCGAGCTTCCGGGTAAGCGTGGACCAGTTCCGCGAAAAGGGTGTGGTGAAGTGCACCGCGTGCATCGAGAATCTGGCGAGCCTGAACGCGGATCGCGCGAATCAGGATCTTGCACCGTTCAACGTGGGCCTTCCGAGCGACGAAGGCTTCCAGCGGCAGAACGTGCGGCTGAACGTCGACACCCGGTTCGGCGATCTGGACATCGCGGCGAGCGGCTTCTACTCGCGGGCCAACCAGGACGACAAGGCGATTCAGAACAGCGCCTTCAGTCAGTTGACGTTCGCGTCGCCGGCGGTTGACTACACCCAGATCGACCCCACGGACGGGTATCCGCTGATCGACGCGGACACCCAGTCGATTTCAACCAATCCGCTCTATCTCCTCGCGATCGTGGACACGCGCGACAAGCGTACGCGAACGATGGGTTCAGTGGATCTCAACTACTCGCCGACCGGGCTCGATTGGCTGACGCTCGAAGCTAACGCCTCGTTCGACCGCACGGATTTCTATCAGTACATCATCCGTCCGAAGAACGAGAAGACGCGCGAGGGCACGACCGGCGGCAGCATTTACGAGGACAACTGGACGGACGAAGCGATCAACGCGTCCGTGACGCTCGGGGCGAGCCAGACGTTCATGGACGGAGACCTGACCGTGCGCGGCAAGGCCCGCTACCTGATCGAGGACCAGAGCTTCTCGAGAAACAACGTCTTCGGAAGCCAGTTCTCCGTGCAGGACGTACCGAACTTCGGCGCCATCACCGGTGAACACACCGGCGGGAACTTCGCCAGCGCGATCAAGGCGGAGGGCCTGTTCGGGATCGGGAGCGTCGACTATCTCGGCCGCTATATCCTCGACGGCTTGGTGCGGCGCGATGGGTCCTCGCTGTTCGGGCCGGAAGAGCGGTGGCAGACGTACTACCGCGGCGCGATCGCGTGGCGGGTGGCGCAGGAAGATTTCTGGAACGTCGACGCGATCGACGAACTGAAGCTGCGCTTCTCGCTCGGGACGGCGGGCGGGCGGCCGCGCTTCGCGGCCCAGTACGAGACGTTCGGCGTGTCCGCAGGCCAGATCTTCCCGATCAACCTCGGAAACACCGCGCTGAAGCCCGAGTTTACGACGGAGCGCGAGGCGGGAATCAACTTCGTGTTCTTCGAAAACCTCGGTCTGGATTTGACATACGCCTGGCAGACGACGGACGACCAGTTGCTGCTGGTCCCGCAGGCGGCGTTCGTGGGCTACCAGAACCAGTGGCAGAACGCGGGCGAGATCGCCGCACATACGTATGAGGCATCCCTCCGCTACGCGGCGATCGACACGCAGGACATGGGTCTGCAGTTCCGTGTGAACTGGGACCGGACCCGGCAGGAGATCACCCGTCTGGACGTTCCCGACTTCACGCAGGGCTTTAACTTCTTCGTCTCCGAGGGCCGTCCGCTGGGCGAGCTGTGGGGCGAAGTATGGGCCACGGACTGCGCGGATCTGGCGCCGGTCGGCGTGTCGGGTTCGGACTGCTCGGCGAACTTCCAGCAGAACGACGACGGTCTCCTGGTCTACACGGGCTCCGGCAACCAGTTCACCGAAGGCTTCAGCAAGAAGCTGTGGGGCACGACTGGCCAGGTCGCGACCGCGACCCCCGGCGACACGCTCTCCTACAACTGGGGCATACCGATCAAGGTTCAGGATTATTCGCCGGCCTGCATCGCGAAGAGCCCCGACGACTACATGGATGCGTGCACGCTCACGGAATTCCTTCCGTTCGGCAACACGACGCCGGATTGGAACGCGTCGTTCGCGAGCAATTTCCGGTACAAGAACCTGAGCGTGAATGCGCTGCTCGAGGCGTCCGTCGGACACTCGATCTACAACGGCACCGCGCAGTGGGCGCTTCGCGATGCCCGCGGCGAGGACGTGGACCAGACGGGCAAGCCGCTTGAGCACAACAAGCCCGTCGCCTACGCTGCCCAGATCTACTCCATCAACGCCGACAACTCGTGGTTCCGCGAGGACGGCGACTGGATGAAGATTCGGGAGCTGTCGGTTGGCTACACGTTGCCGCAAACCACGGTGCAGAGTCTGTTCGGCGACACATTCGACCGGGTTACATTGAACCTGATCGGTCGCAATCTGCTGACGTTGACGGGCTACCGCGGGTACGATCCCGAGGTTGGCGGGCCCCGGGGCTCGCTCGGTAGCGCGACGCTGGGTCGCGTGGACGCCTTCGGCTATCCGAACTTCCGCTCGTTCACCTTCTCCGCGGAACTCGTCTTCTGACGCGTGACGTGCCTTGAACCCATGGCTCGGCCGCCTCTTCGGAGCGCGGCCGAGCCTCTCCCGGCGCGTGCGCTGTGGAGTCGAGAAACCGCGATCGAACAAATGGAGGGACAATGAACAGGAAGCTGACACGATCAGCGTTTGCGCTGGCGCTCGTGTTCGGCTTTTCGGGCTGCGACCTGCAGGTCGATAACCCGAACCAGCCCGATAAGGCGCGAGCGCTGGCCAGTGCCGACGACGTGGAAACGCTCATCGCGAGTTCCTACGTCAAGGTCTGGGAGATCGGACACTACTGGACGAATGCGAATTTCGCGTTCAATCACATGTCGAGCCGCCACACGGCCACATGGGGCAACAACGGCATGAACGATCTCGGCCGTGAGCCCCGCGAGCCGCTGCCGAATTCGCCCTCGTATCGTTGGGCGTATGTATTCGAAGGCCACTGGGGTGACGCTTACGGCGGCCTCTCGGGGGCGTCGGACGGAATCGCCGCGCTCGACGCGGGTCTCGAGATCGGCGACGGCGGGGAGCGGAACGGTCGTGCGCGGGCCTTTGCCCAGACGAGTCAGGCGATTCTGTCCTGCCTGCTGGCGTTGTGGTATGACCAGGCCTTCATCGTTGACGAGACCGTCGACCTCTCGAGTCCGCTCGAAACGGTCGATTACAACGCCATGGCCTCCTACGCGATGGGCAAGCTCAACGAGGCGGAGTCCGCCGCCCGAGGGGCGACGTTCACGCTGGAAGACAGCTGGATCAACGGCAACTCCTGGAGCAACAACGAGTTGGCCGATTACATCGTAAGCTGGAAGGCTCGTTGTGCGGCCAACGTGGCGAGAACGGACGCGGAGGCGTCTGGAGCGAACTGGAGCCAGATCATTTCGGATTCGCAGAACGGGATCCGGGACGTAGTCGTTGTGGGCGAGGATCGCTCCTCGGACACGCCGTGGGTCGACGACCTGAAGCGAGCGGGGACGCAGAACGGCACTTGGCATCGCATGCACATGGACTGGGTCGGCATGGCGGACCAGAGCGGCGAGTACCAGGACTGGCTTTCGCAGCCGACGGAACAGCGGCTTCCACGGAAGCTGACCTTCGGCGACGACAAGCGCTTCCCGGTCGGGTACGAGGACCAGACTCTGACGGACCCCGTCAGCCCCTCCGTTGCGGGGTACGGTCCCCGAGCTCGCTACAACAACTCGGTCATCTTCCGTCCCGAGCGTGGCACGTATCGGCAGTCCCACTACGGCGACGCACGGTATGACGAATACCTGCTCAGCTCCTGGACAGCCACATTCGGCGACATGGAGCACATGAGTGCCAAGGAGTTCGACGCCTACATCATCGAAGGCAAATACCGCATGGGCGACTACGCGGGCGTTGCAGAGATGATCAACGTGTATCGTGCGGAGGCGGGCCTGCCGCCGGCGCCGTCGAACCCAACGGATCCGGTGCCGTCGAACGGGGCGGGCGAGTGCACGCCGAAGAAGCGGTACGACGTGCAGGGCCGCTGCGGCAATCTGCAGGATGCGGTCTGGTTCGAGCACTTCGAACAGGTGTTCAACCTCTTCGGCGGACTTGAGTATTGGCACGGACGCCGAAACGACATCCTGCCGGCGGGAACGGCCTTGCAGCTTCCGATACCGGCTGCGGATCTCGAGGTTTTGCAGCTAGACATCTACACCTTCGGCGGCCCGGCGGGCGGCGGAGCCGGCAATCCGATTCCTCCGGCCATCGTTCCGGGCAGCCTCGACTCCGCGCTGGAACGAGTGACGTTCGCGCTGGAGCGGATGGAAGCGCAGAGGCGAGCCGAGCGTGCGCTCGAGGATCTCGTCGTGAGGTAAGCGGCGGACAGTTGTCCGTCGGGGGAGCCAGCGAAGCTCCCATGAGAGCGTTGTCACGTCCCGGTACCGTCGAGAGGCGGTATCGGGACGCGCTCCGTTAAGCACCCGAGCGATCCGGGGGCGCCCTGAGCCGGCCGCGATCGCCTCGCATCGGGAAGGGGAATTCAGGGACCGGCAAGCTTCGGCTGTAAGAAATCGTTCCCGCCGGACGTTCCTGATTTGTGCGGCACGCCACGGCCGTCTACTGTTTCCTGGAGTTCGGAAGAAGACGGGAGGTATCTGTGAGATTGCGGAACGTGAGTGTGTTGGCGGCTGCGGCGGTCCTTATCGGCATCTGGGGGGCATCCGCCACCGGCTGCCTCAGTCTCGATGTGGGGACGACTCTCCCGCAGCAGGACTCATCTCGCGAAGATACCGGTCTGGACGATCCCGGCCCACCCACGACTCCCGTGGGCAACGTCGTTCCCGCCGAACGCTAGGGAACGCTGGAAGCGACCGTTTCTCGTCCGGGCGGTTCTTCACGTCGCGCCGTCGCACTCGGCATCGGATCGAATCTCGGTTCGCGACTCGATCACATGCGTACCGCCGCGCGCCGGTTGGAAAAATCCCTGCTGGCGGAGGTTCGGTATTCCCGCGTGTACGAAACACTCCCCGCCCACGGGCTGGACCAGCCGCCCTACCTGAACGCTTGCTGCGTGGGTTGGACGAGCACTGAGCCGGAGAGCCTGCTGGATAGCCTGAAGCAACTGGAGTTGCGGGGGGGGGGGGGGCGCCCCGCGGCACCCCCCCCAACAACACCCACCAACACAACTGAATCAAACAAAAAAAACACAGCAGTGTAGATAGAAGAACGACCAAAAAAAA
>VXQX01000082.1:14114-77282 GCA_009838765.1 Gemmatimonadales bacterium
TGTTCGGTGGGTTGTGCTCCGTTTCTGCTGCTCTGTTGTTTTTAACTCTTTTTTTTTTGGGGGGGGGTGGGGGGGGGCGCCCCCCCCCCCCCGCTCCGCCCCCCCCCCCCGCTCGATCTCGATATCCTCCTCTACGCCAGCGAGGTTGTGGCGACTCCGCGTCTCACGATTCCGCACGCATCGTTGCCTGAGCGGGCCTTCGTGCTCGTGCCGTTGGCGGAGATCGCGGGAGGGTGGGAACATCCCGGACTCGGCCGTTCCATCGGCGACCTGGCCGCCGATATTGACCCGACCGGCGTTCGGGTCACGAACTTGCCGTTCATGGGGGTCCATGAGCGTTAGAACGCTCGAAGTCGGGACCGGTGGCGGCGGCTATCCGATCCGGATCGCCCCGGGCCTCCTCGCCGATGTCGGCACGCTCTGCCGAAGCCAGGCACCTGCACACCGATACGCGGTGATCGCCGATTCCCAGGTGGCGCGACTCTATGGACCGGGTGTCGTGACCGGCTTCGACGATGCCGGCATTGACGCCACGTTGATCCCCTTTCCGGCCGGCGAATGGAACAAGAGCCGCGACCAGTGGGCGGCCGTGAGCGATCGGATGCTGCGCGAGGGCTTCGGCCGGGATTCGGCTGTTGTAGCGCTGGGCGGCGGCGTGACGGGAGACTTGGCGGGGTTCGTGGCGGCAACGTACATGCGCGGCATTCCCGTCATTCAGATTCCCACGACGCTTCTGGCCATGCTGGACAGTTCCGTCGGAGGGAAGACCGGCGTCGACACCGAGGCGGGCAAGAATCTGATCGGGGCTTTCCATCACCCCTCGGCCGTGCTCATCGATCCGGCCGTACTGGAGACGCTGCCGCGGCACCAGCGCTGTGCCGGCCTGGCGGAGGCCGTCAAGACGGCGGCGATTCTCGACCTGGAACTCTGGGACTGGATGGTGGCGGGGGCTTCGGCGCTGTCGAACGGCGACTCGGAGGCATCTTCGGAGCTCATCGAGCGCGTGGTGCGGCACAAGGCCGCGGTGGTCGGCGATGACCCGCTGGAGCGCGACCGTCGCGAGATTCTGAATTTCGGACATACCGTCGGCCATGCGCTGGAGGCTCTCGAAGGCTACAAGCTCCTCCATGGCGAGGCCGTCGCCGCGGGCATGCGCGTCGAATCGCGTCTGGGAGAACTGCTCGGGGTCACCGAGCGCGGAACATCGGAACGGCTCGCCGTGCTGCTGGAAGCGTGCGGGCTTGGCGGCGACTGGGAGGCCGACCGCGAGCCAACCGAGATTCGGGACGCGATGTCGAAGGACAAGAAGGCACGTCTGGACCGGATCCGATGCGTGTTCCTGTCGCGGATCGGCGAAGTAGCGACCGACGCGGATGGACGGCACAGTTTCGGTCTCGGCGACGAAGACCTCGGACAACTCCTCGCGACGGCTTTACGTTCGGCCCCGGGGGTTTGAGATTGTCGAAGTGATCCCGGCCGAACCGTTACCGACCTCCACGCTCAGCGTCGCCGATCTCTTCGCTCGACATGCGGAGTTGAACCCGCATGCGCCCTGCATTTGGGCGGAGGGCGGGTCGTGGAGCTATTCCCGTGTCGCCGCGCAGGCCGGCGCCCTGGCGGTGGGGCTTCACAACCTGGGGGTCGAGCCCGGGGACCGCGTCATCGTCCAGTTGCCCAACTGGCCCGAATTCGTGGTCTCCACCCTTGCGGTCGCGGAAGCGGGAGCCGTCCTCGTGCCCGTGGGTCCGAACTGTTCGGCGCGCGAACTGCGCTTCACGCTCCGGAACTCCGAGGCGGCCGTCGCGATCACGGCGGAGACCTGGAATGGTGTGGACTATCTTCAGCGTTTCGAGAACCTCCTCACCCGGCTGCCGGACCTCCAGTACGTGGTGACCGTAGGCGACGAAGATCTCTGGTACGACGACCGCATCTTCCAGTTCGAAGACCTCATCGCGAGTGGCCGGGGCCGGGAAATCCCGCCGACGGAGGTGGACCCGCGCCGGGATCCGTGCGCCATTCTCTATACGCCCGGGACCACGGGAGCCCCGAAGGGGGTCGTCCTCACGCACGACAACCTGGCGCGGACCGCTCTCGCGACCGCCGCCCGGCTGGCGTTGGACGCCCACGATCGAACGCTTTGTGTCGTCCCGCTGCCGAACATCTTCGGGCTCACGGCGCTGCTCACGACGCTCGGCACGGGGGGAGCGCTGGTGCTGCAGGAGACCTTCGACGCGACTGGCGCGCTCGCGCTCGCGCGGGAGCACGAGGCCACCGTCGTTCACGGCGTTCCGACCATGTTCGTGATGCTGCTGCGGGCGCTGGAACAGGGCCGGGCCCGGCCCGACTCGCTGCGCACCGGGGTCATCGCCGGCGCACCGGTCGGCGACGACCTCGTGCGCGACCTCCGCCGTCGCCTGATCCCTGATCTCGAGAGCGCATACGGTCTCACCGAGACCTCCCCTACGGTGTCGATCACAACCCGGTCGGATCCCGAGTCGAAGCGGGCCCACACGGTGGGTCGGCCGCTCGAGGGGGTCGAGGTCAGGGTGCTTGACGAAGCCGGCGGAGAGCTGCCCAACGAGTCCGTGGGCGAACTCGCCGTGCGCGGGTTCAATGTGATGCACGGGTACTTCCGTCAGCCCGGCCAGACCCGAAAGACCATGACGGAAGATGGCTTCCTGAAGACCGGCGACCTTGCGATGGTGGACCCCGAGGGTTACCTGCATATCGTCGGTCGCTTGAGCGACGTGATTCTTCGCGGGGGTAACAGCGTTCACCCCGCAGAAATCGAAGCACAACTCCGGTCCCACCCCGCGGTGGAAGAAGCGGTGGTTCTCGGGATCCCCAACGACGTGCTGGGCGAACTCATATGCGCCTGCGTGATCACCGCCGAGGGGGCCCTGATCACGGCCGACGAAATCCGCGATTTCTGCCACGAATCTCTGGCAGAGCACAGAGTACCGGATCTCATTCACTTTCTGGATGAGCTTCCGGAGGCCTCCAGCGCACAAGCGCGCCGCGTGAGCTTGGCCCGCATGGTACGCGCCGAGGCCGACCGAACCAGATCGCCGCGGCGGTCGCCGGGCAAAGGGGCCCGCGACCGGACCGGCGAGAACGCGAACGGCGGTCCGTAGACCCCTCTCACCATCCCCCCCGCCACCGGGGGCGAGGTAGAGGGGCCTCACCGGGCCGTTCGCGGCAACGAACGGAACAAGAGGACATGAACGACATGTACACCCGGGCGCCTCACCGGCGTCCTTCCGCCGATATGGCAGACGCCGCGGCGCTTCTCATCGATTTCGACAACGTGACCATGGGGATCCGGTCCAACCTGGGACAGGAACTCCAAAACCTCCTCGATTCGGACATCATCCGCGGCAAGGTGGCCGTCCAGCGGGCGTACGCGGACTGGCGACGCTATCCGCAGTACATCGTGCCGCTCTCCGAGGCCTCCGTCGATCTCATCTTCGCGCCCGCCTACGGGTCGTCGAAGAAGAACGCCACCGATATCCGGCTCGCGATCGACGCGCTCGAACTGGTGTTCATACGCCCGGAGATCGGGACCTTCATCCTCCTCTCGGGGGATTCCGACTTCTCGAGCCTCGTACTGAAGCTGAAGGAGTACGGGAAGTATGTGATCGGCGTGGGGCTCCAGGAATCCACTTCGGACATCCTCGTTCAGAACTGCGACGAGTACTACAGCTACAACCGACTATCCGGGCTCCGGTCGGCAGACGAAATTCAGACGGAGAAGCACGATCCGTGGGAGCTGACGAGCAGGGCCGTCGCGCGCATGGCGGAGCGCGGCGATGTTATGCGGTCGGATCGTCTGAAGCAGGTGATGCTGGAGATGGATCCGGGCTTTGACGAGAAGACGGCCGGTTTCTCCCGGTTCAATCGATTTCTGAGTGAAGCGGCCAAGCGCGATCGGATCGTGCTGCGGAAGCGCGAGAACGGCCAGTACGACGTCGGTCTGCCGTCCGGTGCCGCATCGGTGTCGGCGAGCGGCGACGCGGTGTCCGCCAGGGGGGAGACCTCGACGGCCAGGAGCGGCGGTCGGCGCGGCCGTGGCGGAGGCTCGGGCCGTGGCCGTGGCCGCGCCTCCGCGCCGAAGACCTCGGAAGGGCGCGCACCCGCCAAGACCGATAGACCACCGGCGAAGAGGACCGCGAAGACGACGGACTCTTCGGCGGCCGCCCTCGACGGTGCCTACGAAGCGCTGAAGCGCGCGGTGGCCGAGCTCTCGCGGGACGGAGCCCCGGTCCGCGATTCCATGGCCAAGCGCAAGCTGCTGCAGTACGACGACGCCTTCGATGAGGGCAGCTTCGGCTTCAGCAAGTTCAGCCTGTTCCTGCGGGCGGCGCACGACGCCGACATCGTGCGGATGTCGCGGCATGACGACGGCAATCACTATCTGACCGTCGGGGACGCGCCGGCCACGTCCGCGCGCAAGGTGGTGTCGGCACCAGCCGCAAGCCCGGACGACGCGGGAGGACGGTCCCCCCTTTCCGCTGCGGCCAGGGCCGCGCGCAAGACGATCGGCCGCTTCCGGCGAGGGCCGGCGGCCCGCAGCGAGGAGGCGCCGTCAGGCAAGCCGGCAGCCCCGAGCAAGCCCGACGCCCGCAGGGAGCCGGAGCGGCCGAGCAAACCGGCGCCCCGAAGTAAGCCGGCGCCCCGGCGCGCGCCAACGTCTCCGGCGGCCAAGGCGGAAGCGCCGAGCCAGCAAAAAACGCCGGATCGGGAGCGAAAGGCGGGGAAGGGCCGATCCGGAGGCGCCGGGAAGGCCCGGTCCGGCGTCCGCGAGGCGAAGACGCCGACGAAAGGCCAGACCGACCCGGATCGGCCCGCCGGGCGGGGCGACCGGGCTGCCGGACGTCGCGGACAGCCGAAGGCGCGGGAACAGCGGGCCTCGCGGCCGAGTCGCGAGAAGGAGACACCGACGAGAGAGCCCGCGGCGTCCGCGCCGAAGCCCGAGCCGGAGGCGCGGGACAGCCGGCCGTCCGCCCGGGAGAAGGCGCCTGCCCGGCGAACGCTGGGGCGTTATCGGTCCGGGTCCCGCGGGCGGGCGGGCGCGGCGGGTGCGGCGAAGAAGGAGGGTGCGCCTCGCATCGGTCCGGTGGCCGAGGCGGAGCCTGCCACGGAGGAGACGGGGGCGGACGCGAAGCGCGCGGACAGCTCGGCGCGCGACAGGGGGGCGGCCCGCGAGGTCGGAGGGGCCGGCAAGTCGGCCCCCGGAAGCGCGAAGCCGGCCGCCACGCCCGGCGGGGGACCCATCGGACACATGGTCCGCAACTATGCGGGTGTCGGGAAGCGGACCGCGGAGGTGCTCGTCGACCATTTCGGCGACCGCGTGTTCGAGGTCATCGACTCCGAGCCGGCGCGCCTGACCGAAGTCCTCTCGGAAGGTCGGGCGAGAGTGGTCCGCGAGGCTCGGCGCGCAGAGCTGGAAAGCTGAACGGCCCGGCCGGTTCGGATCCCCGATCCGGGCCGCTCGCCGTCGACTTTTTTTCCCGCCCCGCCGTCGAGGTGGCCCGGGCGCTGCTGGGCTGCACGGTGAGTTCCGACTGCGCCGGCGAGCGGTCGGTCGGCCGCATTGTCGAGACGGAAGCCTACACCGGGCCCGAGGACGAAGCCTGCCACGCGGCCGAACGGATCGGCCGCACCGCGCGGAACGCGCCGCTGTTCGGACCTCCTGGCACCGCGTACATCCACCGCAACTACGGCATCCACTGGCTGCTGAACGTGGTCACGGGACCGGAGGGCTTCCCGGCCGGCGTTCTCCTGCGAGCGGTCGAGCCAACCGAGGGTCTCGATGTGATGCGCCGCCGCAGGGGCCGCGCCGAGCTCACGAACGGCCCGGCCCGACTCGCCCAGGCGCTCGGGGTCGGCCCCGAAATGCAGCGGCACCGGCTCGATCATCCTCCACTCTCCCTCAATTGGGGAGAGCCCGTCCCGGAGGCGGCCGTCCGGGTGACGACGCGGATCGGGATCTCGCGCGCGGCGGATCGACCCCTCAGGTTCTACGATCGACGGAGCCGCTGGGTCTCGAAGCGCTGAATCGCCGCCGCCGGCTGCTACACCCCGGGAGGACGTGAATGGCCGAAATCGCCCTGCAGGAAGTCGGTACGTACGGCTTCGCCTCGCTTCTTCCCCCCCTGCTGGCCATTGGGCTCGCGATCTACACCCGCCAGGTCTTCCTCTCCCTGGCGGCCGGCATCTGGCTCGGACACACGATTCTCTCCGGCTGGAACCCGGCCGCGGGCGCCGCGGGCGCGATCGATGGCGCGATCGGCGTGTTGGGCGACGCGGGCAACGCGCGAGTGATCGTCTTCACCTTCCTCATCGGCGCCCTCATCGCCACGGTCGAGGCGAATGGCGGAATGCGGGGCTTCGTGCGGTGGGTCGAGGAGGCCCGGTGGGTGACGAACGCCCGGCGCGCGCAGATCATGGCCTGGCTGATCGGCATCGTCGTCTTCATTGAATCGAATCTCACGATCCTCGTCGCGGGCTCCGTGTCGCGACCACTCTTCGACCGTTTCCGAATCTCGCGGGAGAAGCTTGCCTACATCGTCGACTCGACCTCGGCGCCCGTCTGCATCCTGATCCCGTTCAACGCTTGGGGCGCGCTAGTTCTGGGGATTCTGACCGAGCAGGGAGTGGGCAACCCGCTCGGCGTCTTTCTCGTCGCGATTCCGCTAAACCTTTACGCCGTCGCGGCCCTTGTCCTCGCGGGCCTGACCGCCTTTCGGGGCTGGAACTGGGGCCCGATGGTGAAGGCCGAGGCGCGCACGCGGGACGGGCGTCTCCACTGGGACCACGCCGTGGCGCTCGCGGACCCGGACGAGATCGCGCCACCGCCGGCGGAGGGCGTCGCGCTGAAGCCTCGCAACATGCTGATCCCGATCGCGGCCATGGTCGTCTCCATGCCCGTCTTCATGTGGGTCACCGGCGGCGGGACCATTGCCGAAGGCTCCGGCACGACGAGCGTGCTGTGGGCGGTGCTCGCAGGGCTGGCGCTCGCCTGGCTCCTCGCGCTGGGCCAGCGTTCCCTCGACATTGAGGCGCTGAGCCGCGTCGGCCTCAAGGGGGCGGGCGCCCTGACCGGAATGGCGGTCGTGCTCTGGCTCGCGCTGTCGCTGGGCGACGTGACGAGGTCGCTGGGGACGGGCCTCTACGCGGCGGGCGTCGTCGGAGACACGTTCCCGCTCATGGTTCTGCTGCCGCTGGTGTTCATCGTCACGGGCGGGATCGCATTCGCCACCGGGAGCAGCTGGGGCACCTTCGCAATCATGCTCGCGGTGGCCATACCGCTGGCGAACGCCCTCGGCCTGCCGCCCGCGCCGTTCGTGGCCGCCGTGCTGTCGGGCGGCATCTTCGGCGATCACTGCAGCCCGATCAGCGACACGACGATCATCGCCTCCCTCGCGTCGGCTACCGATCACATCGAGCACGTCCGGACCCAGATTCCGTATGCCCTCGTCGCCGGGGGCATCGCGACCGCGGGCTTCGCCGTCGTCGGGGCGCTGATGTGAAGCGCGTCCTGCCCGCTTCATGGACGGAGGCCGGCGGGCGTGGGCGCGTGGGCGGGGTGGCCCTGACCGAAATCGCCGCCCGCTTCGGGACGCCGCTGATCGTCGTCGATGAAAGCCACCTGGAGGATCGCCTCGCCCGCTTTCGCGCCGCCTTCGGCGTGGACGCCGGACTGACATACGCCGGCAAGGCCTTCCTGTGCGGGGCCCTGGTGCGGCTCCTGGCCCGAGAGGGCTGGCTCGTGGATGTCGTCTCCGGCGGTGAGCTCGAACTCGTGCGGCGGGCTGGATTCCCGATGCGCGACGTCATCCTGCACGGGAACGCGAAGTCGGCCGCCGAATTGAAACGGGCCATCGAGTACGGGGTGGGGCGGATCGTCATCGACCATCCGGACGAAGTCGATGATCTGCGGAAGGCGGCGACCGTGGCCGGATCGGACCATCGTCCCGACCTGCTCCTGCGGCTGAACGCGGACCTGACGCCGGAGACTCACGAGAAGGTGCGAACCGTGGGTCCGGGCACGCATTTCGGGATGGCGCCGCCTGTCGCGGCGTCCGTCGCGCGCCGGATCGCGGGTGCGGGAGAGTGGCGCCTGGTCGGCGCCCACATCCACGCGGGCAGCCAGATTCGGGATCCCGCGCTCTTCTCGCGCATCGCGGAGGAGGCGGTGGGCTTCGTCGCGCCGCTACGGCTCTGCTTTCCCGAGACGGTTGACCTGGATCTCGGCGGGGGACTCGCGGCGCCGTACCGCGCCGGGGAAGACGTGCCCACACTGCGGGAATACGCCAAGGCGCTGGAGGTGGGTCTGCGCCGGTCCGACGCGGAGGCGCGGCTGGGCTCCTACCGGCTCATCGTCGAACCGGGCCGGTCCGTGATCGCGAATGCGGGCCTGACGCTCTACACGATTCACGCCCGCAAGCGCCTCGATGGGGCTGCGGAGGCGCTGGCCGTGGACGGTGGCCTCTCGGACAACCCGCGCCCGTCGCTGTACGGGGCAAGCTACGAGGTGCTCAACGCGTCGCGCCCGCGCGGCGAGGCGGGGCGGACGTTTCGCGTCGTGGGGAGGCACTGCGAGTCGGGCGACGTGATCGCGCCGGCGGCGATGCTGCCCGGCGACTCGGCCGTGGGCGACGTGCTCGCCATCCCGGGCACGGGCGCCTACGTGTTCGCGATGTCGAGCCGCTACAACGGAGTCGGACGCCCCGCCGTCGTGTTCGTGCGTGACGGGGTGGCGCGGAAGGTGGTTCGCCGCGAAACGGACGACGATCTCCTGGCGTGCGACCTTGCGCTCGGCGGCCCGGAGCCAGCCCGCGGCGCCCGTCCGGAGCCCGTCAGCGCTGCCGCAACACGACCGTCGCGAGCACGCTGACGTCGGGATCGAAGTGCACGCTGTCGGCCCCCGCGGCGCCTGGAATGCGCAGCGTCGCCTCCCGCGCATCGACGCACACGCCCGCCCGCCGGCCATCGGCCCCGCCGCCCACCACCTCGAATTCGAGGTCCAGCGTGAACACCGGCCACTCCGCCGGCTGCGCCTGACGGATCGAGAGCACGAGGTCCTCGCCCTCCGGGCTCCATTCCGCCTCGAGTCTCGGGTGGCCGGGACTGTGGATCCACTGGTCGAAGAACCAGCCCAGTTCACGGCCCGAGGCGCGCTCGAACGCCGCCCGCACGTCGCGGGTCAGGGCCACGCCGAGGGGGCGGCGCTCGAAGCGGGCCATCCCGACGACCATCGTGTAGGAGGGGATGGGTGCGCCGGGGCCCGTCTCCCAGACCCATACCGTCCCGCCCTCCGCTCCCGGGCGCGTCTCCACGAGACGCCCGTTGGCGATGACCTCGTATCCCTCCGGGCCAGTACCTCGAAGCGGGCGGTGGCCTTGTCCAGAGGGTGGTCGTTGGAGGGGAACCACCACCGGGCGCGGTTCGGCCAGTTGTCCGCGAACACGGCCGGCTCGCCGTTGCGATCCTCGCCGAAGAAGAGGCCGTTCTCCGGCCGGCCTCCGTATTCGATGCGGATCTCGCGCTCCACCGCCGCGGCAGGCGGTTCGAACGGACCCACGGTGAGCGCCGAGCCGCCTCGGCCGAACTCGGCGGTGCGGCCATCCATCGTCACGGAGGTCACGTCCAACCCGATGAAGTCGAGGTCCACCCGGTCCGCGCCGGCGGCGAGGTCGCCCCGCAGCGTGGCGACGGCCGCGAACTCTCCCGAAGCTGGACGCGAGAGGTCGAGTTCGAGCCGGTAGTGCGTGACAGCGAAACCGGCGCGGTCCGCCGTTCGCCGGAGTTCGATTCCCGGGTCGGGGGCCACCGAGGCCGCTTCGAGCGTCGCCTGCTCCGCTGGAATCCGGGGTGGGCGCGGTCCCTCCGGGGCCGGCCGACAGCCGGTCGACAGACCTGGCAGGAGGCACGCCGGGAGCGCGGAGAAGCGAAACATCGACCCCGCAGCCCACCCTCCACCTTGCGAACCGACTTCCCGCGCCCCACCGTGGCGGCGCATGTTCCGTCGGTCGAGGATCCGGCGTCGGTCCGATTCCATGGCGAAACGAAGCCCGGTCATCATACCCCTCTCTGAAGAAACGCCCGCCGTTTCGGCGGTCCGCCCGTCGCGCCCGGCTCCTCATGGGACTGTACGCCGGTGAGTGACGAGGGGCACCCCTTCGCCGAACTCGGTCTCTCCTCCGATCTCGTCGAGGCTGTGGCGAGGGCGGGCTACGCGGAGCCCACCGGGATCCAGCGCCAGGCGATCCCCGCCATTCTCGCCGGCCGCGACGTTCTCGGCACCGCGCACACCGGCACCGGAAAGACGGCGGCCTTCACCCTACCCGCGGTGCAGCGGCTCGCGGCCACGGAACCGTCCACCGCCCCGCGGGGCCTGGTCATCACGCCGACGCGCGAACTCGCGCAGCAGGTGGGTGCCGCCGTCACGACCTACGGCGCGGCCTCCTCGATCGAGTCCGTCGTCGTCCACGGCGGCACCCCGCTGGGGCCCGAGAAGGAAGAACTCGCGTTCGGGTGCGACGTGCTCGTCGCCACCCCGGGGCGCCTGCTCGACCACATCAAGCGCGGGAACGCCGACCTTTCCCGCGTCGAGGTGCTCGTACTCGACGAAGCCGACCGCATGCTCGACATGGGGTTCATAGACGACGTACGGGAGATCGTGCGCCACACGTCGGACGACCGGCAGACGCTCCTCTTCTCGGCGACGATGCCCGATGGCGTCCGCTGGCTCGCACATCAGTTGATGACCGACCCGGAAGAAGTGCAGGTGGGCCGGGAGACCGCGGCGGAGGGCATCCGCCAGGTCCTCCATCCGGTGGACTGGTCGCAGAAGCACGCGCTCCTTCACCATCTGCTCGGCGAGTGGCCGGACGGACAGGTGCTCGTCTTCACGCGCACCCGGGTGACGGCGACCTACCTCGCCGACTATCTGCGGTCGCACGGCGTCGCCGTGGCGGGGCTGCACGGCGGGAAGCACCAGGACCAGCGCGATAAGGCGCTGCGGCGCTTCCGCGAAGGTTCGATCCGGGTTCTCGTCGCCACGAACGTGGCCGCGAGAGGTCTGGATATCCGCGGCATCCGGCATGTGGTGAACTTTGACGTACCCGAAGACCCCAGAGACTACGTGCACCGTGTGGGCCGCACCGCCCGCGGCGATGACACCGGTGACGCGATTACGCTCATGGCCGCGAGCGACTGGGTCGAGATCCGGGCCATCGAGCGTCTGCTGGGCGAGACGATCGAGCGCCACGTCGTCCCAGGCTTCGAACCCGACGTGGAGCCGCCGCCCCCGGAGGAGTCGGAGGTCGAGCGCCCCGAGCCGACGGCCCTCAGGCGCGGGATTCGACGCCGGCGCTAGAAGGCCGGTTCCTGGCCGGGGCTGCCGGCTTCGGCCCGGCTTTCGCCAGATGCGGGGCGGGGTCCATATTCGACTGTCGCCTCGCTCGGTCCCTACCCGGAGGATTCCATGATGTCTGTCGCTCTCGGCTCCCGCTCCCCCCGCCACATGCCGACACCCCGCGTCGCGCTCGCGGCCCTGCTGTTCCTGGCCCTGCCACCGGTCGTCGAGGCCCAGCGCACGGCCAAACCGGTCCTTCACGGACGGCACTGGATGGCGATCACCGGCAAGCCGCTCGGCGCCACCGCCGGGGCGCGCATGTTCCATCGGGGTGGGAACGCGGTCGACGCGGCTGCCGCCATGCTGGCCGCGACCTCCACGATGTGGGACGTGCTCTCGTGGGGAGGGGAGACGCAGGCGCTCGTCTATCATCCGGGAGAACAGCGCGTCATCGGCGTCAACGCGCTCGGCGTGGCTCCGACCGGCGCGACCCCCGACCACTACCGCGCGGAAGGCCACGAGAACTTCCCGCCCGAGGTCGGCCCGCTGTCGGCCGTGACTCCCGGCACGCCCGGCGGACTCATGACGATGCTCGCCGAATGGGGCCGCCTGAGTCTCGCCGACGTCCTGCAGCCGTCGATCGAGATGGCTGACGGCTATCCGATCGAAGCGGACGCGGCGCGCCGCATCCGGAATACGGCGGACGAGATTCGGCAGTGGCCGTCGTCCGTGGATGTCTACTTCACGCACCCGGACGACGCGGAGAACCCGGGCCCGCGGGAGGGTGAGATCTTCCGGCAGCCCGACCTCAAGCGGACGCTCGAACGGCTCGTGGAAGCCGAGGCCGAGGCGCTGGCGCGAGGCGCCAGCCGCAAGGAGGCGATCTATGCGGCCTACGACGCCTTCTACCGGGGCGACATCGCCGCCGACTTCGTTGCGGGCGCGCAGGCGGCCGGCGCGCTCATCACTCTGGAGGACATGGCGAACTGGCAGGTCTACCTGGAGGAACCCGTCACCGCCAACTACAAGGGCATCGACGTATACAAGCTCACGACCTGGGTTCAGGGCCCCGTCATGCTGCAGGCGCTCAACATGGCTGAGCAACTCGACCTCAAGGCTATGGGATACAACAGCGCGAACTATCTCCACGCCCTCTACCAGGTGATGAACCTCTCCTTCGCCGACCGCGACTTCTACTACGGGGACCCTTACTTCCCCCCCGCGGAACCGATCGAGGGACTCCTCTCGAAGGACTATGCGAGAGCCCGGCTCGAGACCATCGACTGGGACCGGAACGATCCGAATGCGGGGCCCGGCGATCCCTATCCCTTCCAGGGGGAGGAAAACCCCTTCGCCGACCTGCTCGAGCGCTGGGGGACGCGAGCCGCCGTCACGACGGAACAGGGAATCGAACTCTCGCTGGGCGATCACGCGGAACTCGACGAGGACTTCTATCTCGGCACGACCTCCGTCCAGGCGGCGGACGCCGAGGGCTGGGTCGTCTCCATCACCCCCTCCGGCGGCTGGATCCCCGCCGTCGTCGCGGGGGAGACCGGGATCGGGCTCTCGCAGCGGGCCCAGAGCTTCGTGCTCGACGAGGCGGACAACCCGTACAACGTGATCGAGCCCGGAAAGCGCCCTCGCGCCACGCTCACGCCGGGCATGGCGCTGAAGGACGGCCGTCCCCTCCTCTCCTTCGCGGTCCAGGGCGGCGACGGACAGGACCAGAATCTGCTCCAGTTCTTCCTCAACGTGGTCGAGTGGGACATGAACGTGCAGCAGGCGGTCGAGGCGCCGAACATGAACAGCTTCCAGATGCGCGGTTCGTTCGGCCAACATGAGACTCGCCCGGGACGGATGCTCCTGCAGGACGCGACCCCGCCCTGGATCCGCTTCGCCCTGGAGTCGATGGGGTATGACCTGACCTTCGCGGAGCGCACTTCCGGGCCGATCAACGCGATCTTCTTCGACTGGGAGAACGACGCCTTCTGGGGCGGATCGAGCCACCACGGCGACGACTACGGCATCGCGTGGTGACCGCTCGCTAGCGTGGCATTATTCGCCGCGCTCCTCGACATCGAACAGATCGTAGCGTCCCGGTGAACGGATTCGGCCGCCCCCGCGGCCGGATCCGCCGCGCGGGCCGTCCCCTTCTGCGGGCCGAAGGTCGTCGGGGTCCGCGGGGCGCCGCAGGTGCCAGTCCGTCGCGCGCTGGTACGCGGCGATGACGGCGAGCAGGTGATGCTCCGCGTAGGGTTCCGCGCCGAACATGCCCCCGATGGGTCTCGGGTATCCCGTCGACCCGGTCTCGAACCCGATCGGGAATCCGACAAGCGGCAGCCCCACCATGTCGAAGGGGAAGGGCGCGGTCTGCGTCACCAGGTCGCAGCGGCCGAACACCTCGTCGAGGATCTCCCTCAGTAGAACGAGCCGGGCCCGCGAACCCCGCACGTACTCCGCCGCGGGAAGGAGCAGTCCGTTGATCCACGGCGCGAGCGAGACGCCGAACCTCCTCACGTCATCGCGAAGGTGTTCGAGGAAGATCTCGGAGCGTTCCGGGAGCCGTACATTGTTGAAGTTGAAGCTCGTCAGCGTCTCCCAGTGGGTGGGGAAGTCGAGTTCGACAATCTCCGCTCCCATCTCTTCAAGGGTCGCGAGCATGCGCCGCCGCGCCTCCGCCGTCGCCACCTCGCGGCGGTACGCCGCCTGCGTCCGCTCCCGCCGCGGGAACGAACTCCCGATGCGGTCGATATCGGGGTCCGGGTCGGGCGCGGGATCCTCCGGGGGCTCGGGCTCGTCCAGGAAGCCCGGCAGGACGCCGATCCGCACCGCCCCCCCGCGCTCCGGATGCCTGAGCGCGCCGGCGTCCGCGCTCACCGCCCCCAGGTAGTCCGGGACCGGCGGGAGGCCAAGAGACCGGGGATCCGCGGGGTCAGGCCCCGCCATGATCTGCAGCATCAGCGCGGCGTCGACCGCGTCTCTGGCCAGCGGGCCCGGGTGGTCTCGTGTATAGGTGAGAGGGAGGATCCCGTGCAGCGAGACCCGGCCCATCGTCGGCTTGATCCCCGTCAGGGCCTGTGCATTCGAGGGGTTCGTGATCGAGCCGCCCGTCTGGGTCCCCGTGCTCGACGCGGCCATGCGCGCCGCGACCGCCGTCGCCGATCCGCTCGAGGACCCGCCCGGGCTCACATCTTCGTGGTGCGGGGCCCAGGCGTTCACCGTCGTGCGCTCCCCGGTGGGGGTCGACGCGGCCGTCGTCGCCAGCGGTCCCATCTGGGTCTTGCCGAGCAGGATGGCGCCCGCGTCGCGGAGCCGGGCCCACGACGTCGCGTCGAAGTCCGGCACGAAGTCCTCGAAGATGAACGAGTTGGCCGTCGTGCGGACCCCGGCCGTGAAGTAATTGTCCTTGATCGCGAGCGGTACGCCCGTCAGCGGCGCCCGCCCGCGCGTCCGGTCGGCAGCCCGGGCCGCCTCCAGCGCGGATCCGGAAACCACCGTGTTGAACGCCTGGTAGCGGGGCTCCCACCGGCCGATGCGCACGAGATGCGCCTCGACGAGTTCGACCGCGCCGACCGCGCCGTCGCGCAGGAGCCGCGCCGCCTCCGCGAGCGTGAGTTCCGTCAGGTCCACGGGTTGCGGGCGTCCCCCCGGCGGAAGGTCCTGTGCGCCGAGGCGTGCGGCCGCTGCCAGGCGGCCCGCTCCGGCCGTCCCGGCGGGGCGCGTCCCGACCCCGGACCCCGCGTTGGAGACCGCGCCCAGGGTGGAGGGGGCCGCCAGGGCCGTCGCGGTGAGCGCCGTCATCCGCTCGAGGAAGCGGCGCCGGTTCAGCTCACCCACGGTTCCACGCGCTCACTTCGGCGGGATAGATGGCCGGCGCCGGCCCCATGGGGTCGAGTTCGAAGTCCGCGATCGCCCCGGGCGTCGACCTCAGGAAGCGCCGCGCGGACGCCATGATGCGGCGTTGATCCGCCGGCGCATCCTCATCGTCGTCGGGAAGTACCGAGAGATCGACGCCCGCGAGCGCGAGGCGCGTGCGGATGTACGCGTCGAGTTGCTCGTCCGTCACCTCCTGTGACGACGCGATGGAACGTAGAGGAAACGATCGACCGGCCATGGCGCCTCCGTTGGGGAGAGGTTCGAAAGCATCATGGTGTCGGCGATCGTCGCGCGCCACGGGGTGGCCCCATCCGCGCGCCGGAGGGGTTTGCCGCGAACCGGAAGCCGCACTAACGTTCACGGAGACGGATGCAAGGCCATATTTCTTGAGCCAACAATTGCCCATAGAGGCTCCGATCCGGAGGCGGACGTCATGCCCTGCGGGGACGGCGAAGACCGATGGGAGGGGCCGAACCGTGTTGCGGAGGGCTTCAAGAAATCCCCTTGCAGCCGATTCTACAGAGGGGGTGACCCACGGGTCGCCCCTTTTGCATCCGGCGGGCGACGGCATGGGATGGCGGCGTGTTTCTCGAGCTGGCTGAAGTCCTGGACTGTCCCGACTGCGGGGCGTCGGCCGGGCTCGTCACCTTTGTCGACCGGGCCGCGTCGCGTCGCGTGGTCGAGGGTCGGCTGGGCTGCCCCTTGTGCGAGATCGAGGTGCCCATCCGTCGGGGGACGATGCGCTTCGATCTCTCCAATGCCGAGCGGCGGACCGCCCCGGGCGCCGGGACGGCGCGCCCCGCCGCCCCTCCGCGCGAGGCGACGACGGCTCCGGCCGGGCCCGCCGGGGAAGCCGCCCAGGAGGCCGCGCTGCGTCTTGCCGCTCTGCTGGGCGTGAGCGACCGGGCCGGCATGGCGGTGCTCCTGGGCCCTCGGCTGGCCGTGTACGCCCCTGCCATCGCCCGTCTCGGAGACCGTCTCGAGGTGCTCGCCTGGCTGCCGGAGGCTGGCGACCGTTCCGTCCCGGCCGCCGTGGCCATCGAGGATCTCGTCGTCGGCGTCGATCCCCTCGTGGGCGCCGCGCCGGACCGTTGGCCGATCCGCTCAGGCGCGCTGCATGGCATCGCGCTCCGCGCTCCCATGGCGCTCCAACTGTCCGAGATCACGCGCTGCGCGCGGCCCGGCGCGCGCCTCGTCGTGGAAACTCCGACCCCCCCGGATCTCGATTCGCTCGCCGCGTCCGAGTTCTCTGAAGTCGCCTCCGACCGCACCGCCTGGGTCGGTGAACGTCACCAAACGATAGCCGGGAATTTGCCATAGCTTGACAAGACGCTATAATTCTCCGCTGTCGCCAGTTGTGTCGGGACGTGTGGAAGGTGGTTGAGTGAGACGTACGGTTTGGCTCGCTCGGGGGAGGTGGCATGGTGTGGCGGAAGATCTGGGACAGTGACGGAAGGCGCCGACGGAAGCAGCCGGATTTCTACGAGGAAGGTGTGGAGCTGGTTCGGCAGGGACTCTACCATGAAGCGCTCATCTCTTTTCGTCTCTCGTTGAAGTACAACCCTCGGCATCCGGCCACGCTGGAACAGATGGCCGTGGTGTACACGCACATCGGACTGACCGATGACGCGGTTCGCGCCTACGGGGCCGCCCTCGACGAGCGCCCGCGCAGCACGGCGGCGCACTACGGTCTGGCCTTCCTCCTGTTGAAGAAAGGCGCCGAGCGGGACGCCTCGCGGCACCTTCAGGAGTTCCTCGCCTATGCGCGGGGAGACCGGGAAGAGCCGAGGCATCTCGAGCATGCCCGGCGCACCCTGCAGCGGCTTGGCGTGCCGGCCGCGGAACCGGTCGCCCACTAGACCTGCGGCGTGCACGTCTCGAGCTCGCTCCCGGACGACTATCGGCCCGGCACGTTACCGGAACTCTTCCTCGACGGGCTCTCGCGGCCCCGGGAGGACGCGGCGCGGACGCGGGGCGCGGACGGCGCCTGGGTTTCGACCTCCACGGAGGACATCGGGCGCCGCGCCCGCGCCATCGCGCTCGGGCTCCGAACGCGAGGCTTCACGGCGGGCGATCGCATCGCGATCCTCTCGCAGACTCGCCTCGAGTGGGCGCTCGCTGACTGGGGCATCATCATGGCGGGGCTCGCGTCCGTCCCGGTCTACCCCGTGCTCCCCGCCGACCAGGTTCGCTACATCCTCGCGGACTCCGGCGCGCGAGCCGTGTTCGTGGAAGATCAGGAGCAGCTGGACAAGGTCGCGGAAGCAAAAGACGACCTGCCCGCTCTGGAGCTGGCGATCACTTTCGGGGCCGTCACGGCGCCCGAGGGGTCCTCGCTCGCCACGCTGCAGCTGGACGCCCTCTCCGATCTGGGCGAGTCCGCGCCCGAAGCGCTCGCGGCGACCTACGAGACGCACGCCCGCAAGACGCGTCCCGAAGACCTGGCGACACTCATCTACACTTCGGGCACGACCGGCGATCCGAAGGGCGTGATGCTCACGCACGGCAACTTCCATTCGAACGCGGACATGGCGCTGCGGGTCTTCCCGATGGACTCCACTCACGTGGCCCTCGCGCTCCTGCCACTCGCGCATGTGTTCGAGCGGACGGTCGGCCACTACATCATGTGGCGAGCGCGGGTGACCGTCGCGTACGCGGAGTCCCCCAACACGGTGGCCCGCGATCTCGGCGAAGTCTCGCCTACGTTCATGGCCGCCGTCCCGCGCGTGTTCGAGAAGGTGCTCGAACGGGCCGAAGCCAGCGCCCGGGAGGCGGGCGGCGCGAAGCAGAAGATCTTCGACTGGGCGCGCCGCGTCGGGGAGGCGCGTGCGATGGCCGAGCTCGAGGGACGTCGCGTGGGGCCGGGTCTCGGTCTCCAGGCCGCGTTCGCCGACCGCCTCGTGTTCTCGAAGCTGCGCGCCCGGACGGGAGGACAAATCCGCTACTTCGTGAGCGGCGGGGCCCCGCTCGCGCCCGCGGTCGCCCGCTTCTTCTTCGCCGCGCGCCTGCCCATCGTCGAAGGGTACGGGCTCACGGAGACGTCGCCCGCCGTCAGCTTCAATCCGATCGACGCCATCCGGCTCGGCACGGTCGGCAAGCCGATCCCCGGCACCGAGATCCGGATCGCCGAGGACGGAGAGATCCTCGTCCGCGGGCCGCAGATCATGGCGGGCTACTACAACAAGCCCGAGGCGACGGCCGAAGCCATCGACGTCGACGGCTGGTTCCACACCGGCGATGTGGGCGAGATCGACGAGGACGGGTATCTCCGGATCACGGACCGCAAGAAGGACCTCATCATCACCGCCTACGGAAAGAACATCGCTCCGCAGCCCGTCGAGGGGGAGATCAAGCGGCACCCGATGGTGGCGGAAGCCGTGATGCTGGGCGATGGGAGAAAGTTCCCGATCGTCATCGTCGTACCCGAATTCGAGGCCGTTCGCCCGGAGCTGCACGGGGTCGAGGAAGCGGCGGACGCCGACCTCGTCGCCGACGCCCGGACGCGCGCCATGGTCGAACAGGCCGTACGGGACAGCTGCCGGAACTGCGCGCACCATGAGCGGCCGCGCGACGTTCTCCTCGTCCCCGGGCCGTTCACCGTCGAGGGCGGGGAGCTGACGCCGACGCTGAAGGTCAAGCGTCGCGTGATCGAGACTCGCTTCGCCGACGCGATCGAAGCGCTCTACGAGCGGGCCGAGGACGCCATGAGCGGGCGGGAAAAAGAGCGGGACCGCCCGTGAGCGACGTCGTGGCCGGGCTCGTCACGGGGCCCGACCGCGAACAACTCTTGCGGCTGGGACGGATCCTCGTCGAAGAGCGGCTCATCGCCTGCCTGAACGTCGCGGACCGCGTGACCTCCGTCTATCGCTGGGAGGGCGAGGTGTGCGAGGAGACGGAAGCCCTCGGCATCCTGAAAACGACGGCAACGCGCAGCGACGCGGTGGAGCGGCGCATCCGCGAACTCCACCCGTACGATGTACCGGAGATCCTCTTCATTCCCGTAGCCGCCGGTTCCGCGCCCTACGTGGATTGGGTCTCCGAGCAGGTCGGATAGCGGCCGGCCGCCGCGGCTCAGCCGGCAGGGTCTTTCTCAGAGCGGTACCAGAACCAGAAGACGACGCCCGCCGCCGTCCACAGGATCGTGCCTCCGCCGATCCGCATGATCAGCCCGGCGAGCCGCTGGTCTTCCCCCGCGGAGAGCGTGCCCACCGGCGGCGCGAGTTCGTAGGTGGCGTAGAAGGGGAGTTCCGCGAACGTCAGGAAGACGTACGGCAGCGTCATCAGCACGGTGTTCGCGATCAGATAGCAGATCCGCACGCCGAGCGGAAACCGCGGCCGGTGCGGCACCGGGCTCACGACGGGCCACCAGAAGATGAGTCCGCCGCACAGCCATGCCATGTCGAGGGCGAGGGAGCCCGCCTGCGAGGCCATGAGACTGTCCACGACCTCCGGCCAGTGCGTCGCGATGACGATCGCGTTGAAGAAGAGCAGCGCGATCAGCGGCCGCGCGAGCAATCCGAGGAGGGAGATGGCCCGGCCGCCGCGCACGCGCTCCAGCGCCGCGCGCGGAAGCCCCGCGATGACGAGCGGCGGGGCGAGCAGCGCGATGAGGAGAAACTGCACCATGTGCACCGAGGCCAGGTATCCCGAACCCAGCGCACCCACCGGCCAGTCCAGCGCGACCCAGAGTATGAGCACGCCGCCGGCGAAGCGGACGACCTCGAGTCGCGAAGGCGCGGCGCCCCGCGTGAAAGCGCGATAGGCGAAGCACAGGCATGCGACGAAGAGCCACACGCCCGGGTAGGGGCGCCACGACCAGTCCCACGGGATGCCCTGGGCGGCACACCACCATTGCATCGCGTGGCCTCAGCCGCCGCTCGGACCCGTTTCGCCCCCCGGCTTCGAAACCGACCGGTTGAGGCGCAGGAGCAGCGGTAGGTCGTGCCGCCAGTCGGTCTGACGCACGCCGCTCGGATACAGCGCCCGCGCCACGCCGTCGCCCGTGACGGCGACGACCGGCGTCGCGTGTCCCACTAAGTACGGCTCTCCGGCGTTCGGCGGGGGCGAGGCTCCCTCGATCCGCGCGGGCGGAAGGCGGAACGCGGCCTGGATCTCGTTGACCGTCTCCAGCTCCCCGTGGAGGCCGACGAAGGACGCGTCGAAGCGGTCCAGCCAGCTTCGCAGCCGGTCCGGCGTATCGCGCGCCGGGTCCGTCGTTACGAAGACGACCTCGATCTGGCGGCGGTCCGCGTACGGAAGATCGTCGAGGGCGGCCCCGAGCACCGCCATCTGCACCGGGCAGATATCGGGACAGTTCGTATAGCCGAAGAAGAGCAGCGTGAGCGATCCCGCGGTCTCCCGCCGGAAGTCGAACCGGCGCCCCCGTGAATCCGCCAGCGCGAACTCCGGAGCCTCGAAGGGCCGTTCGACCGCCAGCCCGCGCAACTCGCCCGTGCCCTCCGTGCGGTCGATCGCCGTGTCGGGGGAGGCGCAGGCGAACCCGGCGAGACCGACGCCGCACACAGCGGCGGCAACGACGCGCCCCGGCCTCACCCGAACAGCCCCCGGATGAACTCGAGTACCGGGAGGGAATCGAGGATCACGAGCCCGGTGCCGATGCCGGCGCCGAGCAGGTATCCGAGGCGCACAATGAGGTCGAATTCGCGCTGGCTGATGTCGCGAACAAGGTGTTCGATCCGCTCGATGGAGAAGTTCTCGATTTTTGTCGAGATACGTTCGGCGATCCGGATTCGTTCCGCCACCTCAGGCACCCGGTTGACGATCCAGTCCCACGCGGGCGCGGCGAGCGTATCCGCAAGCCGTACGGCGGCGTCCTCGCGCAGGAAACGGCCGAGCCGCCCGATCGGGGTGTGCAGGAGCCGGTCCGCCATCGGCTCGGCGATCGAGTCGAAGAGGACGCGTCCGGCGTCGGACCGGAACCCGGCGGCAAGCGAGGCGGCCACGCGGTCGGTGGGGACGGCGCGCAGCAGGTCCGCCCAACTCCTCTCCCCGAAGCGCTCGAGCAGTCCCTCGAGCCGGTCGACCAGGAAGGCCCGCGAGCCCGGATCTCGCGCCGCCTTCACGAGCCACTCCGCCGACGCGTCGAGCGCGCTCTCGACCTGGGGATCGCCCGCGTCGCCGATGACCTCCGAAGGAGGGTGCCGGAGGAACTCGACGACGCCGTCGTTGACGTGCCGCGCGATCGCCGTTTGGACCTCCGGTTCGCGCAGCACGCCGCCGAGGCGGTCGGCGCCCTCCTCCCGCAGGGCATCGAGCGCGTGCGTCACGGTTTCCTCGGTGACGATGAGGCGGGCCACGACGCGCTGGTGGAAGCGGAGATCCTGCATGAAACGGTCGAACAGCTCGCCCAGCACATGCTCGATCCGCCGCCTCGCGTCCGGGTCATCGAGCAGTCGGCCCAGGCGCTCGATCGCGACCGGAAGGTAGTCCTTGATCGCGTGCTCCAGCGCCGCAACGAGCCCCGCGGGAATCAGTTGCTCGAAAGTCCGGTGCGGCTGGAGCACCTGCCGCGCGGCCTCATCCAGGTGGCGGCGCACGGTCGCCTCGAAGGCCGACGAATCGACGAGCCGCCCGAGCCAGCTGTCCATCGTGTCGCGGATGGCCGCGATCTGTTCCGGCTCCAGGGTCTGCGCGAAGGACTCATTGCTCAGCGACTCCCGGATCGACTCGAGCAGGCGCCCGGACTCGGCCCCGAAGTCCGGGGAGTCCAGCGTTCCGGCCAGGAACTCGCGGCCTTGTCCGAGGATCCGCGTGAGGAGTTCACGGACTTCGATGAGCGCGGCCTCCGGGAGGAGATCGGCCAGCGCGGGTTGCTCGTCCTCGCTGAGTTCGACCGCCAGCTCGCGCAGCCGCTCCCGGAATGCGGGCTCGAGTTGCCGCAGTTCGGAGGTGATGTCTTCCGGGGTGAGGAGCGCTCCGCCCACGACGCCCCCGACCGAATCCGCCAGCCGCTTCTGGTTCTTGGGCACCGCGCCCTGCAACCACCGCACGGGCCGGCCCAGGATCTTCGGCGGACGGTAGGGATGGAAGATCATCCAGACGGCGATCCGGTTCGTGATGCCGCCCGCCAGCGCGCCGAAGGCCACCGTGACGAGGGCGCGCAGCCAGTCGAACTCCATCAGGGAGAGGGCAGCGTGGCGGCGAACCCGTTGAAGTCGAGCACCTCCGTTCCGACGTTGATGACGGCCTCCATGCGGATGAGCGTGTCGCCGCCGGGGCCGTCGCTCGTCAGCGGCCGAAAGCTCCCACGGACCGTCGTACCGGGAATCTCGAACCGCCACGCCGCGGCCGACCCGCCGGCCCGACCCGGATCCGGCGGCTCGAGCGTCACGTCGCCCCAGGCCGTCTCGACGCCGTGCAGCCACGTGTGGGCCACGGCCGGCTGGCCGATAGTGCCCGCGTGGACGACGAGGCCGTTCCCGAGCGAGTCGGCGAACACGAACGTCCGGGCAGCCGTCGTCGCGACGGGAATGCTCAGCGCGCGCGCGGCGCGACGAAAGAAGAGGATGCCGGGCACCGCCCCGTCGCTCGTCTGCAGCGCCGCGACCCCCAGCGACTCCCGCTGCCCGGTCGGCCCCATCCAGACGGACACTTCCTCGCCCGCCACGAGACGCACGGAATCCGCGCCCTCGCCCTCACCGAACAGAAGACTCACGATTTGGCCGGCGTCGCCTATGCGCACCGCCATCGTCCGCGTGGGCAGAAGGCGCCACGCCGCGCGGGCCACGGACACCGTGTCCTGCGTCAGGACGAGGGATCGCCAGGCGTCTCCGTCCGTGAGGCGCACGTCGTAGTCAAGGCGCAGGTCTTCGCCTTCGGCCGTCTGATCGAACGAGCCGATGAACGCGGTCCCGTCGTCGGCGGCGAAGAGCAGGTGCGTCAGGTAGCGCGCGTCGACCGCCGGAGTGAGGGCTTCGCCGGTGACTTCTCCACCGGACTCCGCCGTTCCGTCGGGAGGAGGTCCCGCGCAGGCGAAGAGGACGAGGACGGCGCCCGCCGCCCCGGGGAGCCAGCGCTCGATCACGCCCCCCCCGGCGCATTCCGCGCGTCCGCACCCGGAACGGACTCGGGCAGTCTGGCCCGCGGTCCCAGCGCCCGGTCGAGCGACTTCAGCATGCGCCGGATCCGTCGCCGGTTCATGCCGAGATCGAAGTCCCGTCGTCGCGCGCGAGAGAACGCCTCGACGCGCGTGAGCCCGTTCGAATCCAGGGCAACCCAGATCGTCAGGTCATCGGCCCAGCGCAGGAGCGGGACCACGCATCTCACGGAGATGAGTCCGAGGTCTTCATCGCGGTGGGCGAGCGTCCACCACCAGCGCCGCCCCGCGTATTTCAGCAGTTGGTCCCAGACCCGGGAGAAGGCGACCTCGTAGACGCGCGGCTCGGGGCCGCCCGGCGCGCGGGTGTCCGCCGAATTTTCGTGCAGCCAGCGGGAGCGCCCGCCGGTCTGTCCGCCCTCGGGCGATGCCTCCGTCACCCCGGAAGTCCTCTTTCCCCGGTTGCCCGCGTCCGCCGCGGACGGATAGCTTTGCGGTCCGCGGGGCCCGGTTGGCCCGGGCTCCCGGCCCCCGCAGAAAGCAGGACCACTCTCCCGAAACTCTGACGGCTCAACATGCAGGCCATAATACCGTTGGCGGGAATGGGTACAAGGGTCCGCCCACACACCCACACCCGCCCCAAACCCTTACTCCGCGTGGCCAATCGGCCCGTGCTTTCCTACGTCGTAGAGCAGCTCCGAGCTGAGGGCGTCGACGATCTCATCTGCATCACCGGACACCTCGCCGGCCAGATCCGCGCCTTTATGGCGGAGGAGTTCCCCGGCCTCCCGGTCACCTACGTGAAACAGACCGTCCAGCGGGGGACGGCGGACGCGGTCGCGCTGGCGGAACCCCATGTGACCGGGCCGGTCCTCATCGTGTTCGTGGACACGCTCTTCGATGCCGACTTCGGCGTCCTGCATCGCTACGCGTCCGCGTCCGGCATCATCTGGGCCAGGGAGGTCGAGGACTACCAGCGGTTCGGCGTCATCGTCACCGACGAGGCGGGTGCGATGACGCGGATCGTCGAGAAGCCGTCGGAACCGATATCGAAGCTCGCGAACATCGGCGTCTACTACGTGAAGGATCACGACCTCTTGTTCGAGGGGATTCGACATGTGATGGATCTGGACCCTCAGCTCGGGGAGTATTTCCTCACGGACGCGTTCCAGTACATGATCGACCGTGGCGCGCGTCTCCATACGGCGGAAGTCGGCGGCTGGTTTGACTGCGGGAAGCCGGAAACGCTGCTCGAGACGAATCGGGTGATGCTCGAGCGCGGACACGGAGGGTATCCCGACCTCCCGGATTCCGTCACCGTCGACGGGGCCATCGCGGTCGCCGCCGACGCCGTCGTCGAGACGTCCGCGGTCGGCCCCAACGTGAGCGTCGCATCCGGCAGCCGGGTCCGGGGTTCGCGCCTCCGCCACACGATCGTCGGCGCGGACAGCGTCATCGAGGGCTGCGATCTGATAGATTCCCTCGTCGGGGACCGCGTGACGCTTCGAGGCGTGCGCGGCAGAGTAAGCGTGGGAGACGACGGAGTCGTTGAAGGCGAGCGGACGTGAGCCAGGACGAACTGATATACGACTGGAACGCGCTTCCGGGGAGCCACGACTACGCGGCGACCAGAGTCGAACTGGACGACGAGACGCTGCGCGACGGCCTCCAGAATCCGTCCGTCAAGGATCCGCCCATCGAGCAGAAGATCGAGCTCCTCCACGTGATGGTGGATCTCGGCATCCACGCCGCCAACATCGGCCTTCCCGGCGCGGGGCCCCGTGCCTACGAAGCGTGCCTCGCGCTGGCGCGCGAGATCGTCGGTGACGGGCTCCCGATCGAGGCCAACGCGGCCGCTCGCACGGTCCGGGCCGACATCGAACCCGTGGCTCGCATCCAGCAGGCGACGGGCCTGAACATCGAGCTGGCCACCTTCATCGGGAGTTCGCCGATCCGCCAGTACGCCGAGAACTGGGATGTGGATCAGATCCTTGCTTCGTCCCGCGAGGCCATCGAGTTCGCCATCGGCGAGGGACTCGAGGTCATGTACGTGACGGAAGACACGACACGGTCGCGGCCCAGGACGCTCGCCCGGCTCTTCTCGGCCGCGATCGAGGCGGGGGCCCGCCGGATCTGTCTCGCGGACACCGTCGGTCACTCGACGCCACACGGGGTGCGCAGGCTCGTGCGTTTCGCGAAGGACATCGTGGCCGGCACGGGAGAGTCCGTGAAGATCGACTGGCACGGACATCGCGACCGCGGCTTCGGGCTGGCGAACGCGCTGGCGGCGATCGAGGAAGGTGTCGACCGGGTGCACGCCACCGCGCTCGGGATCGGCGAGCGGATCGGCAACGTCGAGATGGATCTGCTGCTCGTGAACCTCCATCTGCTCGGGACGCACGATCACCCGATCGACCGGCTTTCGGACTACTGCCGCCTTACGGCGGAGATGTGCGGCGTCGACGTGCCCCACAACTATCCCGTCATCGGCGACGACGCGTTCCGGACGGGGACCGGCGTACACGCGGCCGCGATCATCAAGGCCATGCAGAAAGGGGACGGCTGGCTGGAGGACCGCGTCTACAGCGGCGTCCCGGCTTCGATCGTGGGGCGGAAACAGACCATCGAGATTTCTCCGGTGTCCGGCCTCAGCAACGTCCGCTTCTGGCTGAGCCAGCACGGATACGACGCGGGGGACGAGACCCTTTGCGAGGCGGTGTTCCGGCTCGCCAAGAAGTGCGATCACACGCTCTCGCGGGAGGAAATCGAAGCCGAGATCGCGGTCGCCGAGGCGCGGGCATGAGACGCCGGGCGGTGTCGTGCGCCGCGCTCGCCCTCCTCTCCGCCGGGGCCCTGGCGGCGCAGCAGCCTCCGGCCACCGACCCGCCGCCGGTGCCCGCGGGCGCGCCGGTCGTCGTCCTCCCCGTGCAATCGGCCGTGCCGGACTCCGACGGGGCCTGGGCCGGAGGGACGGGGAGCGCGGAGCGCACGATCGACCTCCTCAACGCCGAGATCGAGTTCGCGTTCGGCGAGGAGGAAGGGGCCGCGCACTGGACTCTCGCGCCCGCCGTGAAGGCGCGCCTGGCCCGCAACCCGACGACCGGGGTCGACCCGGGGCGGCTCGCCTACCGAGGCTTGCTCGCCTCGCGGGACTCCCGGGCGCAGCTCTACGAACCGCTGCACACACAGCTTCGCCGGGTGGCCGCCCTCTTCGGCACCCGCCTCGTCGTCCTGCCCCTCGCGGTGTCATATCGGGAGCGTCGGGCCGTCCTGCAGCTCGCCGTCATCGATGTGCGGCGGAGCGCCGTCCTCTGGCAGGGCGCCGTCGCGGGGGCGGTCGCGGAGGCCGCGTCGCCGTTCGCCCTCACCACGCTCGCGCTGCGCCTGGCCGATCGGCTCGCACCCTCGTGACGATGAAGCCGCCGCACGACGTCGCGTTGATTCCGGGTGACGGCATCGGCCCGGAGATCTCCGAGGCCACGGTCGCGATCCTCGAGGCCGCGGGCGCGCCCATCCGCTGGCGCGAATGCCTCGGGGGCGTCACCGCCATGGAGACCATCGGCGAGCCGCTTCCGCAGGCGACTCTCGAATCGATCGAAGCGACCGGAGTCGCGCTCAAGGGGCCGCTCACGACCCCCATCGGCTCCGGTTTCCGGTCCGTGAACGTCGCGCTCCGCAAGCACTTCGACCTCTACGCCAACGTCCGTCCGGCGGTCACCCTCCTCCCGGCCGCCCGCTATCCGGACGTCGACCTCGTCATCGTGCGCGAGAACACCGAGGGCCTCTACGCCGGAATCGAGCACTTCATCGGGATGGAGAACGACCCCCGCGCCGTCGCAGAATCCGTCATGCTCATTACGCGCTACGGGTCGCGCCGCATCGTCCGTTTCGCCTTCGAGTACGCCCTCGCCCACGACCGGCGTCTCGTAACCCTCGTCCACAAGGCGAATATCCTGAAGTACACGCAGGGTCTCTTCCTCGAGGTCGGACGCAACGTCGCGGCCGAGTACGAGGGAAGGGTGGAATTCGACGAGAAGATCGTGGATGCCACGGCGATGCAGTTGGCGCTGGATCCGTACCGCTTCGACGTGATCGTGACCGAGAACATGTTCGGCGACATCCTCTCGGATCAGGTGGCCGGACTCATCGGCGGGCTCGGCTTCGCGCCGGGCGCGAACCTCGGCGAACGGGCGGCGATCTTCGAGGCGGTGCATGGATCGGCCCCGGACATCGCGGGAAAGGGGATCGCGAACCCCACCTCCCTCCTGCTCGCGAGCTGCCTCCTGCTCGACCACCTCGAGGAACGCGAAGTGGCCACGCGCATCCGCGCCGCCCTGCACCGGACCCTGCGGGAGGGCGCCGCCTATACGCCGGACCTCGGTGGCTCCGCCCGCACGGCGGAGTTTGCCGGCGCGGTGATCGAACGACTGGGTGTCGCGGGTGAATGACCGGCGCGGAACGACCGGCACGGGTCGCGGGCGGACGGAAGAGCTTCACTTCAAGGGCGTGATGTGCGGCGCCTGCGGCCAGATGTTCCCCAAGGGGCAGTTGGACGGCGACGACTGGTGCGAGCCCTGCGGGCCGCGCATGCAGCGGCGGATGCGGGTTTGGCGCCACGTCGTCGCCGGGTGCATCACGCTGCCCTTCGCCGTCTGGGTCATGTTCTGGCTCCGCGCCTCCCCCGACCTCGGTTTTCTGCCCGCGTACGCGTGGGGGCTGCCGCTCGTGGCCGCGTACTACCTCGGTTTCCGCATCGGCCGCGAGGTCGTGAAAGGCTACACGCGGTGGCGGCTCGGCTAGGCGACCGGCCCGGCAGGGGCGCCGGCGTCCGCACGGTGCTGGGGCTTCCGGCCGCGGCGCTCGCCACCATGCTCGGGATCGTCCTCGTCATCAACGCGCACGTCTACGGCTGGCCGGGGGTCGTCGGGGGTCTCCTCCTCGTCGCCGCCGGCGTCGCGCTCGGCGTCCACTGTTTCCGCGCGGATTCGTCCGCCGTCCCCCGTCCCGCAGCCACGGGCTGCCCGGAATCCGGAGAGATTCGCGAATGACTTTCGAAGGTGTCGACTACTTCAATCTCGATGCGCTCCTTCACGAAGAAGAGATTGCCATCCGGGACCTGGTGCGCGAGTGGGTGGATCAGGAGGTCCTGCCCATCATCGGCCACCACTACGTCGAACGCACGTTCCCGGGGGAACTCATCCCCCAGATGGGCGAACTCGGCTTCTTCGGGGCGAACCTGCCCGAGGAGTACGGCTGCGCGGGCCTCAACAACGTGGCCTACGGCCTCATCATGCAGGAACTCGAGCGCGCGGACTCGGGCATCCGCTCCTTCGTCTCGGTGCAGGGCGCCCTCGTCATGTACCCGATCTTCGCCTTCGGATCGGAGGAACAGAAGCGCGAGTGGCTGCCGCGGCTGGCGAGCGGCGAGTCCATCGGCTGCTTCGGCCTCACCGAGCCCGACTTCGGATCCAACCCCGGCGGGATGATCACGAGAGCCGTCGAGGACGGGGACGAGTGGGTCCTCAACGGCGCGAAGATGTGGATCACGAACGGCTCGATGTCCGACGTCGCGGTGATCTGGGCCAAGACCGGCGACCTGGACGACGCCGGCTCGATCCGCGGCTTCATCGTCGAGACCGGGCGCGACGGCTTCACCGCCAGCGACCAGAAGGGGAAACTCTCCCTCCTGGCCTCCGACACCTCCGAACTCGCGCTGCAGGACGTGCGGGTACCGCGCACGAACCTCCTCCCCGGCAGCGGAGGGCTCAAGAGCCCGCTGAAGTGTCTCACGCAGGCGCGCTACGGGATCTCGTGGGGGGCCGTCGGTGCCGCCATGGCCTGCTATCGCGAGTCGGTCGACTACGCGAAGAACCGCGTGCAGTTCGACGGAACGCCGATCGCGCAGACGCAGATCCAGCAGGTCCGGATCGCAGACATGCTCACCGAGATCACGAAGGCGCAGCTTCTCTGCCTCCGGCTCGGCCGGATGAAGGACGAGGGCACGATGCGGCCGCAGCACGTCTCCCTCGCGAAGCGAAACAACGTGGACATGGCCTGCGAGTGCGCGCGCGAGTCGCGGCGCCTGCTCGGCGCGAACGGTATCCTCGCCGAGTACGCCTCGATGCGTCACATGGCGAACCTGGAGTCGGTCTACACGTACGAGGGCACGCACGACATTCACTCCCTGATCCTGGGACACGACGCGACCGGACTCCCGGCCTACAACTGACCTGCAGGACGGGCGGGGGCCGCGGAGCTCTGGCCCGTATCCGTCCGGGGCCGCACGTTTCCTCGCTCAAACGACCCGTTTCACGAGGCAGAGAGCCATGTCCAACGTTCGCCGCTTCTCCATCAGTCTCGCCTTCGCCCTTGCGGCCGCCGCTCCGCTGGCGGCCCAGCAACTCACGCCCGAGCAGTATGAGGGCCTGCGGGCGCGCCACATCGGACCCGTCGGCAACCGCGTCTCCTCGATCGCGGGCGTCCCCGGGGACCGAAACACGTACTTTGCCGGCGCCGCGACCGGCGGGATCTGGAAGACCGACGACGCCGGCCTGCACTGGCGGCCCGTGTTCGACGACCAGCCGGTGCACTCCATCGGCGCCCTCGCCGTCGCCCCGAGCGACCACGCGGTCGTGTGGGCGGGGACGGGCGAGACCTCGATCCGCTCGAACGTCTCGATCGGGAACGGCGTCTGGAAGTCGACGGACGGCGGCGAGAGCTGGACCCACATGGGGCTGGAGGGGACCGGCCGCGTCGGCCGCATCCTGATCCACCCCTCGGACGCGGACATCGTGTACGTAGCGGCCCTCGGCCACGCCTACGCGGAATCCGATGAGCGCGGCGTGTACCGGACCTTCGACGGCGGCGCCTCGTGGGAGAAGATCCTCTTCGTGGACCGCGGGACGGGCGCCTACGACATGGTCATGGATCCGGCGAACCCGCGGAAGATCTTCGCCACGATGTGGGACATCGATCTCAAGACGTGGAAGCGCGACAGCGGCGGGCCGGGGAGCGGGCTTCACCTCACGATGGACGGCGGGGACACGTGGACCGAACTCGAGGGGAACGGGCTTCCGACGGGCACGCTCGGCAAGATCGCCGTCTGCATGTCCCACTCGGACTCCGACCGGGTGTACGCCCTCATCGAGACGAGCGACGGCGTGCCGATGGAGGGGTACGAGGCCGACACGGGCGAGCTATGGAGCAGCGATGACGGCGGCCGCGCGTGGCGCCTCGTGAACTACAGCCACAACCTCGCGACTCGGCAGGCCTACTACACGCGCTGCGGCGTCTCCTCCGGGGATCGCGACGAACTCTACTTCCTCTCGTCCAGCTTCAGCGTGAGCCGCGACGGAGGCGCGACGTACGAGATGTTCAACTTCCTCGGCGGCGGCGCCCCCGGCGGCGACCCGGCCGCCCCGGGCTGGGATCTGCACGATGTTTGGGTCGATCCGGAGAACCCGGACCGGATCTTCATTGGCGGCGACAGCGGCGTCGCGATCACCGAGAACCGCATGAAGTCATGGTCTCGCATGCAACTGCCGATCGCGCAGATGTACCACGTCACGGTGGACAACGCGATCCCGTACAACGTGATGGGGAACCGCCAGGACGGGCCCTCCTACCACGGGCCGTCGAACACGCGCTACACGGGCTTTTGGGCCCGTGGACTCATCCCGCGCGGCGACTGGAGAACCGTCGGCGGAGGCGAGAGCGGCTTTGCCACGCCCGACCCCACGGATCCCAACATCGTGTGGTCGAGCGCCTCGGGGTCGGGTGCCGTCGGTGGCATCGTGGTGCGCCACGACCGGGAGCGCGGGCAGTTCCGCGACGTCGAAGTGTGGCCGGAATCGACGCGCGGACGCCCGGCCAGCGATGTCCGCTACCGCTTCCAGTGGACCTTCCCCCTCCTCATCTCCCCCCACGACAGCGAGACGATCTACGTCACCAGCCAGCACGTGCACCGCACGCGCAACCGGGGCCAGAGCTGGGATGTGATCAGCCCCGACCTGTCGACGAACGACCGCTCCAAGATGGGGGTCTCCGGCGGCCTCACCCCCGACAACATCGGCGTCGAATTCTGCTGCGTCATCTACGCCTTCGACGAGTCGCCCATCGAGCAGGGCGTCTTCTGGGCGGGCACGAACGACGGACTCGTGCAGGTGAGCCGCGACGATGGCGCGACGTGGACGAACGTCACCGGGAACATCCCGAACCTGCCTCCCGACGGCGTCGTGCGGAGCATCGACGCGTCCCGCCACGACGTCGCGAAGGCCTACATCACGATCGAGCACCACCAGGTCGGCGACTTCGACGCGCGCGCCTACAGGACGGACGACTTCGGCGAGACGTGGACGCAGATCACGAACGGTGTCGACAACTACCCGGTGGACTACACCCGGTACCTGCTCGAGGACCCGGTGCGGCCGGGGCTCCTGTACCTCGGCACCGAGACGAACGTCTACATCAGCTACGATGACGGGGAGAGCTGGCAACTCTTCATGCCGAACCTCCCGCCGTCGCCGTACTACGGGCTCATCATCCAGGAGCACTTCAACGACTTCGTGGCCGGGACGTACGGGCGCGGCTACTGGATTCTCGACGATCTGAGTCCCGTCCAGCAGCTCACGCCCGAGGTCGCGGCCTCCGACGCGCACCTGTTCGAGCCTCGTGACGCGTACCGTTTCAACGACATCTCCGAGCCCCAGGTGATGTACGAAGACTGGTCGGTGGGCGAGAACCCGCCCAACGGCGCGTCGATCAACTACTGGCTTGCGGATGGGGAAGGGCGCGAAGTGCAGGTGCGGGTCGAAACCTCGGCTGGCGAGACGCTGGCCACTCTGGACGGGACGCACCACGACGGCTTCAACCGCGTGTGGTGGAACTTCCGCGGCCCGGACGCCAAGCCGATCCTCTACCGGACGAAGCCTCAGTTCGCCGACTGGATGCCCATGCCCGAGGTCTCCCGGCAGGCCGGGGGCGGCTTCTTCTTCGGTGGCGGTGGGGGGCCGAGGCAGCCACCGGGCACCTACACGGTCACGCTGGTCGTGGACGGCGAGGACGCGGGGTCGCAGCAACTGACCGTCCTCCGGGACCCGAACTCCGAGGGGTCCATGGCGGACATCCTCGCCCAGAAGGCGTTGCTCGACGAAATCGTGGAGGACCGGAACCGGCTCGCCGATGCCGTCAACCAGATCGAACTCCTGCGCCGCCAGATCCATGATCTGCGCCCCGTGCTCGAGGAGGCGGGAGACGCGGAGGATGTGCTCGAGGCGGGCGAGGCGCTGGACGCATCGCTCATCGAGGTGGAAAGCGAACTGGTGCAGCTCAAGGACACCGGGTCCGACGGGGTGCGCTGGCCGGCGATGATCAGCGCCCGCCTCTCCTACCTGCAGCGCACGGTGGGGACGGCGGACTTCCCGCCCACCGATCAGCACGCCGAAGTGGCACAGATCCTGAGCGACATGATCGACGACGTGGAAGTGCGGCTGCAGGCGGTGCTGGCCGACGAACTCGCCGAGTTCAACCGGATGCTCCAGGCGCGCGTCGGACGTGTCATCACCACGGAGTAGACGTGCCCCGGGGGCGACCGGGGCGCGACTCCACCCTCGAGTGCGCGCCCTGGCCGTCTCGCCCGGGGCGGCGGCATTGGTCGCGGCATTGGCGGCGACCGTGCTTTCCGCCGCGGCTCCGCTCGCCGGGCCGCTGGGCGGGCAACAGCTTGCGTCTCGGCACTACGACGGTCTGAGGGCGCGCCACATCGGACCCGTCGGTTTCCGAGTTGCCTCGGTGGCCGGCGTCCCCGGCGACCCATCGACCTACTTTGCCGGCGCCGCGACCGGCGGCATCTGGAAAACGGACGACGCCGGTCTCCACTGGCGGCCGGTGTTCGACGATCAGCCGGTGCACTCGATCGGTGCCCTCGCCGTGGCTTCGACCGACCACGCAATCGTCTGGGCAGGCACCGGCGAGACCTCCATCCGCTCAAACGTCTCGATCGGCAACGGAGTGTGGAAGTCGACCGATGGCGGCGAGAGCTGGGCCCACATGGGCCTCGAGGGCACCGGCCGAGTGGGGCGGATCCTCATCCATCCCGCCGACGCGGACATCGTCTACGTCGCCGCGCTCGGCCACGCCTACGCGGAGTCGGGAGAGCGCGGCGTGTACCGTACGAGAGACGGCGGTGCCTCCTGGGAACGGATCCTGTTCGTGGATCCGGGTACCGGTGCCTACGACATGGTCATGGACCCCGCCAACCCGCGGAAGATCTTCGCGACCATGTGGGACATCGACCTCAAGACGTGGAAGCGCGACAGCGGGGGCCCGGGGAGCGGGCTCCACCTGACGATGGACGGTGGCGACACATGGACCAGGCTCCGGGGGAACGGTCTCCCGACCGGAACGCTCGGCAAGATCGCAGTGTGCATGTCCAGCTCGGACTCCGATCGGGTGTATGCCCTCATCGAGACGAGCGATGGCGTGCCGATGGTGGGCTACGAGACCGACACGGGCGAGTTGTGGCGCAGCGACGATGGCGGCCGGACGTGGCGGCTCGTGAACCACAGTCACGACCTCGCGACGCGCCAGGCCTACTACACCCGCTGTGGCGTCTCCTCCGGCGACCGTGACGAAGTCTACTTCCTCTCATCGAGCTTTGCCGTGAGTCGCGACGGCGGCGAGAGCTACACGCTGTATCACTTCCTGCGCGGCCCGCACGGCCGCCAGCCGTCCTCTCCCGGCTACGACCACCACGATATCTGGATCGATCCCGAAGATCCGAATCGGGCCATCATCGGCGGCGACATGGGTGTGCACATCACCGAGAACGGAATGGCCTCCTGGTTTCGCGTCCAGCTGCCGGTCGCGCAGTCCTACCATGTGACAGTGGACAACGCGATTCCGTACAACGTGATGGGGAACCTGCAGGACGGGCCGTCCGTGCACGGGCCGTCGAATACGCGATACGAGGGCTTCTGGACGACGGGGATCATCCCGCGAGGCGACTGGATCAGCGTAGGCGGGGGCGAAAGCGGCTTTGCCACGCCCGACCCGACCGATCCCGACGTGATCTGGTCCACCGCCTCCGGATCCGGCGCGCGGGGCGGGATCGTCACCCGGCATGAGCTGTCCCGCGGCCAGTTCCGCCAGGTGGAGGTCTGGCCGGAGTCCACCGGCGGCTACCCCGCAGAGGCGCTGCGCTACCGCTTCCAGTGGACCTTTCCCCTTCTGATCTCGCCTCACGACAACGAGACGATCTACGTCACCAGCCAGCACGTGCACCGCACGCGTAACCGGGGGCAGAGCTGGGAGGCGATCAGCCCGGATCTCTCCACGAACGACCGCTCGCGGATGTCGATCTCCGGCGGCCTCACGCCCGACAACATCGGCGTGGAGTATTGCTGCGTCATCTACGCCTTCGACGAGTCGCCGCTGGAGCAGGGGGTGTTCTGGGCGGGCACGAACGACGGACTCGTCCACCTGAGCCGCGACGATGGCGAGACGTGGACGAACGTCACCGCGAACATTCCCGATCTCCCGCCCGACGGCGTGGTCCGGAGCATTGACGCCTCCCGCTTCGATGTGGCCAAGGCGTATATCACGATCGAACACCATCAGGTCGGCGACTTCGAGGCCCGCGCCTACAGGACGGACGACTTCGGGGAGACGTGGACCCGGATTACGAACGGCGTCGAAAACGAACCGGTCGACTATACACGCACCCTGCTCGAGGACCCCGTGCGACCGGGACTCCTCTACCTGGGCACCGAGTCGAGTCTCTATCTCAGCTACGACGACGGGGAGAACTGGCATCGGTTCATGCCGAACCTGCCCCCGACCCCTTACTATGGGCTCGTCGTGCAGGAACACTTCAACGACCTCGTGACCGGGACCTACGGGCGGGGCTACTGGATTCTCGACGACCTGAGCCCCATCCAGCAGCTGACGCCGGAGATCGTTGCCTCCGGCGCGCACCTGTTCGAGCCTCGCGACGCCTACCGCTTCAACCCGACGGCCGAGCCCATGATCATGTTCGCCGACCCCTCCGCGGGGGAGAACCCGCCCAACGGGGCGTCGATCAACTACTGGCTCGCAGACGGCGACAGGCGCGAGGTGCAGGTTCGGATCGAGAACATTGATGGCGAGACTCTGGCCACACTCGACGGCACGAACCGCGAAGGGTTCAACCGGGTGTGGTGGAACTTCCGCGGGCCCGGTCCGAAGCCGATCCTCTTCAGGACAAAACCGCTCCATGCGGAGTGGTTCCCCCTGCCGGAGGTCGCCCGCGCAAGCGGCGGCCCGGGGAGCACCGGACCGCGGGAACCCCCCGGCACGTACATCATCGTGCTGGTTGTGGACGGAGAAGTAGCCGGACGGCAGTCGTTGACCGTACTCCGGGATCCCAACTCCGCGGGCAGCATGGCGGACATCCTGGCGCAGAAGCGATTGCTGGACGAGATCGTCGCCGACCGGAACCGGGTGGCCGACCTCGTCAACCACATCGAACTACTGCGGCGACAGATCTTCGACCTGCGCCCAGTGCTCGACGAGGCGGGAAACGCCGAGGACGTGCTTGAGGCGGGCGAAGCGCTCGACGAACGCCTCAGCGAAGTGGAGGGCGAGCTCGTCCAATTGAAGAACACGGGGCCGGACGGGGCGCGGTGGCCGTCGATGATCGGCGGGCGCCTGTCATATCTGCAGAGCGCCGTGGGGATCGCCGACTTCCCGCCCACCGAGCAGCACGCCGAGGTGGCGCAGATCCTGAGCGACCAGATCGACGAGGTCGAATTGCGGCTGCAGGCCGTGCTGTCGGGCGAACTCGCCGAGTTCAACCGGATGCTCCAGGCGAGGGTAGGACGCGTCATCACCGCCGACCAGGACGGATAGCGGACGTGCGTGCGGCGATCCTCCGGCTGGCGGGCGCGGGCGCGCTGGCCGGCGGGGCGCTGGCCGGCGGGGCCCTCGCCTGCGGGCCCGGTGGCGAGTCCGCCCCCGAATCGCGCGCCGCCACGGTAGGGTTCTGCTCGAACGTGCCGCGGTCGCAGTACGCCGACCTGGAGCGCCTCGACGTCGCGGATGACTGGTTCGAGGTGTATCGCGTCGCCCCGCGCGTGTACGCCATCTACGAGCCGTTCCAGTTCCAGGAGGTCATCTCCTACCTGATCCTGGGCGAGGAGGGTGCCCTCCTCCTCGACACCGGGATGGGGATCGGCCGCATCCGCAGCGTCGTGGACGAACTCACGGCGCTGCCCGTGACCGTCCTCAACTCGCACACGCACATGGACCACGTCGGAGGCAACGCCGAGTTCGAGCGCGTGCTCGCCATGGACACGGAGTTCACCCGCACGCGTGCCCGCGGCCGCACGAACGCCGAGGCGCGAGCGGAGGTGGCCGCGACCGCGCTCTGCCGGCCCCTGCCCGCCGGGATCACGGAGGACAACTACCACACGCCCGCCTTTGAGATCTCCGCCTTCATCGACGACGGACACCGGATCGACCTGGGCGGACGCACGCTCGAAGTCCTCGCCGTGCCCGGTCACACGCCCGACGCGATCGCCCTTCTCGACCGCGAAGCCGGGTTCCTCTGGACCGGAGATTCCTTCTACGAGGGTCCGATCTGGTTGTTCGCGCCCGAGACGGAGCTGGAGGCGTACCGGAGTTCGGTGGCCCGGCTCGCCGAGCTCGTTCCCGAGTTGACGACGCTGTTCACGGGCCACAACACGCCGGTCGCGCAGCCCTCGCGGCTGCTTGAGCTGCACGACGCCGTGGAAGCCATGTTCGATGGCATCGCCGTCGGCAACCGACTGCGGGACGGCGGGGTCGAGTTCGTGTTCGAAGGGTTCTCGATCATGGTCGGCCCGGACCCGCGTTGACCGACCCGATCCGCGACTTCCTCGAGCGGGAGGGCTTCCTGGTGCTCGATGGCGGCCTCGCGACGGAACTCGAGGCACTGGGCTGCGATCTCGACGACCCCCTGTGGTCCGCCCGCGTCCTCATCGACGATCCCGCAGCGATCCGCGCCGCGCACCGTCGCTTCCTCGAGGCGGGGGCCGACTGCATCGCCACCGCAACCTACCAGGCGACCTTCGAGGGCTTCGCGGCCCGGGGGCTCGACGCGGCGGCGACCACCCGCCTCCTGCGCGACTCCGTCGAGCTGGCCATCGCCGCCCGCGCGGACTTCCTCGGTGGTCGGGTGGCGCCCGAGCCTGATGGCACGCCGCCTCCGCCCGCCGATCCGCCGCCCCCGAACCGGCCGCCGCCGCTCGTGGCGGCGAGCATCGGGCCGTACGGAGCCTACCTGGCCGATGGATCGGAGTACACGGGCGGCTACGACCTTTCCGCGGCCGCGTTGTATGACTTCCACGCCCCGCGCTGGGAGGTCCTCGCCGAGACCGAGGCCGACCTCCTCGCCTGCGAGACCACGCCGTCCGTGGAGGAGACGCGCGCCTACTGCCGGCTCGCCGCCGTGTCCCACCGCCCGACATGGATCAGCTTCCAGTGTCGCGACGGCGCCCACCTCGCGGACGGCACCCCGCTCGCGACCGCCGTCGCGCTGTGCGACGCCGAACCTCACGTCGTCGCGGTCGGCGTGAACTGCGTCGATCCGCGCTTCGTCACGCCCCTGATCCGCGCCGCGCGGCGGGCGACCGAAAAGCCGATCCTCGCCTATCCCAACTCGGGGGAGGCATGGGACGCGGACGCGAAGCGCTGGAGCGGTCCCGCGACCCCGATGGACTGGGCCCGGAGTGCCGCGGCATGGCGGGAGGAGGGAGCCGATGGCGTCGGAGGCTGTTGCCGCGTGGGCCCCGCCGCGATCGCCGCCATCCGCCGAGCGACACGGTAGGCGGGACACGCGGATATGGGCGCGGCTCGCGGAGGTTTGCCGGAGAATCGGCACGGTACGCATCTTGGCCCGTTCCCACGTCTCGCGAATCCCCGGGCCACGACTGCTCCGGGGCAGCGAGCCGTCCCGATGTGACGAACCCCTGGAGCAAGAGAAGCGAAGCCATGTGGCACGAGGACATCCTGGGCACGATCGGCGGCACGCCGCTGGTGCGCGTAAACCGCCTCGCCGCGCACCTGCCCGGCACCGTCCTCGCGAAGCTCGAGTACTTCAACCCCGGCGGCTCCGTCAAGGACCGCATCGGCGTCTCGATGCTCGACGACGCCGAAGAGCGGGGCGCGATCCAGCCCGGCGGCACGATCGTCGAGGGCACGAGCGGCAACACCGGCGTCGGGCTCGCGCTGGCCGCCATCGCGCGCGGCTACAAGTGCATCTTCGCGACCACCGACAAGCAGAGCCCCGAGAAAATCGCCATCCTGCGGGCGCTCGGGGCGGAGGTCATCGTCTGCCCCACCGCGGTCGACCCCGAGGATCCGCGTTCCTATTACCAGGTTTCGCGCCGGCTCGCGGAGGAAACCCCCAATTCCTTCTACATGAACCAGTACGACAACCCCGCCAACACGCGCGCCCACCTGCGGACGACCGGTCCGGAACTATGGGAGGAGACGGAGGGGAGGATCACGCACCTCTTCGTCGGCTCCGGCACCGGCGGCACGATCTCCGGTTCCGCCGCCTACCTCAAGGAACGGAAGCCCGACGTGCGGATCATCGGCGTGGACCCATACGGCTCCGTCTACTGGAAGTACTTCCACACCGGCGAGTTCGACGAGGACGAAATCTATCCCTACGTCACAGAAGGGGTGGGGGAGGACATCCTCGCGGGCAACATGAATTTCGACATGGTGGACGACTACGTGCGCGTCACGGACCGGGAGTCGATGCTCATGACCCGGCGCCTCGCGCGCGAGGAGGGGATGTTCCTCGGCGGCTCGTGCGGCATGGCGATGGCGGGTGCGCTCCAGTGGATGGAGGCGAACCGTCAGGCGGTCGACGGCGACGCGGTGCTTGTCGTAATCATGCCCGACGGCGGTTACCGGTCACTCGGCAAGGTCTACAACGACGTCTGGATGCAGGAGCACGGCTTCCTCGATGAGGGAGAGACCCTCACCGCGGAAGCGCTCGTCGCGCGCCGTTCGACCGAGAGGCCGCTGGTGTCGGCCCCGGTCGACATGTCGCTCGAGGATGCGATCGCGTCGATGCGGGAACACGCGATCTCCCAGCTGCCGGTGATGGAGAGGGGAGAAGTCGTCGGGAGCCTCATCGAGCGGAACATCCTCCGCTTCCTCATGGGAGACCCCGACGCGCGCGGGCGTCTTGTGCGCGATGTCATGGGCCCGCCCTTCCCGGCGGTGGAGGCCTCGAACCCCGTCCACGCCTTCGCCAACGCGCTCAGCGGAGACCAGCCCGCCGTGCTTGTGCGGCGAGAAGACGGCACGCTCGGCATCCTCACCCGCTCCGACCTGATCTCCGCCCTCGGCGCGTAGGTCGGGCCGGCTGCGCCCGGGAGACGTTCCCGTGGGAACGTGCTTGCTTGCGAAACGCTGTTGTTGATGTCAAAATGATGTCATGAGCGTTCAGATCACGATTCGAGACGTCCCCGAGGAAGTGCGTGACCGGCTGAAGGTGCGCGCGGCTTCTCGCGGCCAGTCGATGCAGCGGTATCTGCGCGGCGAACTCACGCGGCTGGTGGCGAAACCGACCGTGGAGGAGTGGGTCGAGAGCGTTCGCGCTCGCAAGCGGCTGTCGACCAATCGGGTGACGACCGAGAGCATCCTGCAGGCGCGAGACGCCGACCGGAAGTGACGGTCGTCGTTGATGCGTCGGCCCTCGCGGCGGCGGTAGCCGGCCTCGGGACGGACGGCGCATGGTCCGAAGCTGCCATGGCGGAGGCAGCTCGCGAGGGCCGTGCGCTGGCCGTTCCACAGATCGCCCTCGCGGAGGCGAGCAACGTGCTTCGCCGGCTGGAGCTTGCCGAACGGCTGGAGACCTCCGAGGCCAATCTCGCCCGCCGCGACTTGCTAACACTCGATATCGAGCCGTTCCCGTTCGAACCTCTAGCCGATCGCGTCTGGGAATTGCGCCACAACGTCAGCATTTACGATGGCTGGTACGTGGCGCTCGCCGAAGCGCTCTCCTGCCCTCTGTTGACGCTCGATCACCGGCTCGCGCGGGCTCCCGGCCCCACCTGCCGAATCATCACTCCGCCCGGCTCGCAAGTCGTCCACGAGCGCGCCGTCACGCGCCCCGCCGAGTAGCGCCGCTCGGTTAGCCTTCGCCCGGGAGGGAGTAGAGGTGGGCGGTGACGAGGGCGGCGACGAGCAGGAGGAGCGCGACGAGCCAGAGCTGTCCGGCGGCGAACACGGCCGAGACGAGGATCGCGCTCCACAGGAAGATCGTCGCGCCGCGCCGTACGCGGGTGGAGATGACGCCGCGCTCCCGGTAGGCGGCGAGGTAGCGGCCGAAGAGGCGGTTCTCGTACAGCCAGCGCTCGGCACGAGGCGAACTGCGCGCGAAGCACCACGCGGCGAGCAGGAGGAAGCAGGTCGTGGGCCAGAGCGGTACCACGATGCCGATGATGCCGGCGCCCACGCTGAGGCTCCCCACGCCCAGGAAGACGGCCCGCCGCACCGGCCCGGGCAGTGAGCGCGCGGCGCGCTCGGCCGCCGCGTGATCGATGGGACACTGGGCGGCCGGCGAAGGGGTCGCGGGCCGGCTGTGTCGCGTGTCCGGACTCGGTTTCATGTCTGCGGAGCCACCGGAGTCGAATGAGTCGCTGACGTCATCGTACGGGGATCATGCGCCCGGGAGGACTCGAACCCCCAGCCTTCTGATCCGAAGTCAGACGCTCTATCCAATTGAGCTACGGGCGCGGGTGGCGCGAGCCGAAAACGGTAGAACCGGCCCGCGTCCGATGCAACCGAGCGCCGCGTGCGACGCCGTGTGCCGGTCCCGGTCGTCGGGTCGCGCCGGTCGCCGGGTCCGCGTGCTCGAATGGCCGTGGTATTTCCGGGACACGACGCTAGATTCGGGGACGCCCCAACCACCTCACCCGGAGCTGACCGATGCGACGACTGCGTACACTCTTCCTCCTCGGCGCGCTGGCCGCCGGACCCCTGGCGCTCGCGCCGCCCGCCCCCTCACTCGCCCAGAGCCGCGCGAACGTGGCCATGGCGGAGAGTTGGCCCGACGCCGATCCCGGCGACGTGGAGTCGGTCGACAGCATCCTGACCGCGCTCTACGACGTGATCTCGGGTCCGGCCGGGCAGGCGCGCGACTGGGACCGCTTCCGCTCCCTGTTCATCCCCGAGGCCCGGCTCATTCCCACGGGCCGGTCCCCGGAGGGCGAGCACGGTTACCAGGTGTGGAGCCCCGGAGAATACGCCGAACAGGCGGGCGGCTTTCTCGAACAGAACGGCTTCTTCGAGCGGGAGATCGCCCGCAGCGAGGAGCGCTTCGGCCCCGTGGTGCATGCGTTCTCCACCTACGACTCGAAGCGCACGGCGGACGACCCCGAGCCGTTCGCGCGCGGCATCAACTCGATCCAGCTCATGCACGATGGCGACCGCTGGTACGTCGTCACGATCTACTGGGCCCCGGAACGGCCGGATCTGCCGATCCCCGGACAGTATCTGCCCTCCAGGAACGGAGGAGGTACCCCGTGAAGTTCTCCCCGCACCTCCGCCCCCCCGCCACGTGGCCCGCTGCCTCGTGGAGTATCGCTTCGTGGACCGCCGCGGTCGCGGTCGCGCTGGCGGCCACTCCGGCCCTGAAGGCGCAGGAACTCGCCCGCTTCGAACCCCTCCCCGCGCGCGACAACGCCTTTGCGCTCACGCTCGAGTCCATCATGCGGGGCTCCGAGCACGTCGGGCAGGCGCCCGTCGGCGTGAGCTGGTCCGACGACGGCCAGTGGATCTACTTCCGCTGGCTGCCGGGCGGCGCCGAGTGGCACGAGCAACGCGCCCTCCACCGGGTCCGTTCGACCGGCGGCACGCCGGAGCGGGTCGACGACGAGGAGGAACTCCGCCTCGGTCCGATCCTGGCGTCGGGCGACGTCTCCCCGGACGGCCGCCGGCGCGTGACGTCCTCCGGCGGAGACCTCTATCTCATCGAGCGGGAGGGCGCCGCGACCCGGCGGCTGACCCACACCGAGGACGCCGAGATGAATCCCGTCTTCTCCGGCGACGGCGCCTCCATCTTCTTCCGCCGCGGGAACGACCTCTTCGCCTTCGACATCGACGACGGCGAGATTCGGCAACTCACCGCGGTGGGCGGGCCGGAGCCGTCCGAGGATACGGAGGCCGAGGGGCACAAGGCCTTCCTCGAGGAACAGCAGCGGGAGCTGTTCGAGCACATCCGCGTACAGGAGATCCGGGAGGAACGGGCCGAGGAGCGCCGGGAACTCCGAGAGGCCGGGCAGCGCGAGACCCTGCACCTCGCGCAGGGCGAGCGCGCGCAATCGCTCGTCGCCGATCCCACCGGCACGTGGATCGCGGTCACCGCGACCCGCGGCAGCTTCAACGACGGGGGGCGGCGCACCGACATCCCCCTCTGGATCACGGATTCCGGCTATACCGAGAACACTGAGATGCGTCCGAAGGTGGGCGACGAGCAGGGCGTCTCGCGCCTCGCGATCGTCGACACGGGGACGGGCGAGGCGACCTGGCTCGATCTCACGGGGGACGGCTCGGGCACGGCATCCGGGAAGGCAGCGGCCGGGGCTGACGACGCGGACTCCACCGACGCCGAGGCGGGCGGCTCCGAGTCCGACGATCGCCTCGCCGTCGCCAGCTTCGCGGGCTGGAACGACGCGGGCTCGCATGGGCTCGTCTTCGCGGTGGACTTCGACTACAAGACGTGGCGCCTCTACGCCTTCGAAGCGGCGACCGGCTCGCTGACGCTGCTCGACACGCATCACGACGAGGCGTGGGTCGGCGGCCCCTGCTTCGGCTTCCAGGGCGCGGGCTGCATCGGCTGGCTCCCGGCGGAGGCGGCGGGCGAGACGCCGCGCGCCTGGTACGTGAGCGAGGAGACGGGGTACTCTCACCTGTACGCCATCGACGCCGATGGCGGCGACAAGGAGGCGCTCACGGCCGGAGAATGGGAGGTCCTCGGCGCGACGATCCCGGACGAATGGGACGCCTTCCTCCTCCAGACGAGCGAACTCTCCCCCTTCGACCAGCACCCGTGGCGGATGAACTTCGACGGCTCCGGCCGCGTCCAGCTCCTCGAAGGCGAGGGTTCGTTCACCGTCACGCCGTCGCCCGACGGGCGTCGGTTCGCCGTCCTCCATTCGCGCGCGAACCGGCCGCCCGAACTGTACGTCGCCGACGCCGCGCCGGGCGCCGCGATGACCCAGGTCACGACCTCTCCCACCGAGACGTGGCTCGGCTTCCCCTGGCTCCGGCCCGAGATCGTGCACTTCGAGGCACGCGACGAGACGCCGGTGCCCGCCCGCATCTACCGGCCCGCCGACTTCGGCGTCGAACCCAACGGGGCCGGGGTCATCTTCGTCCACGGGGCGGGGTACCTGCACAACGTCCACAACTGGTGGTCGAACTATTACCGCGAGTACATGTTCCACCACTTCCTGGCGGCCCGGGGCTACACGGTGCTCGACATCGACTACCGCGGCTCCGCCGGATACGGGCGCGACTGGCGCACGGCGATCTACCGGCACATGGGCGGCTGGGATCTCTCCGACCAGGTGGACGGCGCCGCGTACCTCGTCCGCGAGGAGGGCGTCGACCCCGACCGCATGGGGATCTACGGTGGGTCCTACGGCGGCTTCATCACCTTGATGGCGCTCTTCACCGCGCCGGAGTCCTTCGCGGCGGGCGGCGCGCTCCGCGCCGTGACCGACTGGGCGCACTACAACCATTGGTACACGAGCCGCATCCTCAACCTCCCCCACGAGGACGAGGAGGCGTACCGCCAGTCCTCTCCCATCTACTTCGCCGAGGGGCTCGAGGGACACCTCCTCATCGCGCACGGGATGTACGACACGAACGTGCATTTCTCCGACGTCGTGCGGCTCGCCCAGCGTCTCATTGAACTGGGGAAGGAGAACTGGGAGATGGCGGTGTACCCGGTGGAGAACCACGGTTTCGCGGAGCCCTCGTCGTGGACGGACGAGTACCGGCGCATCTACGAGTTGTTCGAGCGCGTGATCGGCGGCGGCCGCGGGACGTCGGCGAACGGGGAGGGTGGCTGAACACACGGACGCTCCTCGCGGCGACCCTCCTCGTCTCGGCGTGCGGGGCGCCGGACCCCGGACCCTGGGTCGAGGAGGACGGATTCCGCTGGCGAGAGCTGCGGCCGCGGGGCTCGGGCGGCTTCCGGCCGCTCGATGGCTCCGACCTCGGCGTGTCCTTCCTGTACGATGTCGACGAGGAGACGCGCCTCCGCAACCGGGTGCTCGCGGAAGGGCAGGGCGTCGCGATCGGAGACGTTGACGGAGACGGCCTGGCGGACCTCTTCTTCGCCGGCTTCGGGCGCGCCAGCGCGCTCTACCGCAACCTCGGCGGCTGGCGCTTCGAGGAGATCACGCCGCCCGCCCTCCCGCTCGAAGACGTGCTCGCGAGAGGCGCCACGCTCGTCGATGTCGATGGAGACGATGACCTCGATCTCGTGATCGCGGTCCACGGGGGCCGGAACCGGATCTTCCTCGGCGACGGCGCGGGTGGCTTCTCCGAACTGGAGGACGCGGGTCTCGCCGGGGCGTGGGGGAGCACCACCCTCACGCTGGCCGACACCGACGGCGACGGCGATCTGGACCTCTACGTCGCCAACTACAAGACGCGGCAGGTCGACGACCTCTACCCGCCGGACGTTCTCGACATCAACCACCTCCAGCGCGGCGAGGACGGGAATCTCGTCATTCCCCCGGATCTCGCGGAACTCTACGACGAGCACTACCGCGTGGAGTTCGACGGCCGCTTCGTGCGCCGCTTCGAGCTTGGCGAGCCGGACGAGTATTACACCGGGCTCGGGGACGGACGGTTCGTGCCCGCGGCCCCCGTAGCGCCCCTCGCGCGTTCCCGCGGGAACGTCTCGACGCCGGCTCGCGGCTGGGGACTCGCGGCGAGGTTCAGCGACTGGGACGAGGACGGCGATCCGGATCTCTACGTCGCGAACGACTTCAACAGCGAGGACGGCATCTGGATCAACCGCGGCGACGGGACGTTCGCGCCCGCCCCGAATGAGGCCGTCCGCACGACGAGCCTCTCCTCGATGTCCGTGGATGTCGGAGATCTCGACCGCGACGGGGACCTCGATCTGCTCACCACCGACATGCTCGCCCGGGACGCGGCGGAACGCCTCGTCCAGACTCCGAGCTACGAGGCCGTCCCGGAACGGCCCGGCCTCACGGACACGAGAATCCAGGTGAACCGGAACGCGGTGCAGCTCAACCGGGGGGACGGCACGTTCGCCGAGGCGGCGTGGGAGCTTGGGCTCGCCGCCTCCGACTGGACGTGGGGCGCGCTAATCATGGACGCGGACCTCGACGGCTGGAACGACATCCTCGTGACGACGGGACACGCGTGGGACCAGCTGCATGGCGACGCCAACGCGCGGGTGGCGGCGATCCCCGGGCTGCCGGCCGATCGGGCCCTGCGCATGTTCCCCCCGCTGGCGCAGCCCAACGTCGCCTTCCGAGGAGGGGAGGACGGCTTCACGGATGTCAGCGAGAGCTGGCGCTGGGGATTTGAGGCCGACATCTCGCACGGTCTCGCGGCGGGCGATCTCGACCGTGACGGAGACCTCGATGTCGTCGTGACCCGGCTCGGCGCGCCGCCCGTGATGTACCGGAACGACGCTGCCGCGCCCCGCATTCTGCTGCGCTTGCGGGGCGCGGCGCCCAACACGCGCGGAATCGGAGCCCGGATCCGCCTCGAGGCGCCCGATGGGGTTCCCGCCCAGGTGCGGGAGATCACGGCGGGCGGCGCCTATCTCTCGTCCTCCGAGCCCGTGGCCAGCTTCGCCGCCCCGGCGGATGGGGAGATGACCATCATGGTCGACTGGCCGGACGGCCGCCGCACGCGGCTGAGAGACGTCGTCGCGAACCGCGAATACGCGATCGACGCCGGGGCCGCGGAGCCGGTGGCTCACGGCCCCGCCACGGCGGCGGCCGCGGCCGGCGTCCACTTCGTCGACATCTCGGACCGGCTCGGGCACCGGCATGTCGAATCGCCCTTCGACGACCGGCTCCGGCAGCCGCTCCTGCCCCATTCGCTCGACCGCCCCGGCCCGGGCCTGTCGTGGATCGACGTGGAGGACGATGGCGACGCGGACCTCGTCGTCGGAAGCGGCCGCGGGGGCAGCCCGGTCCTGATTCGGAACGAAGGCGACGGTTTCGCCGCCCCGCGGGCCCTCGTGCCCGCGCTGGCGTGGGACGCGACCGCCGTGCTGCCGCACCGCTCGGCCGACGGTCGGGTCGCGCTGCTCATCGGCACGAGCGCGTACGAGGCGGGTTCGCCCGCGGAGGCCGCAGTCGCCCCCGCGGTCATCGCGGCGCCGCTCGGCGCGTCCGCGCCGGCGCCCCCGCTCATCGAAGCTGCCGGCACCTCGCCCGGTCGGCTCCCCGCGGCGACCGGCCCCCTCGCCCAGGCCGACATCGATGGCGACGGCGACCTCGACCTCTTCGTGGGCGGACGCGTCGCCCCGGGCGCCTACCCCATCGCGGTCGACTCCCGCCTGCTGATCCACGACGGCGACGCCCTGCGCGCCGATGCGGAGCGCTCCCTCCCTTTCGCGCGCCTGGGGCTCGTTTCCGCCGCGCTCTTCACGGACTACGATCTCGATGGCGACCCCGATCTCGCGCTCGCCGTCGAGTGGGGCAGCGTCCGCCTCTTCCGCAACGATGAGGGCCGTTTCACCGATGTGAGCGACGCCCTGGGGCTCACGCGGCTCACGGGGCGCTGGAACGGCCTCGCGGCCGCGGACTTCGATGAGGACGGACGGCCCGACCTCGTCGCGACCGGCTGGGGCGCGAATCTCGACCTGCCGTTCGCCTATTCCCTCATCTACGGCGACATGAATCGCGACGGCGTCGTAGATCTCGTCGAGGCCCGGATGGAATCCGGTGCGTGGCGCCCCCTGCGGGGCAGAGACGTGCTCGCCGTCCCCGGCGGACTCTCGGCGCTCCTCCGCGTGACGTACGAGCGCTTCGCGCGCGTACCCCTGACCGACCTCATCGGCGGCCTGGACCCCGAGCGCCGGCTGGACGCGAACGAACTCCGCCACACCGTGTGGCTCAATCGCCGTTCCGGCTTCGAGAGCGCCCCGCTGGCCGCCGTGGCCCAGCGCGCGCCCGCGTTCGGCGTCGCCGCCGGCGATCTCGACGGGGACGGTCACGAAGATCTCGTCCTCGCACAGAACTTCTACGCCGGCCGGCCGGGGGTGCCGCGCTACGACGCGGGGCGCGGGCTCTGGCTGAGAGGGGACGGCGAGGGGGGCTTCGAGCCCGTCACGGGTTCCCGGTCCGGGATTGCCGTCTACGGAGATGCGCGGGCCGTCTCGCTCGCCGACCACGACCGCGACGGGCGGGTGGACGTGGCCTTCGGCGTCAACGGCGGCGAGACCCGGCTCTACCGCAACGTCGGTGCGACGCCCGGCCTCCGGGTCGCGCTCGAGGGGCCGCCCTCGAACCCCCGGGCCATCGGCGCCCGCCTCCGGCTCGAATACGCGAACGGCACCTTCGGTCCTGCGCGGGAGGTGCGTTCGGGGGAGGGCTACCTGGCCCGCCACGAATCGGCGCAGACGCTCGGCGTGGCCAGCCCCGCGACGCTGCACGTCGTGTGGCCGAATGGCGAGGAGACGTCCGTTTCGATTCCGTCCGGAACCCTGGAAGTGCGCGTCTCGCCTACCGGAACGGGAGGCTCGTCCGGCGGTTAGCGGTAGCGGACGCCGAAGCCGATCGTGATCCCGACGTCGTTCTGCAGCTTCGACGCGTCCGTCTGGGCGGAGATGTAGTAGGACGCCATGTCCCGGAGTTCGCCCCGGAACCATAGCGATGACATGAGATGGACCCGGACCCCGACCGCTGCCGTCGCCATCGGATCCGTCGCGCTGAGTTTCGGCACCTCGGCGCCATAGAACTTCAACTGCCGGAGCCCTCCGCCCACCGTGAAATAGGGTTCGAGCGCCCCCGCCGAGCCGGAGGACCGCAGTCGGAACGTCAGGTTCACCGTGCCCGCCAGGTACTCCATTTCGCCGAGCGTGCCGATGCCCCGCCCGAATCCGCCGCCGGTGCCTTCGAGCGTCGCCGGGGAATAGAGCCCCATGACGCCGATTCCGACCGACCGCGAAGCCCAGTAGGTCGCTTCACCCCCCATCATCACGTCCGGCGGAATCACGGTGCCGTACGCACCGGTGTTGTCCGTGAGGTTGTTGAGGGGCTGGATGACGCCGGCGAGTCCGAACAATTCCGGACCGGTATCGTCGCCGAGCGGCGGCACGGGAGTCATCTGGGCCGTCAGCTGCGACGCTCCGGAAGCGAGCCCGCACAGAAAGAGAAAGAGAAGAACGCCGGACGGGCGTCTCATTTGATCCTCACGATCGTGATTAGCGGTTCCGCAGTCTCACCCGCCGGAGCTCCTCCCGCCGTTTCCAGCGACAGCGAAAGGCCCGGCGCGCCGGGAACCGAGGCGAGTGAGAAGTACTGTACGCTCGACGGCCCTACGTCGAGGCCCAGCACCCGGGTTTCAAACCCCAGCGGCTCGGCCCGGAGCGCGATCGCGGTCGGAAGACCCGATCGGGTGTCCGCATCCTGATTCAAGGATCGGAACACATCGGTGGCGTCCCACGTTGCCGCGGCGAGCGGCGACCCGGCGTCCGGCCCCGCCTCCGGCGCCTCGAGGTCCTCTTCGGAGGGATCCTCGGTGTCCGCGTCCAGGGTCCCGGCGCCCAGCGCCAGCGACACCGACACGTCCGCCAGGATGTTTGCCCATTCCCGTCCGGTGACCCGTTCCAGGTTCGCGATCCCGCGCCCGTAGTTCCGTCCACCCCCGACGACGGACCGGAAGAAGGCCCGTTCGTCGCCCCCCGCCTGGTCGGCCAGCCGTCGCAGGAGGAACCAGCCGAAGCCCCGCATCTGCAGCCCGCCGACGCCGTCCAGGTCGTCCGTCGACACCGTGGGGGCCCCGGGGAGCCCGAGCATGTAGAGGCCGAGGTTGCGGAAGTTGCCCAGCATGTACGCGTTGAAGGTCTCGAGTTCCTCGGGCGTCTCGGAGACGCGGTCGAAGGTGAGGCGCTCTCCCACGGGGAGTCCGAGTGCGGCGAGCCCCGCCACTTCCTCGGCCAGACTCGAAAGCGCCTCATCCAGCCATACTTCCTCGGCGGCTCCGAAACCGGCCGAAGAGACGGGCACGCGGCGCCCCGCGCTCACGATGTGCTGGACTTCGTGCGCCACGAGGGCGGGCGTCTCACGCAGCAGGTCCTCCGTCGAGATGGCGCGGCCGAGGGTCGCATCGGGGTCCGCGCTCACGCTGTAGACGATCTCCGCCTCGTTGCTCGCTGGGCAGATCCCGCCGTCCGGGTCCGACAACTCGCCGTCGTCCCGTCCCGAGGCGGCAAGGTCCTGGGGGAGGGAGAAGCCACCGACGCCCGTCCCGCGGTCGCCGAGCCGGTTCACGGCGGGCGTGAACAGGACGACGACCCGTCCGTTCCGGTCGATGTCCTCGGGCGGGCCGAAGTAGGAGGTCACGGCCGGGAGCACGGTCTCGTCCAATTCCCCGGCGAGCGCGAGCCATTCCTCCTCTGTCGGACCTCCCGCGGGCACGGCGAGATCCTCCACCAGGACCACGCGGTCGCCCACGGCGCGCACCGTTCCCCGTACCGTCGTCGCGGGGTCGACGCAGGTCGCTGCCAGCTCCGGACCGACGGAGAAGAAGTACTCGAGCGTGTCTCCCGGGACGGGGGCGGAAACCGCCCTCGAGCCATCGAGCCGAAGGGGCGAGACCCGGGCCTCGACAAGTCGTGCGAGCGTGCGTGCGCGAATCCCGATGTCCCTGCGCGTGCCGGCGAGCGCGGCCTCCGTGACCCGGGGATCGACCATCCCGGGGCCGAGCGCCGCCGTCCGGCCATCCCCCGACATGTCGGCGGGCGTCCGCAGCGTGAGCCGAAGCGGGAGCCCGCTCGAGGCGTTGCGTCCCGTGTTGCCGATGACGATCCGGTATTCCCGCGTCACCGCCCCGAAGTCTTCAGGCGCTCCCGGTTCTCCGGCCTCTCCCGCTTCCACAGGCGCTCCGGGTGGGAACTGAACGCACTCTACCTCGACGGGCCCGCGCAGGGTCAGCGACTCGCCGACCTCGAGACCCACGCGCAAGTTGGCCGGTTCCATCGGAACCAGCAGACCGTTGCTGGCGTCGGAGCCCACGAGCACCCGCACGCCGACCTCGCGCTCGGGCAGGCAGGCACGTGCGAAAGCCGGCACTTCAACCGTGAGTTCCGTCTCCGTGGCACTCACCACCGTCGCCGCCGTGCCTTCGATCCAGACATCGTTGTCGGCCGCGACCGGGCGGAAGCCGCCTCCGTAGAGGAGCGCCCGCGTACCCGCGGCCAGTCTTCCGTTCCCGACCGAGTCGAGTTGCACGGCCCCGCTCGGCGATGCGAGCGCCGTGGCCGAGAAGGAGAGCGTGTCCGAGTACACGCCGTCCGTGGCGAAGACGTGGATCCGGTAGTCGCCCGGACGCGAGCCGAGCGTAAACACCGCTTCCCCCCGTCCGTCCGCGTCCGTCATCACGATGTCGTGCGTGAGGGCTCCCCCGCTTACCGGCCCTTCCTCCGGCGCGGCCGGCTCCGCCGGTTCCGCCACGGCCGTCATATCCCCCGCCTCCGGCGGTTCCGGAGTTCCCTCCGCCTCCGCCGCCGCCGGGGTTTCTTCCGGCGCCGTCCAGTCGAGAGCGATGCGGACGCCGCCGGCAGGAGCGCCGCTCGTCGTCTCCGCCCGGATGGAGAACGGGAGCGGCAGCTGGCTCCCCGCCTCCGCCCGCTGGCCGTCTCCCTCCACGATGCTGAGACGGACCGTGTCCGCGGCCTCCGCGAAGACGAGGAAGCGGAGCGCCGGGACGTTCGCGGCACTGGGGATGTCCGCCTGGATCTCCGCCTCGCCCGGCGTGGGCCCCGCGCGGTAGACCGATTCCGCGACCCCGTTCCGCCCCGCGACCGCGACGCCCGGTGACAGCTCGCCCTCGCCTCGCACGATCACGAAGCGCACCGGCGCCCCTTCGACCGCGTTTCCGAGCGCGTCCTCGACCCGGACCGCGATCGGGGGGTCGGTGGCTTCCCCCGTCACGATCGTGTGTACGTCGGCGGAAACGGGGACGAGCGTCGTCGGCGGAGAGCCGAGTTCCGTGCTCCCCCCGTCCCCGCACGCGACCGCGAGCCCCCCCGCGATCACGGCCAGCGCGCAGCGCTTCACCGCGGCTCCGCCTTCCAGAAGGCGATGCCGCCCGCCTGCTTCCCCACGTCGACGCTGGCCGCCCGGACCCCGGCCCGGAGGTCGATCACGTCCACCGTTCCCGGCTCGCCGCCCACGCCCTCCACGCTCACGAAGGCGTATCGGGAATCCGGGGAGATCGCGATCCCGTGCGGAAGCGTCCGCGTGTTCGGAACCCGGGCCACCTCCGTCCCGCCGGCGAGATCCCACACGCCGGTCGCCTGCCCGCCCTTGTACGTCACCACGAGGTAGGCGCCGTCCGGAGAAACATCGAGATTGTACGGACCCTCGCCCGTCTCGAATCGTCGCGTCACCCGCCATGACTGCACATCGATCTCCAGCACCTCCGCGTTTCGGTTGCACGCGACGTACACATGGCGTCCGCCCACGGCCGGATGGGCCCATGTCGGGCTGCACGCGGCCGCTCCCACGGGCCGCGTCGGGAGCCAGTCGTGCGGCCACGCCTGCTCAGAGCCCGGGGAGAGGAGAAAGCGCTGCGTGACCTCGAGCCGGTGGGCGTCGACCTCCACGAGCATCTCATCCATCATGCACACGGAATAGTGCCGCGCCCCGTCCGCCGTGAGCCGCGAGCCATGCGGCATCGTGCAGGTCGGAATCTGCGCGACCTCGATCATCGCGCCGACGTCGACGACGGACACCGAACTCGGCTCGTGTTCGCCGTGCAGGTTGAAGTTCGCCGCGAAGAGCAGGCCTGCCGGCGTCACCTGCATGGTGGCGGGGAAGAGCCCCAACACCGCGCTCCCGAGCGGGCGGTTCGTCTCCGTGGAATAGGCTACGACCGTGCCGAAGGGGTTCCCGTGGGCGAGCGTCACGTACCACCGCTCCCCGCTCGGATCGACCGCCAGGCCGTGCGGCCCGTCGATTTCCGTGGGGAAACGGCCCACGAAGACGGAATCCAGCACCGACGCACCGGTGCCGTCGAACCGGACGAGATCGACGCGATCCTCCGATTCGGCCGCCACGTAGACGTAATACGACGACGGGCCGTCAGGGCTGGTTTCCTGGGATGCCGCGGGTGGAGCCGCCGCGGCCGTGCTTCCCAGCGCCCACAGGACCATCGTCATGCGGGGTATGGCAGGCTCAGTCAGCATACGGTTTACGCGCGTTCGCGACTCCTTCTCCCGAAGTCTCCGGGCCCGGAAACCCCTTCCGCCGGACACTTCTCCTCCTACCTTTAGAGTAGACAATTCCTCAAGGGGTTGCCAATCGATTAGGTTGTCCGCGGCGGAGGGAGAAGAGGTCGCGGACGGGTGCGCGTCACGCCGTTCGAGGAAAGTCCGGGCTCCACAGGGCACGGCGCCGGGTAACGCCCGGGCGTCGCGAGGCGACGGAAAGTGCCACAGAGAGCAGACCGCCGATGGCAGCTTGCGACCCGCAGGGGTCCAGGCGCACAGGCAAGGGTGAAAGGGTGGGGTAAGGGCCCACCGCGTTTCCTGGTGACAGGGACGGCACGGCAAACCCCGCCGGGAGCAAGGCCAAGCAGGAACGAGCGGCGGCCCGTCGCGTTCGAGTTCCGGGTAGGCCGCACGAGGCCTCGGGCAACCGAGGTCCCAGATAGATGACCTCGCCGCGGGCCTGGCCCGCCGGTAACAGAACCCGGCTTATCTCCCTCCGCCTCACCTCATGCCGCGGTGCCGGGAGCGGCACGGAGACCAGCGATGAAATTCGACATCCTCGAGCACACCCTCGACAACGGGCTTCGGGTCATCCTGCAGCCCGACAGGTCCGCGCCGCTCGTCGCCGTTCACGTCATGTACCACGTGGGATCGAAAAACGAGCGCGCCGGCCGGACCGGTTTCGCGCACCTCTTCGAGCATCTCCTCTTCCAGGGGTCCGAGCATGTGCCGCGCGAGCACCACTTCAAGCTCGTTCAGGATGCCGGCGGCACGCTCAACGGGACGACGTGGTTCGACCGCACCAACTACTTCGAGACCCTGCCCGCGAACGAGCTGGATCTCGGCCTGTGGCTCGAGTCCGACCGCATGGGGTTCTTCAAGCCGGGTATCACCCGGGAGAAGCTCGACAACCAGCGCGAGGTCGTGAAGAACGAGCGGCGGCAGTCGTACGAAAACCGCCCCTACGGCCTCGCGTTCGAGACGCTGCTCGCGTGCGCCTACGACGAGGGACACCCGTACCGCCATCCGACCATCGGCTACATGCCCGACATCGACGCGGCCCGGCTCGATGACGTACACGAGTTCTTCGACCTCCACTACGGACCCAACAACGCGGCCCTCGTGCTCGTCGGCGACTTCGATCCGGCTGCGGCGCTGGACCGGGTCGAGGCCTGGTTCGGGGAGATTCCCGCGCGGCCCGTGGCGCCGCCCCCGGACGTCCCCGAGCCGGCCCGCGACGGAGAGCGGCGCGCGCTTCTTCGGGACCGCGTCCAGATGCCCCGCGTGTACCTCATGTACCATTCCCCGTGCTACGCGGACCCCGATTTCGAGGCCGTCGTGACCCTCAACTACCTGCTCGCCGACGGGAACAGTTCCCGTCTCGAGAAGACGCTGGTGTACGAAAAGCAGATCGCGGCGGACGCGATATCCTTCACCTGGCCGACCGAGAGCGCCGGGATGTCCTTCGTTGTCGCCACCGCCCGCCCGGGCGTCGGCGCCGCCGACCTCGAGACGGAGGTGATGGACGTCATCGACGACCTGCTCCGCGACGGCGTCGAGGAGGAAGAGATCGAGGGGGCGCGCAACCGGGCCCGGCGCGGGCTCCTGAACGGACGCGCGGGCTTCGGCGACCGGGCGGACGCGATCGCGCACGCGGCCGTGTTGCGGGGCGACGCCGCCTATGTGAACGACGCTTTCGCGCGCTACGGAGCCGTCGCCCGCGCCGACGTGGAGCGCGTGGCCCGCGAGGTGCTCGATCCGCGCGGCCTCACCGTCCTCCACGTCGTGCCCGAGGGCGGGACGGACGCGCCGGTCCCGACGGAGGGGGCGGCGTGACGAACCCCCGAGTTGCGACCCCCGACCGTGCCGCGCGCCCGGCGCCGGCCGCCCCGCGCTCGCTCGCGCTCCCCCGCTTCGAGCGGCACGCGCTCGCCAACGGGCTCCGCATCGAGCACGCCGAGCGGTGCGGGCTGCCCGAGGTGTCGCTCCACCTCGTCCTCGAGTGCGGCGCGGGCGCCGAGCCGCCGCGACTCGGAGGTCTCGGCGAACTCACCGCCCGGCTCCTCACCGCCGGCACTCCCGGGCGGGACGCCATGGAGATGGCGCGCTGGCTCGACCGCCTCGGCGTCGGCTACCGCGCGACGGCCGGCTACGCTGTCGGAGCCGTCTCCATGCACTTCCTGTCGGAGGTGTTCGACGAGGCGCTCGAGTTCCTCGCCGCCACCATCCTCGATCCCGGGTTTCCGGAGCACGAAGTCGAACGCATCCGGCGCGAGCGCATCGACGAGATCGAACGCCAGGCGGACGACCCGGCGACCGTCGCGGGCCTCGCCACCATCGCCGAACTCTATGGCGACGGCCTGTACGGTCGGCCGGTGGCCGGCGCCGGGGCCACGGTGTCGGAGATCGGCCCGGAAGCGGTGCGGGACTTTCACGACACGCGCTACCGTCCCCGCGGCGCCCTCCTCATCGCGTGCGGCGACCTCGACCGCGAGCGTCTGTTGTCCGCGGTGGAGGCGCGTTTCGGCGCCTGGAGCGGCGAGGCCGCCCCGGTCTCCCCTCCGGAAACGCCGGAGCCGCGGGCGAAGGGCCTCATCCTCATCGACCGTCCCGGCAGTGCCCAGAGCGAGATTCGCGTTGCGACGGTGGGCGTGCCCCACAACACCGCCGACCATCACGCGATCATCGTGGCCAATGCGATCCTTGGCGGCCTGTTCAACTCCCGGATCAATCTCAATCTGCGCGAGGACAAGGGGTGGACCTACGGGGCGAGATCGAGCTTCCGGTTCCGCCGCGGCGCCGGGCCCTTCATCGCGCGCACGGCCGTCGAGACCGCCCGGACCGGACCCGCGTTCGAGGAGGTCCTGCGCGAGATCGAGGCCATGCGGACGGCGCCCGTCACCGCCGACGAAATGACACTGGCCCGCAACGCCCTCACGCTCTCCCTCCCGCTCCAGTTCGAGACCGCGGCGCAGATCTGCGGAAAGGTGAGCCGTCAGCGCGTATTCGGCCTCCCCGACGACTACTGGGAGACGTACCGCTCCCGCATCGAGGCCGTGACACCCGAGGCGGTGCAGGAGGTCTGCCGCACGTACCTCGATCCCGACCGCCTCACGCTCCTCGCCGTCGGCGACGCGGCGACGGCCGAGCCCACGCTCGACGGCCTCGGGCCCGTGGACGTCCGGTCCGCCTCGTGACCGCGCCGTGAACGGCGGGGTGCGCGAACGCGCCGGGGGCGGCGGCGCGACGGGCCGCGTCGACGGGGAGTGCGTCTACTCCGGGCGCAGGATCGATGTCGATGTGGATCGCGTGCGGTTCCCGGACGGATCCATCGGGCGGCTCGAGCTGATCCGCCACCCAGGCGCCGCCGCCGTCGTCGCGCTGGACCTTCCAGGCCCTCCCGGCGAGGCCGCCGCCGCTCGGCGCGAGCCCATCGTCACGCTGGTGCGTCAATACCGGTACGCCGCGAACGGGTTCATCTGGGAGGTGCCGGCCGGGAACCTGGAGCCCGGCGAGCCCCCCGAGGCGTGCGCGCTCCGGGAACTCGAAGAGGAGGCGGGACTGCGCGCCGGCCGCCTGGAGCGGCTGGCCGCCGTGCACACGACGCCCGGTTTCACGGACGAGATCATTCACCTCTTCGCGGCGTGGGACCTGGAGGCGGGAGAGACGAGTCACGAAGCGGGCGAGTTCATGGATGTGCATCGGTTGCCCCTGCGACGTACCATCGAGATGATCGATTCGGGGGAGATCGGGGACGGCAAGACGATCTGCGCGCTGACCCTCGCGGCGCGCTGGGTCGCCCGCCGGATGGATCGAATCGGCGGCGGCGGGGTTTAAGACGCCGAATCGCCTGCAAAAGGGGGCCCCGCAAAGGGAGCGGCATGGACACGCAGCCGAAGCTCGAGGTATCGAGGCAGCAGCACGCGGCGCCGGAGGAGATGGCATCGCTCGGGCGCGGAGAGCTGAAGCGCCTCGAGGACGCCGAACTCGTCACCCACTACCTCGGGGGGCAGCGCTTCGCGTTCAACGAGATCGCCGACCGCTACCAGGACCGCCTGCTGAACTTCATCTACCGCACCATCGGCGACCGGGACCGTGCCGAAGATCTCGTGCAGGAGACCTTCGTGCGCGTCTACCGGCACCTCCACCGGTTCGATCCCGCGCGGAAGTTCTCGACCTGGATCTATACGATCGCCAGCAACCTGGCGAAAAACGAACTGCGGAACCGGGCGCGCAACCCGCTGGTACTCTTCCATACGCTCCGAAAGAGCTGGGAAGCCGACCACAGGCCGCTTGAATTCGAGGACACGGCCTACCGGCCCGACGATCTGTTTCGCAAGCGGCGTGTACGCGAACAGGTCGAGGCCGCGGTCGCGGAACTTCCCGAGCATCACCGTGTCGTATTCGTGCTGCGTGAACTGGAAGGGAAGAGCTACGAGGAGATTTCCGAGATCACGGGCGTAACGCTGGGCACCGTGAAGTCGCGCCTGAATCGGGCGCGGAACCGGTTCGCCCGCATCATCGCCCCGATGCTCGATTGAAGTCCCGGGCCCGCGCGACCCGGCCAACGGAAGGAACGCTGGTGCGATGATGGTTTGCAAAGAGTTTATCGAACGACATACCGACTACCTTGACGGCACGCTGGCCGCCGGCGAGCGCCGTCGTTTTGAAGCGCATCTGGAGGAGTGCAGGTCGTGTCGGCGCTACCAGCGGGTCATGACTCGCGGGCTCGCCGTATGGCGTGCCCTCCCCCGCGTCAGCACGTCTCCGGATTTCCTTCCCCGCCTGCAGCATCGCCTCTACCACGTCGACGAGTCCCCGAAGCGGTCGTGGCGGGGCCAGGTCGGCCGGGCCGCGGCCATCGCCGTGGCGTCGGCGGGACTCTTCACGCTCGGCGTATCGAACGGAAGCCAGCCCCTGCTCGTCGAAGTCCAGCTTCCGCCGGTGATGGCGGACGTGCCCGCGGTAACCGTTGCCGAGAGCCAGGGGAGCCGGTTCGCCGACGATCCCTATGTGCCCGACTGGTTCCTCGTACCGTTCGCTCCGGCGCTCGATGACGGAGGCGGGCTGTTCGGTTCGTCGTACGCGGTCCCGATCGCGACGCGCGACTCCATCGTCCTGCCGGTCGAGCGGCGCTCCGGCCAACTCGACGAGTCTCGCTGACCCACCCCCGCGGCCCGCGGCACGGGTCTCTCCCGTCGCCGTGAGCGCCCCCCTCGATCCCCGGCTCGCGCGCGCCCTGGACCAGGGTCCACCGACCGGCGCATGGTTTCTGCACGGAGACGCGGTTCGCCTGCGGGACGAAGCCGCGCAGCAACTCGTCGAGGCCGCCGTCGACCCGGCCACGCGCGACTTCAACTACGACCAGTTTCATGCCGAAGACGTGACGGACGAGCAGCTCGCCGCCACCCTGGCCATGCCCCCGATGATGGCGGAACGCCGCGTTGTTTTCGTGCGCGACGTCGAGCGGCTGGGGACGAAGGCCCGCGCGGTCCTGCAGCGGGTCGCGTCGGCGCCGCCCGCCGACCTCGCTCTCATCGTGACGGCGCGCATCCCCAAGGGGTCGCGTGCGGCATTCTACCGCGACCTCAGGAACGTCTGCCGCACGCTCGAGTGGACGGCGCCGCGGGCGGCGGAGATCCCCGGCTGGATCCACGACCGGGCGCGGCGGCGCTGGAAGTTCGACCTCTCGCCGGCGGCGGCCCAGTGGATCGCGGGAGCCGTCGGATCGGACCTTTCGACGCTGGACGCCGAACTCGAGAAGCTCGCTTCGCTTCCCGCCGACCGCCGGACCGACGCCGACATCCGCGACATCGTTCCCCGGACCCACCGAATCGATCGCTGGACCTGGCTCGACCTCGTGGCATCGCGCGACTACCGGCGCGCCTTGCGCGAGTTGGAAAACGTGCTCACTTCGGAACGGGGGGTCGGGCTGGTCGCCGGACTTGTGGAACAGCACCTTCTGCTTGGTCTGGCCCTGGACGCGGGACCCGCCGGCCTGCGAGCCGCTCTGTCGGAGACCGGGCGCGGCTATCTCTCCTGGAAGGCGAACGCCTACGCGAAGCAGGCGAGGGCATGGACCGTACACGAACTCGATCGCGCGCTGCGGGCGCTCCACCGCGCCGACCGGCACCTCAAGTCGGGGCGGGGAGACCACGCGGTGCTCGCCGGGATGCTCCTGGAACTGGGGCGGACGGAGAACGCCGGGAGATGACGCGGCGCAGCCGGATCCGCGGACGGCGCCCAGGTCATCGGAGCGGCCGCGGATGGGCGCTCGCGCTTCTCGCCGGCGCGCCGTGGGGGTTCTCCGTCCCCTCCGCCGTGCAGGCTGCGCAGGCCGCCGCCCCCGTGGATCTGGACCATATCGAGGCGCGGATCGAGGCCGGGAGGTTCGAGGGCGCCGCGGAGGCGCTCGAGCGCTGGTTCGCCACGGCGGAGGCGCAGAACGCGGCCCGCGGCGACGTGCTGCGCGCCCGGTACTTTCGGGCGCGTCTCCTGGCCGACCCGGACTCCGCCCGCGCGGAACTCCTCTCCGTCGCCATGGACGGCGGCTCGCGCTACGGCTCCCGGGCGTGGCTGAGGCTCGCGCAACTGGACCTGGCGCTGGACGAACCCTCCCGCGCGGCCGCCGATCTCGAGCGCCTGCGGTCGGACCATCCCCGCAGCGCCGAGACCGTCGCGTCCTGGTACTGGACGGCGCGGACGTTCGAGGCCCGGGGTCTGATCGATCGGGCGTGCGAGGCGTGGCAACGGGCCGCCGCGGAGGGCCGCCGCGTCGGCGCCACGGAGACCGCGCGCCTCGCCGAGGCGGCAGCGCTCGGCTGCGCGCCGGGGGCCCCGCGCTTCGCGATCCAGGTGGCGGCGTTCTCGCGCCGGGATGCGGCGGAGGAGATGCATGGGCGGCTGGAGGCCGCCGGTTTCTTCTCCCGCGTCGTCGAGCACGACGGATTGCACCGCGTCCGGATGGGCCACTTCGCCCGTCGGGAAGCGGCGGAGAGCCTGGTGCGCCGACTACGGGATGCGGGCTTCGAGTCCACCGTCATCCCCGTCGTCTCGTGAGGCGATGATGGCCGCCGTCACCCCGGACCCGGCTGGGCACTCGCCGCTCATCCGGCAGTATCTCGATATCAAGTCCCGCCATCCCGATTCGCTCCTCTTCTTCCGGGTCGGCGATTTCTACGAGATGTTCTTCGAGGACGCCGAGGAGGGGAGCGGCCTGTTGGGGCTCACCCTCACCGCGCGCAACAACGGCGGAAAGCGGGACATTCCCCTCGCGGGTGTCCCCGTCAAGGCCGTGAACGAGTATGTCTCCCGCCTGCTCGAGATGGGACGCCGGGTGGCGATCTGCGAGCAACTCGAGGATCCGGCGGAGGCCAGGGGAATCGTGAAGCGCGATGTCGTCGAGATCATCACCCCGGGCACCGTACTCGAGGACAAGCTCCTTGCGGCGCACCGCAACAACTACGTGGTCGCGATCGCCGGAGCCGCCCCGTTCGGGCTCGCCGCCGTCGACCTCTCGACCGGCGAGTTCGAGCTTCGCGAGGTGGCCGGGCCGGATCTCGACGACGAACTCGGGCGGCTCGATCCGGCCGAGATCGTGATCCCCGAGGAGACGGAGGCGCCGGCCGGACCCTGGCACCTGACCGAGCGGCCCGCCTGGCGCTTCGACGCTTCGCTCGGGGACGAGCGGCTCCGGGAATGGTTCGGGGTCGCCTCCTCCACCGGTTTCGGCCTCGACCCCGCGCGCGACCCGCTTCTCCTCGCGGCGAGCGGCGCCCTCCTCGGCTACCTCGACGAGGTGCGGCCCGCCGGCCTCGACCACCTGCGGTCGCCACGCGTGGACCGGGCCGGGCGCGTCATGTACCTCGACGAGATGACCCGGCGGAACCTCGAACTCGTCGAACCCCTGCGCCCGGGCGAAGGGGCGTCGCTGCTCGCCCTCGTCGACCGCACGCGGACCCCGATGGGGGCTCGCCTGCTGCGGCGGCGCCTGCTGCGCCCGCTCGTCGTCCGCGGCGAAATCGCGGTCCGCCTCGACGCCGTGCAGGAACTCGTCGAGCGGGCGGAGGCGCGCGAGGGCATTCGGGCCGCGCTCCGCTCCATCCGCGATCTGGAGCGGCTCGCTGCCCGCGTCTCCACCGGCCGGGCTGCGCCCCGTGAACTCCTCGGCCTCGGCCTCTCGCTCGACGCGCTGCCCGGGCTGGCGGCCACCCTCGCGCCTCTGGAGAGCGGCCGTCTCGCCGAGCTTCGATCCGGCTTCGATCCGCTCCCGGACGTGGCGGCCCGCATCGAGGAAGCCATCGACCCCGATGCCCCGCACGCTCTCAAGGACGGAGGCGTGATCCGGCGCGGCTTCTCCGCCGAACTCGACGAAGTGCGCGGGTTGCGCGGCGGCGCGGTCGAATTCATCGCCGGCATGCAGGTGAGGGAGCGCGAGCGCACAGGCATCGACACGCTGAAGATCGGGTTCAACAAGGTGTTTGGGTACTATCTCGAGGTCACGCGCTCGAAGCTCGACCGCGTGCCCGAGGAGTGGACCCGCCGGCAGACGCTCACCAACGCCGAGCGGTACCTCACGCCCGAGCTCAAGGAGTGGGAGGCGAAGGTGCTCGGGGCCGAAGACGAGATCGCGCGGCTCGAGGCGCAGCTCTTCCACTCGCTGCGGGACGCCGTCGCCGCCGAGGTCGGGCGGATCCAGGCGACCGCCGCCCTCGTCGCCGAGATCGACTTCCTCGCCTGCCTCGCCGAGCTCGCCGCCACCGAGGACTACGTGCGTCCGCGGCTCAGCGACGATGTCGTCTTCGACATCGAAGGGGGCCGGCACCCGGTCGTCGAGAACGCGGTCGCGAGAGACACCTTCATCCCGAACGATATGCGGCTGGACGAGGAGCGCCGGACCCTGATCGTCACCGGTCCGAACATGGCGGGAAAATCCACCGTCCTGCGCCAGGCGGGACTCATCGCGCTCATGGCGCACATCGGTTCCTTCGTCCCGGCTCGCCGCGCCCGCGTCGGGGTATGCGATCGCGTGTTCACGCGCGTGGGCGCGAGCGACAACCTCGCGGCGGGGCAGAGCACGTTCATGGTGGAGATGACGGAAACCGCGACCATCCTGCACGGCGCGACCGAGCGCTCGCTCGTCCTCCTCGACGAGATCGGGCGGGGCACGTCGACGTACGACGGCCTCTCGATCGCGTGGGCGGTGACCGAGCGGTTGCACGAACTCGGAGCGCGCACCGTGTTCGCCACCCACTACCACGAACTCGTCGGACTCGCGGAGTCGCTGCCGCGCGCGGCCGCATTCAACGTCGCGGTGCGGGAGACCGGTCAGGACATCGTCTTCCTCTACCGGCTGCAGCCCGGGGGCTCCGACCGGTCCTACGGAGTGCACGTCGCCCGGCTGGCCGGGCTGCCCCCCGATGTCGTGGGGCGCGCCGCCCGCATCCTCGGCGTGCTCGAGAGCGGGCCCTGGGGCGCCGGTGGCCGCGGCGCCGCGCTCGCGGAGGCGGGGATGGGCCAGCTCTCCCTCTTCGAGGCCGCGCGCCCCGGCCCCGAGGGCGGTCCGGCGCCTTCCGGCGCGTCCGGGAGCGCGGACGCCGCGGCCGCCCGCGCGGTGCTCGAGAAGCTCGCCGCGATCGACCTCGAAGGGATGACGCCGCTCGAGGCGCTGAACACGCTCGCCGAGTGGAAGGCGTTCGGCGATGCCTAGCAGTCCCTGGCGGCGCCCCGCGTCCGGGGTCCCTGCGGTCATCGCCGCCCTCGCCGGCGCCGCGTCCACCGGGTGCGCGGACGAGTCGGCCCCCGAGGTCGGCGCGCTGCGCGTGGACCAGCTCCGCGAAGGCGGCCTGGTCATGCCCGTGCTCGAGTCCGCGCCGCCCCCCGCGTTTCCCTACCCCGCCGCAGCCCTGGAGGAGCGGGTGGGCGGAGAGATCCTCCTCCGCATTCGGATCACCGCGGCCGGACGCGTCGACTCGGTCGCGGTCGCGACCTCGTCGGGACATGCCGTCCTCGATTCGGCCGCGGCGGAAGGCGCCCGCCACCTCCGGTACCGGCCGGCGCGGCACGGCGGCGCGCCCACGGCCATCTGGGCGACACTCCCCGTCAGCTATCCCGCGCCGGGGTCCGGTGGCTGACCCCCGCCCGCGCGTCGGCGTGCTTTTCGGCGGCGAATCCCCGGAGCACGAAGTGTCGCTCCGCTCGGCGAAGAACATCATCGAGGCGATCGACCGCACGCGCTGGGACATCGTGCTCATCGGCATCGACCGCCGCGGCCGCTGGCACCTCGCCGACGAATCGCGCTTTCTTCAACACGCCTCGGACCCGCGGCGCATCCGCCTCCCGGACGTGCCGGTCCGGCTCGCCCTCACGCCCGGCCGCCGCCCCCGGATCGTACCCGCC
>VXQX01000022.1:0-53707 GCA_009838765.1 Gemmatimonadales bacterium
GGGGGCTACTAAACTAAATACGTCGAATTTCCCGCGGCTGCGGGTAGAGCCAGGGGCTGGGGCATTTGCTGAGGGGGGAGGGGCATGGTCGTGGGCGGGGCCCTCATGGGATCCCGGATGGAACCGCGGATCGTGCGGGTCGGTACCTTCCGCATCGAGACGGAGCCCCGCGGCACCTGTCTCCTCATCCGCAATCGCGACCAGCCGGGCGTGATCGGCGCCGTGGGGACGGTGCTCGGCGAGGCAAACGCGAACATCGCGGAATACCACCTCGCGCGGCGAAAGGGCGGTGGCCAGTCCTTCGGCGTGGTGAGGATCGACGAGGAACTGCCGGCGGCGACGCTGCGCGAGTTGGAGGACCTCGACGGAGTCGAAGAGGTGCGCCAGGTCAACTTCGACTGACCTCCGAGGACGGTGGCGCGTCCGTTCGTGATGGTCCCCGGGCAAACCTGAGGGGACCAATCAGGCCGGAGGCGTCCACACGGCGGCGACCTCCGCATCCGGGGTGGGGACGCGGTCCGGGTGCAACAATCCACCCAGGATCTCGACGCCGGTGACGAAACGGGGGCCCGAGCGGTTGAAGTAAGAGGAGGCGTCGACGACCCAGGCGCGGACCTCCGCGATCGCGCGCGGCGCCACTTCTCCAAGGCGCTCAGCGTGCGCGTCCGCGTCTGCGCGCGACGCGTCGAGGCCGTAGCCGCACGGCATGAGGAGGAGCGCGTCCGGATCGAGCCCTCTGATCTCATCCCACGACACTTCCCGGGAAGGCTGCCCCGCCTCGCCGGCCAGGTTGCGGCCTCCGGCGAGTTCGATCATCTCCGGCACCCAGTGGCCAGGCGTGAACGGCGGATCGAACCACTCGATCCCGAGCACCCCCGGCGGGTCCGCATCCCCCACGGCCGCCCGCACCGCGTCGAGTCGCCTCCGCAGCGACCCCCCCGCAGCCGGGGCGACATCCGGATGGCCGGCGGCGCGCGCCACCTGCGTGATCGAAGCGAGGATGTCTTCGATCGTGTGCGCGTCCAGCGACACCACGTCGGCCTCGATTCCGCGCGCCCCGAGCACCTCCCGCACGCCGTCCGTCGGCACGGCGCACACGTCGCACACGGCCTGGGTGATGATGATGTCCGGGTCGAGCTTCTCGAGGACGGCTGCGTCGACCTCGTATACGCTGCCGTGTTCGGTCATCGCCTGTCGCACGGCGGCGTCGATCTCTCCGCTCGAGAGGCCCTCCGGGTCGAAGCGGGGGCGGCTGACGCGCGGACGGTCGAGCAGGTGCGGCGGATGATCGCACTCGTGCGAGATGCCGACGAGGCTCTCGCCGAGACCGAGCGCGTCGACGATCTCGGTGCCGGAGGCGAGGAGCGAGACGATACGCATCAGTACCGCGGCATCAGTACTGGGGCATCGCGGGATCGATCTCCTCGGCCCACGCGAGGATCCCCCCCGCGAGGTTCACGGCGTTGTCGAAGCCGACCGTGCGCAGGTACTCGACGGCGCGGTCGCCGCGGGGGCCGGAACGACAGTGGATGATGAGCGGTTCCGACGCGTCCAGGCTCTCCACGGCCTCCGGGAGCGTGGCGAGCGGCACCAGCCGCGCTCCCGCGTCCTCGAGGTTGCAGATCGCCCACTCGTAGTCTTCGCGTACGTCAACGAGCTGGAAGCGCTCGCCGGCGTCGATCCGGCGCTTCAGCTCGTGCACGTCGATGTCGAAGTCGTCCATCGCGCCCTCCGTTTCCGCGCTACCGTCGCCCGCGGACGCGCCATCCGCCGTCCCGCCGCAGAAGCGCTCGTAGTCGATGAGTTCCGTCACCGTCGGCTCGGAGCCGCACACCACGCACTCGGGGTCGCGGGCGATGTCCAGCGAGCGGAACTCCATGCGCAGCGCGTCGATGAGGAGCAGGCGTCCGGCGAGCGTGTCGCCGATCCCCGCCAGCCACTTGATCGCTTCGTTCGCCTGGATCGATCCCACGATGCCGGGAAGGACGCCGAGCACCCCGGCCTCCGCGCAATTCGGCACCAGATCCGGCGGCGGCGGGTCCCGGAACAGGCAGCGATAGCAGGGGCCATCGTGCGCGGCGAACACCGAGGCCTGACCCTCGAAGCGGAGGATGGCCCCATACGCGAGGGGCGTCCCGAGCATCACGCAGGCGTCGTTCACGAGATACCGGGTCGGGAAGTTGTCGCTCCCGTCGATGACGAAATCCCATCCCTCGAGGATCTCGAACGCGTTCCCCGAATCCAGGCGCGCGTCGAACGTCTCGACGGCGACGTCCGGGTTCAGCCCCGCGAGCCGCGCGCGGGCCGAGGCGAGCTTCGGCGTCCCGACCGCGTCCGTGTCGTAGAGCACCTGGCGCTGCAGGTTCGAGAGTTCCACGCGGTCGTGGTCCACGAGGCCGATCCGTCCCACGCCCGCCGCGGCGAGGTAGAGCGCGGCGGGAGAGCCGAGACCCCCCGCGCCCACGATGAGCACGCTCGAAGCCAGCAGGCGCCGCTGGCCCTCCACCCCCACCTCGGGGATGCTGACGTGACGTCCGTAGCGGACGAGTTCGTCGCGGGAGAGGCCGCCGTCCATGCCGCCCTCAGCCGTAGGGCGCGAGCGCGTCGCGCAGCGCGGCCATGTTCGCGGCGATGCCGGGCGCCCACCGGAAGACCGAGGAACCGGCCACGAACACCGACGCCCCCGCCGCGGCGCACACCGGGGCGGACGCGGGATCGATCCCTCCGTCGACCTGGATCAGCGGCGGAGCGAGCCCGCGGTCCGCGGCCATCCGAAGCACCGTGGAGATCTTCGGCACCGCCTCGGCGATGAACCTCTGTCCTCCGAACCCCGGGTTCACCGTCATCACGAGGACGAGGTCCACGTAGCACAGGACCTCCGACAGCGTCTCCGCGGGCGTGGCCGGGTTGAGCGCGACCCCGGCATGGCAGCCCAGCTCCCGGATCCGGTGCAGGTCGCCGTGCAGGTGGGCCGACACCTCCTGGTGGACCGTGAGCATGTCGGCCCCCGCCTCCGCGAACGGCTCGAGGAACTCCCCGGGGTTGTCGATCATCAGGTGGACGTCGAGGAACGAGTCGGACACCGCGCGCAACGACTCCAGCACCGGCAGCCCGATCGTGAGGTTGGGGACGAAGTGCCCGTCCATGACGTCGAGCTGGAACCACTCCGCGCCCGCGGCCTCCGCCTCGGCCACCTCCGCCCCCAGCCGCGCGTAGTCGGCGGCGAGGATGGACGGGGCGATGACCATCCCCCCGGGCAGCTCCCGATTCAGTCCGCGCTCCGTCACGATTCATGCTCCGTCACGATTTCATGCTCCGTCACGATTCCCATGCTCGCCGCAGTCTCCCTGGCGCCAAGGGCGTCAGATCAGGTGGAGCCGCTCGCCCACCTTCTTCAGGGCGGCGAGGGCGGCGTCGATGTGTTCGCGCTCGTGCGCGGCCGAAAGCTGACAGCGGATGCGGGCCTCGCCGCGCGGGACGACGGGATACCCGAAGCCGATGACGAAGACGCCCTCGCGCAGCAGTTCCCGGCTGAGCCCGATCGCATCCGCCGTCCTTCCGACGATGACGGGGACGATGGGCGTGCCGCCGGGAATCGGCTTGTATCCGAGTTCGATCAGCCCCTCGCGATAATACTCCGTGTTGTCGCGGAGCCGGGCCACGAGTTCCGGGTGCGCCTCCAGGTGCTCGATCGCGGCCATGGCCCCGGCCGCCGAATGGCAGGGCAGGGCGTTGGTGAACAACTGGGTGCGCGACGCCTGGACGAGATAGTCGATGACGGCTTCGGAGCTGGCCGTGAAGCCGCCCGCCATGCCCCCGAGCGCCTTCCCGAGCGTCGACGTGACGATGTCGACCTCGCCGTGCATCCCGAAGTGCTCGGGCGTCCCGCGTCCCGTGTCGCCCAGCACCCCCGTCGAGTGCGAGTCGTCCACGGCCATGATCGCGTCGTAGCGGTCGCACAGTTCCCGGATCTCCGGGAGCGGCGCGATCTCTCCTTCCATCGAGAAGATGCCGTCCGTGATGACGAGCCGGTGGCGCGCGTCGCGGCTCGCCTCGAGGGCCTCGCGCAGCGAGCCCATGTCCATGTGGTCGTAGATGAAGCGGCGCGCCTTGCAGAGCCGGATCCCGTCGATGATGCAGGCGTGGTTGAGCCGGTCCGAGATCAGGGCGTCATCCGCGCCCAGGAGCGGCGCGAAGAGGCCCTCGTTCGCGTTCCACGCGGAGGTGTAGGTGAGGGAGGCCGGCGTCTCGAGGAAGTCCGCGATCTTCGCCTCGAGTTCGCGGTGGATGTCGAACGTCCCGCAGATGAAGCGCACCGAGGAGGTCCCCGCGCCGTACTCGTCCACCCCGTCCTTCACCGCCTTCATCACCGAGGGTTCGTCGCACAGGCCCAGGTAGTTGTTCGAGCACATGTTGATGGTCTCGCCCAGGCCATCGATGTCCACGACGGGAGCCTGCCGCCCCATGATGTGCAGCAGTTCCTTGTGAACCCCGTTCTCCCTCATCTCCCCGAGTTCGGAGACGAGGCGGTGCTCGAGGCCCCGGTTCACGTTCGACGTCATCCCATCCCGCTCCTCATACAGTGTCATGATCGCGTCGTCCCGGATCGCATCGCTCAGGGGTAGAGGTCGCCGACCCGCTTGTCGGTGGCCCACGCGGTGTCCACACGGATTCTGGGGCGCGACCCCCAGTTGCCGCACGAGATGAAGCCTCGCAACTGCCCGCGGACATGGAGGACGCGATCGGTCCCCGCCTCGCGAAGCTCGGGGCTGAGGCCGTCGAGCGCGAATACCCGCTGGCTCCCGATCCACCCCGGACCGAACAGCCAGCACCCGGCGGCCTCGCGGATCGTCCCCTCGCCCCAGGTGCGGATGCCGGAGAATCCCCCGCTGTCCGTCGCGACGAGCGTGCCGAGATCGATATCCGTCGCGGTGCGGATCCGGTAGCGCCCGGGGGTCTCGAGCGTGATCGGCCGTGCCTCGTAGAAGCTGACGTGCTGCGGCGCGCACATGGTGCGGAAGGTGCTCCGCCGGGCCGCGAGGTCGATCGAGGAGTCGGTGACCGCGAGCGTGGCGGTGTCCAGCCGGCCGCACTGGTCCTCGGACACGGGACCGCCGAACTCGAAGGAGAATGGCGCGCCCACCTCGACCGTCTCGGGATATGCGACCCAGGTGACGAGCGCCTCGCTGGGGGCACCCTCCCCGATCCGCCAGCACCCGGCCGCCAGCAGCGCGGCGGCGGCGAAGGCCGGGACGACGGGGGCGGCGGCGCGCGCCACGGGGACCGGGCTGCTAGTCCAGCATGAGGACGACCTTCGCCGCCTCGCCGGAATACATGGAGTCGAAGCCTTCCTCGAAGCGGTCGAACGGCAGCCGGTGGGTGATCACGGGCCCGACATCGAGACGCCCCGACGCCAGGAAGTCCCGCATCTCGATCCACGTCCGGTACATGAGCCGCCCCACCACGCCGTACACGTGGAGGCCCTTGAAGATGACGTCGCGCGCGAGGTCGACCTCCACCGGATCCTTGGGAAGCCCCAGCAGCCGGACGTGCCCGCCGTTGCGGCACATGCGGAACGCGGAGCGCACGCCCTCGGGGTGTCCGCTCATCTCGCACACCACGTGCGCCCCGTAGCCGTGCGTGACGTCGGCGATCCGCGCCTCCACGTCGCCGTCGGCCGGGTCGAGGCAGTCGTGCGCGCCCATGCGCGCCGCGAGTTCCCGCCGCCCCTCGTGCGGCTCGACCGCGATGACCCTGGAGGCTCCCGCCGCGCGCGCGATCCCGACGGCGAACAGGCCGATCGGGCCGCAGCCGACCACGGCGACGACCCGGCCTGCCACGTCCGTGTGCAGAACTGTGTGGAAAGCGTTCCCGAGCGGATCGAACACCGCCGCCAGGTCGTCGTCGATGGAGTCGGGGACGTGGATGATGTTCGCCGCGGGGATGGAAACGTACTCCGCGAACGCGCCGTCCCGGTCGATGCCGATGATCCGCGTGTCCCGGCACACGTGCGCCTGCTCGGTGCCGCAGTACTCGCAGTGTCCGCAGACCAGGTGCCCCTCCGCCGAGACGCGGTCGCCGACCTCGATGTTCCGCACCAGCCGGCCGGTCTCGACGACCTCTCCCATGAATTCGTGGCCGAGCGTGACGGGCGGATTCACGCGATGCCGCGACCAGCGGTCCCACTGGTGAATGTGCAGGTCCGTGCCGCAGATCCCCGCTCGCCGCACCTTCACGAGCACGTCGCGGGAGCGAATCTCGGGCACCGGCGCGTCGCACATCGCGAGGCCGGGGGCCGGCCCGGGTTTGCGGATCGCTTTCATGGCGACGGAAGATGGCTGCTAGTGTCGTGTCCCGGAAATACCCCGGCCATTCGAGCGCCGCTGCATCCGCCGGAGGGTCTGACCAGGCGGCAAGCGCCGGGAACCCGGGGGGGCGGCCTTCCGTACGATGCTTCAGCGGGGAGCCGCTGACGGCCGCGGGGCGCCGTCCCGGCGGCCTCGCGACCATTCTGGAGTCGGATCGGACCTGTGCGCACGACGACAAGGAAACGGCCGGACTGGCGATACCGGGTCGCCTCATCGCGTTCCCGTGGCCGCGAGCGGGCCGTGTGGTGGGGCGGGATGCTCGCTTCCGTTCTCCTGCACGCGTTCCTCCTCCTCCTGTGGGTGCGCCCGGCGCCCGAGTTCGAGCCGGCGGCGCGGCCCGGCGTCGATCCCGATCTCACCGCCGGCGGGGGCGGCCTGATGGCGGTCAGGGTCTCCATGCCGCGCCGGATCGAGATCCCTCCGCCGCCGCGGCCCGTCCTCGCCGTCGACATGCCCGAGATCCAGGTACGCGAGGCGGAGATCGACGTGGCCTCCGAACTGCTCCCCGTCGGTGCGCCGGCACCGTCGCCCGGTCTCGGGGCCGGGTTCGGCGCCGGCGAGGAAGGAGCGGGCGGCGGCGAGGGCGACGGCTACGTGTCGCCCGTGCCGAGGTCCGTCGTGCCGCACTGGGACCCGCCGAGCGCCGTCCGCGGCATGGAGGTGACGGTGCGCGTTTTCGTCGACGCGACCGGGCGTCCCAGCCTCGTCGAACTCGATCCCCCGACCCCGGACGAGGACTTCAACCGCGACATCATGCGCCAGGTGCGGGCGTGGGAGTACCGCCCCGCGCTCCGCCACGGGACCCCGGTCGACGGCTGGGCCGAGATCGTCTTCATCTTCTGATTTGATGACCGGTTGATCCGCTCCCCGATCCTCGGGCAGGAATCGGACCTGCTACGAGGGGAGGTGAGGGGTGTGGGATCTGAATCGCGCGGAACGCAAGGCGCTGGGCGCCGCGCTCGTGCTCGTGGGCGTGAGTCTCGTGACGCGCACCTTGCTCGTCCCCGACCCGGGCCGGCTTGAAGGTCTCGACACGATCGACCCCGCGACGGATCTGGAGGGGAGGGTAGGCGGCTTGCGGTGCTGCCCCGCAGCCCCCTTACTTCCTCGCATGTCGCAGCATGAGAGTGATGCCGAAGGCGTCTTGGCTCCCGACGTTCGTGATCTTCTTGGCGCCACAATCGATGAGGCCTTCACAAGGTACGGACCGGCCATCGCGGACCGCGCGGTCGGAGCCGACCGGTGGCTCCGTTTCGATGGTAAGAGGTGGAGTCTGCGCTTGCGAGCACGGCCTGAGTCAGTCGATGGCGTCGCCGTCGTCCGTTCATGGACGGCCGCTATTGCGAACGGGTTCGCCACCGTGCCGGAAGCGCTACGGGCGCTGGGGTTGCCACCATCGAGGCCCCCAACAGGAGTCGGGGATCTCCGCCAGCCGTTGTACGATGGCACCGGTCGCGTCCATTCGCTTACGGTCTTCCTGAGGGATGGGCAAGTCCGCGCGGTCTCAGGCTTCGATGAACCGCCGGATTGGTAGCGGCGGCAGTCCCGGCTCGTCGGTTCTTTGTTATCGGCAGATGATATACCGAACTCAAGAAGAGCTTGATCGTCCGGGGGCCATTGCAGACTCCACAGTGCTCGCCAGGCGACTGCCCCCTCGTCCTGCGCGACGGGGCGTTGCCGACAATCTGTGTGACGAGAGGATGGGACGAGAATGAAGAGAGAATCAAAAGGGACGTTGAAGACGGCAGCGGGTTTCACTCTCATCGAACTCCTGATTATCGTAGTAATCGTTGGCATCTTGGCGGCCATCGCAATCCCGCGGTTCACTAGAATGAAGCAAGAGACGTTCGATGCCACAGCTCGAAGCGACATTTACAGCATGATGAGGGTCGAAGAGGCACACTTCCTCGCCACACAAGCCTACGTGACAAGCACTATCGCGGCGGGTGGCTCGACGGATCTCGACGGTGACGGAACTGTCGACTTCCAAGCCAGCCGCAATGTCGCGCTGACGGTGACGGCTTATGAGGACGGCTACCGGATCACGGCGAAACACGCAGCGTCGCAGCGAACGTGGTGTCTTAACTCGTCGACGAGCGCCACGGACGTCATCGGCGAGATCGTCGAGGCAAGCAGCTGTTAGGAATCCGCAGCCGTTAGGGCGTGTCGGCACGGTGCGGAGGAAAGCGCAACTCGGGGGAAGAGGACGAACGGATGAACCACCGTCATGGGCTTCCTGATGCCCTATCCAAGACACTCAGAAGATCCTTCTGCTGTCAGATCTGCGACGCTCCAGTTCCGGCGCCGATCCGTGTCGAGAACAAGGACAAGCACGTGTGGGATTGCGATGCTTGTGGACCATACCGGATGACGGGGCACGTAGGTCTTCGGCTGAAGGGTATCGTTGAAACGGATCCCGACATCCGCTCGAGACTCGTCAGATGGATAGCAGGGCAACGCATCTGTCCAGAAATCACACTGGCAACGATTGAATACTGTGAACTGAGAAGAGAGAACAATCCGGATTGATTTCGTCGTGTCGGGGAATCGTCGAACCTTCTCGGCCACTCCGCATGCATGTCCTACATGGCGGACTTGGTGCGGTTGAACGCTGAGCGCGAAGCACCTCCAGCGGTACGGCGACGAGTTCGCCGCGAAGCAACACACCCGCCAGATGGACACCATCGTCCAGATGCGCCGCGCGGTCGCGGGGCTAATCCGTCGTCGCCTCATGTACCGACAACGGATCGGCAAGGAAGGCCCCACCATCGCGGTACAGCAGTGCCTCTTCCCCGCGCCCGTTAGAGAGCTTTCGGCGGCTTTCGCTTCCCCGTATTTTCCACACCGAGAACGGCCCCCGGACGAATCGGGGGCCGAATCCTCCACCGCTTGAAGTTAGGGCCTCGGACGCACCGGCAAGGGTGCATCAACCGGGAAGATAGGTACCACATGGCAGAAAATGAGGGGCACCGTCAACAGATCCCCTTGGCCGACGCGATAGCGATGGCGGCCACTGTGCGCCGCGACGCGAGAGAGCAGATCCACCGCGTCCGCGTTGCACTGAGGGACTTGAAGCGCGTCATGCCCACTCCCGAGGAAGTGCGGGGGATGTACCGCCAGGCCCTTGGGACCTTCGACCCTGCCAAGTCGCGGCGGATGTTTGAAGAGGTCAACGCCCTCATCGCCGCCGACCGCCGCCGCGAGGCCGCCGCGATGGCAATGTTCGTCCGGCTTGACCGGCAGGTGCGGGAGATTGCCGCAACAGACCTCCTAGGCCGCATCGCCGGCACCCCTCCGTCCCCGAGGCAGGCGGCGCCACTCGCGGGGTGTTGTGAGGTTTGCATCGACTACGGGCCGGTCGGCTTCGGATTCAGGCCGTGCGATGAAGTGGACTCAGCGCAATGAAGCTTGCCGCGTTCGCCGTGTCCTCGCTATTGAGCTTAGGGATAGCCCCCTAGAATGGGCCGGTCTGGGGCACCATGACGAAGACGAAGATCGCGCACGACGTGGCGCGGCGGATTCGGCTAGAAGTCGGGGTGACGCGGATGATGGACATCTTCGACGCGCTCGACTGGGTGGGCTTCGACGGTCGATACTCCGCCGGGTTCGATTCTCCCCACCTATTCCCGTCGACGACGCGGTGCCGGGGCGACCAGTGGCCGGACAGCCAACACCTCTGCAACTGCATCGAGTTCGAGGACGGTTCGCGGCTCCGACTCGTGCTACTTCGCGGGTCAGTCACGGACAGGGGGGCCATCATCGTAGCATCGCCGGACGAACGCCTGTTCGCCGGAGGCTAAAGCCGCGTCACCGCCCCCTGGGTCGCCGCGCATAGCGCCTCGGAAGCGCCCGTCGCGTGGGCGAAGACATCGCCACGGGCCACCGCGTGGCGCTTCCTCCGGTGGATAAGTGACAAGATCGCGTTGCGCGCCTTGGCTTGGGCCGTGGCTGGCACTGTGTATCCTCGGATAGGAGGAGACGAACCTGTGCTGACCGATTCGTTCAAACCCGTTCTGGATCGCGATCGTGCAATAGAGAGCACCAGCGGGTTGATGGAGGTCATCAGCCCTATGCTCCGCGAGGCCGTCAACTACTCGACATGGGCGTTTGCTCGTATCGTAGAAACCGGTCCAGCTTCCATGCATAAGGCGGCGTTCGTAGCGCCCGTTGTACTCTTTCGCCACATCATTGAAGTTACGGATGCGATTGAGGTGGCGTTGTCCAACTCTTGTGTCCACCCCGCGAAGATGATGTTGCGAGGTTCGTTCGAGGCGATGCTTGCTGTCCAGTACATTTGCAACGAGGATGTCGAGCGTCGAGCGTTAGCATGGTTGTACAATAATGTCCGCAACCGAATGGAACGGCACAAGGCCATACAAGCCGGAAAGCTGTCCGATGACCTTATGCGGGAAATCGATGACGAACTTCTGGCGCGAGTTGAGGAAGAGTTACAGCGATTTCGGACCCTTCGGGATGCGCCGTATTTGCAAGAGGTTCACAAAGCAGCGCAGGCATCAGGTCGTCGTTGGCGATGGCATTCATTGTGGAACGGTCCGAAGAACTTATGGGAACTTGCGCGGCATTTAGATCGGCTAGATGATTTTGAATTGCTCTATCGTCAATGGTCCGGTGAGGTCCATGCAAGCAGCGGTCTTCGTAAGACGTTTCATGTTGGTCAAGATGGTCGTCAATCCATCATCCCGATTCGATCACCAGTAGACATGAAAATTGTTGCGGATAAAGCTCGATCTTACCTGTTGTACGTATTGCTTGCCATCATTGACGGTTTTCGACCGGGCGAAGAAGCGGGTAGAGCGGAGTGGCACAGGAACGTCATGATGCCTCTCAAGCAGAAGTTTCGTAACGTGTCGTTCACCTTCAAAGTGACACCGTATGAATGGCAAGAGGAAGATCAGCGAAGACTAAGGGAGAAGCGGGACGAGCAGGAGTCGGTAGACGCCGTGCGAGACGCTTAGAGAAAGGCGTGGCAACAAGGAGGATGGTTCATTGAGTCAACAAGCCACACTATTGGCAAAAGTATTTGATCACAAGGAGCACGCCGATGCCTTCCTGACGGAAGGGCGGATTTCAGCGGGGCGACTTAGTTCTTACCGTGATACAGAGGACAGTGAACGACGAGATACAGATGAAGGTGGCGTGATTTTGCTGGAACCGAGTGTGTGGGTGAATGGTATTGAACTTCCCGGTGTGAAACGGCTGAGGTTCGACGATGGATATGAACAAGTGAGATATGTGTTTTGTATGACTCAGTTTTTCGTGGATTTGAATGATCCATCTGCGCTGGAGCAATTGGGGGAACAGATGGCCATGTCATTGCCGAGACTTCAACGTTTTGGACCTCACACCGTACTTGTTCATGATCTGTCGGAGTTTACTGATCGAGTCAAGGAGGCGATTCCGTCACGCGTAAAGGCATGGAAGTGGGGCTTCGTAGAGTATTGCGACGAGAGTTTGTCGGCTCAGACCATGAATCTTCATCTCCAGGATCCGATGTCGGCGTTGGAGCGGGCGTTTCGTAAAGATCCGTTCTTCGAGCTAGAGCGGGAGTGCCGTCTAGCGTTGTGCGATGGCGAAGGTGGAGACGTTGACCGAATCGACTTTGCTGTTGGTAGTTTAGAGGACATTGCGCTGATGATGCCCACTTCCGGGTTAGGTGACGCACGGTTCACGTCCGAAGAGCCGGAGTAAGGGGGGCGTTGATTGAGTGACGACGTCCGCATTTGTTGCTGGCGGGGCGCCAAGATTGGGGCGTGGCGAGGGCGGACGGGACCTTTTGCGAGGAAGCCCCGTGGTTGTAGGCGCCGGGAGACTCGTCGATGAGCGCGATGTAGTGGCGAGGAACGTTCGGGACGACCGCCCCACGTGGTAGGTCCAGAGCGGCGGTGGGTAGTAGCGATCGGGTGGAGGGTGACGGCCCGTCGACTCTGCCGGATAACGAGGTTCGGTGCAGCGTGCATGTTGGATCGCAAGGGATGGGTGCGCGGAAACTGGCCAGTCAGGTCGCACCGCCTAGGGATCGTGGCTAGGTTGACTGCCTTCAACTTCGTCCTCTGATCCGGAACTACATCCTTCGCGCAATGCTCGATCACCTCGAACCCCGCCGCGTCACCGTCGGAGACCGCCGGGCCAAGCTCTATCTCGGGCGAGGCCCGCTCGCTCTAGAAGTCGTCGTGGTCACGTCACACCGGCGGCCCCGGCTCAGCGATCTCAGGGCGATGTTCCGGGCGCGGGCCAGGGGCCGGGCCGCGCCGGTGCTGCTCGTAGTGCCATGGGGGCGCGGGGTGGCGGCGGTGTGCGGCCCGACCGAGCACAATCCGATCGAGCATCGGGACTTGCCGGTCGAGCAGGTCGAAGCAGTGTGCTGCAAGGCATTGGACGAGGATGGACGGCACGGCGCGATCCGACTGCTTAATCGACTGCTCCCCGCACTGGACGCGCCGATCCCGGGCCTCCGCAACGGCGGCCTCTTCGCGATGCAGGAGCTTGAACGAGGGGTTCCGGCGCGCGGGGACTGGGCGCTCGCGGTCGAAGAGGCGCGGGGCGCGCGGTCGCTCCGGGGCCGTGCGTTGATCGAGGGCCTCGGGTTCGCCACCGAGGAGCTTCCCGGACCTGCGATGCTGTTGCTGGCTGGAGAACGCAAGAGGGCGGTCGCCGTCCTTCTGGACGGGCCCGAGGAGATCGACTCCGCGAACCCCAGGTTCGATGGCGTCTCGCCGGTGTCCTACGCCTTGGCCCAAGCCGACCGGGAGAGCTTGGACTGGGTCGTCGCGGTGGCGGGCAGCACGCTCCGCCTCTACCCGGCCAAGCCGGGCGTTGGCACGGGTCGACGCGGACGGTCCGAGACGTTCGTCGAGATAGACCTTGACCTCCTCGCCGTAGACGATGTCGGATACCTCTGGCTGCTGCTGTCCGCGTCCGCGCTGTCGGAGGGTGGGAGCGTCGGAGACATCCTCCGCACGAGTGAGGACTACGCTGCGGATCTCGGCGGTCGTCTTCGTGAGCGCGTCTACCGCGAGGTGATGCCGTCGCTTGCCCGCGCCGTCGTCGCAGCGATGTACCCAGGGAGTCCGACTGCGGACGATCTCCAGCAGACGTACCAAGCAGCGCTTCGCATTCTCTACAGACTTCTATTCGTCGCCTATGCCGAAGACCGTGGCCTGCTGCCCCTGCAAGCCTCGCGGAGCTACCGGGAGCACTCACTCAAGCGGATCGCCCAGCGTCTTGGCGACGCCCGGCGCAGGGAAATCGAGTTCGGCGAGCAGCCATCGTTCTGGTCGGAGGTCACGCAGATTTGGACGGCAGTCAGCCGCGGAAACCCGGAGTGGGAGGTGCCAGCGTAAAACGGCACGCTGTTCGCCTCCGAGGCGTCGGTCTCAAAGCTCGGAGCCCGGATCGCGACTCTGTCGCTTCCCGACCGCGAGTTCGCGCGGGCGCTTGCCGCGCTGCTTCTCGACCGGACGGCAGAAGGAACCGAAGGCCCCGTGGATTTTCGGTCGCTCGGCATCCGCGAGTTCGGAACGATCTACGAGGGTCTGCTGGAGAGCGAGCTCTCGCTTGCTGAGACGGACCTGACGGTGGACGCCGATACCAAGGCCTACCTCCCGGCCAAACCCGGCGAAAAGGTCGAAGTACGTGCCGGCGAAGTGTATCTTCACAACTGGTCGGGCGTGCGGAAGTCCAGCGGCTCCTACTACACCCCGGCCTTCGCCGTCGAACACCTCCTCGACCGATCGCTCGAACCCGCCCTCGACGAACACCTTGAGCGGCTCGACAGAATGCCGGACCGGGAAGCGGGCCGACGGTTCTTCGAGTTCCGCGTCGCGGACATCGCGATGGGCTCCGGCCACTTCCTGGTCGGCGCCGTGGACCGGATCGAGCGACGGCTTGCCAACTATCTTGCCGGACGTGCGCTGCCGGACGTTCGCGAGGAGTTCGCGCGGCTGCGCCGAACGGCGGCCGAACAACTTGGGCCGAACTGGTCCGGGGATTCCATCGAGGACATCCAGTTGCTCCGCAGGCAGGTGGCCCGGCGCTGCATCTTTGGCGTGGACATGAACCCGATGGCCGTCGAACTGGCTCGGTTGTCGCTGTGGATCCACACCTTCGTGCCAGGGCTCCCCCTCTCGCTTCTCGACCACAACTTGGTGAGGGGCAACTCCCTCGTGGGGATCGCGTCGTTCGAGGAGGCGTCCGAATTGTTCCAAACCGAAAGCGGCAACCTCTTCGCGTTCGTCGCGAGCGAGCGGCTGGGAGCGGTTCGAGAGCCCCTTGAGAGGCTGGCCCGGCTCACAGACGCGAACGACGCAGAAATCCGGGAGGCGCGGGAACTGTACGCTCGGATGCGGCGGACCATAAAGCCGGAGCGGGAACTCTTCACGCTGCTTGCGGCCTCGCGCACGAGCGGCGTCATCCGCGAAGCGATCACTCAGGGGCACGTCGCCACAAGCCTGGACGAGCCAGGCGACGTTTTCCAGACGCAGTTGATGGACAAGGGGCGCGAAGAACTCAAGGGACTGGACGTGTTTCACTTCGCGCTCGCCTTTCCCCACGTCTTCCTTGGTGGACGCAGCGGATTCGACGTGATGCTCGGCAATCCACCGTGGGAGAAGCCGATGGTCGAAGAGCATGCGTTCTGGGCCCGGCATTTCCCAGGGTTGCGAGCTCGAACGCAGCGTGAAGCGGAGGCGCTGAAGAGGAAGTATCGATCAGAACGGCCGGACCTTGTCGCGAAACTCGAGGAGGAGCGGCGAGCGACTGATCGACTCCGTGCCTTACTGATCGCGGGTGCATACCCCGGGATGAGTGCAGGCCATCCCGATCTGTACAAGGCCTTCGTGTGGCGGTTCTGGGACCTCGTGTCGCCGAACGGCGGGCGGATCGGCGTCGTTCTGCCTCGATCCGCGCTGGCCGCAATGGGAGGCGATGAGTTCCGGAAGGAGCTGTTAGCAAACGCTGAGGTGCTGGACCTGACGATGCTGGTGAACAACCGAGAGTGGGTGTTTCCGAACGTGCATCCACAGTACACGATCGGGCTCACGGCCATCACCCGCGGGAAGGGCACCCGCGAGTGCGAGCTACGGCTGAGCGGGCCATACGCGAACCTCAAGCGGTTCCGGGCCGGTATCCGCCGGATACCCGTCACGTTCCGCGCCTCCGAGGTCGAGGCGTGGAACGACGCGGCCTCAATCCCGCTCCTTCCCTCGGACGAATCTGTGGAGGTGTTCGCGCAACTTCGGAAGAGCCCCCGCCTCGATCTGAACGATGGCTCAACATGGAGAGCCAGGCCGGTGCAGGGAGACCTCAATTCCACGACCGGCAAGCCATACATGGATCTCGTGTCGAAACAGCGTCCCGAGGGCTTCTGGCCGGTTTACAAGGGGGCATCGTTCGACCTGTGGACCCCGGACACGGGAACGTACTACGCGTGGGCAGACCCCGACCGTGTGCTTGACCACCTTCAGGGTAAGCGGATGCGGGCGAACACGCGCTCCGCATTCGCGGAGTTCGATCGGGCGTGGAGGGACGACCCCGGGACTCTCCCATGCCTGCGGCCGCGCATCGCTTTTCGGGATGTCACTCGTGCGACCGACAGCCGTACAATCCGCGCCGCTCTGGTGCCGCCTCGGGTCCTGCTGGTCCATAACTCCCCATACTTGCTCTTCCCGCGTGGCGAAGAGAGACACGCGGCTTACCTTCTCGGCCTAATGAGTTCCCTCCCCCTCGACTGGTACGCGAGACGGTTCGTGGAGACGCATCTCACGTTCTTTGTCCTCAACCCCTTCCCGGTCCCGCGCCCCGGCCCGGACAGCCCGCTGCGGGAACGCGTCATCGCATTGGCCGGGAGACTCGCATCGCCGGACGACCGATTCTTCGATTGGGCCGGAAGGCTCGGAGTTGCCTGCGGTCCGCTCGACGCAAACGAGAAGCGAGACTACATCCGGGAACTCGACGCCGCTGTGGCCCACCTCTACGGCCTCACCGAACCGCAACTTGTCCACATCTTCGAGACTTTCCACGAAGGCTGGGAGTACGAGGACCGATTGAGGGCCACGCTGCGCCATTTCCAGACGTGGCAGGGTGATCGATGAGCCACCCGGAGTTCGTCGACAACCTCGACGGCAACACGCTCGAACGGGCGCTCCGGGAGCGCCTCGAACACCTGCTCGGTACGCTCCGGGAACCGCCTTCGGCGTCGATCGCGACGGGATACTTCAATCCAGGGGGCTTCGGTCGGCTGGCTGACGTGCTCCGTCGTGCTGAGGGCGTGCGCCTCCTTCTCGGTGCCGAGCCGCTGCCCGCCGCCCGTCTGCCAGAGCGCCGCCTTGGCGATCCACGCGGTGAGCGGTACGAGAAGCAGCTGGCGGACGAAGAACTCGAAGGCGCGGAGCGCAAACTCAGGCGGGACCGCGACCGCCTCCCGTTCTCCGAGCCGAGCCGAGCCGCAGTGCGTGAGCTGCTGGACTTCCTCGATTCGGGCAAGATCGAGGTGCGTCGCTACGAGCACCGCTTCCTGCATGGCAAGGCCTTCCTGTTCTCCGGCAAGCAGGGCGTCCTCGCCGGATCGTCGAACTTCACGCTCGCCGGCCTCACGTCGAACTTGGAGCTCAACCTCGGCCAGTACCAGCCTAGCGTTGTCGAGAGGGTAGAGGAGTGGTTCGACCGGCTCTGGAACGATGCTAGTCCGTACGATCTCGCCGGCATCTACAAGGAACAATTCGCCGAACATCCTCCGTATCTCATCTACCTGCGTGCCCTTTGGGAGCGCTACGGCGGAGAACTCGAAGAGGAGTCGGACGACTCGGGCCGGATCCGACTAACGCGCTTCCAGACCGACGGCGTGTTCCGCGGCAAGCGGATCCTCGACCAGTACAACGGCGTGCTGGTCGCCGACAGTGTGGGGTTAGGCAAGAGTTTCATCGCCGCCGAGATCTTCACGGAGGTGATCGAGCGCAACCGGCAGAAGGCGCTCCTCATCGCCCCGGCCCAGCTCAGGGATGGGATGTGGAGGCAGTTCAGAAGACGCTACCAGGTCGGCATCGAAGTCGTGTCGTTCGAGCAGCTGGCAAGCGACCGGCAGTTGGGCCAAGGGGATGCGAGCGCCTTGGGTTCTAGCATCAGCGACTACTCGCTTGTCGTGATCGACGAGGCGCACGCCTTCCGGAACGCGGACACGAAGCGTGCGCGCGCGCTCCGACAACTGTTGCGCGGCGACCCGCCCCGGAAGGTGGTCCTTCTGACCGCGACGCCGGTCAACAACTCGCTTTGGGACCTCTACGACCTCCTCACCTACTTCGTCGGCCATGACGCGGTGTTCGCGGACCGAGGCATCCCCTCGCTCAAGGAGCGGTTCCGGCAGGCCGACAAGGAAGACCCGTTCTCGCTCAGCCCGGACACCCTGTTCGACATCCTCGACGCAACCACGGTGCGGCGGACCCGGCACTTCGTTCAACGCTTCTATCCGAACGACAACTTCCGCCTGCAGGACGGGACGGAGGTCACGATCCGGTTCCCAGACCCGGTGGTCCGCTCGCGAAACTACGATCTGGATGAAGTGCTTCCCGGGTTCTTCGACGAGTTCACGGAGATTCTAGACTCCGATGAGGGAGAGCCGAGACTTACGATGGCCAGATACTGGCCGACCCGTTACCGCCGGGACGGGGTGCCGGACGCCCGGGAGACGGCGCTGGTGGGGCTCATCCGCTCGGGGTTGCTAAAGCGATTCGAGTCGTCAGCGAAGGCGTTCGTCCAAACCATGAGCAGAATGGTCGCCGCGCACGATGACTTCGTGCGCGCGGTCGAGGCCGGGGTGATCCCGTCCTCAGATTCGCTGGCCGCGCTCCGCGAGACCGATTCCGACGAGGCGTGGGATGAGCTTCTCAGCGAAGGCGAGCCCGTAGAGGATGACCTCGACACCGCAAGGCTCATTGAAGACGTGCAGTCCGACCGTGCGCTTCTCGAACGCCTCCGGGTTCGAGCATCCGCGATAAGAACGGAGAACGACCCTAAGCTCAAGCTCCTCGCCGAGGAACTCGCCCGTATCGCGGCGGAGGCCGAGCGGAAAGGCATCTCGGAGCGCGACATCCGCAACCGCCGCAAAGTGCTCGTGTTCTCATACTTCGGCGACACTGTCGAGTGGATCGCGGAGCGTTTGCGGGAGGTGGTGGAGACGGATCGGCGGCTCGCGCGCTACCGCGGCCGCATCGCAGTCGTCCGGGGAACCGACTCGTTCGACGGGATCACGCGCAGCGATGCGGTATTCGGCTTCGCGCCCGAATCCACCGAGGCTCCGCCGGCGCGTTGCGAGGATAGATTCGACATTCTGGTGACGACCGACGTGCTTGCCGAAGGGATGAACCTCCAGCAGTGCGGACGGATCATCAACTACGACCTGCCTTGGAACCCGATGCGGCTCGTGCAGCGCCACGGGCGCATAGATCGCATCGGCAGTCCGCACGAGAAGGTATTTCTCACCTGTGTGTTTCCTGACCGCCAACTCGAGGCCCTTCTGGCCCTTGAAGAGCGGATCCGCAGGAAGCTGGCCCAGGCCGCAGCATCGATCGGAGTCGAGCAGCCGCCGATACCCGGCATGGGGCAGACCCAACAGGTCTTCGCGGATGACCGGAGGCAGATCGAGGCGCTCCGAGGAGGCGACTCGTCCCTCTTCGAGCGGGGAGGGGAGGGCGTGCACGCGCACAGCGGCGAGGAGTATCGGCAGGAACTACGGAAGGGGATCGAGCGCTGGGGCGACCAGATCCGAGACTTGGCGTGGGGCGTCGGCTCGGGATTCGTTGGCGGAGCCTGCACAGGCCACGTCTTCTGCGCCCGCGTTTTCGACCGCGTGTTCATGCGGTTCGTGCCCGCGGAGCCGGACGCCGAGATCGAGCGCGACACCCTCACCTGCCTCGGAATGCTCTCGTGCACCGAACACACCGAGCGGGCTCTGCCGGAGGGGTTCGCGGAAGGAGCTTACGGGGCTTGGGAGCGCGCGCGCCGCGACATCTACGACGAATGGATGCGCGCCACGGATCCGGCCGCGCTGCAGCCCAGCATCCGCCCGCTCTTCAGGGCCGCCGCCGACCATGTACGAATGCACTCAGGCCCCAGGTTGTCAGTTGAGGAAAGGGACCGGGTTGCAGACGCCCTTGAAGCTCCATGGGGCATCCGTCAAGAGCGGCGTCTCCGCGAAGTGTTCGCTCCCGACCGGGTCCCCCCCGGAGAATTGACGCGCAAAATCGTCGAAGTCGTGAACGAACTCGGGCTACAGCCCTGGAAGCCGCCGGAGCCACTCGATCCCATCGAGGAAGAGGAAGTGAGTCTGGTCGTCTGGATGGGGGTTCTGGAAGAGTCCGTTGCCTGAGGCCGGGAAGCCCTCATCCTGCCGCCTCTCAACTCTCGTGTTTGCTCTCACTCGCAGCCACTTCCTGAGACCAGAGGCTCCATGCCTAGAGTCGCCAGCCCAATCCGTCGAGAAGTGCAGCTAGACCTCAAGAACTTCCGAACGGTGCCATAAGCGCGCGAAGAGGAAGCCGGGGACGCGATCGCGTCCCCGGCCGGCGAGCCACCCTGCTCGCCACAGCCAGGTGCCCGTTGAACACTGGCACGATATCGTCGGCGATCCCACCTTCGGCGACGCCATCCTCGACCGCCTCCTCAGCAACGCCCACATCATCACATCTTCAAGGGCGCTTCCATGAGAAGGCTCTACGACTCCGCAAAGACCGGTGACGGCGACTAAACTCACCCCTCAACCCCACCCCCGGCGCCGCCATGTCCCTCCGCTCCTCCAAGGTGATCGAGATGCCTCAGAATCACCGGTCCCCTTATCAGAGGGAATTACATACAATAGTAACCGGCGGGGGCTCACTCCTCCCCTCCGTTCTCATCACCGGTTACGTCCGGTTCGGCCGTTTCGGGCTTCGCGGGCGGAGTCTTGCGCGGCTTCGGCTGCGGACGGCTGCTCCCGTACCATTCAGAGAGCCCCCATGTTCCTTGTTCGTCTAGCCGAACCGCGATGCCAGACTTTGCGAGACGGTGGAGTCCCGCGTACACCGTATCTCGGAAGTGCTTTGACCGGCTTACATACCCACCTTCCTTGAGGAAGTCGGCAACCTGCCGCGTCGTGAGCGGCTTCTTCTTGATGCGGAGACACTTCGCCGCAGCCTTCGTCATGGACAGGTTGAAGAACGTGTCTGATCGGATTTCGCTAACGCCCGGCGCGGACGTGGCGGCTGCCACCAATCCGGCCGAGGGAGCCGCTCCGGTCAATCGTTCAAGGAGAGTAATCGCCGTCTCGATTTCCTCCTTCTGGGCGTACAGGGCCGCAAGCGCAGGTCCGTACGGATCGTTCTCACTCACTTGATTCCTCCTTCGGGCGCACGTAGTTTGCGGCCCATCGCCATGTATGCCATCAAGAACGGGACCGGGATTACCGGCCCTGGCGGCTTTCATAGGCGATGCTCACCCTCCGCAGGTTGTGGGGCTGGACCGCGATTTTTTGGCTGCGAAACCGTCGTCGCGGCCAGCCCCCGGTGAGTTCGAGACACCAACCTTGTTGTCGGCGCCGATTGAAGGGTTAATCAACTCGCCCGTCCTCCGCAAGCTAGGGCAAGCCGACAGCCGTCCATGACGCGTCCGCTAGAGTCCGTGGGGTCGACATGTCTGCGTTGGGCGGTTACTATTGTGCAGTAATTCCAGCGACCCAAGAGAGGGGCCGAGAATGGCGCACAACGCACCCGGAAGACACTACCGCAAAGGGCTCTCACTGGTAGACGTGTTCCGGCTGTTTCCGGACGACGAGGCGGCCGAGAAGTGGATCGCCGCCGTTCGGTGGCCAGACGGCCCGGAGTGCCCGCACTGCGGGAGTTCGAACGTGCAGAGCGGGGCCAAGCACCCCTCGATGCCCTACCGATGCCGAGGGTGCCGGAAGTTCTTCAGCGTGAAGACCGGCACGGCTATGGCCGACAGCAACCTCGGGCCGCAGGTGTGGGCGATTGCCACCTACCTGATGAGCACCGGCCTCAAAGGCCAGTCGAGCATGAAGCTGCACCGCGACCTCGGCGTGACGCAGAAGACCGCTTGGCATCTCGCGCACCGGACTCGCGAGGCGTGGGCGGACGCCAACCCCGAACCCGTTCACCGGCCCCGTGGAAGTCGACGAGGCGTACTTCGGTGGCAAGGAGCGGAACAAGCACGCGAGCAAGAAGCAGCGGGCGGGCCGCGGCCCGGTCGGGAAGACGGCGGTCGTGGGCGTGCGCGACTGCGATGACGCGGCAGGTGGCCGCGCACGTAGTTGACCGGGTGAACGGGGCTCCTCTCACCGGGATCGGCAGCATCACACCGAGAGCGGGGCCACCGTCTACACGGACGACCACGGCGGCTACCAGGGCCTCGGGAGAGAGTACGAGCACGAGACGGTGCGGCACTCGGTGGGCGAGTACGTGAGGGAGCAGGCGCACACCAACGGCGTGGAGTCGTTTTGGGCGCTGATGAAGCGAGGGTACGCCGGCACCTATCACCGGATGAGCCCGAAGCACCTGCAGAAGTACGTGAACGAGTTCGCCGGGCGATACGGCATCCGCGACCTCGACACCATCGACCAGATGGCCGCGATCATTCGCGGCCTGGTGGGCCGACGCCTCCGCTACCGCGATCTCATCGCCTAGGCGTTGCCGAGGCGACCGACGACGGCCACCTTGCCCCGCAGAGTCGAGAACCCGGAGCAAGGAGAAACGCAATGCCCACGCCAAACCACGACGCCGAACACCCATCCACAGCCTCACGGTGTGAACCCTTTACAGCCCTTCGGGCGTAGAACATCGTCCAAGTAGAGAGTCGGCCTTCCAGCCACCACCACCACGGAAGGACTTCTCGATGATGACGATCATCGCGTTCATGCAGGACCCCGGTCCCGGAGCCGGACTTCCCGGTTGGGTCGCCCCCGTTTCAGTTCTCGGGATTGTAGGTGCCTTGCTTGGTGCCGGGATGTGGATCGGTGCCGTCAACTCGGACCGGAAGAGCTTCGGGGAATTCATGAACGAGGTCCGCGACGACATCAAGAAGATCCTCGGGCGTCTTGGGTCCGCCGTCGCTGACGGAAATAGTCCCCTCCGGTTGAACGAACTCGGCAAGGCTATATCCGAGGAGATCAACGCGCGCGCGTGGGCGGACAAGCACGTCCCGATCGTGGCGAGCCGGCTTGAGGGGAGCGAAGCCTTCGAGATTCAGGACTTCTGCTTTGCCTACGTGACACAGGTCGAGTACACGGACAGCGAGGAGCGCACGATCAGGAGGAGCGCCTACGAAAACGCCATTGACGCGTACGAGGTTCGACGTGTCCTTGCCTTTGAGCTACGCGACAAGCTTCTGGCGAAGGCTGGCCTCGAGGCACCGTGAACAAGCCAAGCGACGGAGCGGACGGCCCACCCCGTCAGCGGTAGAAGGTGAGCGATCCGTTGTTGGTGAGGCGCGCGAAGTGCTTTCCGTCGGGTTCAACGAGCAAGGTGCTGAGGTTCCACCGCTCGCGCTTCCCGGCGATGCAGTCGCGATATACGGCCATCGCGTAGACCAGAAACGCCATTTCGCCGCCCGGCTGTATCCGCAGGGCCAGCGCGCCGGTTTCCGTAAGGCGGACGGGGCCGTTGGCCGCGATCGGTCGCCACGCGGCATCGTTCGAGTGCCCCGAGAAGGCGCGCACGTTGGCCAGCATCTCCGCCGTGTTTCGGGCGGCCAGGACATTTCACGCAGGTGTTCTCGCCCTTCGCGATGACCTCGTCGGCGATGGCCCTGATCGCGGGATCGCGGACCACGCGGGCAACGGTGGGCCTCTCCTGTTGCGTTTCTGCGGCGGCGGCCCGCTGCGGTTGGCGTGTTTCGTTCAGCGCCTGGACGTTGCGACTGTGGTCGCTGGCGATCGAGACAAGTCCGGCGAGCACTAGGAAGACGAGGGCGACGGTGACGAGCGAGCGCATGGGATTCCCCTCCCGCGTGTACGCCCGTCGGATGAAGGGAGCCGGGCCGTTGAGGCAGTCACGCAAGGGAAACCATGCGGATGCCCTGCCTTTTCGCCCCGGCCTCGGGGAGCTACCCCTCCGCCATGCTCCGGGCTGTTGTATGGGGCAGGCGACCCGACACGCGGGACCCCTGCGGACTGCCTCAGCCCGATACGTGGATGGCGTCCACCCACCCGGCAAGGGTTTCTGCCGGGCGCGATCGATCGCCAAGTGCATGTAGCGCACCGCCCGCGCTTTGTGTGCCGTTTGCGCGGGCGTTATGTTCAGCGGTGGACGAAGGAGGAGGACGCCATGAGTAAGGAGCCCACCGAAACGCCGGCACCGAGGGGGCGGCCCGTAGAGCACCCCATGCCGGAGCCCATCCCCGACACGCCCGAGAACATCATGCGAGCGATCGTCAACACTCCGCCCAAGAAGCGCGAGGACTGGCGCTATCTAAAGGAGTCGGGGCGCAACTAACCCGCCGCAGCGCCCCGTTGGTTATCACCGTATGTAATTCCCTCGGAATACGCACCCACCGCTTAGCTTCTTGCAGTACGCTACTAAGCCGCCCGACCTCAACATCGCGGACAGGCGTCGCCTCTCAACTCATGTGAGGAACGGCTCGCCTCTTTCCGCATCTTCAAAATACTCATCCTCCAAGGTGGCACATGACCCTTTCTCCGTCTCGAGAGTCTGGTCGAAGGCATTTGGAACTCCAGCCGTCCCATCAGAGGCACACCAAGCATCTGGAAAGTTGCACTTGGTCATGAATAGAACGAAAGCCTTCGGCGACAGGACCTTATCGAGTGGAATGCGAGTGGGAGTGTGATGCCCCACATGAAGGTGGGCACAAGCGTGCCGAAGCGGCCGATGTGCGTCGAAGTCCACCTCGTACCTGAACGGACCAAAGCCGTCAACTCCCGACTGCTCTGAGAGGTGCTGGTGATAGAACTCCATGGCTTCAGGATCTGATCCAGACAGACCAAGGTCCTCCAGAAAATCCTCCAAAGACACGAACGGGAAGGGGTTCGGGTAGAAAGCGCATCTGATGGCGAAACGCCCTTGCCCACCTTCGGCGTAGAACAGTTGGAAAAACGAGTAGTCTTCCAACAGAAAGCAGTAATCCCGCTGCTCCAATCCGGTGCGGAAAACGTCTGCGTACGGGGCATCTACCCTTAGCGAGACGTTCCGGAACTCCTCGCTAAGCTTTCGGTGGAGCTGCATGGGCGGCTGGAGCAGTTTCAATTCTTCCAAGAGTGGACGAGTCGCTCGGACGCTCCGCCAAAACTCCGACGAGGTCATTCCGTCTTACTGCTCCTGGCCCGCAAGAACTCTTCCGCCTCTTCTAACATGTCGAGTTGCTCCATTCGTCGAATGAAGCTCTCGATCTCGCCAAACCGGCCGCTGAGATCTCTTTGCAACGTTTCGACCTGCTCCGGGTCGGGACAGGTGAAACGAAGATCTGGTACGTTGTGCATTGCTTGCTCAATTTCCCTAAGGAAAGTGTCGGCGCCAGGCTTGGTGCCGCTCACCCGCAGCCAGCCTTTCGCGCGGGTGAAAGCCGTAAAGAGCTTACTTCTACCAGACCGTGATCTACGACGCGGGCGCAGCGCATCTACGCCGGCCGCGAACACCACCGCCGCCTCATTGCCTTTGGCTCGATAGACCGTGGTCAACGTGATCGCCTCTTCGACTATGAATCCCGTGCCTGAGTACGGACTCGCCAAGACATTGTTGACTTGAAGGTCGCCCTCTTGCAAGTTGGTTGCGATAGCCTCAAAATAACCACGAGCGGCGCCGTCATCAAGACAGACCACCATCAGATCGTCTGGTCTGAGCCCTCCGTCGACAAACGAGCGAATCTCCCTGCAAATCCATTCGACTTCGGCGTTCATGTCAGAAAATGAGTCACCTTTGACAATGCTCTCCTTGGCCACGCGCTCGGATATGCTAAGCGGACTATTCTCCTCAGGACGCCTGAACACAACCTCCGCGCCAGGCTCCAGAACGCCATCCAAGAGTTCGTAACCTACATCCTTCCAGTGATCCTCATCCTGGAGGGTTTGCACGATCGTGTCACCGTAGATGCCAAAACCTAGAGCATGGGCGGTCAAGAGGATTTCCCGGGGATTGCGATAGCAGCGATGGAGAACAATATCGTGCATGCCGTAACCGCCGGTCGCTTCTTGAGCACGATCCAAATCAATTATCGGTTGATCCCCCTCGGTCACACCAAATGCCTCACGGGGCGACCGGATCTGAACGTTAAAGATGTTCTGAAGTTCGTCGTACGCCCACACGACACTGCGATCAACATCCCCGCCGTGCGTGAGTTCAAAACAGAGCCGATAAAAGGCTGGGGGAAAGTCCTGAGCCTCGTCGATTAGAGTGTAGTCGTATCGGGCATGAACGCGGCCAGTGTCTAAGAGTTTACGGCACACGTATTCGAACGGCTGCCGGCCCCTGGCCTGTTGGGCGGCCCTAAAGGTGATCGGGCTGATGTTCGCGTCCAGGCACGCACGATGGTAGACGCCATCGATGTTGCGCCCACCCCAACCGTGTAGGATATGTATTCGATCCCAATCTGGATCATGGTCAACGTACTGCCGAAAGAATCGAGTGATCAACCGCTTCACAAAGCCGTATAGACTCTTGGTGTAGAAAGTGACGAGCACGTCGGCATCGGGGTTATTCAAGTGCAGATGAGCGGCTTTGTAAGCCAAGACAACCGTCTTTCCGGAACCTGCCAAGCCTCTGATACGTTGTGGTCCATCGACGATGAACATCGCGGCACGGCGCTGGTCCAGATCAAATGTCGCGATCTCACTCTCGAGTTCGGCGAGGATCGCCGCTGGCGAATCTGGATCGCCATCGGGGACCGCACGTTCGCGAGGCCGGATGAGCCCCTTCGCACCCTCGATGATCGCACGAAATTCAGCCCATTCGGTGTCGGAGAGTGGTGCCCCCTGCCGGTTACGTGATATGGCTTGGCTAAGGGCCTCGAACGAGCAGGCCGATTCGCTCGCGAGGCCGAGTTCCTTCAGTAACTCGGGGTCTTCCACATTGGGCGTGAACAGGACGCCAGTCATACGCGGCTTGATTTCACGCAGCCCGGACCTAAGAATCTTGCTCTTGAGGAGCATCCCGAAGATGATCGAGTGGAGCTGTACGATCTGATCGTCCTTACCCCGGATGCCCTTTACATCCGGCGGACGGCCATGCGAGCCTGAGACGTGCAGGAGGACAACGCCATGGCTTCTAGAGGCAAGAAGCAAGTATGAACGGTGAAGTTCGTTCTCCGTGTCGCGGAAAAGTGGGAAATCGTAGTAGAGAACCGCGTCCAGTAGGCCTAGGTCGCTCTCTTGGCCAACTAGATAGTCGACGACAGGCTGGGCTGCCGGATCTTGGGAAAGTCGAGCTCCCTGAAACACGCGTTCCATGAGTGGCCAATCGATAGCTGGGGTCAGACAGGTGTCCTACGGAAGATGAGGTCGTGGATGGGTCACTGCAAGCGGCGGTGAAGCGGGCGCCGGTGACGCCGGAGAGGATGGCGTCGAGGGCTTCGAGCGCGCCGGGGAGCTTGAGGTCGGGGGCTGGGCGCGGATCGGCCCGCGGCGGCCGGGCCGCTTGGCGGAAGTCATGAGGCCCCCGCGGCGAAACGGTCTTACTTGGGCAGTGGACGCTGTTCGGTCGTGACGCTCGGCAGCGAGGCGAACCGGTGGATCTTCCCGCGCTCGGTGCCGGCGGGGCAGTGCGAGCGAGTGGTAGGGCCGGCGTGCGACCGGCCGGAGCTCGTTGCGTTCGAACCGCTCGACCGGCCCTTGGCACCTGGTGTCGTAGGTCCGGATGTTTGGCCACGCTTCATCCTCGCCACACCCCACATCCTCGGTCACCGTCGCCGGGCCGATAGGGGAGGGCAGGTTGCGGCTCCCGCCCTCGGCGCATCCTTTTCCCGCCGTTGGAACGGCCGTTCGATGAAGAGATGCATGCGATGTTCACCCAAAGTTCGCGGGATGAGGACTGAATGCTGAGGTGTCTGAGGCTGACCACGGCGGGCGAAACGCACGGCCCCGCCGTGGTCGCCGTGCTGGAAGGGATCCCCGCCGGGTTGGCGCTCGCGCCCGGGGATATCGCGCGGGAGCTGGCGCGCCGGCAGGGCGGGCACGGCCGCGGGGGCCGCATGAAGATCGAGAAGGATGTGGGCGAGATCTTCGGCGGCGTGCGCCTCGGGGAGACGCTGGGGGCGCCGGTCGCGGTCCGGATCCCCAACCGAGATTTCAGGAACTGGGCCGCGGCGATGGCGGTCGAGGCGCCGGAGGTGGACGATGACGAGCTCCTGCGCCGGGTGTACCTGCCGCGGCCGGGACACGCCGACCTCGCGGGGATGCTCAAGTACGGGCGGACGGACGCGCGCGACGTCCTCGAGCGGGCGAGCGCGCGGGAGACCGCCGCGCGCGTCGCCGCCGGGGCCGTCGCCAAGCGGCTGCTGGGAGAGTTCGGCGTGCGCGTCGAGAGTCACGTGGTGTCGATCGGTCCGGTGGAGGCGCCGCCCGGGTTGCCGCTGCCCGAGGATCTGCTCGCCGTGGCTGACGCGTCGGTCGTACGCTGCATTGACCCCGAGGCGACCGCCGCGATGGTCGACGCGATCGATGCCGCCCGTCGCGCCGGCGACTCGCTGGGAGGCGTGTTCGAGGTCGTGGCGCGCGGTGTGCCCGTCGGCCTCGGGAGCCATGTCACCTGGGAGACTCGCCTCGGCGGCCGCATCGGCGGGGCGATGATGTCGATCCACGCGATGAAAGGGGTGGAGATCGGGCTCGGATTCGAAGCCGCACGTCGCCGGGGGTCCGATGTCCACGACGAGATCGAACGGGATCCGGCGCGTCGCGGGAGCGGAGGCTACCGGCGGCGGCGGAACAACGCCGGAGGCTTGGAAGGGGGGATGACGACGGGGGGCGACATCGTCGCTCGCGTGGCGATGAAGCCGCTCAGTTCGCTGCGCCGTCCCCTGGACAGCGTGGACACCCGGACCGGCGAGCCCGCCAAGGCGGTCCTCGAGCGCAGCGACGTGTGCGCGGTGCCGGCCGCCGGGATCGTCGGGGAGGCGATGATGGCGCTGGTGCTGGCGGACGCGTGGATCGAGAAGTTCGGCGGCGACAGCCTCGCGGAGATGCGGTCCAACGTGGAGAGTTACCTCGCCCGGATCGGGGACGCGGGGTGACGTGGCGGACATGCCCCGAAAGATCTGGCTCGTCGGGCTCTCCGGATCGGGGAAGAGCACCGTAGGCCCGATCCTCGCGCGGCGTCTGGGTTACCGGTTCGTCGACCTGGACCGCGAGATCGAGGCGCGGGCCGGCGAATCCATCTCCCGTATGTTCCGTCGCCGCGGGGAAGGCGAGTTCCGGCGGCTCGAGGCTGCCGCCGCCGCCCGCGCGGCTCGGAAGAAAAACGTGGTTGTCGCCACGGGAGGCGGGTGGATGGCGCGCCGGGACATCGACCGCACATCCGGCGGTCGGGTACGCGTCTGGTTGCGCGTACGCCCCGAGACCGCGATCCATCGCCTCTCCCGCGAGGGTGCCGGGGCCCGGCCGCTGCTGGCCGGACCCGACCCCGCGGACGCGCTTGCCACGCTGCTCGCGGCGCGGGAGGCCGCCTACGCGGAGGCCGAGGTCGTACTGGAGACGGATGGCCGGGAACCGGAAGATGTGGTGGAGGTAGCGCTGCGGAGTCTGCGGCATTTCGCCGCCGGCCGGCAGGGAGGCAGGGAAGGACCGACGGATGGACGAACGGAAGGACAACAGGAGAATTGAGAGACCGCCCGTGAATCTCGTCATCGTGGAGTCACCCGCGAAGGCCCGCACCCTCGAGTCGTACCTCGGGGCCGGCTTCAGCGTGCAGGCATCCGTCGGGCACGTCCGGGACCTCCCCCGGAGCGGCCTCGGCGTGGACGTCGAAAAGGGGTTCGAGCCGGAGTACGTCACGATCGAGGGCAAGGAACCCGTCCTCCGCAAGCTGCGCGCGGCAGCGGCGAAGGCGGATTCCATCCTCCTCGCCACGGACCCCGACCGGGAGGGCGAGGCGATCGCCTACCACATCGTCGAGGCGCTGACCGCGCGCAAGCGATCGCTTCGGGAGCGGTTCCACCGCATCACGTTCAACGAGATCACGAAGAGCGCCGTGCTCGAGGCGCTCAAGGAGCCGGGAGAGATCGACCTCCCCCGCATCGAGGCCCAGCAGGCGCGCAGGATCCTGGATCGCCTTGTCGGATACAGGGTCTCCCCGCTTCTGTGGAAGAAGATCAAGCCGGGACTTTCGGCCGGCCGCGTGCAGTCGGTCGCCGTCCGCCTGCTCGTGGAGCGCGAGCGGGAACGGCGCGCCTTTCGGAGCGGCGCCTGGTGGCGTCTGCGCGCCCACCTCGCCGCCGACGGGGGCGCCTTCACGGCCGACCTCGCCGCCCTCGACGGGGTGGCGATCGCGACGGGCCGGGACTTCGACGAGCGGACCGGCGCCCTCAAGGCCGGCCGCAAGGTCGTCCTGCTGGACCAGGAACGCGCCGAGGCGCTGCGCGCGCGGTTGGCCGACGCGACCTTCACGGTCGTCAGCCTGCAGGAGAAGCGGTCGAAGCGGAGCCCGTATCCTCCGTTCACGACGGCGACCCTCCAGCAGGAGGCCAACCGCAAGCTGAACTTCGGGGCCCGGGAGACGATGCGGATCGCCCAGGCGCTCTACGAGGCCGGTCGCATCACCTACATGAGGACCGATTCCGTCACACTCTCCGAAGCCGCGATCACGGCGATCCGAAGCCGGGTGGCGGCCCGATACGGGGAGGAATACCTGAGCCCCTCCCCGCGGCGCTACCGGACGAAGTCCCGCTCGGCGCAGGAGGCCCACGAGGCGATTCGCCCGGCCGGCACCGACATGAAGACGGCCGCCGAACTCGGGCTCACCGGCCGGCAGAAGGCGCTCTACGAGCTGATCTGGCGACGCGCGGTCGCGACGCAGATGGCCGATGCCCGGCTGCGGCACCTGACCGTACGGGTGGATGCGGAGGAGGCGCGCTTCCGCGCCGCGGGGAAGGTGATCGAGTTCCCCGGCTTCTTCCGCGCCTACGTCGAAGGCTCCGACGATCCGGACGCGGCGCTGGAGAACCAGGAAACGGTCCTCCCCGACATGCGGGAGCGTCAGACGCTCGAGAACCGCAAGCTGGAGAGCCGGAAGCACGAGACGAAGCCGCCCCCCCGCTTCACGGATGCGGCGCTCGTGAAGGAACTGGAGGCGGACGGCATCGGGCGCCCCTCCACGTACGCCGCCATCATCTCGACCGTCGTCGACCGGGGGTACGCCGTACGGCAGAGCAAGCAACTCGTCCCCACCTTCATCGCCTTCGCGGTGACCGGTCTCCTGGAGGACCACTTCCCGAACCTCGTCGACACCGGGTTCACCTCCGAGATGGAGGATGCGCTGGACGAGATCGCTCGCGGCAACGTCGACTGGCGCGCCTACCTCGGGGAGTTCTATAGCGGGGGAGACGGTCTCGAGGCGCGACTTGTCGAGCGCGAAGCGGCCATCGACCCGCGCGAAGCCTCGACCGTGCGGCTCCAGGACCTCACTCCCTGCGTACGGATCGGCAAGTTCGGGCCTTTCCTCGAACTCAAGAGCGACAATGGGCCACTCACCGCGTCCCTCCCGGAAGACGTGGCTCCCGCTGATCTGGGCGAGGAGCAGGCGATGGACCTCCTCCGGAAGAAGGCGGAGGGCCCCGATCGGCTGGGAGAGGACCCCGATTCCGGGGAGGCCATCTACCTCATGGAGGGGCGCTTCGGCCCCTACGTGCAGCGGGGCGAGCGAGCGGACGGGCAGAAGCCGAAACGCGCCTCCCTCCCCAAGAACATGCGGCCGGAGGATGTCTCGCTGGCGACGGCGCTCAAACTGCTCGCCATGCCCGCCCCGCTCGGCACCCACCCGGAGAGCGGCGACCCTGTGAAGGTGGGCATCGGACGCTACGGCCCGTATGTCGTCCACCAGTCGGACTACCGCTCGCTGACGGAGAACGACGACCCGCTCGAGATCACCTTCGAGCGCGCCATGGAGCTGCTCTCCGCGCCCAAGACGCGGGGCCGCCGGGCGAGCGCCACGCCGCTGCGGGAGATCGGCGCGCACCCGGATGACGGCGAGCCGGTCGCGATCTACAAGGGTCGCTACGGTCCCTACGTGAAACACGGCAAGACGAACGCGTCGCTGCCCAGGGGGACCGAGCCCGACGAGGTCACGCTGGACGTGGCGCTCGACCTGCTGACGAAGCGGAAGGAGCGCGACGCGACCAGGAAATCGGGAGGGCGGCGCGGCGGCTCCCGCAAGAAGTCGTCGCGAAAATGACCCGGACGTCCGCGCCCGCCGATGCGCGAGCGCGAGCCCGGCGCGGCTGGGTCGACGATTTCCTGCGCTACGCCTGCGCCGAGCGCCGGCTGTCCCCCGGTACCGTGTCCGCCTACCGCCGCGACCTCGGTCAGTTCGAAGCCTTCGTGAGCGCCTACGAGGGAACGCACGACTGGGACTGGACGGACGTACATCGCGTGTCTATCCGCTCCTTCATGGGAGACCTCGAGTTGCGCGGGCTGAAGCGGTCCTCGATCGCCCGCAAGCTCGCCGCCGTGCGCGCCTTCTTCGCCTTCCTCCAGCGCACGGATCGGGTGGAGGCCAGCCCGGCCCGGCTCGTCCGCACCCCCCGCCGCGACCGGACGCTGCCCTCCTTCCTGAGCGAGGAGGATGCGCGCGAACTGCTCGACTCCGCCGGCGAGGCGGCGCGGCGGGACGGATCCCCGCTGGCGCTCCGGCGCTGGGCCCTTCTCGAGTTGCTGTACTCGTGCGGACTGCGCCTGGCTGAGGTGCAGGGCCTCGATGTGACCGCCGTCGACCGCCACACGGGGCAGGTGCGCGCGCTCGGCAAGGGCGGGAAGGAGCGTGTGGTCCCTCTCGGCCGGCGTGCGTCGGAGGCGCTCGGCGCCTATTTCGGTAAACGGGGAGAAAGCTCCTCCCGCGCCGTGTTCCTCTCCGTTCGCGGCACCCGCCTCTCGCGGCGGCAGATCCAGCGCGACGTGACGGCCCAGCTCGCGCGCGTCGCGGAGGGCGACCGGCTGACCACGCATTCGCTGCGCCACTCCTTCGCGACCCACCTGCTCGATCGCGGCGCGGACCTCGTCTCGGTGAAGGAGATGCTGGGACACGCGAGTCTGAGCACGACCCGGATCTACACGCACACATCCGTGGACCGCCTCAAGCGCGTACACTCCCGGGCCCATCCACGCGGAGGAGAATGAAGAGAATGATACGAGCCACGACGATCCTCTGCGTTCGGGTCGGAGGGGAAGTCGCGATGGCGGGTGACGGCCAGGTGACCATGGGAGAGACTGTCGTCAAGGCGAAGGCGAGCAAGCTCCGCACGATGCGCGACGGCCGGATCCTGGCGGGCTTCGCCGGCGGCGTCGCCGATGCGCTCACCCTGTTCGAGAAGTTCGAGGCGCAACTCGAACGCTACCCACGCCACCTCACCCGCGCGGCGGTGGAACTCGCGAAGGAGTGGCGGAGCGACCGCTATCTTCGGCGGCTCGAGGCGTTGCTCGCCGTCGCCGACCGGGAGACCAGCCTGCTCATCGCCGGCACGGGCGAGGTCATCGAACCGGACGACGGCATTCTCGCGCTCGGTTCCGGCGGGCCGCACGCGCTCGCCGCCGCGCGGGCCCTCGCCCGCAGGACGGAGCTGTCCGCCGCGGAAGTGGCCCGGCAGGCCCTCGAGATCGCGGCGGAGATCTGCGTGTACACGAACCGCGAGATCACGGTGCTCGAACTCACGGGCGGTGCGGAGGGCGACGGGAGCGAATCATGACGACCGGAGATGGCGGGCACATGACGCACCGCCCCGATATCAGTCCCGTCCCGGAACCCGGCGACCGGGGCATCGCGGCGGCGCTTACCCCGCGACAGATCGTCGAGGAACTCGACCAGTACATCATCGGACAGGACGAGGCGAAGAAGGCCGTCGCGATCGCGCTCCGCAACCGCTGGCGCCGCCAGAACGTCGACGAGGGGATGCGCGAGGAGATCCTCCCCAACAACATCATCCTCATCGGCCCGACCGGCGTGGGAAAGACCGAAATCGCCCGCCGCCTCTCGCGGCTCGCGGGGGCTCCGTTCATCAAGGTCGAGGCCTCGAAGTTCACCGAGGTGGGCTACGTCGGCCGCGATGTGGAGTCGATGATCCGGGACCTTCTGGAGATCGCGATCAAGCTCGTTCGCGAGGAGCAGGAGGCCCGCCACGGGGAGGTCGCCGATCGGCGCGTCGAGGAGCGCCTCCTCGACCTTCTCCTTCCTCCCGTGGCGGAGAGCGAGCCGGCGGCCGGTTCCGGCGGGGACCCGCAGCGGCAATTTGTCGTGTCGCTCGCGGGACAGGCATCCGAGACCCGCTCGGACGAGCCTTCCGAGCAGCGCAAGCAGCGCACGCGAGAGAAGCTCCGCGGCCTCCTGCGCGACGGCATGCTCGATGAGCGGGAGGTCGAAGTCGAGGTCAGCGAGAGCGCGGTCCCCATGCTGGATGTGGGGGGCGGCATGGAAAGCCTGGATTTCAACGTCGGGGAGGTCCTCAAGGGGGTGCTGCCGAAGAAGACGCGCCGCCGCCGGGTCTCGGTGGCGGACGCCCGCCGGATCCTCCGCTCCGAGGAACTCGCGAACCTCGTGGACATGGAGGAGGTTACGGAGCAGGCGCTCCGCCGGACCGAGAGCATGGGGATCGTCTTCCTCGACGAGATCGACAAGGTCGCCGGAAAGCACGGCGGCGCCGGACCCGACGTGTCGCGCGAGGGCGTGCAGCGCGACCTCCTGCCCATCGTCGAGGGATCCACGGTCCAGACGCGGCACGGGATGGTCCGCACCGACCACATCCTGTTCATCGCCGCCGGGGCCTTCCACATTGCGAAGCCCTCGGATCTGATCCCCGAACTCCAGGGCAGGTTCCCGATCCGCGTGGAACTCGAGAGTCTGGACGCGGAGGCCTTCACGCGCATCCTCCAGGAGCCTCGCTACGCCCTCCTCGCGCAGTACCGGGCGCTCGTGGAGACCGAGTCCGCCAGGCTCGAGTTCGAAGAGGGTGCGGTCCGCGAGATCGCCCGCATCGCGAGCCAAGTGAACGAGCGGACGGAGAACATCGGCGCCCGGAGGCTCCATACCGTGCTCAGCACGCTCCTGGAGAAGATCCTCTTCGACCTGCCGGAAGCGCGGTCGAACGAGACGATCGCCATCGACGCGGACTTCGTGCGGGACCGCCTGTCGCGCATCGCGGACGACGAAGACCTGCGACGGTATATCCTCTGACCCGAGGTACTCACGGAGCCATGGACCGGACCCGACACTTTCTCTCGATTGCCGACTGGTCGCCCGAGCGGCTGCGCGAGGCGCTCGATCTCGCGGACCGCCTCAAGGCCGACCCCGACGCGGCGGGCCGTCCCCTCGCCGGGAAGACGCTCGCGATGATCTTCACCAAGAGTTCGACCCGCACCCGCGTGTCCTTCCAGGTGGGCACGCACCAACTGGGTGGGCAGGCGCTTTTTCTGTCCGCGCGCGACATCCAGATCGGGCGCGGGGAACCGCTCGCCGATACGGCCCTCGTCCTGTCGCGCTACGTACACGGGATCATGATCCGGACGTTCGCGCAGTCGGACGTCGAGGCGCTGGCCAAGCACGGTTCGATTCCCGTCATCAACGGGCTCACGGACTTGTTGCACCCGTGCCAGATCATGGCGGACCTGCAGACCGCGCGCGCCGAGTTCGGTCCCGGCCTCTCGGGACGGACCGTGGCCTGGATCGGCGACGGCAACAACGTAGCCAACTCGTGGTTGAACGCGGCGGCGACACTCGGCTTCCGGCTACGTCTCGCCTGCCCCGAAGGCTACGATCCGGACCCCGCGATCCTCGCCGCCGCGGGGCGCGCGACGCAGGTGGATCTCTTCCGGGCGCCCGCCGAGGCGGCCGAGGGGGCGCACGTCGTGACGACGGATGTGTGGGCCTCGATGGGACAGGAGGAGGAGGCCGCGGCGCGCGCGCGGGCTTTCGAAGGATACCATGTGGACGCGGAGATCATGGCCCGCGCCGCCGACGATGCGATCTTTCTGCACTGCCTGCCCGCGCACCGCGGCGAGGAAGTTGCCGCGGAAGTCATCGACGGGCCGGCCTCGCGCGTGTGGGACGAGGCGGAGAACCGGCTCCACTCGCAGAAGGCGATCCTCACCTTGCTCATGGGAGCGGCATCGTGAAGGACCTGAAAGAGACCCCGCTGTTCGAGGAACACGTCCGGCTGGGCGGGAAGATCGTCCCGTTCGCCGGCTACGCGATGCCCGTCCAGTATCCGACCGGCATCAGGGCGGAACACCGTGCCGTGCGCGAGAAGGCGGGCCTGTTCGACGTCTCCCACATGGGAGAGTTCCGCGTGCGCGGTGAGGACGCGCAGGCGTTCGTAGCCTACGCGACGACGAACGACCCCTCGCGCCTGGAGCCGGGAGACGCCCAGTACAGCGCGATGTGCCACGAGACCGGAGGCGTCATCGACGACCTCATCGTCTACTGCATGGGCGAGGCGGATTATCGGCTCGTCGTGAACGCGGCAAACATGGCCAAGGACTGGGCGCATCTCAGCCGCCGCGCGCGCGGCTTTGACGTGGAAATGACGGACGAGAGCGATGAGATCGCCCTCCTCGCCCTCCAGGGGCCGCTGGCCGAGGTGACGCTCGGGCCGCTGACCGACGAGCCGCTGGCGGAGATCGACTACTACCGGTTCGTGCACGGGGACGTCGCGGGCGCGCCGTGCGTCATCAGCCGGACCGGGTACACGGGGGAGATCGGATTCGAACTCTACATGCCGAATGCCTACGCCGTGCCGACCTGGCGGGCGCTCGTCGCGGCCGGCGCCGTTCCCACGGGTCTCGGAGCCCGCGACTCGCTGCGGCTCGAAATGGGCTACGCGCTATACGGCAACGACGTGGACGACGAGACGACCGCGCTCGAAGCCGGACTCGGGTGGCTCGTGAAGCACGCCAAGGGCGACTTCGTGGGCGCGGAAGCCCTCGCCGCGCAGCGCGCCGCCGGCCTCACGCGCAAGCTGCGCTTCCTGAGACTGATCGAGCGGGGATTCCCGCGGCCGGGCTACGACGTCCGATTCGAAGGGGAGGCCGTCGCCGTAGTCCGCAGTGGCACCGTGAGTCCTTCCATGGGGCACGGGATCGCAACCGCCTACCTGCCGGTCGCCGCCGGGTTCGGCGACGCGGTCGAGATCATGATCCGCGGAAAGGCGATCGCGGCCGAGGTCGTCCGACCGCCGTTCTATCCGCGCGGCTCGCTGCACCGGATCGCGCCGCGGATCGCCGTCATGACCATCTCCGATGCCGTGCAGGCCGGGGAGCGGGAGGACGGTTCCGGCGACCTCATCCGGAAGTGGATCCGGGAGCGTGCCTACTCGCTTTCCGGGTCGGATGTCGTGCCCTGCGAGAGCGACGCGATCGCCTCCCGCCTCCTGCACTGGTGCGACGTACGGGGGGTCGACGTCGTTCTCACCACCGGCGGCATCGGGCTGGCGGCCCGCGACATGACGCCCGAGGCGACGCGCACCGTCCTCGAGCGCCATGCGCCGGGGATCGCCGAGATGCTGCGCCGCGCCGGCGCCGAGTCGACACCGTATGCCGCGCTCGGTCGGGGGCTGGCGGGAATCCGCGGCGAGACGCTCGTCATCAATCTGCCCGGGAGCCCGGGCGGCGTCTCCGACGGCCTCGTCGCGCTCGAGTCGGTGATCGACCACGCGGTCGATCTGCTGCGCGGCGAAACCGTGACCGCCTCCGCGGGCGGCTGATGGCGCGCGTCTTCGTTGACGGGCGCGCGGTGGAGGCCGCCATCGCCGTCCGCCAAGCCGTGCAGGCCGACGGGCACGAGGTCGAGTTCGTGGAGTCCGTTCGCGAACTCGAGGGACGGCTGGGCGGGGCGGCCGAGGTCGCGCTCGTTCTCACGGGTCCTCCCGGGGAATCGCGTGCCGCCGCGATGCGCGGCCTGTTCGAAGCGGAGATTCCGCGCCCTCCCGTGCTCGGACTCACGGAGGAGACCCACCCGGACGCACGCCGGAGGCTCGCACGGTCCTTCGATCTTGACGAGGCGCTACCGCTTCCCGTCGATCCCGACGAGATGAGAGTCGTCCTGCAGACCCACCTCGACCGCTACGACCTCCAGCGAAAGACGGGGATTATCGGACGCACCGAGGCCGTGCGCGAGATCCTCGAACGGGTGCACATGATCGCCCCCGTAATGAGCACCGTCCTCCTCACGGGGGAGAGCGGGACCGGAAAGGAACTCGTGGCGCGCGCCTTCCACCGGCTGTCCCCGAGGCGCGCCAGGGCCTTCATCGCGGTGAACTGCGCCGCCCTCCCCGAGTCGCTGCTCGAATCCGAACTGTTCGGGCACGAGAAGGGCGCCTTCACCGGAGCGACGTCGCTGCGGCGGGGGATGTTCGAACTCGCCGACGGCGGCACGCTCCTCCTCGACGAGATCGCGGAGATGCCGCTCCCCACCCAGACGCGGCTGTTGAGGGTGCTCGAGAGCCGCCGCTTCATGAGGGTCGGCGGGGACCATGAGATCCAGGTCAGCGTCCGCGTCGTCGCCGCCACGAACCGCGACCTCAGGCAGGCGGTCGAGACCGGGGAGTTCCGCCGCGACCTGTACTACCGCCTCAACGTCCTCAACGTCCACGTCTCCCCGCTGCGCGAACGCCGCCGCGACATTCCCGTGCTCATCCGCCGTTTCATCTCGGAGTTCAGCCGCCAGCACGACCGCGAGTTCCGTGGACTCGCACCCGAGGCGCTCCAGATCCTCCTCGACTACGACTGGCCGGGGAACGTCCGGGAACTCCGCAACCTGATCGAGTCCATGGTCGTGCTCGCGCCCGGCTCCGTCATCCGTCCGGAGGACATCCCGCCGGAGATCCGGTCGGGCGGCGTGAGCCTCGTCCCGTCTCCCACGCGCATCGCGCCTTCGGTCGACGCGGCCGGCGGAGCCATCCCCAGTTCGCCGCAACTCGCATTCGTCTTCAGCACGCTCGTCGACCTCAAGGTGGACATCGATGACCTCAAGCGGGAGTTCGAGGCCTACAGGTCGGGCGCTCGCCAACTCCCTCCGGGCCCCGCCCCGCGCGGAGCGGCGGAGGACATCGAGGACGCGATCGAGATCGACATCACCGACGCGGTCGACGCGATCGAAGCGACGGGCGCCGAACTTGCCTCACCGGGGGAGGACGGCCCCGCCCGGGAGGACGGGGATGTGATCGCCATCCGGCCCGGGATGACGATGGAGGAGATCGAGCGCGCGGCGATCATCGCCGTGCTCCGCCAGTCCGGGGGCAACCGGCGCAAGGCCGCGGAGGCGCTCGGCATCGGCGAACGCACGATCTACCGAAAGATCCGGAAGTACGGCATCGAACACTAGACTCGCGTCCCGCATCGGTGCCGGGCTCGTCAATCCGCCGAAACCGTCTCCGCGCGGGTCTTCAGCCCTCGTGCGACGTCGTTGAACCCGCGGCGCACGAACCCGCCGAAGAGCAGCATCACGAGCGGGATCAGGAGACCGGAGAAGTCATCCCACGTCCGGTAGCGACACCGCCCCTCTCCAACGGCTTCCAGCCGCTGCTCCCTCAGGGCCGAGATCAGGAACCGGTGGCCCATCGTCGTGCTCCAGGCGATGACGTGCGGCGGCTCGACAACCTCGATCCGTTCGACCTGCTTCAGCCTCCAGTGTCCCATCCTGACATAAAGCTCGACCGGCGAGCCGATCTCGAAGTTCGTGGTGACCGAGGGCGTGAACGGATTCCATTCGCCGTAGCGCTCGAAATCGGTGAGGATGTCCCACACCCGCTCGATGGGTGCGTCGATGTCCACGGGTTCCGAACGCACGTGCCCCTTGAACAGGCCGAACCTCGTCCGCCGCGGTTTCACTCCGATTCTCCCGTGGCGAACCCGCGCGCACCGTCCTTATCGCCGGCGGCCAACCCGCGCGCACCGTCCTTGCCGGGTCTCAGGTGTCGTGCCAGCAGCGTATCGCTCTCCCGCCACAGCCGCGCTCCGGCGGAGGCGTCCATGGCCGGCGGGGACATCTCCTTCTCCCGCATCAGGTGCAGGTAAACCCCGCTGCGCCGACCCATGTCCTCCGCGCAGCACGCATGGGTCACGGGCGCCACCGCCGCGTGGGGCGACGCGAAGAGCAGGCGTTTCGCGGGGTAGAGCAGGGGCTTCAGAAACCACGGCGCCTCCCGCATCAGGTCGGAATCGACCGCGCCCGGACACAGCGAGTTCACGGCGATCCGCACCTCTCCCTCCGGGTTCAGCCGGCGCGACAGCTCCTGCGCATAGGTGCACAGGTGCAGCTTGCTCAACGCATAGTACTTCAGGCCGTCCTTCAGCCCGTAGTCGGCAAACGCTCCGAAACTGCCGAAGTCGATCGAATCGGCGGCGCGATGCGTTTCGGACACGATGAAGACGATTCTCGGGGTCTCTCGGTCGCGATCGCCCGGCCGAACGACGCCGTCCGCCAGGAGCCGGTCGATCAATACGCGGTTGGCCAGGAAATGAACCGCGAACATCAACTCGTAGCCCTGGGCCGACCTCCGCGCCTTCGCCGGCATCACTCCGGCGTTGAGGACGAGGATGTCCACCCTGCGGCGCTCGCGTGCGAGTCGATCGCACAGCGTGTGTACGGATTCGAGATCGGCGAGGTCGACCTGAAGCATGTCGACCCGGTCGGAACCGGACAGCCGGCGGACGTCCTCCCCTGCATCCGGATGTCCGCCGCGGCAGGCCATGAGCAGGTCCGCCCCGCGCTCGGCCAGGTCGACCGCCACCGCCTTGCCCAGCCCCCGGTTGGCCCCGGTGACGAGGCACACCCTGCCATCGAGGCGGACGCACTCCGGGACGGGGCTCAGCGTGGGGCGTTGAACGAAACGATCGACGACCCCGCTGGCAAAGGCCCTCAACTTCCGATTGTAGTTCGTGGCACGCATGTCTCACTGTCGCTCGTCGCGGGGCCGCGGAGAGCCGCCAACGGGCGTTACGACCTCATCCGGTATCCGGTATTCGCGGCGGTACGCAGCCGAGTATCCATCTATGGTCTCCTCGTCCAGACCGAAGCTGGCCGGCGAGTAGAGGTGCCTGCCGGGGCCGTCCTCCCCGCTTCGCTCGAAGACGATGCTCGCGGCGTCCGCGGCCTCCTCCGTGAACTCGATCCCCGCGGCCCCGTAAATTCTGCGCAACTCGCCGAGCGGATCCAAGAGAAGGTCGTTGAACGATACATCGACGAACACATGCTCATCCGCGCTTCGCCGCACGCTCATGGAGCGCTCCATCATCCGGCGGATCTTCCTCATCCAGTGCGCCCCGATCTCCACCGGATCCACGTGGTCGCTGAAGATGCCGCGTCCATGCCCCACCATGCTGCAGAACGACGGCACCGATCTCTTCGGATCGCGATGCGTCTGGATCATGCACACGTCGGGGAAGACATCGAGGATGACGTCGAGGTGTTCCATGTGATGCGGCGTCTTCAGCACCCAGCGATCACCCGGCCGCTGCCAGTGCAGGATCTTCAACATCGTGAGCAGGTACGCGTAGCACCTGGTGTGGTCCCGGGCTTCGAGCCAGCGCGAATAGCTCGGCACGTGCATCGCCGCTTCCGGCGCCTGGCTCATGAATGAGAGATCGAGCAGAAGGACATCCTCCTCCGGCGCGTCCCAGGCCATGGGGTGGACGGCGCGGAAATCGGGCGCCAGGAACCCGATCGCTCGCGCGGCGCGTTTCGCCTGGCGCATGCGGCGGCGCGGAGCCCCCGACCCTTCGTTCCGGAGCGGCACGGGGCTGAGCACTTCCCACGCACGCAGGGCGCGAATCCCCGGGTCCGCCGCAAGCAACCGGTGCAGCGTCGTCGTCGCGGTGCGCTGCAGGCCCGCGATGACGAGGATTCTCCCCAGGTCCGCGTCGAGAATCTCCGGGTGCTCCCCAAGCAGTCGTTCCGCGCGCAGTCGAGTCTCCAGCGCCGATACGATCCTTGAGCGCTGGATCGTCGCGCCGAGTGGCGTCAGTCGCGCCTCGGCGTTGATCGATTCGACGAGCACCTCGAGGGGTTCCAGGAACCACTCGTCGCCGAAGTCGGAGAGTCCCGTCCGTCGCCTCGCGGCGGCGATCATGCGGCCGACGTCCAGGGCGCCGCCGAAGCCGAACCTCCGGGCCGTCCGCCCCGCTCGGTTGAAGAGGGAGACGGAGAGGGGGCGGTACGGCCTGCGGTACTCCGTCGAGGTCCGCACCGGTCTGCCCTCCGCCTCTGCTACGCGTCTCGGAGTGCGCGCAGCTCCGCGAGCTTCACGAGGCGCGTTCGCGGCTGCGGGTGCTCCACGGCTCGGATCCACCGGAAACACATCGTGCCCGACGTATGCCCCGCCGTCTCCAGCCAGTTCGGGAGCCCGGGATCCTCATGGCAAACGACGAGGCGTATGGAACCGTCCTCCTCATGGTGCGCGAGGTGCTTGTTCGTGTGGATGGTGTGGTAACGGTAGTCCAGCGACTCCATCCAGTAGTTGTTCAGCTGAAAGTTCCAGTGCTCGCACTCGGGCGGCATCGCTTCGATGACGAGCGCTTCGTCGTCGGCCACGGCCCAGTGACTGTGGTAGTAGACAATGTTCGGGTCGCCACCCGCCTGGAGCGACACGTCCGGGTCGAACATGGGCAGGGTGTTCGAGTGTTTCCGGAAGCCCCGGGCCCAGTTCGCGAACAGCAGCGCCGCGCCCGCCACCAGCGTGCCGGCGGACTTCAGCCCCTCGTCGAGTTGCTCCGGCGTGAGCGGACGGGGTCGCTTCTCGGCGTCGGGGCGGCCGATGCGCTCGATGCGAAGTTCGGCCGGCGCCTCGCGCTCGCGGTCGAGGAAGGTCTGGCGCACGATCAGCGTGCGGCTCTCGCTCGTCATCGGCAGCCAGTTTCCTTCGTGGCGCCGGCTGCTGACGATGAGTTCGAAGCTCCCGTCCTCGCCGATCTCGATCTCGCCGGCCTCGATGTAGCCCGTGGGAGGCAGGCCTCCGCTCTGCCCGTAGTGGCCGGCCTGCGTGCCGAAGCCGAGGTACGTCACGGTGTTGCGGCGCCCGGAGATCCGGTACTCGAAATCGCCGTGGATCGCGGCCGTCTGGTAGTAATTGTCCGGGTTGTCGCTCCCCAGCTTCACCGTCTCGTGGGCCACGCGGTGCAGCACGGGCGCCCGCGGGTCGGCGTATTCCACAAAAGCCATGAGCCCCCCGCGGGCCAGTCGGCTGAGATACCGGTATCCCTCCGCCTGGTTAAACGGATCGCGGGGCGCGCCGGGGAAGGTCAGCGCCGCCCCCGCCGCCTTCAGCGTATCGCAGAATTCGTCCCACGCCCTGCCGCTGACCACGCGCTCCGCCGCGACGTCCGCCGGTTTCCGGCCCCGCAGCTTCCGCGCCGCGAGCGAGAGGCGCCGAAAGAGCCCAATCAGTCCGATGACGAACCTTCTCATCGCGTCTCCCCCACCCGAGCCAGCTCTAGCCGGTCTTCGCCTCGGCAAGGAGGGCGGCGATGCTCTCCCGCAGCGTGTCGACGCCGGCCCCGGTGCGCGCGGATGTCTCCACCAGCTGGTCCGCATCGAGGTCGAGCGCCTCGCGCAGCTTCTTCGTTGCCCGTCCGCGCGCGGACCGGTTCAGCTTGTCCGTCTTCGTGAGTGCGAAGAGCGTCGGCGTCCCCGTCGCCCCCAGGAACTCGATCATCCGCTCATCGTCGTCCGTGAGTCCGCGGCGCGCGTCTACGAGCAGCACGAGCCCGAGTAGCTTCGGCGTCCGGCGCAGGTATCCGTCGATCAGCCGTCCCCACTTCTTCCGCACGGTCTTCGGCGCCTTCGCGAACCCGTAGCCCGGCAGATCGACGAGCATGTAGCGGTCGTCGACGAGGAAGAAGTTGATCTCGCGCGTGCGCCCCGGCTGCTTCGACGTGCGTGCGAGGCTCTTCCGCCCCACGAGCCGGTTGAGCAGCGAGGACTTGCCGACGTTCGAGCGCCCGGCGATCGCGATCTGGGGGAGGTCGCGCGGCGGCTTCTGGCCGGCCGCGCCGATCGCGCCGACGAACTCGACCGTCCTGACGCGCGCGACGACCATGTCAGCCCTATCAGCCTGCGACACTACGGCAGCTAAGCCCCCCTGCGCTTGGCCTCGGGCTCGAGGATGAGGAGCGGCTGGTTGCTCTCGTCGACAGTTTCCCGCGTGACGACGACCTCGCGGATGTCCATGCGCCCCGGCAGGTCGAACATTACGTCGAGCATGATGGATTCCATCACGGCCCTCAGCCCGCGGGCACCCGTCCCGCGGTCGATCGTCTTGCGCGCGATGGCGCGCAGCGCCTCCGGGTCGAGCGTGAGGCCCACGCCCTCGAGCTCGAACATCTTCGTGTACTGCTTGAGCAGCGCGTTCTTCGGACGCTGCAGGATCTCCACCAGCGCATCCTCATCGAGGTCGTGCAGCGCGACGAGCACCGGCAGCCGGCCGACGAGTTCCGGGATGAGCCCGTAGCGGAGCATGTCCTCGGGTTCGACGCAGGCGAGGAGGTTGTCCTCATCGTTCGGTGCCACCGCTCCCGCGATGAGGTCATCGCGGAAGCCGATCTGCCGACGCCCCTGCCGTTCCTGGATGATCTCCTCGAGGCCGTCGAAGGCGCCGCCGCAGACGAAGAGGATGTTCCGCGTGTCGATCTGGATGTACTCCTGCTGGGGATGCTTGCGCCCGCCCTGCGGCGGCACGGACGCCACCGTCCCCTCGAGGATCTTGAGCAGCGCCTGCTGGACGCCCTCGCCGGAGACATCGCGCGTGATCGACGGGTTGTCCGATTTGCGCGCGATCTTGTCGATCTCGTCGATATAGACGATGCCGCGCTCGCACTCCGCCACGTTGTATTCGCCCGCCTGCAGGAGCCGGACGAGGATGTTCTCCACATCCTCCCCCACATACCCCGCCTCGGTGAGCGTCGTCGCGTCCGCGATCGTGAACGGGACCTGGAGAATCCGCGCCAGCGTCTGCGCGAGCAGCGTTTTCCCCACCCCCGTGGGACCGAGCAGCAGGATGTTCGACTTCTCGATCTCGACGTCGTCGACGAGACTGCGGTGGTTGATCCGCTTGTAGTGATTGTAGACGGCGACAGAGAGCGTCTTTTTGGCCCTCTCCTGCCCGATCACGTACTCGTCGAGCGTCGCCTTGATCTCCGAAGGCGTCGGGATCTCCGTGAAGCGCCCGCCCTGTTCGCGTTCCTCTTCCTCGGCGAGGATCTCGTTACAGAGCGAGATGCACTCATTGCAGATATAGACGTTGGGCCCGGAGATGAACTTCTGGACGGCGTCCTTGGACTTGCCGCAGAACGAGCAGCGCAGGTGCTTGTCGCTCGGCATCGTCGCCTCCCCTCGGTCCCTCGGGTGCTACTTGGCCACGGCAGGGCCGGGTCGGCCGTTCTTGCCGTCAACCTCCGCCTCGCGCGCGACGACGAGGTCGATGAGTCCGTACTCCCGCGCTTCCTCCGGAGACATGAAGCGGTCGCGGTCGACATCCTCGGCGATTCGCTCGAGGTCCTGCCCGGTGTGTTCGGCGAGAATCCCGTTCAGCCGCTCGCGGGCGTTGAGGATTTCCTTCGCCTGAATCTCGATGTCCGCCGCCGTCCCGTAGGAGCCGCCGGAAGGTTGGTGGATCATGATCCGCGCGTTCGGCAGCGAGCGCCGTCTGCCGGGTGTGCCGGCGGCGAGCAGGAACGCTCCCATCGACGCCGCCATCCCCATGCACATCGTCGCCACCGGGGCGTTCAGGAACTGCATCGTGTCGTAGATCGCGAGTCCCGCCTGGACGCTCCCCCCCGGCGAGTTGATGTAGATGTTGATCTCGCGCTCCGGGTTGTCCGCCTCCAGGAAGAGCAACTGGGCGATCACCACGTTCGCCACATCGTCGTTGATCGGAGCCCCGAGGAAGACGATCCGGTCCATGAGGAGACGCGAGAAGATGTCGTACGTGCGTTCCCCGCGGCTCGACCGTTCGATGACGTACGGTGCGAATATCGTGCTCAAATCAGTCCCTCATGTGGTTTGCGAAGCCCATCAGCTCACGTCCGAGCCGTCAATCAGAAACCGGAACGCCTTGTCGATGGCAAAACGGCGGCGGAGCGGGTCGAGCTGCTTCTCCCTGGCGAGCTGCCGGCGTATCTCCACCAGGCTCTTGCCCCTCGCCTTCCCCAGTTCCGACAGGCGCTCGTCGAATTCCTCGCTCGACAGATCGAGTGCCTGATCTTCGATCAGTCGATCAAGCACCAGATCCCGCTTGATCTGACGTTCCACCTGGGGGGCCACGGACCGGCGGGCCTCCTCGACCCGCTCGGGATCCGCTCCCTCCGGGGCGTCGATCACCCGGTCAAGATAACGCGACGTGAGACTCGGCGGCACCTCGAACGCGTTGGCTTCGATCATCGCGTCGAGGAGTCGTTCGCCGACTTCCTCATCCGCCTGACGTTCACCCCGCGCCAGGAGCTCCCCTTCCACCGCTTCACGCAGCTCGGACAGCGAGCCGAAATTACCGATTTCGCTCGCGAACTCGTCCGTGAGCTCCGGAAGCTCGCTGGCACGGACGTCGTCCAGGCGGATCCGGAGCGATCGCGTGGTGCCCGCCAGTTCCGCGGCCCCGAAGTCAGCCGGGTAGGAGACCGTGAACGTGCCTTCCTCGCCAGCCGCGAGCGTGAGGATCGCGTTTTCGACATCGGGAATCGCGTAGCCCGCGCCCAACTCGAACCGATACGGTTTCTCGGCGGCGCCGTCGCCTCCATCCTGTTCCCTGATCGCCACGGCGACGACGTCGCCGTTCCGCGGCGCCCGGTCCACGGGCTGGAGCACGGCGTTTTCCTTGCGGATGTTCTCGATGACCTCGTCGATGTCCGCATCCCCGACGGACACCTCGCGCCGCTTGACCCGGAACCCTCCGGTACGCGCAAGCTCGATCGCCGGCATCACTTCCACGTCGATGCGAAACGAAAGCCGCTCCCCCGGCTCGTAGTCCAGCTCGCTCACGACGGGTTCCCCGATGGTGGAGAGGTCGTGCCGCTGCACCGCGTCCCGAAACGCCCCGTTGACGAGCGCATCAACGGTTCGTTCGTCGATGAGGGGACCGTAGCGTTCCTCGACGATCCGCACCGGAACCTTCCCCTTGCGAAATCCCTTGATGCGGGTCGTCTTCCGGAGCCTGGCGGCTTCCCGGCGACGCGTCGCCGCCACCTGCGCGGGGTCCACGGACACGTCGAGACGGCGCAGGTAATCGTTCTCCTGCTTGATCGCGACGTCGAACGGATCCGTCGCGGCGGCTTGTGAATCGGCTGCGCTCAAGGTCGGAATGGCTCCCGCTCGTGTCTCCGCACGGGCTGCTGGCAGTCTACGGCACGAAGTGCGAAAGGGGGGATTCGAACCCCCACGGCCAAGGGCCACCAGCTCCTAAGGCTGGCGCGTCTGCCAATTCCGCCACTTTCGCGCGAACCCGCCAGGTCGAACGCAGCGCCGCGATCGGCCGGGAATCTCGGGACCGACCGGAACGGGGGCAAGCAGCCCCCCCGCTCCCGCCGGCATCCCGTGGATCAGCGTTCAGGGATCACGACGCTCCGAAACGCGTTCTGTCGACTCCCGTCGGGCAGCAGGATATTGAGACGCACGCTCAGCGCGTCGCCGGGTCCCAGCGCGGAGATGATGCGCTCGTAGTCGGCCTGCCCTCGAATCTCCTCGCCGTTGATGTCGACGATGAGAGTCCCCTCCGGAAGGCGCAGCCGCCCCACCGCGCCCCTCCGATCTCCGCCGACGATGACGACACCCTTGAACCCGGGGTCGATCCGGTACCGCGCATGCTCCCGGGCTTCGATGTCGGCGTCATCCTTTACCGCGAGACCGAGGACATCCCCGGTCGTCTCGGTCGTCTCGGAGCGGGCCGCGGCCCGGGGTGGCGAGTCGTCGTCCGCCGAGATGAGGCGGACGCGCGCCCGGTCGCGCTCCAGCGTGGAGCGGCGCACGACGTCCAGTTCCACCGTCTCCCCCGGCTCGAAGGCGCGGATCCGCCGCTGCAGTTCCGAAACGCCCGAGACAGGCTCCCCCGCCACGCCGACGATGACGTCGCCGCCTTCGAGTCCGGCAAGCCGGGCGGGACTCTCGTCGAAGGAGAAGGTCTGGATCTTCGCGCCCTCGACGCGCTCCAGGCCGTAGAATGCGGCATCCGCGGCGTCGACGTCGGTAATCGAGACGCCGATGAGCGCCCGCCGTACCTCCCCGAACTCGATCAGGTCGTCGACGACCTCGCGTGCGAGCTCGATCGGGACCGCGAAGCCGTACCCCTGGTAGCTCCCCGTCGTGGACAGGATCGCCGTGTTGATTCCGATCACCTCGCCCGCCGCATTCACCAGCGGCCCGCCCGAGTTGCCCCGGTTGATGACCGCATCCGTCTGGATGAAGTCCTCGATCGCGAGCGGGTTGCGGTTCCGAAGGATGGAGATGTTGCGCCCCTTGGCGGAGACGATCCCCGCCGTCACGGATGAGAGCAGCGGTCCCGGCGCCGTCCGGAAGCCGGGACTCCCGATGGCGAGCACCCACTCGCCTACCGCCGTCTCGTCGCTGGAGCCGATGGGAAGGACGGCGATGTCGTCCACCTCGAGCCTGAGTAGCGCCACATCGGTCTGCGGATCGCGCCCTACCAGTTCCACGTTGTCGAAGACCCGTCCGTCGTGAAGTTCGATGTCGATGCGCTCCGCGCCCGCGACCACGTGGTTGTTCGTCACCACGTAGCCGGCCTCCGAGACGATGAAGCCGGATCCGCTCCACTCGACGGTCTGTGGCCGCCGCTCCTCCTCGCGGTTCCGGGCGGAATCGGGCGGGAACTCGAACCCCGGCGGGAACTCGAACCCCGGCGGCGGCTCGAAGCCCGGCGGGAACGGGGAAGCGTTCGGAAATGAGGCCTCCCGCTCGGCCGTCAGGTAGATCGTCACGACCGCGGGAGCCACGCGTTCCGTCACCTCGGCGAAGCCGTTCCCCATTGTCATCCCGGCGCCGGCGGGAGCCCCGATCACCCACCCCGGGTCCCGGTTACTGTCCGCCGCGATCGAAACCGGGGTCAGATCCAGCACCGAAGCCAGCCCCACGCCGAACGCGAAGGCGATCGCCGTCGCGATCAGCAGATTCAGTCGAGTACGCAGCGAGTCGCTCATCCCTCTATCTCCCTCTCCCGGCCGTATCGCCTGACGACCGAAGTACAAACATAGCATTCCGAGTCGGCGTTTCTCCAACTCCCGCACGGAGACGGTGACCGGATCGGATCCGTCACCCCCCAACGCCGAACCTTGGGATGAACGGCGCGCGACCCGGGGTTGCCCGTGCGGCGGACTCCCGGGTCGCGCGGTGAGACGTTGCCGGCGGAGGGCTACTTGTCGTCGGACTCCTCGACGATCTCGTAATCCGCCTCGACGACTTCCTCTCCGTCGCCGTCTTCCGCCTCCACTTCGAATTCGGCCTCTCCGTCGCCGTCGCCCGGCATGTCGCCCGGCGAGGCGTCGGCCCCCATCCCGGCCGCGGCGTACATCTTCTGCGCCGCCGCGCCGACCGCTTCCTGAATGGCGGTGCTCGCCGCGGCCACTTCCTCCGTGTCGTCCTGCTTGAGCGCGGCCCGGCCGCGTTCCAGCGTCTCCTCGATTGCGGACCGGTCCGCCTCGTCGAGCGACTCCTTCCAGTCCTCGAGGTTCTTCTCCGTCTGGTACACGAGGGAGTCGAGCCGGTTGCGAGCCTCGACCGTCTCACGCCGCTCCTGGTCCTCGGCCGCGTGCGACTCCGCGTCCCTCACCATGTTCTCGATCTCGGCGTCGGAGAGCCCCGAAGACGCCTCGATGCGGATCTTCTGCTCCTTGCCGGTCGCCTTGTCCTGGGCGCTCACGTGCAGGATGCCGTTCGCGTCGATGTCGAACGTGACCTCGACCTGAGGCACGCCGCGCGGCGCGGGCGGAATGCCCGTGAGCTGGAAGCGGCCGATCGTCTTGTTGCCGCTCGCCATCTTCCGCTCGCCCTGGAGCACGTGGATGTCGACCGTGTTCTGGTTGTCCTCCGCGGTCGAGAAGATCTCCGACTTCTTCGTGGGGATCGTCGTGTTGCGCTCGATGAGCGACGTCATGACCCCGCCCAGCGTCTCGATCCCGAGCGAGAGCGGCGTGACGTCGAGCAGGAGCACATCCTTCACGTCGCCGCCGAGCACGCCGCCCTGGATCGCGGCCCCGATGCCCACGACCTCGTCCGGGTTCACGCCCTTGTGCGGGTCCTGGCCGAAGAAATCCTTGACGACTTCCTGGATCTTGGGGATCCGGGTCGAGCCGCCGACCAGGATGACCTCGTCGATCTCGTCGACGGAGAGTCCGGCGTCCGCCAGCGCCTTCTCCATCGGCGGAATCGTGCGCTGGATCAGGTCGTCGACCAACTGCTCGAACTTCGCCCGCGAGAGGGCGAGGTTGAGGTGCTTGGGCCCCGACGCGTCGGCCGTGATGAAAGGGAGGTTGATGTCGGTCTGCATCGTCGAGCTCAGCTCGATCTTCGCCTTCTCCGCCGCCTCCTTGAGACGCTGCAGCGCCATCGGATCGGCCGAGAGGTCGATCCCCTGGTCCTTCTTGAACTCTTCCACGAGCCAGTTGATGAGGCGCTGGTCGAAGTCGTCTCCGCCAAGGTGCGTGTCCCCGTTCGTGGCCTTCACCTCGAACACGCCGTCCCCGAGTTCGAGCACGGAGATGTCGTAGGTGCCGCCCCCGAGGTCGAACACCGCGATCTTTTCGTCCGACTTTTTGTCGAGACCGTAGGCGAGCGCAGCGGCCGTCGGCTCGTTGATGATCCGACGGACCGTAAGGCCGGCCACGCGCCCCGCGTCCTTCGTCGCCTGGCGCTGCGCGTCGTTGAAGTAGGCCGGGACCGTGATCACGGCCTCCGTCACTTCCTGGCCCAGATAGTCCTCGGCCGTCTGCTTCATCTTCTGCAGTACCATGGCCGAGAGTTCGGGCGGCGTGAAGGTCTTGTCCGCGTGCGCGATCCTGACCTGGACGCGGTCCTGGTTGTCGCCCTGGATGTCGTAGGTGACGAGCTTCATCTCCTCGCCCACCTCGGACCGCTTGCGGCCCATGAAGCGCTTGATCGAGGCGACGGTGTTCAGGGGATTGGTGACGGCCTGACGCTTCGCGACCTGCCCGACGAGCCGCTCTCCCTCCTTCGTGAAGGCGACCACCGAGGGCGTGGTGCGCGCGCCCTCCGCGCTCGGGATGACGACGGGGTCTCCACCTTCCATTACCGCGACGACCGAGTTCGTCGTCCCGAGATCGATTCCGATGATCTTGCCCATTGGTTTTCCTTGGCTTGTGCTTGTCCGCTGTTTCCGGTGGTTCCGTCCCGGGTCCCAACCGCACGGGGCGGCCGCTCCTTCCGGCTTCCGGCGCGCGCCCGCGAACCCACACGTTGCAATCGCCGTGCCGTGCCGCGGGCCGCCTGTGCGCCGCCTTTTCCGACAAAATGGCACTTGGGAGAGCCTTGCTCCGGCGCCGAGCGCCAAAGTGGCATGAAAAGGGGTAGGGTTGTGGCGCGGAAGGCGGCACGGGGTATGTTCCCCGGGCTCCCGTCGCCCCGAACCCTCAGCCGGAGTGCGCCGATTGTCCCAGCGTCGCGCCCCTTCCCGCTCCGCAGCCGCGGCGCCCTCGGCGATGCCGCGGGAGGGTTGGCTTCTCCTCACCGTGGTCGCCCTGCTGGGCGTCGGCCTGGCCGCGGGCGCGGCGCCGCTGGCCGCGCAGGGACTCGAGGGCGTGGGCGGCGCGATCGACGAACCGTTCTTCTCCCGGCTGGCGCGGGGTCTGCTCGGGATCGCCTTCCTGCTCACGACGGTGTGGCTCTGCTCCGCGCACCGGAGATCGATCTCGTGGCCGCTCGTCGCGAAGGGGCTCGGGCTTCAGGTGGCGTTCGCGCTCCTCGTCCTCAAGACGGGGATCGGTCGCGGCTTCTTCACTGCCGTCAACGACGTGTTCGTCGCGCTCATCGGATACACGAACTCCGGATCGCGCTTCGTGTTCGGGTCGCTCGTCGACTACGGGACTCCGGTTGAAGGGGGCGCGGGGGGCGTTGTGAACATCGGCGCGAATTTCGCCTTCAGCGTCCTGCCCACGATCATCTTCTTCTCCTCTCTCATGGCCCTCGCCTATCACCTGCGGATCATGCAGCGCGTGGTGCGGGGCGTTGCGTGGGCGATGCAGCGCACCCTCGGGACGAGCGGCGCGGAGACGACCTCGGCCGCCGGCAACATCTTCGTCGGCCAGACCGAGGCGCCCCTCCTCATCCGGCCCTTCGTGGACCGGATGACGCTGTCCGAACTCAATACGGTGATGACGGGGGGCTTCGCGACCGTGGCGGGCGGCGCGCTGGCGGCATACGTCGCGATCCTCGTGGGCGTGTTCCCGGGGATCGCGGGGCACCTCCTGGCGGCGAGCATCATGGCGGCCCCGGCGGGGATCGTGGTGAGCAAGATGCTGATGCCCGAGACGGAGGAACCCGAGACGCGCGGCACGCTGGACATCGACCCGCCTCCCGCGCACGCGAACCTGATCGACGCTGCGGCCGGGGGGGCGGGGGACGGTCTGAAGCTCGCCCTCAACGTCGGGGCCATGCTCCTCGCCTTTCTCGCCATCATCGCCCTGGGAAACGGCATCATCGGCTGGGTGACGGGGCTGTTCGGCGTGGAGGGGATCACGCTCGAGCGGGTCTTCGGCTGGGCTTTCGCTCCCGTGGCCTGGCTCATCGGGGTGCCGTGGGCCGACGCGGTCGATGTGGGGACGCTGTTCGGCGTGAAGATGGTCGCGAACGAGTTCCTCGCCTTCACGAACCTCGGGGCCGGGCTCGCGGGCGACCTTCAGCTCTCGAACAAGTCGCTCATCATCTGCACCTATGCGCTGACGGGATTCGCGAACTTCAGTTCGATCGCGATCCAGATCGGGGGCATCGGCGGGATCGCGCCGGGCCGCCGCGAGGACCTGTCGAAGCTCGGCCTCCGGGCGATGGTCGGGGGGACGGTCGCGACCTGGATGACGGCAACGCTGGCCGGAGTCCTCGCGTGACCCGCGCCGCCGACAGCCAGTCCGGCGTCGAAGCGGCGGCCGCGGCGCTGCGGGCCCGCGTCGACGACCGGCTGGACGGCGACGCCCCGCACGTCGCGATCACGATGGGTTCGGGGCTTGGAGGGCTCGGGGAAGAGATCGAGGATCCGGTGCGCGTCCCCTACGAGGACCTTCCCGGCTGGCCTCGTCCCACGGTCATCGGCCACGCCGGCCACGCGCTCATCGGGACGCTCGGCGGCCGGCCCGTCCTGGGCCTGAGCGGACGCGTCCACCTCTACGAGGGCGGCCCGCCGGAGCGCGTCGTCTTCTACGTGCGCGTCGCGGCGGTGCTGGGCATCCCCGTCCTCTTCCTCTCGAACGCGGCCGGGGCGATCCGGGAGGGCTGGCACCCCGGCGAACTCATGCTGATCTCCGACCACCTCAACCTCACCGGCACGAGCCCGCTCTTCGGCCCAATCGTTGGGAAGGAGAGTCGTTTCCCCGACTTGACGTTCGCCCATGACCGGGACCTGCGGGCGATCGTGCGCGAGACCGCCTCCGAGCTGGAGCAAACGCTGCACGAGGGCGTCTACGCGGCGATGCACGGCCCCGCCTTCGAGACGCCGGCCGAGATCCGGATGCTCCGGGCGCTCGGCGCCGACGCCGTCGGCATGTCCACCGTGCCCGAGGTCATCGCGGCGCGAGCCCTCGGCATCCGCTGCGTCGCCGTCTCCTGCCTCACGAACTACGCCGCCGGGGTCCTCGACGAACCGCTGAACCACGAGGAAGTGCTCGAGACGACGAAGCTGGCCCAGGCCGGCTTCCAGCGCCTCGTCGCCGAGTCGATCCGCCGGTTCCCGTAGCGTGGCGGCGGTTTCCTCGCCCTGGCTTGTCGGCCGGTTCGCTCGGGCGAGGCTCGGTCAGCCTTGGCCAACCCCCCGGCCGCCCCCGGTGTCCGGGAAGGGAATGCCGAACGCATGGCCCTCCAGCCGGGCCACCGACGTGCTCGTCTTCGCCAGTTCGCCGCGGAGTGCACCGATCTCGTTCCCGAGCTTGTCGCGCACGTCCTTGATCTCGCCCCGGACTGCGGCGATCTCGTTGCCGAGCTTGTCGCGCA
>VXQX01000022.1:53807-76348 GCA_009838765.1 Gemmatimonadales bacterium
GTCCTTGATCTCGCCCCGGACTGCGGCGATCTCGTTGCCGAGCTTGTCGCGCACGTCCTTGATCTCGCCCCGGACCGCGGCGATCTCGTTGCCGAGCTTGTCGCGCACGTCCCTGATCTCGCCCCGGAGTTCCGCGCGCGTGTCGCGCATCTCGCGCCGCACGTCCCCGATCTCGCTCCGGAGTTCGTTCCCCAGCTTGTCGACCCGGCCGCCGAGCTTGCGGTTGCCCAGTTCGAGCTTCACGCCGACGCCGATGATGGCCAGGACCACCGTGATGAGTCCGATCACATCAAACCCCATCGCCCGAGAATCCCCCGCTGAAGGTTCACCATGACGCGTTGCCGAAGCGCCCGTCCGCATATGGCGAACCTCCAGATACCCATCAATGTGGCCTCAACCGGCCCCCAGCCTCAAGCCGAACCGGGACGCCGGCGCTGCACACGGGCACGATCCCGGTTGACCGCGAGCCGTCGGTCGGTCAGCGTCAACACATGACCCTGCGATCCTGGACTGCGATATCGCTGTTGGCCGCGGTGACCGCCGGGTGCGGTCGACCGGGTTCCACCGGGTGTGAAGTCGCGGGCGCCGAGGGCCGCGCGGTACGCAACACGAGCGTCGGGGTCTGGCCTCAGGAGCTTTCCTGGCGCGAGGTATGGCGCGCCGGAGGCGCCGAGGAAGCGGAGGAACTGGTCTATCCGGCGGGCGTCGCCGTAGGTCCCGATGGATCGGTGGCCATCGCGGACTGGGGTCTCGCCGAAGTCATCCTGCTCGACGCTGATGGAGAGTGGCTGGGGCCGGTCATGACACGCGGCGAAGGCCCCGGCGAGGTCCAGGCACCCGCCGTGCTGATCTGGATCGATGCCAGCACTCTCCTCGTCCTCGACTTCGGCGCGTTTCGGCTGACGACGCTGGATCTCCCCTCTCGCTCGGCCAGCGTCACGGCGGTCGATCCGGCGTTCATGTCGCCCGTATTCGCATCCGGCGAGGTCACGTTCGTGGCGCTCCAACCCGATTCCACGGTGTGGCTGGAGTTCCCCGGCCCCGTCGAGGACGGTTGGGAGGAGCGATCCTTCGTCCGCTGGTCCCCGGAGAATCCAGTGAACGATACGGTCGCGCGCTCCCGTGCCAGGGTGTTGGAGCGCACCGCGTTGCCCGCATGGCCGCGGTCGCTCGTGGGCGTCGGCGCGGAGACCTGGGTCGTCTCCGAGCCCGGTGGGCGCTACGAACTGACGGTTTCCGACCGGGCCGGCACGACGCTGGTTCGGTTCTGCCATCCGGGCGAAGCGCTTCCGCTCTCGCCTGCCGAGCGCGGGGAGGACCCGGAAGGGCGGATGCCCGAAGCGTGGCGGGCCGCCCTTCGCAACCTCGGAGACCCGCCGGCGCCGGCGATCATCTCCCGAATCGTCGTGGACGCGGACGGTCGAATCTGGGTTCAGCGCGACCGCCCCCTACCCGGCGCCGCCGGCCCGCACGGAGCTCCGGGAGCCCTGCACGACGTATTCCTCCCGTCAGGTCGATTCCTCGGCTCGATCCGCCTGCCGGACGATCACCGACTCCTTGAAGCGCGAGGCCGGAGGATATGGACGCTCCACACCGGCAGCCTCGACGAATCCTCCATCGTGGCCCTCGAGATCGAGGGTCTCTAAGCTCGTCCACGCTTCGTCCCGCTGCACATTCCCTGCATCGCGAACCACGCCGCCGGGGTCCTCGACGAACTTCCAAGCGCCTCGTGGCCCAGTCGATCCGCCGGTTCCGGCAGCTCCGCTTCGCCCAGCTCGGCGCGTAGGTCGACTCGCGTCCATCGGCAATGGCGCCGCCAGCCGCTTCCCTCGGCCGATCTGGAATACCGGTCTCCCTAATCAGCTGTCCTACAGAGCGTTATGAACATCGCACGATGAGAACGCGGCCGCCGCCGCACCGACCGGCCGGATCGGTGAAAACGAAGTTTCGCCCTCGGGAGGACCATTAACTAGTAGAGACCGGAGACAAATCGAGGACGCGGATACCGCCGCGATCCCGCTCGAAAGAGGCCGCCATGACCCTTGTAGTCGCGGACACCCCCCATACAGCCCAAGCGGTATGCCGAGCCGTAGGCCCGGGCGCTCGCGTAGCGCACTCGAGCGAAGCGTTCGCCGCTCTCCACGGGGCGATCGAGCCGGTGGTGGTCGTTTGCCATGGGCGGATCCGGCCCGAGCAGATCGAGTTGTTGGCGAGGTTGGAGCGCGAGCGGCCGTGGGTACCGGTGGTTCTGGTGGCGGACCCCGATCCCGAGTTGGCCAGACAACTGCTCCGCGTGCGTACGGCAGCAATGGTCTGGTCCACCGAACTGGAGACGCACCTTCGACGCCGTCTCGACGCCGTGCGCGCAACATGGGGCCTGTGGAGCCTGGCGGTCGCGTTCGACCGCTCGTCGCTGCCTCCCGCGCTCAGGAAGGCCCTTGTCCATGCGGTGGAACGGGCCGCGGACCGGCCAGTCCGCAACGTCCGAGAGCTGGCCCGGGACGTGGGCTGCGCGCCCGTCACGCTGTTCAGGCAGTTCGGAGCGCGAGCGAACGGCGCGACAACCCTGAGCGCGTTCATCGCCGGCCTCTCGGTCCTGAGGGTGTACGAGCTTCGCCGGTCCGGCCTGCACTGGAAACGTGTGGAGCAACACGTGCAGCTCGGCCGGGCCACCATAACGCGAAGAGCAAAGGCCTGGCCGGGCTGCCCGCCGGCGGAACTGGTGCAGATGACGCCGGATCGGCTTTTCGCAGCGTTCACGGCGGAACATGTCCGGCCGATCCTTCCGACCATATCGGCCGGGATATCCACTCTCGATCAGGAGTAAACGGTTTGGGTCAAATTGATACGGTTCTTGCTCTGGTTGCAGGTGTCGCGCAACGGCAGCTTTCATGCCGAAGTCGTTGAGCTCGGGTCCCCCGGATCGGGAATGAGACATGCGCAGAGCCCAGATCCAGAATCTGTTCAAGTTGTGGTTGGCCGGACCGGACGAAGACGGGGTGCGCGAGTGGCTTGTCCTCGATACCTCGGGAGCGAGCATCGGCCGGGTGCAGCTTCCCACGACATCGCGCGTGTCGGCGGCCGACCGAACCGAGGTCTGGGTCGTGGAGCAGGATGCCCTCGACATCCCGTACGTGGTGCGCTACGAGATGGTGCCGTAGCGCACCACGCCGGCCAGGCTGCGGTCAGGTCAGGTCATAGCGGTCGAGGTTCATCACCTTGTTCCAGGCGGCGACGAAGTCGTGGACGAAGGCCTCCTGCCCGTCGTCGCACCCGTAGACTTCAGCGAGCGCCCGGAGTTCGGAGTTCGAACCGAACACCAGGTCCGCCTCGGTGGCGGTCCACCGTACGTCGCCGGTCGCGTCGCGGCCCTCGAAGGCGCCGTCGGAGGACGCCCTCCACTCCGTGCTCATGTCGAGCAGGTTCACGAAGAAGTCGTTCGTCAGCGTTCCGGGCCGGTCTGTGAACACGCCGTGCGCGGACTGGCCGGTGTTCGCGTTCAGGACGCGCATGCCGCCGACCAGCGCAGTCATCTCGGGCGCGGTCAGCGTGAGCAGGCAGGCCCGCTCCACGAGTTGCTCGGCCTCCGACGCTCCGTTTCCGGCCTTCACGTAGTTGCGGAACCCGTCCGCGGCAGGCTCCAGCACGGCGAACGACTCCGCGTCCGTCCACTCCTCCGACGCGTCCGTGCGCCCCGGTGCGAACGGCACCTGCACGTCGTGCCCGGCGTCGCGCGCGGCCTGCTCGACGCCCGCGCACCCCGCCAGCACGATGAGGTCGGCGAGGGAGACCCGCTTCCCGCCGGTCTGAGCGTCGTTGAACTCCGCCCGGATCCCTTCCAGCGTCTGTAGCGCCCCCGCCAGCTCGGTCGGGTCGTTCGCTTCCCAGTCCCTCTGCGGCGCGAGTCCGATGCGGGCGCCGTTCGCGCCGCCGCGCTTGTCGGTGCCCCGGAACGAGGCCGCCGACGCCCACGCAGTCGCAACCAGCCGGGAAACCGACAGGCCGGAGGCGATGACCCTGGCCTTGAGGTCCGCGACATCCCCCTCATCGATCAACTCGTGGTCGACATCGGGTACGGGATCCTGCCACAGCTGCGGCTCGGCCGGCACGAGCGGTCCCAGGTACCGGCTGCGCGGCCCCATGTCGCGGTGAAGCAGCTTGAACCATGCCTTCGCGAAGGCGTCTTCGAGGTCCGCCGGGTTCTCGTGGAAGCGCTTCGAGATCGGCGCGTAGACGGGATCTTCGCGCAGCGAGAGGTCCGTCGTGAGCATCATCGGCGCGTGCTTCTTCGAGGGATCGTGCGCGTCCGGCACGGTGGCGACCTCGGAGGCGTTGACCGGCGTGTACTGCGACTTGCCCGAGGGGCTCTTCGTCAACTCCCACTCGTGGTCGTGCAGGTTCTCCATGAAGTTGTTGTCCCACCGGGTGGGTTCGGTGGTCCAGGCGCCCTCGAGACCGCTCGTGATCGCGTCGCCAGCCTTGCCGCTGCCGTGGCTGCTGTGCCACCCGAAGCCCTGCGCCTCCAGCCCGGCGCCCTCCGGCTCCGTGCCGACGTGCGACTCGGGGCCGGCGCCGTGCGCCTTGCCGAAGGTGTGGCCGCCGGCGATGAGCGCGACCGTCTCCTCGTCGTTCATCGCCATGCGGGCGAAGGTCGTGCGGATGAACCTCGCGGCGGCCGCGGGGTCCGGCTTCCCGCCCGGCCCCTCCGGGTTCACGTAGATGAGACCCATGTGGTCGGCGCCGAGGCCTTCCTGGAGTTCGCCGTCGGCGTCGTGGCGTTCGTCCGCGAGCCACTCGGTCTCGGACCCCCAGTCCGTCTCGTCGGCCTCCCACACGTCCGGGCGACCGAAGGCGAACCCGAACGTCCGGAACCCCATCGACTCGAGGGCGCAGTTGCCCGCGAAGATGATGAGATCGGCCCACGAGAGGTTGCGGCCGTACTTCTGCTTGACCGGCCACAGCAGTCGGCGCGCCTTGTCGAGGTTCCCGTTGTCGGGCCAGCTGTTCAGCGGCGCGAAGCGCTGATGGCCGGAGCCGCCGCCGCCGCGGCCGTCGGTGATGCGGTACGTGCCCGCGGCGTGCCACGTCATGCGGATGAAGAGCGGCCCGTAGTGGCCGTAGTCCGCCGGCCACCAGTCCTGCGAGGTCGTCATCACGTCCTCGATGTCCCGCTTCAACTCCTCGACGTCGACGTTCCTGAACGCCGCCGCGTAGTCGAAGCCCCCGCTCATCGGGTCCGATGCGGGCGAGTTCTGCCGAAGAGCCTTCAGGCTCAACTGGTTCGGCCACCAGGTTTCGTTCGTAGTCATGGGATTCTCCGGATGGTCATTCTTCAGGTTCTCCAGGGGTGTCCGGGCAACAGCTTCGGCCCGGAGGCGGCCGAGCGTCAAGAAACCGCCGCTGCCTCGTCGTGGACATCGCCGTCCTCCCGGCGGAAGGTACATTCGCCTGAGCTCGGCGTCCTAGCGATATTCCAACGATGGACATCTTCCAGCGATCATCGGAACCCGCGGACGAATCATGACGAGAGCGACGAAACGCGGCGTCAGGCCCGAAGCGGCGGCTTCGTCGTCCCGTCGAGTCTTCGCCGGAGCGGAGGCCGACGTCGTTCCCATGCGGGGACGCAATGCCGGAACGCCGCTCGACCTCGATCTGATCCGGGGGCAGGCCGCGAACCGCAGTGCGATCGAGCGCCGGGCCGCCACGCTGGGGAAGCGCCGCAGCATCAAGAAGGAGTGGCAGGCCGCCTGGCTCCTGCGCGCCGTGACGATGATCGACCTCACGACGCTCGCCGGCGACGACACCCCCGGGCGGGTCGCTCGCCTGGCCGCCAAGGCCCGCCGGCCCGTGCGCCCCGACCTCCTCCGCGCGCTGGGGGCGGAAGATCTCGGCCTGCGCGTGGCCTCCGTCTGCGTGTATCCGACGATGGTCCCGGCCGTCGTGGAAGCGCTCGCGGGCGACGACATCCCCGTCTGCGCGGTCGCCGCCGGCTTCCCCGCCGGGCTCACGCCGTTCGCCCAGCGGGTCGAGGAGATCCGCGACGCGGTGGAGGCCGGGGCGCGCGAGATCGACATCGTCATCACGCGCCGCCACGCGCTCACCGGCGACTGGGAGGGGCTGTACGAAGAGGTCCGCGCCTTCCGCGAGGCGTGCGGCGAGGCCCACCTGAAGACGATCATGGCCACGGGCGAACTCGGGAGCCTGCGCAACGTCGCCCGCGCGAGCTGGACCTGCATGATGGCCGGCGCCGACTTCATCAAGACCTCGACCGGCAAGGAGAAGGTCAACGCGACGCTCCCCGTGGGACTCGTGATGGCGCGCGCGATCCGCGCCTACCGGCAACTCTCCGGCTTCCACGTCGGCCTGAAGCCGGCCGGCGGAGTGGGGAAGGCGAAGCAGGCGCTGGAGTGGCTGATTCTCGTGAAGGAGGAACTGGGCGGGGCGTGGCTCGACCGGTCGCTGTTCCGCTTCGGCGCGAGTTCGCTGCTCGCGGACATCGAACGCCAGTTGGAGCACCGGGCGACGGGGCGGTATTCCGCGTATCGCCGGCACCCGCTGGGGTGAGGGTCGGGTCGAGGTCGAGAGGGGTCGAGAGGGGGTCGAGGGAGATGCCGAAGATCGCGGAACTGTTCGAGACGATGGAGTACGGTCCGGCCCCGGAGGTCGCGGACGAGGCGCGGACGTGGATCGCCGAACGCGGTCCCCGCTTCGGGCACTACATCGGCGGCGTCTGGCGCGAGCCGGCGGACGGCGAGTTCTTCGCCACCCTCGATCCGAGCAACGAAGCGCAACTCGGCGAGATCGCGCAGGGCGGCGCCGACGACGTGGACCGCGCGGTGGCGGCGGCGCGGGTGGCCCAGGCCGCCTGGCGCGACCTCGGGGGACACGGCCGGGCGCGCTACCTGTACGCGATCGCCCGCCACCTGCAGAAGCACTCCCGGCTCTTCGCGACGCTCGAGACGCTTGACAACGGCAAGCCCATCCGCGAATCGCGCGACATCGATATTCCGCTCGTGGCGCGGCACTTCTATCACCACGCGGGCTGGGCCCAGCTCATGGACGCCGAACTCGCGGACTGCGAGCCGCTCGGCGTCGCGGGCCAGATCATTCCCTGGAACTTCCCGCTGCTCATGCTCGGGTGGAAGGTCGCGCCCGCCCTCGCCACCGGAAACACGGTCGTCCTCAAGCCCGCCGAGTTCACGTCGCTGACCGCACTGCGTTTCGCGGACCTCTGCCGCGAGATCGACCTCCCGCCGGGCGTCGTGAACATCGTGACCGGCGATGGCCGCACCGGCGCCGCGATCGTCGAACATCCGGACATCGACAAGATCGCCTTCACGGGCTCGACGGAGGTCGGCCGCCTCATCCGCGAGGCGACGGCGGGGACCGGCAAGAAGATCTCGCTCGAACTGGGCGGGAAATCGCCCTTCCTCGTCTTTGACGACGCCGACCTCGACAGCGTGGTGGAGGGCGTCGTCGATGCGATCTGGTTCAACCAGGGCCAGGTGTGCTGCGCCGGCTCCCGGATCCTCGCCCACGAAGGGATCGCCGACGCGCTCGCCGACCGGCTGCGCGCCCGCATGGAGACGCTCCGCATGGGGGCTCCGCTCGACAAGGGCGTCGACATCGGCGCGATCATCGCGCCGGTCCAGTTGAGGAAGATCGAGTCGCTGGTCGAGGCAGGCCGAGAGGAGGGCGCCGCGATCTGGCAGCCGTCCTGGAGCGTCCCCAGGGACGGCTGGTTCTACCCGCCCACCCTGTGCACCGACGTGTCGCCGGCCGCCCGGATCGCCCAGGTCGAAATCTTCGGTCCCGTCGTGGTTCAGATGACGTTCCGCACCCCTGCGGAGGCGGTCGCGCTCGCGAACAACACACGCTACGGCCTCGCTGCCAGCGTCTGGACCGAGAATGTGAACCTCGCCCTCGACATCGCCTCGCAGATCAAGGCCGGGACGGTCTGGATCAACTGCACGAACGTATTCGATGCCGCGTCCGGATTCGGCGGCTACCGCGAGAGCGGATTCGGCCGCGAGGGCGGTCGGGAAGGGCTCCGGGAGTATGTCCGTCGGCGCCCCGAGTCCCAGGAGCCGGCGGCCGGGAAGGACCTGGAGATCGCGGAACGCGACGAGGGGGAAGACGCCGACACCGACGCCCGCGGCCCCGCGCCGCTGCCCACGGTCGACCGGACGGCAAAGCTCTACATCGGGGGCCGACAGGCCCGGCCGGACGGCGGTTACAGCCTCGCAATCCCGGACTACCGGGGACGCGTCGCGGGGGAGGTGGCCCGCGGCAACCGAAAGGACGCGCGCAACGCCGTAGAGGCGGCGCTCGCCACGGATTGGGCGCGCACGACGGCCCACCTCAGGGCGCAGATCCTGTACTACGCGGGCGAGAATCTCGACGCCCGCCGGAGCGCATTCGAGGACCGGCTGCGCGCGCTCACCGGCTGCGATGTGGGCGCGGCGCGGCGCGAGGTGGAGGCGTCCGTCCGGCGCCTCTTCACCTGGGCGGCGTGGGCGGACAAGTGGGACGGGGCCGTCCACCGGACGCCCTTCCGCAACGTGACCCTCGCGATGCCCGAACCGCTCGGCGTGATGGCGGTGGTCTGTCCTCCGGAACCGGCGCTGCTCGGTTTCATCTCCAGCGTGATTCCGGGCGTCGCGCTCGGGAACTCGGTCGTTGCCGTCGCCTCGGAACGTTGGCCGCTCCTCGCCACCGACTTCCAACAGGTGCTCGAGACCTCGGATGTGCCGCCGGGCGTCATCAACATCCTGACGGGCCTCGAGGAGGAACTGCGCCCCACTCTCGCCGACCATGATGCGGTGGATGGGATGTGGTACTTCGGGACGGACGAAGGAGCCGCCGACGTCGAGCGCCGCTCCGCCTCGAATCTGAAGCGCACGTGGACGAACGCCGCCACCGGGCGGGACTGGTTCGGTTCGGAGGGCGAGGGGCGCGAGTTCCTCCGCCACGCCTCCCAGATCAAGAACATCTGGGTTCCGTACGGGGAATAGGTTCCGCCCGGGGAATAGATTTTCGCCCGGGGAATGGCGGTCCCCGGAAGAACCCTGCGTCAGCGCCGAGAGCGGCCTCCGGGATCGGCCCAATGGTCGAGGGGACCGCGGCCGGAGCCCAGACCCGGTGCCGCCGCGATGGCGGCGTGAGTGAAGGCCAGCCCCCGTTCGATCGCCGGCTCGAGGGTGAGCCCGGATGCCAGCCCCGCCGCGATCGCGGCCGAGAGCGTGCAGCCGGTCCCATGGGTTTCGGTCGTCGGGATGCGGGGTGTCCGCCACACGCGCTCGCGGGTCCCGTCCCGGAACAGGTCCACGACTTCCTCGCCGCCCAGGTGCCCGCCCTTCAGGAGTACGGCCCCGGCTCCCTGCGCGAGGATGGCGCGCGCGGCCTTGGACAGGTCGGCTTCGGTCTGCACGGTCCGTCCAGCGAGGATCTCGGCCTCGGGGAGGTTCGGCGTGACGAGGGCGGCGAGAGGCAGAAGTTCCTCGAGGATGGCGGCGACGGCGGCCGGGTCGAGCAGCCGGTCACCGCTCGTCGCCACCATCACCGGGTCGACCACGAGCGGCGCTTCGAAGCCGTGCAGGCCCGCGACGACGGCCCGCACGATGTCCCCGTTGGCGAGCATCCCGGTCTTCGCGGCGGCCGGCGACAGATCTGTCCGGACCGATTCGATCTGGCGCCGCACGATGGAGGGATCGAGCGCCTGTACCGCTTGAACGCCGACCGTGTTCTGCGCCGTGACCGCGGTGACGGCGCTCATCCCGAAAACGCCGAACGCGTGGAACGTCTTCAGGTCGGCCTGGATGCCGGCGCCGCCTCCTGAATCGCTTCCCGCGATCGTGAGGGCCGTCGCCCGCGCTGCTCGCTTCAGGTTCACGCTCAACTCCGCTCAGGTCCGCACGGGGTGACCGGTTCGCTGCCGCTCCGCGCGCCGCGATGACAGCGCGTTGAGCCGAAGCGTAAAGTAAGGGCATGCCGACGCGCGCGGAGATCAAGGCCTGGCGGTCGCTGCACCGCGGAAAGGGACGCCGGGAAACCGGGTGTTTCCTGGCCGAGGGGCGGCGGCTCATCGCCGAGATGCTGGAGTGGCCGGGCCGCACGGTTGCAGTGCTGTACGCCGGCGCCGCGGAGGACGAGCCGGAGCTGGAGGCGCTGCTTGCGCGGGCGGCGGCACGGGACGTTCGCACGGAGGCGGTGCCCGAAGCGATCATCCGGACGCTGGCGGATGCCGCCACGCCGCAGCCCGTCCTCGCGATCGGCGAGCTGCCGGCGTACGGCTGGGCTGACGTCGGCGATGGCGCGATCGTGCTGCTCGACGGCGTGCAGGATCCGGGCAACGTCGGTGTCATGGTGCGCAGCGCACTCGCGCTCGGGGCGGCCGCGGTGATCGGCGTTGGCGAGACCGCCGACCCCTGGGGGCCGAAGGCGCTGCGGGCCTCGGCGGGGGCGTCGTTCCGCGGCCCCGTCTTCCGCACGGACACCCGGGATGCCGTGGAGCGGCTCGCCGGGCTGCGGATCCCGATCTGGGTCGCCGCGGCCGATGCCCCGCCGCTCGAGGGTCCACCCCCCGGATCGGTCGCCCTCGTGCTGGGGAGCGAAGCCCGCGGCGTCTCCGCCCCCCTCCTCACCGCCGCCGCACGCGCCGTCTCCGTGCCGCTCTCCCGCGGCGTGGAGTCGCTGAACGTGGCGTCGGCGGGCGCCATCCTGCTCGACCGGCTACGGACGGCGCGCCCGCTTGGCTGACCCCACCATCATTGGTGCGGCCGTGCTGTTCGGCGCGGCCCTGGGCTCCTTCCTCAACGTGTGCATCACCCGAATGCCCACCGGAGACAGCGTCCTGCGCCCGCGCAGCCGCTGCCCGGAGTGCCGCGCGACCATCCGCTGGCGCGACAACCTCCCCGTTCTCTCGTGGATCTACCTGCGGGCGAGGTGTCGCGACTGCGGCGGCCGCATCTCAGTGCGCTATCCCGCGATCGAGCTGGCAACGGCCATCGCCTGGGGCGGAACGGCCTGGTTGTACGGCACGTCGATCACCGCCCTCACGGGCGCGGTCCTGTTCACGCTCCTCCTCGCGATCGCGGTCATCGACGCGCGCCACTACGTCATCCCCGACGCCCTCTCGCTCGGCGGGTGCGCCGCGGGCCTCGCCCTCTCGGTGCTCCCGGGGTCGACGCGACCGTTCACGGCGATCGGCGGTGCGCTTCTCGGGTTCGCGCTTCTCTACGTCGTCGGGCGGCTGGGCGAGAAGGTGTTCCGGAAGCCGGCGCTCGGCGGCGGCGACGTGAAGATGATGGCGATGGTCGGCGCGTTCCTCGGCCCCGGCGGCGCCCTCCTCACGATCTTCCTGGGGGCGCTCGCCGGATCCCTCGTCTATGGCCCCGTCTCACTCCGAACGGGGAAGCCCGTGCCTTTCGGCACTTTCCTCGCACTCGGCGGCGCCGTCGCATTTCTGTTCGGGGACACGCTGTTCGACTGGTACCTGCGCCCGACCGCAGCCGGGGTCGTCGCGCCGCTGACGCTCGAATAGCCGACGTGTCTCCGAGCAGTGTGAAGGCACCGGTCACGGGCGGGGGACTCCGGCCGGAGTCTCGTCGGACGTCTACCAGCTACGGCTGTGTTCGATCAACTCCGCCACGATGTCGTCCGCGGACTTGCCCTCGGCCTCCGCCTCGAATCCGGGGACGACGCGGTGCCGGAGCACGGCGGGCGCGACCGCCCGTACATCGTCGAGGTTGGGGGCCGGACGGCCATCGAGCGCCGCCCGCGCCTTCGCCGCGAGCACCGTGTGCTGCGAGGCCCGCGGTCCGGCGCCCCAGCTCACCATGCGGCGCACGAATTCGGGCGAGGACGCCTCTCGCGGCCGGGTCGCCCGCGCCAGCCGCACCGCGTAGCCGACCACCGACTCCGAGGCCGGCACCCGCTGCACGAGCGCCTGGTAATCGAGCAACTGGCCCGCGGTCACGACGGGGTTCACCTGGGCCGGCGGTCCGCTCGCCGCCATGTCGGCGATGACCGACTCCTCCTCCGCCGTCGGATACCCGATCCGAAGCTCGAACATGAAGCGGTCGAGCTGGGCTTCGGGAAGGGGATACGTCCCTTCCTGCTCGATCGGGTTCTGCGTCGCGAGGACGAAGAACGGGCGACCGAGCGGGAACGTCTCGCTGCCGACGGTGACCTCTCCCTCCTGCATCGCCTGCAGAAGGGCGGCCTGCGTCTTGGGCGGCGTGCGGTTGATCTCGTCCGCGAGGATCACATCCGCGAAGATCGGCCCGCGGACGAAGGCGAAACGGCGCTCCCCCGTGCGCTGGTCGTCCTGCAACACCTCCGTCCCGGTGATGTCGGAGGGCATCAGGTCCGGCGTGAACTGGATCCGGCTGAACTCCAGGTGCAGGGCTTCGGCGAGCGTCGAGACGAGGAGCGTCTTGGCCAGACCGGGGACGCCGACCAGAAGTGCGTGTCCATCGGCGAGCAGCGTGATGAGCAGCTTTTCGACGATCTCCCGCTGCCCGATGATCCGCTTCCCGACTTCCTCCTCGATCCGGCGCCGGGCGTGACCCAGCTCCTCGAGCAGCCGAACGTCATCCGTTTCGACCTTTCGACCGGCTTCCAAGACTCAATCGGCTCCAGGGGTGAGGGGGGGACGCGAGAATGCGAGACCCGGGCGTCGGCGAGGCCATTTCGGAGTTGACCAGAGGCCTTCAATATGGTGGCAGCAACCTAGGCCTTCAGCGCCCAGCGTCAAGCGAAACCGGCATTGCGAAATTTTTCACAAGCGGTCAGATTGGGCTTGGGAAATTTTTCACAAGCGGTCGGCGCGGGGCTCCCGGACGGAGATGAATCCCCATGCCGCAACCGCATCCCGGTTCGACGAACCGGCCGAAACCCGAGAAACCGGAGGGGCATGCCGGCCGTCTGCAGGCAAAGGCGGCGGGCACGGAGTTCGCGAGTCTGGGCATTGGGATGGGCCTCGCGATCGCCCTCCTCGCCGTCGGCGGCAACTGGCTCGACGACCGTCTCGGGACCGCGCCGCTCTTCGTCCTCCTCGGCGTGTTCGCCGGGTTCGCGGGGGGGTGCTACAGCATGTACGGCCGGCTGGCGGCACGGCGCGAAGGCTCCAGGCCGGCTGAGGCCGACGGGGACACGGACCGCGGGACGTGAAAGGCGTTCCCACCGGCTGGACGCGGCGTACGCCGACCTATGCGCTGGCCACGTTGGGGCTGGCGGTGGCGGCGGTCGCGTGGCTGGGGGATGGCGAGCGCATGTGGGGGATCGCCGCGGCCTGGCTGATCCAGGTGGTCGCGGTCTGGCCGCTGAACCGGGCGCTCCTGGCGGGACGGAGGGCGACCCGGCCCTGGCTGGGCGGCATCGCCCTGCGCATGGGAGGGCTGGTCGTGATGGGCGGACTCGCATGGACGGGATCGGCGACGCCCGACCTGCCCATCGCATACGGACTCGCCATGCTGGTGCTGTTGTGGACGGAAGCCTTGTGGCTCGCGCTCGCGCGCGCGCACACCAATGAAGACCAACTCGACACGGAACGCACGACGGGATGAACCCGGTGCTCGATAGATCGATGGCCTCCCTGCGGAGTCTGGCGGAGCGGGTGCAGGAGCACGCCGCCCCCGCGGCCGCGGCCGCCCAGGAACACCACGGCGAAGCCCACGCGGCGGGCGGGCACGCCGAGGAGTGGGGCACCGAAGTCATGATGCACCACGTCGTCGACTCGAACATCTGGGAGTTCGGACCCTTCGGCGAGATCCACCTCCCGGAGCTCCCGGCCTTCAATGTCGGCGGCCTCGAGATCGACCTCTCGATCACGAAGCACGTGCTGTTCCTGATGTTCGCGGCCATCTTCACGATTGCGACGATGTTCATCGCCGCGCGCTCGACCGAGCGGCTGGAGCGGGGCGAGAAGGCGCCCGGAGGTCTCCTCAACGGGATCGAAGCCTTCTATCTGTACCTGAGAGATGACATCGTGATGGCCAACATCGGCCGCGGGGGAGAGAGGTTTGTTCCCCTCGTCATCACCTTCTTCTTCTTCATCCTCTATGCGAACCTGCTCGGCCTGATCCCCTTCGGCGCGACGGCGACGGGGAACATCATGGTCACCGCCGCGCTCGCGATCATCGCGCTCGTCGTCATCGAGACCGCGGGGTTCATCGCGCTCGGCCCGCTGGGCTACGCGAAGACCGTCTTCTTCCTCCCGCCCGGGCTGCCCGGACCGCTGAAGCCGATCACGCTGCTCATCATGGCCCCGGTCGAGCTGATCGCGAAGTTCTCGAAGATCATGGCGCTCGCGATCCGGCTCTTCGCCAACATGACGGCGGGACACTTCGTCATCCTCGCCTTCATGGGTCTCATCCTCACCTACGGCTCGATGGTCGGTCAGGGAGTCTTCGGAACGACGGTCGGCGCCGCGACGATTCTGGGGTCCATGGGCCTCGCGCTGTTCGTGATGATGCTGGAGATCTTCATCGCGCTCCTTCAGGCGTACATCTTCGCGATGCTGGTCTCGGTGTTCATCGGATTGATTCGCCACGCGCACTGACCCCGAGGGGTCCGCGGGCAACTTCCGCGCCGGGGAGGCGCGGACGGAACGGGGGGTGTCGTCCGAACCCCCGACAGAGAAAGGAAACTGGAGCGAACGATGCTGAACATGTTGACGCTGCTGCAGGGCATGTCGACGGGAGACGGCCTCGCGATCGGTCTCGCCATCGTTGGTGGCGGGCTCTCCGTGCTCGGAGCCGGTATCGGAATCGGTCTCATCGGCGGGCGCATGACGGAGGCGATGGCCCGCCAGCCCGAGGAAGCGCAGACCATCCAGACGGCGGCGATCGTGCTCGCCGTGTTCATCGAGGGTGTGGCGCTGTTCGGACTCGTGATCGCCGGCTTCATCCGCGGATGATGCGTTCGGCCGGGGTCGCCGGCTGCTTCGCGCTCGCTGCGCCGCCGGCGCTGGCGGCCCAGGCGGAGACGGGGATCTTCTCGCTCAACCTGGGACTCTTCGTCTGGACGGTGGTCCTGTTCGTGCTCACGCTCCTCGTCCTGGCGAAGTGGGTCTTCCCGCTCATCGCGGGCGGGCTCGAGCAGAGGCACGCGAAGATTCAGGGCGCGATCGACGACGCACTCTCCGCGCGCGATGAGGCGAAGGGGCTGCTCTCGCAGCAGGAAGCCGCGCTCGAAGCGGCCCGCAGCGAAGCCCGCGAGATGCTCGAGAACGCCCGCCAGCACGCCGACGGCCTCCGCAAGGAGATGCTCGAGGAGGCGCGGGCGCAGCAGGCGCAGATGCTCGATGACGCCCGCCGCGAGATCGGACACGAGCGGGAACGGCTGCGCGACGAGATCCGGCGGGATGCGGTCGATCTCGCGCTGGCCGCTTCCGAGCGGCTGATCCGCGCGCGGCTGGATGCCGAGGAGAATCGGCGTCTGGTCCACGAGTTCGTGTCGGACGTCTAGCGGAGCGATGAGCGCGTCGGCGGTGGCCCGCAACTACGCGGCGACCCTCTTCGAACTCGCGGCGCGGGACGGGAGCGAGGGCGAGTACGGGCGGCTGATCGAGGAGATCGGCGACCTGTACGCGAACGTCCCGGATTTCCAGCGGTTCCTGGAAGTGCCCGCCGTGTCGCTGTTCGAGAAGAAGGAGGCGATCCAGGCGGCGCTTTCCGGACGGGCGCCGGGTCTCTTCGTCCGCTTTCTGCTCGTCATCCTGGATCGCCACCGGCAGCGGGCCCTCCCGGGCATCGCGCGTGCCTACCGCGATCTTCTCGATGAGAAGGCGGGACGGGTCCGCGCCACCGTGACGCTGCCCTTCGAGGCGGATGACCGCGTCCGGAACGAAGTGGTTTCGGCGCTGGAGCGGCGCTTCGAGCGCGAGGTCGTCCCGGAGTTCCACGAGGATCCGAAGATTCTGGGAGGCGTGATTATTCGCGTCGGCGACGAGTTGCTGGACGCCTCGCTGCGGCGGCAGCTCGAGCAGATGCGGCGCGAACTCTACTGAGATGGTCGGTAACGAGAAATAGAGAAGAGAAGACGATGACAGGTTTCGACAGCTCCCTTCGAGCGAGCGAGATCAAGAAGGCCCTGCTCGAGCAGATCGACCGCTATGAGGAGGAACTCCGGGTCGAGGAAGTGGGCGAGGTCCTCGAGGTGAAGGACGGTGTGGCCCGCATCTGGGGTCTCTCGACGTGCGTCGCCAACGAGATGCTCGAGATCACGTCCCGCGACACCGGGGTCTCCGTGATCGGCCTCGCCTCGAACCTCGAGGAAGACAACATCGGCGCCGTGATCCTCGGCGACTACCTGGCCCTCAAGGAGGGAGATCCGGTGCGCCGCACGGGTCGCGTCCTTTCCGTGCCCGTCGGTCCGGAGATTCTCGGCCGCGTCGTGGACACGCTGGGGCAGCCGCGCGACGGCCGCGGGCCGATCGAGACGGTGACCTACATGAAGGTCGACCGGAAGGCGCCCGGCATCGTGTACCGCCAGCCGGTGAACGAGCCGCTGCAGACGGGCCTCAAGGCGATCGACTCCATGATTCCGATCGGCCGCGGCCAGCGGGAGCTGATCATCGGCGACCGCGGCACGGGCAAGACGGCCGTGGCGATCGACGCCATCATCAACCAGCAGGGCGAGGACGTCGTCTGCGTCTACTGCGCGATCGGGCAGAAGGGCTCGACCGTGGCAGGCATCGTCGAGCGGCTCCGCGAGGAGGGCGCGCTCGACTACACGGTTGTGGTAGCCGCAAACGCATCCGAACCCGCCCCGATGCAGTTCATGGCCCCCTACGCCGCGTGCGCGATCGGCGAATACTTCATGTACGAGGAAGGGAAAGCCGTCCTCGTCATCTACGACGACCTCACGAAGCAGGCCGATGCCTACCGCGAGGCGTCGCTCATCCTGCGGCGTCCGCCGGGACGCGAGGCATACCCCGGCGACGTCTTCTATCTCCACAGCCGCCTGCTCGAGCGGGCGGCCAAGATCAGCAACGATCCCGAAGCGATCGCCGGCCACCCGGACATCAGGAAGCCCGGCGGTTCGCTGACCGCGCTCCCGATCATCCAGACCGCGGCCGGCGACGTGTCGGCCTACATCCCGACGAACGTGATCTCGATCACCGACGGCCAGATCTTCCTCGAAACCGACCTCTTCTACTCGGGCGTGCGCCCGGCGGTGAACGTGGGGATCTCGGTCTCGCGCGTGGGCGGCAACGCGCAGATCAAGGCGATGAAGAAGGTCGCCGGACGCCTGCGGCTCGACCTCGCGCAGTTCCGCGAGATCGAGGCCTTCGCGCAGTTCGGCACGGAGCTGGACGCCGCGACGCAGCGGCAGCTGGACCGGGGCCGGCGCACCGTCGAGATCCTGAAGCAGGGCCAGTACGAGCCGATGCCGGTCGAGGAGCAGGTGATGGTGATCTTCGCGGCCACCCAGGGGTTCCTCGACGACATGGACGTGTCGAGTATTCGCGGCTGGGAGGTTGGATTCCTCGAGTATATGGGCACGAATCATCCGGAAGTCGGCGAGGCGATCCGGGACGAGAGGGTGATGTCCGACGAGACGGAGGCGGCCCTCCGCGGGGCGATCGAGTCCTACTCGGGCACCTTCCTCCACGACGGCGCCTCCCGAGAGGACGCAGACGCCGCGGCATGAGCAAGTCGAGGGACATCTATCGGCGGATGAAGTCCGTCGACAGCACGAAGAAGATCACGCGCACCATGGAGATGGTCGCGACCGCCAAGCTCGCGCAGGCGCAGGGGCGGGTGATCCGCGCACGTCCCTACTCGGCCGAACTGATGGACATGATCGCCCGGCTCGCCACGCCGGACCTTGCGGAATCGCAGCCCCTGCTGCGCCAGCCCGCGAACATCGAGCGGGCCGCGCTCGTGCTCGTGACCAGCAATCGCGGGCTGTGCGGCGCCTTCAACGCAAACCTCATCCGCACGGCGCAGGCGCAACTCCGCGAGCTGGAGGGCGCAGGAGCCGAGGTGGAGTTCCACGTCTACGGCAACAAGGGGATCTCCTATTTCCGCTTTCGGGGCGTCGAGATGACGCTCACCCGCAACGACCTGGGGGATCCTCCGGCGGTGGACGACGCGCGGAGTCTGATCGGGGACCTCGCGGCCCGCTTCGTGGCCGGCGAGCTCGACGCGGTGCGGCTCGTCTTCGCGGAATTCCGGAACATGGTCAGTACGCCGCCGTCCGTCCGTCAGGTCCTGCCCGTCGGCGTGGGCGAGGCGCGCAAGGGTCCGCAGCCCTTCTATATCCTGGATCCATCGGAGGAAGGAATCCTCGACCATCTCCTGCCGCTCTACGTGACGAACTCGACGTACAGCGCCCTCCTGGAGACGGCGGCGGCGGAGCAGGCGGCCCGCCGGACGGCGATGAAGTCGGCCACGGACAACGCCAACGACTTCCTCGACAACCTGCGGCGGACCTACAATCGAGCCCGCCAGGCCGAGATCACGAATCAGATCGCGGAGATCATCGGCGGCGCGGACGCGTTGGACGGATAGCGGACGAACAGCGTACAGGGGCGCCGGCGCCCCCGAGAAACGATAGCCATGAGGCTGACATATGTCTGAAGGATCGACCGAACGAGGCACAGGCAAGGTCGTGCAGGTCATCGGACCCACGATCGACGCGGAGTTCGAGCCCGAGCATTTGCCGGAGATCTACAACGCGCTGTCCGTGTCATGGGAAGACGATGACGGGACCGTGCACGATCTCGTATGCGAGGTGGCGCAGCACATCGGCCGCAACCAGGTGCGCGCCGTCGCCATGGACGCGACGGACGGCGTGACGCGCGGAATGGAGGTCGTGGACACGGGACACCCCATCTCGGCCCCCGTCGGCGAAGCGTCGCTGGGGCGCATCCTCAACGTCCTCGGCGAGCCCGTGGACGAGATGGGGCCCGTCGAGGCGACGGAGCGGTGGCCCATCCACCGCAAGTCGCCCACCCTCCAGAACCTCGAGCCGAAGACGGAGATCTTCGTCACCGGGATCAAGGTCGTGGACCTCATCGCCCCCTACGTCAAGGGCGGCAAGACGGGACTCTTCGGCGGGGCCGGCGTCGGCAAGACCGTCATCATCATGGAGCTCATCAACAACATCGCGCAGGAGCACGGCGGTCGCTCCGTCTTCTGCGGGGTGGGCGAACGCACCCGGGAGGGGAACGACCTCTGGCTCGAGATGAAGGAATCGGGCGTCATCGACTCGACGGCGCTCATCTACGGGCAGATGAACGAGCCGCCCGGCGCGCGCCTGCGCGTGGGCCTCACCGGGCTCACCGTCGCGGAGTACTTCCGTGAGGTGGAAGGGCTCGACGTCCTCCTTTTCATCGACAACATCTTCCGCTTCAGCCAGGCCGGGTCCGAGGTGTCCGCGCTGCTCGGCCGCATGCCGAGCGCGGTGGGTTACCAGCCCACGCTCGCCACGGAGATGGGCAACCTCCAGGAGCGCATCACGTCGACCACGCGGGGTTCGATCACCTCGGTACAGGCGATTTACGTGCCGGCGGACGACCTCACGGATCCGGCGCCGGCCGCGGCTTTCACGCACCTCGACTCCCAGACCGTCCTCTCGCGCCAGATCGCAGAGCTCGGCATCTACCCGGCCGTGGATCCGCTCGACTCCAGCAGCCGCATCCTCAGCGAGCAGTTCCTGGGCGAGCGGCACTACCGCGTGGCCACGGCCGTGCAGCGCACGCTGCAGCGCTACAAGGACCTGCAGGACATCATCGCGATCCTCGGGATGGATGAGCTCTCCGAGGAGGACAAAGTCATCGTGAACCGGGCCCGGCGGATCCAGAAGTTCCTGTCGCAGCCCTTCCACGTGGCCGAGCAGTTCACCGGCATCCCGGGCCGCTACGTCCCGCTGGAGACGACGATCGAGTCGTTCGAGCGCGTCGTCGAGGGCGAGTTCGACCACCTGCCGGAACAGGCGTTCTACATGGTCGGCGGGATCGAGGAGGCGATCGAGCAGGCGAAGAAGCTGGAGGCGGAAGCCGCATGACGGCGATGCCGTCCGCCGCACGGCGACTGCGCGTCTCGGTGATCTCGCCGTCGGCCGCCGCCTTCTCAGGCACCGCGACATCGGTCGTCGCCCCAGCGCACGACGGCGAACTGGGAATCCTGTACGGCCACGCGCCGATGGTCGTCCTGCTGGGCGAGGGCCTGCTTCGCATCCGCACGGACGAGGGACCGCACCGTTTCCGCGTCGCCCGAGGCTTCCTGCAGGTCCTGGACAACACCGTCGCCGTCCTCGCGGAGGAGATCGAGCCGGCGGCTGATAGCTGACACCGCGAGGGTTATCGGAGGTGCTTGACGCCCCTCCGAACCGACCCTATTTTATCCGTCTTCCCTGCGGGCGCCTTGGGGCGTCTTGCGGGTCCGCTTTTTTGACAATCTGGTAGCGAGTGAGAGTGCTGGGCGCCGAGTGCGTCTGAGGTGCTTGATGCCGTCAACGAAGATGGATCAAGCAATCAAGGGCACAGGGTGGATGTCTAGGCACGGACTGGCGAGGAAGGACGTGGCAAGCTGCGATAAGCCAGGGGTAGCTGCAAGCAAGCGTTAATCCCTGGATTTCCGAATGGGGAAACCCGGCCGGGGTGATGCCCGGTCATCCCTTCGCTGAATACATAGGCGTTGGGAAGCGAACCGAGGGAACTGAAACATCTAAGTACCTCGAGGAAGAGAAAACAACCGTGATTCCCTCAGTAGCGGCGAGCGAACGGGGAAGAGCCCAAACCATGGAGGTGTCAAAGGCGGCAGCCGTTGCTTCCATGGGGTAGGAGGGTGGTTCGCGGGAGTCTGCCGGCTCTCGGAGCGTCGCGCGGCGGTGAGTCGAATCCGTCTGGAAAGCCAAGCCATAGAGGGTGACAGCCCCGTAGGCGAAGCCGACGTTGCGATCTCTGGACCATTCCTGAGTAGGTCGGGACACGTGAAATCCCGATTGAATCCGGCAGGACCACCTGCCAAGGCTAAATACACGTCCGTGACCGATAGCGAACGAGTACCGTGAGGGAAAGATGAAAAGTACGCCGGGAGGCGGGTGAAACAGATCCTGAAACCGTGTGCCTACAAGCGGTGGGAGCTCGACCCTTTCTTCGTGAGAGACGTCGGGTGACCGCGTGCCTTTTGCATTATGATCCGGCGAGTTGTTCCTCAGTAGCGAGGTTAAGCCGTTCAGCGGCGGAGCCGAAGCGAAAGCGAGTCTTAACTGGGCGTAGAGTTGCTGGGGACAGACCCGAAACCAGAGTGATCTATCCATGGCCAGGTTGAAGCGAGGGTAATGCTTCGTGGAGGACCGAACCGTTGTGGGTTGAAAACTGCTCGGATGAGCTGTGGATAGGGGTGAAAGGCCAATCAAACCTGGAGATAGCTGGTTCTCCCCGAAAGATATTTAGGTATCGCCTCTGAGTGTAGACTGCGGGAGGTAGAGCACTGGAAGGGCTAGGGCCCTAAACCGGGTACCAACCCCTACTAAACTCCGAATGCCCGTTAGTTGGTCTCAGGGAGGAAGTGCACGTGCGATAATGTTCGTGCGCGAGAGGGAAAGAGCCCAGACCTTCAGCTAAGGTCCCCAAGTGCTAGCTAAGTGACAAAGGTGGTGGATTTGCGGAGACAACTGGGAGGTTGGCTTAGAAGCAGCCATCCTTGAAAGAGTGCGTAATAGCTCACCAGTCAAGCGGATCTGCGCCGATAATGGTCGGGACTGAAGTTAGCCACCGAAGCTAAGGCTGCGCGCACATGCGCGCGGGGTAGGGGAGCGTTGCCTGAGCCGTGAAGCGGGGCCGGAAGGCTACCCGTGGAGCGCAGGCAAGTGAGAATGCCGGAATGAGTACGCGAGAAACAAGGTGAGAACCCTTGTCGCCGTAAGCCCAAGGTTTCCTGAGCCATGCCAATCAGCTCAGGGTTAGTCGGCCCCTAAGGTGAGGCCGAAAGGCGTAGCCGATGGAAAACGGGTCAACATTCCCGTACCACACGATACTGCGCTTGAGTCTGCGGAGGGACGCAGAGGTGAAAGGTCCGTCGTTTCCATGGACATGAACGATGTAAGGACGTAGGCGTTTCCGGGTAGGCAAATCCGCCCGGTGAAGCCGAGATCCGATGCCGAAGAAGTCTTCGGACTTCGCTAAGGGACCGTAATCGTACTGCCAAGAAAAGCTTCGTGGACGAGGAGTACGTGTGACCGTACCGTAAACCGACACAGGTGGGCGAGGCGAGTAGCCTCAGGCGCTCGAGTGAGTCTTGGTTAAGGAACTCGGCAAAATGTCCCCGTAACTTCGGGAGAAGGGGAGCCGGCGGTAGGTGACCCTGCCTCGCGCAGGAGAGCCGAAACCGGCCGCAGAGAATCGGCCCAAGCGACTGTTTAGTAAAAACACAGGTGTCTGCAAAGTCGTCAAGACGACGTATAGGCACTGACGCCTGCCCGGTGCCGGAAGGTTAAATGGAAGGGTTAGCTTCGGCGAAGCTCTGAAATGAAGCCCCGGTAAACGGCGGCCGTAACTATAACGGTCCTAAGGTAGCGAAATT
>VXQX01000014.1 GCA_009838765.1 Gemmatimonadales bacterium
GGAGCTGGTTATAAGCGACCGGGTCGGCCGCCGTAGTGGGAGCGGGCGCCGCCGTTGGAGCGGACGCCGCCTCCGGCCCGCCGGCCGAGATGAACGCCAGAATGTCATCCCGGGTCACGCGGCCGGAGGTGCCCGTCCCGGGCACCTGATGGATGTCGACACCATGCTCCGCGGCGATCTTCCGCACGAGCGGCGTTGATCGAGTCCTTAGCCGTTCATCCCGACTGGAGGGTGCCCGCTCGGCGGCCGGGCCCGGGGATGAGGGCGTGGTGCCCACGGGGAGACCCGCGGGAACCGCCGCCGCCGCAGTTGACGCCATGGGCTCGACAGCCCTCGCGCCCGTCGGTGGATCGCCCGTCGGTGGATCGCCCGCCGCCGGCACCGAAGGTGCGGCGGGCGTCGCGACCCCGGCATCCGTCTCGATGCGGGCGACGACCGTGTCGATCTCGACCGTCTCGCCGTCCTGCACGAGAACTTCCGCCAGGACCCCAGCCGCCGGCGACGGAATGTCCGCGTCTACCTTGTCCGTGGATATCTCGAACAGATCCTCGTCACGCTCGACCGCATCCCCGACCTTCTTGAGCCAGCGCGTCAGCGTCCCTTCCGCGATGGACTCCCCCATCTGCGGCATGATGACATCCACTTTGGACATAGGTGTTCTTCCCCGGCGTACAGCCGCGTGGGTTCAGTAACTCAGTTGCAGACGGGCCATCGAGACGATGTCCGCCACTTGGGGCAGATGCGCCTCCTCCAGCTCGGCCGCGTACGGGACCGGCGTGTCGAGTGCGGCCACCCGCCGGATCGGCGCGTCGAGCCACTCGAACGCGCGCTCACAGACCAGCGCTGCCACCTCGCCGCCGAACCCGCCGAACCGCGGCGCTTCGTGCAGGACGAGAAGTCTCCCCGTCTTCTTCACGCTCTCGAGGACCGCGGCGCCATCGAGCGGTTGTAGCGTCCTCAGATCGACAATCTCGATCTCCGCGCCATCCTCCACCGCCACCTGCTCCGCAGCCTCGTGCGCAGTATGGACCATGGCGCCATACGTGACCAGCGTCAGGTCCGTTCCTTCGCGGTGTGTGCGGGCCTTCCCCAGCGGCGTGAGGAACTCCTCGCCCTCCTCCAGCTCCCCGCGAAGTCGTCGATACAGGTACTTGTGCTCGAAGAAGAGGACCGGGTCCGGGTCCCGTATCGCGGCCGTGAGCAGTCCCTTCGCATCCCTCACCGTGGCCGGAGCCACCAGCTTGAGGCCCGGCACGTTTGCAAAGTACGACTCGACGTTCTGCGAGTGAAAAGGCCCCGCGCGCACACCCGCGCCGCACGGTCCGCGAATCACCAACGCGGCCCCCACCCCCGTCCGGTAGCGGACCTTGGCGGCGAAGTTCACGATCACGTTGAAGGCTGGCGCGATGAAGTCGATGAACTGCATCTCGCACACGGGCTTCAGGCCCATCTGTGCCGCCCCGATCGCCGCGCCCACGATCGCCGCCTCGCTGATCGGGGTGTCGATGACGCGATCCTCGCCGAATTCCGCGAGCAGCCCCTCCGTTATCCTGAAGGCGCCGCCGTAGGCGCCAATGTCTTCGCCCATGATGAAGACGTCTGCGTCCGCCCGCATCTCCTCACGGATCGCCTGTCGAATTGCTTCGAGATAGGTAGCCACGACGCAAAGAATAACCGCGCGCCGCCCGCATCAGCAACGCCTCGAGGACGATGCTTTACTTACACGTAAAGGGCAGTTCCGTGACCAGCAGCTCGACCCCCGGATGGTCGATCGACTCCAGCGCCGCGCCGAGGGCGACCTCCCGCCGAACGTAACCGAGGCCGATGGGCCCGAAACGCGGAGAATGAACCGCGGAGGTGATGAGACCGACCGGCTTCCCTCCGCCGGCCTTGGAAGGCACTCGAAGTTCGGCGCCAACGAGGTCGCGTGCCTGGTGGAGGTCGTCCGGGGTCCAGCGAAGCCCGCGCAGGTGGCGGTTCACACGGCCCCGGTAATGGATGCGAGCGACGACTTCCTGGCCGGTGAAGCACCCCTTGGCAAAGCTGATTGCCCGGTCATCCTGGCCCGCCTCCTGGGCCAGCCGCTCCGCGCCGAGTTCGGACCCGTAGACCGGCAACCCCCGCTCCAGCCGCAGGATCTCCAGGTCGCCGCCGGTGGCGGCGGCTCCACCCGCCCGCGAGACGGCGCTCTCCAGCTGTCTCGATAGCCGGTCTGCGTCTCCCGCTCGGCCGGCGTGGTCTGCATACAGGTCGAACCCGGGGCCCTCGATCTCCTCGCGGCAAACCACGAGGGCCGGCCTGCCGGCGATACATAGAGTTGTCGCCTCGAGAGAGGCCAGCTCGCCGGGCTGCCGCACAAACGAGACTCCCGCGGCGGCGGCTTCCCAGTCCTCGAGCGCCTCGGCGGCCCGCGGCCCGAGGAGCGTATGGACGGAAACGCTCGTCTCGCGGTGCCCCGCGAACATCGGAGGCACGTACGTCCGAAGGTGGTCCATCAGAGAGGGCAGGGCATCGCCCGTCGCGTCGAGCCAGACGGTTTCCGTGCCCGCCTCTCCGGCGTCGCGTTCGAAACCCGGCACGGGCAGAATCCGGAGATCGGCGACGACGCGACCGCGGCGATCCAGAAGAAAGGAATAGACACCCCGCCCCAACGGGACGTCCTTCACATCGTTCGAGGCGAGGCCGTTCACGACGCGTAGCGCCCCCGCCCCCGATACGGCGACGACAGCGCGCGGAATGTTCGAGAACAGCGCGACACGCTCGACGGCGGCACGATACCCCTCGGACCCGGACCGCCCCGGCATCAGGTCGACGGACCGCAAGCGGGGTGATGCGGCAAAAAAAGCTCCCGGGCCGAAACCCGGGAGCCTCGCTCCAACCTGCCCATCAGCCGCAACTCAGGACACTAATTCGAGCCCGGTCCGGCCCACTCGACGACGAACGTCGCACGACGGTTCTCGAGCCCGGTCTGGCGATCCTCGACCCCGGTGTCCTGGTTCACAAGGCGCGACTCACCCATGGCAACAGTGCCGATGTTGTCGGCGTCCATTCCCGCGGTCTGCACGAGATAGTCCTTCACGCTCTCGGCGCGCTCCTGGGACAATCTCATGTTGTAGGCCTCGGATCCGGCGCTGTCGGCGGAGCCTTCCACGGTGATCCGGGCCTGAGGAAAGGACCCCAGGATTGTGGCGGCAAACGCGTCCAGAATCGGACGGTCGACGGCCCGCACGTCGGAGCTGTTGAAATCGAAGTGCACCGGAAGTGAAACGGCGAGTCCCGCCCCGTGCATGTCGTCGTCGCTGACATGACCTCCGAACTCCTGCTGCAGGCGATCGAGCCCGCTCCGCAGCTCCTCTATATCGCCCTGGAGCGCCTCTACCGCGTCGGCATTCGCGGAAATACGGGTCTCATGATCCGCAAGTTGCCCGTTGACGGGCTCCATGACGCGATCGAGTTCCCACTGGCGCACGAGCTGCATGCAACCCGCAGACAGGAAGGCTAGAGTCACCACAACCGTCGACACCCACACCCTGTTCTGGCGCATCCTGACTACTCCTCCTTTTCTCGAATCATGGGAAGTTGACCCGGAGGCCAACCGAAAGCGGGATTTCCATTATGGAGCTGAAACCGTGCACGCCGTTGAGTTCGCCGTACACGTGCGTCTCTTCTTCGTCCGTCATGACATAACGGAGATCGGCCTGCGCGAAGAGCGTGACCATCGGGACTCCCGTATCCGCATGGCGAGCGAAGTTAAGCCCCGCCTTGATTCCGGCGTTACCGGAGAAGTACGACCCGTTGACCAGGGCCACGGTATGGAGTCCCGGCATGGGATGGTTCTGCAGCAGGAACGCGTCCGAATCGAGCGTCGAGGCGCCCAGGCCGAAATCGACCGCGACGGTGGTGCTTCCCATCGGATCCGTGAGGTGGTACTCGATCCCGCCCGTCAGATGGAAGATCTGGAAGTTCGGGTCGATCGCACCCTTCGTGCCGAGCATGTCGAGAGCCCCCTCGACCCGCAGAGCCAGACGCGGGCGCAGGAAGTAGGACGCCGCGCCCGAGAAGGACGGACCCGCCTCGGCGGCATCGGCGATCTCGCCCATGGGTATGGCCATCCCCACTCCGCCCTCGAACGACCAGAACATCGGAGAATAGGGACTCTGGGCCTCGGCCCGGGTCGGCAGAAAAGCGAACGCGGCCATCGCGCCAACCACCAACACCAGCTTTCTGAACACATCCTTCATATCGACCTCCTGCGAGTTATGAGGCTGCCGAGGAACGCGCGGGCTGTCTGATTCACCACGCAAACCACGCACGAACGTCCAACTGCAACCAGCGGCACCCGGCCTCCGATGTCGCCGGAAAAATCGATGCAAGCTAAGCCCGATGTCGAATAACATGCAAGAGAATACAGCGGGTGCTCAGGTGCGTACGGGAACCTCGTTCCGGGGAGGCCGATCAGGCTCCCGATACGCCAGGATCAGCGGTTCAGGCACGGGAGACGTACGCCGCCAGGCCCGTCGCGAGGTCACGCGGACGAAAGGCCGGAAAGCGGAGGCGGGCCAGGTCGGAATCGGCGATCCCATCCTGGGTTGCGAAGTCTACGGCATCGCGCGACAGGATCTGGCCGGGGAGACGCTCCGCACAGGTGGCGGCGAGCTTGACGAAACCCTCGGGCAGGTGCAGGATCGCCCGGCGCCGTCCGAGCGCCGTCATGGCCGTCCGAACGACGTCGTCCAACGAGAGGACATCCGGGCCACCCGCCTCCAGAGTGAGCCCGTCTCCCGCCGAACCCAGCGTCGCCTCGCACACGAGGCCCGCCAGATCATCGACATGTATCGGGGTGATCCGACCGGAGCCATCCCCCAGTTGGGGAAAAACGAGCGGAATCGCGCGAATGAGCGCGATGAAGCGGTTCAGGCTCCGGTCTTCGGGGCCGTAGACCCATGAAGGTCGAACGATGACGTGGGCGAGGCCCGAGTCCCGCACCGATGCCTCCGCCAGCCCCTTGGCACGGTACCAGGTACGTGCGGAGCCGGGATCGGCCCCGACCCCGGACAGGTAGACGATCTTGCGTACTCCCGCCTCCACCGCGGCTTCCACCAGGGCGGCGGTGCCGCGGGCGTCGACTTCCATGAAGGTCCTGCCGCGGGCGGGCGCCTCCACCGGATAGCCCGGGAACTGGACTGAGAGGATGGCCGCGTCCACGGCGCCCATCGCCGGGGCGAGCGACGCGGGCCGACGCACATCTCCCTCGACGTACTCCGCCGGGAGCCCGAGGCGCTCCGCGCCGGCGGGGTTTCGGGTGAGTACGGAAACCCGCGCCCCGCGACCGCGCAGTCCCCGGACGAAGGCCCGCCCGAGAAAGCCTGTTCCACCCGCGACGAGGACCCGTTGCATGACTTCACCTCCCGACTGGCGCCGAGGCGCGCATCGCCTGAACATCCCCGGATAACCCAATGTCACGATCCGGGCGCCGCGCGGATACTCGCAACGGCGGCCCTGATCATCCCGATCTTCTGGCCCGGTCAGGGCGGGAGTACAACATGCTGGAACATCTCCTCGAGACCGAGGTCGCCAGGCGCTCGCCGACCGTGCGCTTCAAGGGCCGGATCCTCTTCCTTACCGAAGATCCCGACCTCATCCGCCGCCAACTCGCGGGTGAGGACCTCGACTGGGATCCATCGATCCCTCTGCGCGACGACATTTCGACCGATGAGATCACGCCCGGCTGGGTCTGCTACCACTTCGACGAGAAGCTTGGCGAATACCCATACGTGGGCCTCCTGTGCGGGGACGAACGGCCGATCGGTCGCAACGACATCCGGAAGGGGGGGTTCGTATGCTCCGTGTCCGGAAAGAGGCGCGGGAAGGGGTCGAGCCGGGAAGCTTCGCCGTATGCCGAGCGCGCCGCGGGCCTGCGCGTCGTCATCGGGGAGAACATCGAGCGTATCTACGGGGAGAATTGCGCGAACATCGGCCTCCTCGCATCGACGGACTTCTCCCTCATCGACAAGATCCGGCGTGGGGAGGACATCCCGCTCGACGCGTTCATCGGCGACGCCGGACGCATTCAACGCGACATCATCGAATACGGCGGGTTGCTCGACTACGCCGTGGCGCGGCTGAAGGGACTCGTCACGCTCCCGGCCATCGCGACTCCGGCCGGCCGCCCGCAGACGATCGCGGAGAAGATCATCGCCCGGCACTGGGTCGCCGACGCGGCCTCCGGCGCGCTGGGCGTTCCGGCCGTGAAACCGGGCGACACCGGCTTTCTCCGGGCCGATCTTCGCTTCTCCCACGAGTACGTGACCCCCATGGCGTCGACCTTCTGGGAGGACTTCGCGGGCGATGCGGGGCTGAACCATACCGAGTCCATCGTGTTCTTCCGGGACCATCTCGCGTTCCTCGACGAGGTCATCACGGAGGAAAGGAAGGCGGCCGGCCTGCTCGACGCGGCCCATGCGCTGCACGACCGCCAGCGGGAGTTTGCCGCCGCCAAGGGCGTGCGCCTGCACGGCGAACTGCCGGACCGGACGGGGAGCGAGGGGATCTGCCATATCGTGGTGCAGGACCGCTACGCGCTCCCCGGCCAGATCATCATCGGCAGCGATTCGCACACCCCGCATTCGGGTGCGCTGGGATGCGTAGCCTTCGGCGTCGGTACGTCCGCGATCGTGAACGCCTGGGCGACCCGCGACGTCCGGCTGGAAGTGCCGGAGTCGATCCGGGTGAACATCACGGGCGAGCCGCCCGCCGGTGTCGTGGCGAAAGACCTCATCCTCGAACTGCTGCGTCACCCCACCGTCAAGAACGGCGAGGCCATCGGACGCATCATCGAATTCACGGGAGAGGCTGTGGTGGCGCTGTCCATCGATGAACGCGCGACCCTGACGAACATGGCGGCCGAGGTCGGGGGCTTCACCGGCATCATCGCCCCGGACGCGAAGACGGTGGCGTGGATCGCCGGACGGCGCGGGCTGGCGGCGGACGAGGTCCGGGCGCTGTGCGACGGACTGTACAGCGACGCGGGGGCGGACTACGCGGCGACGATCGAGATGGACGCGAGCGGCATCGAACCGATGGTCGCGACTCCGGGCGATCCCGGAAACGGCGTGCCCGTCTCGGCACTCGAAGGAGACGTGAATCTGGACACCGTGTTCGTCGGGTCCTGCACCGGAGCGAAGCGGGCGGACTTCGAGATGTATGCCGCGGTGGCCCGGGAGGCGGTGGCGGCGGGGAAGCGGGTGCCGGCGTCCGTTCGCGCCTATGCCCAGTACGGGTCCATCGACGTGGAGGCGTGGAGCCGGGAACAAGGCCACGACCGGGCGCTCCGGGACGCGGGATTCGATGTCCTCGCTCCCGGTTGCGGAGCCTGCATCAACGCGGGGCCGGGCGTCTCGACGACGAAGGAGCAGGTCACGATCAGTTCCATCAACCGGAACTTCCCCGGCCGCAGCGGGCCGGGCCAGGTGTACCTGGCAAGTCCGTTGACGTGCGTGGCCTCGGCGATCGAGGGAAGAATCGTCGCGTACGGGAATCAGGCGTGGAGCCGCGGGGCCGCCCGCTAGACGAGGGCGAGGGCGGTTCGGGCTAGGCCGGCTCGACCCTCACGGGGCAGACCTTCAGCTCGGCCGTGTGCGTGATCGGGTCGTAGCCGCCTCCGGTGAGGAAGTTCACCGGCACGTCGTTGAAGCTGAATGACGCGAACACGGTTCCTGGCGGGGATCGGTCGTTCGCCTCGACCTTGATCCGGACCTGGCCGCGCGGGCTCGACATCATCGCCCAGCCGCCGTCCTCGAGACCCCATTTCGACACGTCGGCCGGGTGCATCTCGAGACTTTCTTCGGACAACAGGTATTCGATCCCCGCGGCGCGCCCCGTCTGCGTTCTCGTGTGATAGGCCGGCAGTCGGCGCCCGGTCGTGAGCCAGATCGGGTATTCCTCCGAGATCGTCTCGGCCGGGTCCCGGTATCGGATCATCTGGAAGATCCCACGGCCGTTCTCGAACTCGCCCTCGTGAAGGATGGGCGTGCCGGGGTGGCCCCGCTCCGGCACCGGCCAGTGGTACTCGCCGTGTTCGATGAGATCCCAGTCGAGGCCGGCGTAGATCGGCGAGAGTGAGCAGAGTTCGTTGAACACCTGCTTGGCCGACTCGAACTCGAAGCCCTTCAACCCCATGCGCTGCGCGATGCGCGACACGCACCACCAGTCGGGTTTCGCCTCGCCCGGCGGATCCACCGCCTTCCGCAGACGCTGAACGCGCCGCTCCGTATTCGAGCACACGCCGTCCGTCTCCGCCCACGCGGTGGCAGGGAGCACGACATCGGCCAACTGCGCCGTCTCGGTGAGGAAGATGTCGATCACGACGAGATGGTCGAGGCTCCGGAGCGCATGCTCGCAGTGCTCCCGGTCGGGATCCGTCACGACGGTGTTCTCGCCATTGATGATCATGGCGCGGATCCGGTCGCCGCACATGTCGAGCGCCGTGACCTTCGTGGGACCCAGTTCGAGGTCCACCTCCCGGCCGTAGGCGGCGGCGAACTTCGCCTGGTACGCCGGGTCGAGCACGTCCTGGAAGCCGGGGTAGTTGTTCGGCAGCGCCCCGGAGTCTCCGGCGCCCTGGATGTTGTTCTGGCCGCGCATCGGATTGATCCCGGTGCCCTCGCGGCCGACGTTGCCGGTCATGAGAGCGAGATTGCACAGGCTCTGCACGTTGTCCACGCCGCAGATGTGCTCCGTGATCCCGAGCGTGTAGTAGATCGCTCCGCGTTCGGCCTTCGCATACCAGCGCGCCGCCTCCGCGATCAGCTTCGCGTCCACGCCGGTGATGGATTCGGCCCATTCCGGCGGGTACTCCAGGACGTGCTCGACGAAGTCCCGGCCTTCCGTCGTGCGGTCGGCCACAAAGCCCTCGTCCATCAGCCCCTCGCGGGCGATCGTGTGGGCCATGCCGAGCAACAGCGCGACATCCGACCCCACCCTCAGCGGCAGGTAGATGTCGGCCATCTCGGCCAGCGCAATCCGTCTCGGATCGGCGACGATGAGCTTCGCGCCCCGGGCCACCGCGCGCTTGATGCGGGTGGCGGCAACGGGATGGCACTCGGTCATGTTGGTCCCGATGCAGAAGATCACATCGGGCTTGTCCATGTCCGCGAGCGGGTTCGACATCGCCCCCCGTCCGATAGAGGCCGCCAGACCGGCGACCGTGGGGGCGTGTCAAGCACGGCTGCAGTTGTCGATCTGGTTCGTACCGAACGCGCCCCGGATGAACCGCTGCATCATGTAGGCGGCTTCGTGCGGCGCACGTCCGGAGGCGACGCCGTACACGGAGTGCCGGCCGTGGTCCTCCACCGCCGCCGTGAACCCCGCCGCCGCGCGGTCGAGGGCCGTGTCCCAGTCGGTCTCGTGGAGTTCGCCGTCCTCGCCCCGCACCATCGGATAGGCCAGCCGGTCGGGGTGCTGCACGAAGTCGAAAGCGAACTGCCCCTTGACGCAGAGCGCGCCCTCGTTGGCGGGTCCATCCATCGCCGGCTGGACGCCGATCAGCTTGTCGCCCCGCGACATCAGGTCGACGGCACACCCGACGCCGCAGTAGGGGCAGACGGTCCGCGTCTTCTCCGTCTCGCCCGGCACGTCGGCGTTCGCGAGCGCCTTGATGTCGGCGAGGGCGCCGGTCGGGCAGGTCTGGATGCACTGCCCGCAGAACGTGCAGGCGGAGTCTCCCAGCAGGCCTTCGAACTCTGTCGTGATCTGCGTCTCGAACCCGCGATTCATGACCGAGATTGCGTAGTCGCCCTCCTGCTCGGCACAGACCCGCACGCAGCGGTAGCAGGAGATGCAGTTCTCGTAGTCGCGGAGGATGAAGGGGTTGTCGTCGTCCGGCCGGCTGCGGCCGGACCTGGCCCCGGCGAAGCGGCCCGTGCGGGCCTCGTAGCGGTCGAGCAGGACCGCCATCTCCTGCGAAGCGTATCCGGAGAGGGGGTCGACGTCCGTGTCGCGGTTCTCGGAGGCGACCATCTCCATGAGTACGCGACGGTGCATGTCGAGCCGCGCCGAACGGGTCGTGATCCGCATTCCGGACTCCGCCCGCGTGGTGCAGGAGGCGACCGGGTTGCGGGCGCCGTCGAGTTCCACGATGCAGAGGCGGCAGCCGCCGAAGGCCTCCAGGCGCGGATCGTAGCACAGCGTCGGGATCTCCTTGCGGTGTCGCTCGGAGACTTCGTACAGGCTCTCGCCCCGACGGACGCCGACCTTCTCGCCGTCGAGCGTGATCTCGAAATCGAAGCCCGTGCCGTTGCCCGAATTGTCGCTCAAACCCACCTCCGGAGGCGCGAGGACCCCGCACCGCTGGAAACTGCCGGGCCCACCAACATGACGCGCCGCGCGCGTGGCGACAAATCCGACCGGCGTCCGCGGTCCGACAACGGGCTGCTAGGCGGACTCGGCGACGTGCCTCGACACGCGATCCGGGAAGTAGCGGATCAGGCTCTCCGTGATGAGCGGGGCCGCCTGCCCGAGGCCGCAGGCGCTCGTCTGCATCATCGTGTCGCCCAGATCGTGCACCTCGTCGATCCAGGCGCCGATGTCGGGCGGGCCGTCGCCGTGCAGACGCTCCGTCAGGCGCTGGGTGCCGATGCGGCAGGGGAAGCACTTGCCGCAGGATTCCTCGGCGAAGAACTCCATGGCGGAATGCGCAACCTCAATCATGTCGCGCGAGTCGTCGAACACCATGATGCCGCCCGCCCCAAGGAACGACCCCTTCGAGCGGATGTCGGGTTCGTCCAGCGTGACGTCGAGCGCCTCGCCCGCCAGGAAGCCGCCCGACAGCCCCGCCATCGTCACCGCCTGGATCTTCCGTCCGCGGGGCACGCCGCCGGCCCAGTCGTCGATCAGCGTCATCAGCGGGAAGCCCATCGGTACTTCGTAGTTGCCGGGGCGGGCGACATCCCCGGAGAGGGAGATCACCTTCGTGCCCGCGTGGTCGCCGATCCCGAGCCCGCGGTACCATTCGGCGCCGTGCACGAGGATATGGGGCACGGAGGCCAGCGTCTCGACGTTGTTCACGACCGTGGGAAGGTCCTCGTACCCATGCGTCACCGGGAAAGGCGGCCGGTTGCGCGGGAACGGGTGCTGGCCCTCGAGGCTGTTGAGAAGAGACGTTTCCTCGCCGCAAATATAGGCGCCCGCGCCGCGGCGCACCCAGAGGTCGAACGGTCGTCCCGGCCCCAGGGCATCCGCCCCCAGCAGCCCGTCGCCGCGGGCCTCTTCCAGGGCCGTCTCCAGGATGCGCATCGTATCCGGGTATTCGTAGCGGAGGTAGATGAACCCCCGCGTGGCGCCCGTCGCGAAGCCGGCGGCGATCATCCCTTCGATCACCGCGTGCGGGTCGTAGTCCATCAGCGCCCGGTCCTTGAAGCAGCCCGGCTCCCCCTCGTCGGCGTTGCACACGATGGTCCTGGGCTCGCCCGCGGCCTCCGCCACCGCCCGCCACTTCCGTCCGGTGGGGAAGCCGGCGCCGCCGCGCCCCGCCAGGCCGCTCGCGTCGATGGCATCGAGCAGCGCGCCGGGCCGCCCGCAGAGAGCATCCTCGAGACCGGAATACCCGCCCGTCGCCCGATAGCCCGCCAGCGTCGCGCGTCCGGGAGTCCGGATGTGCGCGAACACGCATTCCTCGATGTCCGGGTGCGGAGCGGGCGGAAGGGGAGAGGGTCGAGCGGCGAGTTCCGCGACCGTGGTTCCGCAGAGGACGCGGTCCCGGTCCAGGACCGGAATCGGCTCGTCGCAGCGGCCCGGGCAGGGCATCGCATGCGCGTTCGGCATCGCGGCCAGCAGTTCGTCCGCCCCCTGCAGGGCACAGATCGGTCCCGTACAGACTCGGGCGTGTGCATACCCCCCGGGATCCCGTGAGAAATGGTGGTAGAACGTCACCGTACCGAAGAGGTCTGCGATCGGGATCCGCAGGTCGTCGGAGATGGCGCGCAGCGCGTTCTCCGAGAGGTGTCCGTCCCTCTCGTGGAACTCGTGCAGAAGCGGGAGCAGAGGAGCGGGCTCCTCCCGCCATTTCGCGAGGAGTTCCGCGTCCGAGGGCGTGTTCATGCCGTCATAGTTACCCGCATACCCGAACAGCGGCAAACGACTTCCACCCGCGCAGGTCGTCGCTCGCCCAATCTCGGAGGAGGCGCCCGTTCGGCGTCCGGCACGACGGCGCGCAGAGCGCCCGCTCCGGCAGGCTCGGTAGCTCGCGCGGTTCCGGGACACGACACCCGCGGGTCGACACCTTAACTTCGGTCCATGATTACGCCGCGAAGGAACACCGCCCGCGTAGACATCGATCGCGTGTCCGAGGCCTCAAGCCGGAGGCGCCGCGACGCCGTCGCGGTCGAAGAGCCGCTCGAGATCCGAATCGCGCCGGCCGGCGGAAGAGAGCACCAGGTGGCCGTGACGATGCGCACGCCGGGGGACGACTTCGACCTCACGGCCGGGTTTCTCTTCTCGGAGGGACTGCTCGGACGGCGGTCCGATATCGCCGACCTGCGGTACTGCGTCGACGTCGAGACGCAGGAATACAACATCGTGACCGCGCATCTGAGCGAGGCGGCCCGCTTCGACCCGGCGGAGCTGACCCGGAACTTCTATACGACATCGAGTTGCGGCGTCTGCGGAAAAGCCTCGCTCGAGGCGATCGAGATTCGCGGCTGCGCTCCCGTGCCGGCCGGGCGCCCGACCATCGCGGCCGAGATCGTGCGCACTCTCCCGGGAGCGCTTCGCCGCCGCCAGCCGGTTTTCGAACGAACGGGCGGGCTTCACGCGGCCGGCCTGTTCGACACGGCAGGTGGTTTGCATCTCCTGCGCGAAGACATCGGACGCCACAATGCGCTCGACAAGGTGATCGGCGACCGATTCCTCCAGGGAGCGCTGCCCCTGGGCGATACGGTGCTGGCCGTGAGCGGCCGGGCTTCCTTCGAGATCATGCAGAAGGCGCTCGCCGCCGGCATCCCGATCGTCGCGGCCGTGGGCGCCCCCTCGAGCCTCGCCGTCGACGTGGCCGAAGAGTTCGGGATGACGCTGATCGGCTTCGCGAAGCCGACGGGATTCAACATTTACACCGGGCGCCACCGCGTCGACTGAAGAAGCGAATCGACCGCGACCCCGGCCGGAGGGGGCCGATCTTCAAGGCGGCAGCGCGCGCCCGATCCTGAGCGCGAGGTCGACGGCCGACTTCCTCCATCCGGTCAGCGTCGACCTGCGGTAGGCGTCGGCGGTACGCTTCACGCCCTCGCTCATCGTCGGGTACGGATGGACCAGCGACGCGAGCGTGCCCAGCTTCACCCCCGCCTTCATGGCGAGCGAAATCTCCGCAATCATCGTCCCCGCGCCCGGCGCCAGGATGTGTCCTCCCAGAATCCGGCCTCCCTTTCCGACGACGATCTTCACGCGACCCATGGCGGCGCGCTCGGCGATCGCCCGGTCAAGGTTCCCGATGTCGTAGACGTGGGCGGACACCGAGGCCCCGTGGCGGTCGTGGGCCTCGGCTTCGGTGAGGCCCACGTGCGCGAGTTCGGGGTCGGTATAGGTGCACCAGGGAATCACGCGATAGTCGATGTTCGCGCGCACGGGGAAGAGCGCGTTCTGGACCACGGTGCGCGCTTCGTGGTCTGCGACGTGCGTGAACAGGAACCCGCCGGTCACATCGCCGGCCGCGAAGATGTGCTTGCGGGAGGTGCGAAGCCTGGAGTCGACAGTGATCCAGCCGCCAGCCGTCTCGACTCCCGCGGCAGCCAGTCCGAGCTCCTCCGTGTTGGGCGCCCGCCCCGCGGCGACGAGGACCTCGTCGACTTCGAAGGTCTCGTCACGCCCCTCCACGCCGGGCTCTGCCGCCGCCGCGGGCGGCGCGATCGTCACCGTTCGCCCGTCTCCCTTGCGGTCGACGCGCGTCACGATTCGGCCCGTACGGATACGGATACCCTCTTCCCGCAGCCTGCTCGTCAGCAGGTCCGCGAGTTCGGGTTCCTCGCGCACCATGAGCCGGTCGAGCAGTTCGACGACCGTGACCTCGGTCCCGAGACGGCGATACGCCTGGGCGAGTTCGACGCCGATCGGCCCGCCGCCGACCACCGCGAGCGAGGCGGGGATCGTGTCCCGGTCGAACGCCTCGGCATGCGTGAAGTAGCCTGCCTCCTCGAGCCCCGGGATCGGGGGCACCGCGGCTCTGGAGCCGGTGGCGATCACGAACCGGCGCGCGCGGAGGCGGCGGCCGGCCACCTCGACTTCATGCGGAGAAACGAAGCGCGCCGCCCCCTCGACCACATCCACGCCCATGGCCCGAAAACGCTCCGGGTCGTCGTGCGGCTCGATCTGCGCGCGGACATCGCGGACGCTCGAGAGCACGTCGGTGGCTTCGATGTCCTGCCGCGGAATCCCGAGGCCGAAGGACGCCGCGTCGCGAACATGCCGGGCCACTCGGGCCGAGCCGATGAGCGCCTTGGAAGGCACGCAGCCGGTCCACAGGCAGTCGCCGCCAAGGCGGTCGCGCTCGACCAGGGCCACGCTCGCACCCAGCCCCGCGCCCCCGGCTGCCGTGACAAGACCGGCGGTCCCTCCGCCGATGGCGACGATGTCGAACGTCCGGTCTTGAACCACGTTGCTCCTCCCCGTGGAAGGTGATCGATTTCACCGGGCCATCATGGCCGTTTTTCCTTGCCGCGCGTCCCGATTCGCGCTTAGCTTCGCTTCGTGCAGAATCCTACATCCCAAGCTGCGGTGTCCCGGTCGGGCTCAATGAAAAGCCGCGTCCAACCGCCTTCGATCCTTGCCAAGTGTCGTGAACTAGCGACCGTGCACGACCTCCGCGAGGCCGGCCTCTATCCGTACTTCATGCCCATCGAGGCCTCTCACGACACATGGGTCGTCATCCACGGCGCTCGCAAGATCATGGTGGGCTCCAACAATTACATGGGACTCACGCACGATCCGCGCGTCCTCGAAGCGGCCCGCGACGCCCTCAACAAGTTCGGAAGCGGCAATACGGGCAGCCGCTTCCTCAACGGCAACCTCGATCTTCATGAGCAACTCGAAGCCGAACTCGCCGACTTCACCGGCATGGAGGCCGCGCTCGTGTTTTCGACCGGCTACCAGACGAATCTGGGGACGCTGGGCGCGCTGATCGGTCGCGCGGACACGGTCTACATCGACAAGCTGGATCATGCCAGCCTCCAGGACGGGGTACGTCTGGGGCTGGGCCGCACGCGCCGCTTCAACCACAACGACTTCGCAACCCTGCGCCGCATGCTCGAGGCCGAGACGCCCTCGCGGGGCAAGCTTATCGCGGTGGACGGCGTGTACAGCATGGAAGGCGACATCGCGGATCTGCCCACGCTGGTCGAACTGAGGCGAGAGTACGACGCGGCCATCCTGGTGGATGACGCGCACGCCGTGGGCGTGCTGGGCGAGACCGGAGCCGGGACCGCCGAGCACTGGGGGCTCACCGACGAGGTGGACCTGATCCTGGGCACCTTCTCCAAGTCCTTCGCTTCGATCGGTGGTTTCGTGGCGGGCCGCGCCGACGTCATCGACTACCTCCAGCACAATGCCCGCGCCCTCATGTTCAGTGCCAGCATGCCTCCCGCCTCCGCCGCCACCGTGCTGAAGGCGCTGGAGATCATTCGCGATGAACCGGAGCGCCGGCAGCAGCTCTGGAAGAACACGTACAGGATGATGGAAGGCTTCAAGTCGATCGGGTTCGACATCGGGCCGACCGAGACCCCGATCGTCCCCATTCTCATCGGGCCCATGGAGAAGACCTTCGTGTTCTGGCGCGCCCTGTTCGAGGCGGGCGTCTTCACGAACCCGGTCGTCCCCCCCGCGGTTCCCGAGGGGAGTTGCCGCCTGCGCACGAGCTACATGGCCACGCACTCGGACGACGACCTCGACTTCGTGCTCGAACAGGTGGAGCGCGTGGGGAAGAAGCTCGGCGTCGTCTGAACCGGCGCCTCCCACCATGACTAGTCTCGCTCCCTCCGTGCGCGTCGTCCCCGTCGAGAACCGCGCCGATCTGAAGCGCTTCATCGACCTGCCGTGGTCCATCTACCGGGGCGATCCCGACTGGGTGCCGCCGCTCAAGCGAGACGTACGGGCGGCCTTCGATCCGACGAAACACCCGTTCCATCTGCACTCGGAAGTGCAGCCCTACCTCGCCTTGCGTCGCGGCCGGGCCGTGGGCCGGATCTGCGCGATCCGGAACCGGAATCACGAGCGGACGCACGACGAATCCGTGGGGTTCTTCGGCTGGTTTGAGTGCGTCGACGACCCGGAGGTCGCCGGGGCGCTGCTCGACGCGGTCCGGGCCTGGCTGCGGGAGCGCGGTCTTACCGCGATGCGGGGTCCCACGAGCTTCTCGACCAATGAGACCTGCGGCCTGCTCATCGATGGAGATCCCGGGCCGCCGGTCGTCCTCATGGCGTACAACCCGCCGTACTATCCGCGGCTGCTGGAGGCCGCGGGTTTGCGAAAGGTCAAGGATCTTTTCGCTTGGCTCATGAAGAAGGGAGATTGGCCGCCGCACCTCTTCCGCGCCGAAAAAGTCGTGACCCGCAGGTACGGCATCCGGATCAAGACGCTGGACATGTCGCGCTTCGACGAAGAACTCGGCCGAGTCCAGCGCCTCTACAACGCGGCGTGGGAGAAGAACTGGGGTTTCGTCCCCATGACCAAGGCCGAGATGGATCACATGGCCGCCGAACTCAAGCCCATACTCGACCCCGAACTCGCGCTCTTCGCCGAGACGCCGGAGGGTGAGACCGCCGGCTTCGCTCTCGCCCTGCCGGACTTCAACCAGGTGCTGCGCCGGATGAATGGCCGGCTCTTCCCCTTCGGAATCCTCAAGGCGCTCATCTACAGGCGCAAAATCACCTGCATGCGCGTGATCATCCTGGGACTTGCCGAGGAATGGCGCGGCAAGGCCGTCGACGTCGTCCTCTACCTCTGGCTGTTCCGGAAGGGGATTGCCGCCGGGATGACGTCCGCCGAACAGTCCTGGATTCTCGAGGACAACCAGAAGATGAACCAGGCCATCGAGCGTCTCGGCGGCAGGATCTACCGGACCTACAGGCTGTACGAAGCGGCCCTCTAGTGGCATCGGTCTTTCTCACCGGGGGAAGCGGGTTCCTCGGCGGCCATCTCGCCGAGGCCCTCGTCGCGGCCGGACATCACGTGACCGCCAGCGTGCGGCGCACGAGCGACACGCGTCGTCTCGATCGCCTCGAGTTGAGGAAGATCGAACTCGACCTCGGGGTGGAGGGCGGGCCGCAGGCGGCCGCGGTGCTCGCGGAGTGCGCCGCCGTCGTGCACTGCGGCGCGCTGACGCGGGCGCGCGACGAGTCGGAGTTCATGGCCGTCAATGCGGCCGGCACGCGGAGCCTCGCGAGAGCGGCGGCGGATGCGGGAGTCCGACGGTTCGTCTTCATCAGCAGCCTCGCCGCCCGCGGTCCGGATGGCGCGGGCGGGCCCGTGAGCCCGTACGGGCGGTCGAAAGCCGAAGCCGAGGCGGCGCTCGCCTCGGTCCGCGGGTCGATGCAGGTCGCCGTGCTCAGGCCGGGGGGCGTCTATGGCCCGCGCGACACAGACCTGCTGCCGCTCTTCCGGCTGGCGGCTCGCGGGTGGACCGCGATTCCGCGCAGCCACGCGCCCCTGCAGCCGGTGTACGTCGCCGATGTCGTCTCGGCCGTAGTGGCTGCCCTCGACGCGGCGCCGGCGCCGCTCCCGCTTCCCATCGCCGCGGCGGAACGCCATTCCTGGGACGTGGTGGCGCGCGCGCTGATGGCCGCCGTGGACCGCCCGGGGCGCGTCCTGAGGCTGCCGCCCGCAGTCTTTCTCGCCGCCGGGGCGCTGTCGGAACTCGCTTGCCGCCTGACGGGGAAGCCCCCCGCCTTCGACCGGCGCCGCGCGCGGGACCTGTCCGCGTACGCCTGGACCTGCGACATCGAGCCGAGCCGAAGGGTCCTCGACCCGTGGCGGCCGAGGATCGGCATCGAAGAGGGGCTGGCGCGCACCGCCGAGTGGTATCGCCGAAGGGACTGGCTGTGAGCGGCGACCCCGGCGGAGGGCTCCTGCCCGTCGATCGCGCCGCCATCGGCTACCTCGGTTGCACCGGCCTCGTTTCGCTGGCGTTCGGTGGCCTGACCGGCGGTGGCATCGCGGCGGCCCACGCGATCGCCGTCTTCGGGATCACGCGCCTTGCGGCCTGGCACCCGCGCGCGGGCCTGGCCGCGATCGCGAGGGCAGCGTACGCCGTGCTGCTCACGCCCCTCCTGTATGCGGAACTCGCGGTCCTCAACCGCTTTCTCACGCAGCGGTACTTCGACGCGACGGTGCAGGCCTGGGACGCCGCCATGTTCGGCGGGCAGCCGAGCATCGGCCTCAGCGCGTCGCTCCCCTGGCTCCCCTTCTCCGAGGTGTTGCACCTGGGCTACTTCGCCTACTACGCCATCGTCCCCACCGCCATCCTGGGCGTGTTCGCGACGCGGGGGCTCGAGGCCATGCAGCGGACCGCCCTCGCCGTGGCCGTCGCCTTCTTCGTCTCCTATCTCATCTTCATGTTCTTCCCCGTCGCCGGCCCCCGATACGAGTTCGCCCGGATCGGCGGCGAGATCGGCGAGGGGACGCTGTTCGGGATCGTGCACGGGATCCTGGAGGCCGGCTCGTCAAAGGGCACGGCCTTTCCCAGCTCGCACATCGCCGCCTCGCTGGCCGGGGTGGTGGCCGCCGGGCGCGAGGATCGACGCTGGTTCTGGCTCCTCATCATCCCCGAACTCGCGTTGACCGCGGGGACGGTGTACGGTCGCTTCCATTATGCGGCCGACGCCCTGGCGGGCATCCTGCTCGGGCTGCTGGTCTGCGCCGTACTGCGCGCGGTCGAGCCCCGGGGCGTCCGGGCCGCCGAAGGCGGGCAACCCGCGGCCTGAACCGCGCATCAAAGCGGTGGATTCGGAAGGTGACCTTCAGAGGGATGACGTGGAAGAACGCGACCTGATCGCCTGCGCCAAGGCGGGAGAGCGATCCGCGATGGGAGAGTTGTACGAACTCCACGCGCGGCGCGTCTACACCGTGATTCGCCGCCTCGTGGGCGACGATCACCTCGCGGAGGACCTCTCCCAGGAAGCGTGGATCCGTGCGTTCGAGAAGCTCCACCTCTTCCGGGGCGACGCGGCCTTCGGCACGTGGCTCTACCGGTTGGCGACGAACGTGGCGCTCAACCGGCTGCGCCGGTCGTCGAAGCGGCGCCCGGTGGAATCCGCCGCCGAGCTTCCGCGCGTCGTGCGGGCGCACGACGACGTGATCGTGACGCGGCGGGTGCTGACCAGGGCGCTGGATCAGTTGCCGCCGGGATACCGGAGGGTCCTCGTGCTGCACGACATGGAGGGCTGGACGCACAACGATATCGCCGAGGCTCTGGGGTGTTCGCCCGGCACGTCGAAATCACAGTTGCACAAGGCGCGGGCGCGCATGCGGAAGCTCATCGCCCCGGAGGATTCCGGGAACGGCGGTGCGAGGGGCGAAGCGGGCCTCTGAGAGGGATAGAAGAGATGGCGAACCACATGGATGCCGAGCGAATCTCGGCGCTGCTCGACGAGCCGTGGGCGGACCGGGACTGCCGGGCCCACCTCGAGACGTGCAGAGAGTGCCAGGCGGAGTTCGAGAGGCTGAGCCGGATGCGCATGGCATTGTCCGCGCTTCCGGATGAGAAGGCGCCGGCCGGACAATGGGCTGCCATCGAAGCCGCGCTCGACGCGGGCGGGACGCGTGCCGGCGTCGGCCGAATCGGAGGAAGCCTCGCCGGCCGTCTGTTCGTCCGGGCGCCGCTCCAGGCCGCCGCCGCCCTCGTGTTGTTCGCCGGCGGCGTGATCGCCGGCCTCCAGTTCACGGGCGCCCGCTCCGCGAACTCGCCGGCCGCGGATCTCGCCGATCTCCCGGCCGTCGTCTCCACCGATGATGGTCGCGCCCTCGTGGATGGGCTCAGCCGGATGGAATCGCTGCGGTCGCCGCTCAGACAGGTCGGAGAGGGGGCGATGGATCTCGCTTCCGAAGGCGGACCGAGGGTGCGGGATCCGCTGGAGGTGGCGCAGAGACTGGCGACGCTCGAGGGATACATTCGAGCCCTGCGGGACCGCCTCGAGACGAGTCCCGACGATCCGTTCGCCAGCGCTTATCTGCTTGAACTCGTGGAGACGCGCGATCGACTCGCGGAGGATCTCGGCCGCGCAAGCGGGACGCGAACCTGGTGACCCGGCTCCTCCCGCGGCCGCGTATGTCGCTGGCTTCGTCCCTGGCTCTGGGCGCCCTGCCGTTCGCCGCCCTTGCCGGCGTCGCGCAGGAGGGCGGGACGGCGGCGTCCGCCGGCTGGATCGGAGTGCGGGTCGAGGAACGCTACAACTGCGGCTGGGAGACTTCGGAGGACTGGAAGAACTGCACGCTCATCCTCCGGATTCGCGAGATGCAGGAAGGCGGTCCGGCGGAGCGTGCGGGGCTCCGCGCCGGCGACCGGCTCGCGACGATGGATGGCGTGGAACTCACCCTCGCCAACCTGCCCGACCGGCTCGCGTCGATTCGGGCGAGCGTTCCCGTTCGGCTGGATGTGACCCGAGACGGGGTGGACCACTCTTTCGAAGTCCTGCCCGAGGTCCGGCCGCCGGACGCGGACGCTGTTCCGATGGTGGGCCGCCGCACGGTCGTGGCGACCGCCGGGAGCCGACAGCGGAACACGTTCGTCCTCTGGCTGACGGATCCGGCCGAGGGCGATCGCCCCGGTTTCGCGCTCACCGTCCGCGATACGGAGGACATCGGCGTCGCCGTGGAACCCTCCGCCGTGCGGGTCGTCGACGGTCGGCTCAACCTGCTTCCGGTGCGTGACCGGTCCGCCTCGGAGTTGCCGGCCGTCCGCCGTGAAGTGCTGAGCGATCTCCGGCGGGAATCGGAATCGGCGTATCGGAACTTCACGGTCGCGCTGGAGCGCGTCGGGGCGGTACGGGCCCGCCTCTCGCCGGCGGAGTTCCGGCGCCGCGCGATTCGCATCGCCGAGCTGGCATTGGCGGAAACCGAACTCGCGGTCCGCTTCCAACGCACATTCGCCGGGGCCGAGTTCGAGCCCGTGCGCAACTTTTCCGACCGGCGCGGCCTCGACGGCCTTCTCGTGCTCAGGGTCGCCGGGGGGACGGTCACCGACCGGCTCGGGCTCGGGCCGGGAGATCTCCTCGTGAGAGCGGGCGACCGTCCCATACGCGACGTGGAGGATCTCGTCGCCGCGCTGGAATCGGCAAGGAACGAGGGTCTCGGGGTGGTGTGGGTTCGGGGAGGCGAAGAGATGAGCGGAGTCTGGCCCCGGCGCTGACGGCTCGCGAATTCCCGCGCCGCCACCTTAGGTTTTTGCATGGCTCGAAACCGCCCGCGACAGCGAAGCCGCATCACACGTAGAGGGCGCCTGCGCGTCCGGATGGATGCGTACGCCGTCCTCGCGGCCTTCCTCATTGGAATCGGGCCGGGCCCGGCCGTTCAGCCCTGCCCGCAACATCAAGCCGCGCACGGCGAAGAGTCGGAGACGACCCAGGCCGTCGCGCTCCACGGGACGCACGCGCACGGCCACTCCGACGGCCGCGCGGACGGCCACCCCGGCGGCCACGCGGAATCCGCTCACGCCGAACGCTCGGGTGCCGCGCCGGCGCATCCCCATTCGGACGGGCCCTGCGACTGCCTCGGCACCTGCCTCACCTGCTCGGGTCCGGCGCACGTGGCCTCCGCCGTGCGGACGGCCCAGCCAACCTCGGAAAACCGTTCGCCGCTCGGAGAGCGACCCGACTCCACGCCCGCTCCCGACCCGACGGCCTACCTCAGACCGTTCGCTCAACCGCCCCCGGCCTGACTCCTCGACTCAAGCCCGTACAAGTCGTGCGGAGTGCGAACCGCGTCGGCCGCTGAGGCCGCCGCGCGCGCCCGTGCCCGTTGCCGAATCGATCCCGGCGCCCGTTTGCCGCGTGCATCGATCGGCGGCGCACCCTTATCGAACGAGGAGTCGAACCTTGAAGAAAAGCACCATACTCGGCGCATACGCGCTGCTCGTCCTTGCCGCGCCCGCCACCGCGCAGTGGAACGCATCGCGCGCGGACAGCCACGCCCCCATCGGAGTCATGGGCGACCACCGCCACGAGGCGGGCGAGGCGATGCTCTCCTACCGCTACATGACGATGGCCATGGAGGGGAGCCGAATCGGCACGGATCCCATCGCCGACGCGGACATCGTCTCTCCGAGCGGAGGGTTCATGATCACGCCGACCCGCATGCCCATGACAATGCACATGCTGGGGGCCATGTTCGCGCCGTCCGATCGCATCACGTTCATGGCCATGCTCCCCTTCGTGTCGAGTTCGATGGACCACCTTACTCGCCACGGCGGGTCGTTCACGACCGAATCGAGCGGCATGGGCGACGTCAAGGTGGGCGCCATGATCGGCCTGGCCGATTGGGCGAACCAGTCGCTCCACCTGAACGCGGTGGTCGGCCTGCCGACCGGTTCGATCGAAGAGAGGGGCGTCCTGCCCATCAGTCAGGGGATGGAAGTGCAGCTCCCCTACCCGATGCAGATCGGTTCCGGCACGCTCGACCTGCGCCCCGGCCTCACCTGGCTGGGCCAGGCCGGCGACTGGTCCTGGGGAGCACAGGGGAACGCCGTGATGCGCACGGGCAGGAACGACCGCGACTGGGCGCTCGGCAACAAGGTGCAGGGCACCGCCTGGTGGGCCCGGTTGCTGGGGCGCAACGTCTCGGCGGGCCTGCGGCTGGTTGCGACCCGGACCGGGAACATCGACGGGAGGGACGCCGCCCCCAGCGTGAACCCGCAAATGGTACCCACGGCCCGCACCGATCTCCGCGCAGGTACCGTGGTTGAGGGGGGCGTGAGCTTCAACCTCTACATCCCCCGGGCCAAGGCCTTTCGGATCGCCGGCGAGGTGCTCCTGCCCCTCGTTCGCGACCTCGAGGGTCCACAGCTCGAAACCGACCTGACCTTCGTGCTGGGACTGCAGTTCGTGCCCATAAGTCACTGATAGGCGACGCGTTACGGCGCGGGAGCCGCACCGTTCGGCTCCCGTGCGGCGTTGCCGCGAGACTCGCTTGAAGGGTCTGACTGCATGAGGTCCGTATACATACAATGCGCTCGTATACTCTCGGCACGGTTTGTCATCGGTGAAGGGCGGGCGTACTCTCCTCTCCCGCCGTCACCGGTCCCCGGCAGGCGAAGATCCCCGAAACCTCTCGAGAAACCCCCATGTCCGACGCGCCTCCCGCATATGACACCCTGCGCACTCCCTCCGACGGCGACATCATCCGCATGGCGGGCGACCGCCTCGACGTGCCCGACCGTCCGATCATTCCCTTCATCGAAGGAGACGGGATCGGTCCCGACATCTGGCGCGCCGCGAGCGCGGTGCTCGAAGCGGCCGTCGAGAGGGCCTACGGTGACGAGCGGCGAATCGCCTGGTTCGAGGTGCTCGCGGGCCGGAAGGCGTTCGATCGCACCGGGGACTGGCTTCCCGAGGACACGCTCCGCGCCATCCGGCATCACCGGGTCGCGATCAAGGGACCCCTCACGACGCCCGTGGGCGGAGGGATCCGGTCGCTCAACGTGGCGCTGCGCCAGCAACTCGACCTGTTTGCCTGCGTCCGGCCGGTACGCTGGTTCGAGGGTGTCCCGTCGCCGGTTCGCCAGCCGGACCTCGTCGACATGACGATCTTCCGCGAGAACACCGAGGACATCTACGCCGGCATCGAGTGGGAAGCCGGCAGTGAGGAGGCCCGCCGTCTGCGCGCCTTCCTGTGCGACGAGATGGGCGTCTCGACGATCCGTTTCCCGGACACGAGTTCCTTCGGGGTGAAGCCGATCTCGCGGGAAGGGACGCAGCGGCTCGTCCGCGCCGCGATCCGCTACGCCCGCGACCGGGGATACGGCAGCGTCACGCTGGTCCACAAGGGGAACATCATGAAGTTCACCGAGGGCGGTTTCCGCGACTGGGGCTACGAACTCGCGAAGGACGAGTTCGGCGCACGGGAGATCGGCGGCGGACCCTGGTGCGAGACCTCGGACGGGATCGTCGTCAAGGACGTGATCGCCGACGCGTTTCTACAGCAGATCCTCACGCGGCCCGCGGAGTATGACGTGATCGCGACCATGAATCTGAACGGAGACTACATCTCGGACGCGCTCGCCGCGCAGGTGGGCGGGATCGGCATCGCCCCCGGCGCGAACATCAACTACGAGACGGGCCACGCGATCTTCGAAGCGACGCACGGCACCGCGCCGAAGTACGCGGGGCAGGACAAGGTGAACCCGGGATCCGTCATCCTGTCGGGGGAGATGATGCTGCGGCACCTGGGGTGGAACGAAGCTGCAGACCTTATCGTATCTTCCCTGAGCGCCACGATAAGCGAGAAGCGCGTGACGTACGACTTCGAGCGCCTGATGGAAGGCGCGACGCTCCTCAGGTGCAGCGAGTTCGGTCAGGCCATGATCGACAACATGTGACAGACCCGGCACCCGTCGTTCGCCGGGAGATCGGGGATCGGGAGGTCCGGTCCCGGCAGTCGTTGTATCCGATGGAGAAAGAGATGAGAAAGACAGGCATCTTCGCGGCAGTGGCGGGGTTCGCGTCCGCGCTGGCCGTACCGGTTACAGTCGAGGCCCAGCTTCCCGCGGGCGTCACCGAGGTCGCCAGCGTCGAGGGGATTACGGAGTATCGGCTCGAGAACGGGCTGCGTTTCCTGCTCTTCCCCGACCAGAGCAACCAGCGCATCACGGTGAACATCACCTACCTCGTCGGCTCGAGACACGAGGGGTACGGCGAGACGGGCATGGCCCACCTCCTCGAGCACCTGGTGTTCAAGGGGACGCCGAACCACCCGGACATCCCGAAAGAGTTGGACGAGCACGGCGCCTTCCCGAACGGCACGACGTGGTTTGACCGCACGAACTACTTCGAGACGTTCCCCGCCACCGACGAGAACCTCGAGTGGGCGCTCGACCTCGAGGCGGACCGCATGGTGAACTCGTTCATCGCCCAGGAGGATCTCGATTCCGAGATGACCGTCGTCCGGAACGAGTGGGAAGCCGGCGAGAACAGCCCCCGGGGCGTACTCCAGAAGCGGGTTCTGTCCGCCGCCTACGACTGGCACAACTACGGCAACTCCACGATCGGTGCGCGCGCGGACATCGAGAACGTGCCCATCGACCGGCTGCAGGCCTTCTACCGTAAATACTACCAGCCGGACAACGCGATCCTGGTCGTCGCCGGACGCTTCGATCCGGACCGGGCGCTCGAACTCGTGGCCGAGAAGTTCGGTCCCCTCCCGCGGCCGGATCGCGTGGGGGCAAACCAGCTGTTCGAGACCTATACCGCCGAGCCCGCCCAGGATGGCGAGCGTACGGTTACGCTGCGGCGCGTCGGCGATGTCCAGTTCGCGATGACGGCCTATCACATGCCGCCGGGCTCTCACGAGCACTTCGCCGCCGTCGACGTGATGACGCACATCCTGTCCGTGCGTCCCGCCGGACGCCTCTACCAGGCGCTCGTCGAGCCCGGCCTGGCCGCCAACGCGTTCGCCGGCAACTTCCAGTTGCGCGAGCCGGGCATCCTGTTCGCCGGCACGGAGGTGCGCGAGGGCGACTCGCTCGACGAAGCCGCCGACGTCATGCTTGCCACGATCCAGGCGCTCGCCGACGAACCTCCCACAGAGGAGGAGGTGGACCGGGCGAAGACGGACTTTCTCTCGGGCATCGAACTCTCGTTCAACAACCCGCAGGGCATCGCCCTTCAGCTCAGCGAATGGGCGTCGATGGGCGACTGGCGCCTCTTCTTCCTGCACCGGGACCGCCTGGAGCAGGTGACGCCCGAAGCGGTCCACCAGGTCGCGCAGGCCTACCTGAAGCCATCGAATCGGACCATCGGGTACTTCTACCCGGCGGATGAGACGCCGGCTCGGGCCGAGATCCCGGCACCGCCCGACGTCGGTGCGCTGGTGGCCTCGTACACGGGGCGCGAGGCGGTGGCCGAAGGCGAGGCCTTCGAGCCCACGATCGAGAACATCGAGGCCCGCACGGAGCGGTTCGAACTGCCCAGCGGCCTCAAGGTCGCCTTCCTCGCGAAGGAGAACCGGGGTGACGCCGTGAACGTGCGCTTCACGCTGCGGCACGGCACGGAGAGTGCCCTCATGGGGCAGGCCACCGCCGCCTCGCTCGCCGGCTCCATGCTGATGCGGGGGACGGAGAGTCGCTCTCGCCAGGAGATCTCCGACGAACTCGATCGGCTCAAGGCCCAGGGATTCGTCAGCGGGGGCGCCACTTCGGCGAACGGGTCGTTCACCACTGTGCGCGAGAATCTCCCGGCCGTCCTCCGGCTCGGCGCCGAGATCCTCCGGCAGCCCGCCTTCGACGCGGCAGAGTTCGAACTACTGCGCGAGGAGCGTCTCGCCGGCATCGAGTCGCAGATGTCGGAGCCGCAGCCCCTCGTGTTCCAGGCGTTCCAGCGCCACTTCGCCGACTATCCCGCGGACCATCCCCGCTACTCGCCGACCTTCGAGGAGCAGATCGCGCGCCTCGAGGCCGCGACGGTGGACGAAGCGCGCGCCTTCTGGGAGGGCTTCTACGGGGTGCAGGGCGGCACCATCTCCGTGGTCGGCGACTTCGACGCCGCGGAGGTCCGCGCGCTGCTCGAGGAACTGTTCGGGGGCTGGACCGCGACCGAAGCCTATGCCCGCGTGCCCGCCCAGTACCGCGAGACCGCGCCGCAGACCCTCGATATCGAGACGCCGGACAAGGCGAACGCCATGATGCTCGCCGGGCTCGCGATTCAGATGCGCGACGACCACCCCGACTACCCGGCGCTCCTCCTCGGCAACCACATCCTGGGCGGCGGCATGAACTCCCGGCTGTTCAGCAGGATCCGGGGCGAGGAAGGCCTGTCGTACGGGGTGGGTTCCAACTACGGCGCGCCCCCCATCGATGACGCCGCGCAGTTCCTCGCGTTCGCGATCTTCGCGCCGGAGAACGCGGACAAGGTGGTCGCCTCGTTCGAGGACGTGCTGGAGACGACTCTCGCGGACGGTTTCTCGCCGGAGGAGTTCGAGACCGCCAGACGGGGCTACCTGGACCAGCAGCAGAACGCCCGCGCGAACGACGCGGCCATCGCGAACATGCTGTCGAACTCCCTGTTCCTGGACCGTCCGCTCTTCTTCACCGCCGAGCAGGAGGCCGCGATCGAGGCGCTGACGGCGGGCGACGTCGTCGACGCGTTGCGGCGCCACATCGACCTGACGAAGCTGACCGTCATCCGGGGCGGCGACTTCGCCAACAAGCTCGTCCCCTAGCGGCCCGGGGACTGCTGAACCCGCCGACGGGAGCGGCGGGCGGCCGGATCAGCGGCCGCCCGTCTGCTCCCGCTCCACGTTCAACTGCGTGATGTCCACGCTCCAGCGCGTGTCGCCCAGCAGGTGCTTCACGAAGTATTCCGCGCGCAGCCAGAACCAGTAGTCGCTCATGTCCCCGTAGCCGTGCCGCTGGCCGGGGAAGACGAAGTAGTCGAAGCGCTTGTTGGCCCGAATCAGCGCCTCCGCCATGCGGTGGGTACCTGCGTGGTGGACGTTGTTGTCGATGTCCCCCGTCGTGAGCAGCAGGTGCCCCTTCAGGTTCGCGGCGAGGTCCGAGTTGCGCTCGATCTCGTACTCGAACGTGACGTTCCCGCTGTCGTCCACGACCTCACGCACGCCATGGTGCTTCTCGGACCAGTTCTGGTTGTAGACGTCGTTGTTGTGATTCCCCGAGGATGAGACCGCGACCTTGAAGAAATCCGGGTAGACGAGCATCGCCGCGGTGGACATGAACCCGCCGCCGGAGTGCCCGTAGATCCCGACCCGGTCGATGTCGATGAAGTCGTGCCGGTCCGCGAGTTGCTCGATCGCGGTCTTCTTGTCCGCCAGCCCGTAGTCGCGGAGGTTCCCGTACCCGTAGTTGTGGTACCATTTCGAGCGCGCCGGGTGGCCGCCACGGTTCCCCACCGTGATCACGATCATCCCGAACTGGGCCAGCGCCGTCTCGTAGCGCGCCGTCGAGAACGCCTTCGCCACGGCCTCCGTCTGCGGCCCCGGGTACACGTAGGCGACGATCGGGTAGATCTTCTCCGGGTCGAAGTCGAACGGCTTGTAGATCACACCGTACAGGTCGGTCACCCCGTCGTCCGCCTTCACCGTGTAGGGTTCGGGGAATCCGTATCCGGCCTCCTCAAGCTTCGAGAAATCCGCGGTATCGAGGTCCATGATCCGGCGGCCGTTGGCCGCGTGGAGCGCGGAAGTCGGCGTCGTGTCGACGCGCGAGTAGTTGCTGACGAAGAAGCGGTTCGACTCCCCCATCTCGACGCGGTGATCGAAGTCGCCGGGATTGAGGAGCGTCAGCCCGGAGCCGTCAAGGTTCACGCGGTACACGTGCTGGTAGTAGGGATCCTCGCCTTCCTCGCGCGCGTTGGCCTGGAAGTAGACGACGCCGGCCGACTCGTCGATTCCGACCACCTGGCGCACCGACCACGGACCCTCGGTGAGGCGATTGCGAAGCGTCCCGTCCGGCGCGAACCGGTACAGGTGCGCCCAGCCGTCCCGCTCGGACCACCACAGCATGTCGCCGGACTCGAGGAGTTCGAGCCGCTGGAACTCCACGTAGGTGTTGAGCCGCTCCTCGAACAGCACGCGTGCGGCGCCCGTCGCGGCATCCGCGACCATCACGTCCACGCGATGCTGGTCGCGGCTCTGCCTCACGAAGTGAAGTTCGTCCGAGCCGGGAGAGAGCCACAGCGAGCGGAACGGCTCCTCGCTGTCCGGATAGCGGAACTGGCGCGCGGAAGTCGTGAAGAGGCGGTGGTCCTTCCACTCCTCCGGCATCGCGACCTCGACCATGTTCCGGTCCTGGAGGTCGTAGATGAGAAGCTCGGGCTGGCTCACGGTCTCCTCGCCCGGCATGTCGTACTTGTAGGACTCGAGCTCGGGCCGCTTGTTGCCGACCATGTGGATGACCCAGAGGTTCCCCACCTCTCGCCGGTCGCGGCGGATGAGGGAGAAGCGGCGTGAATCACGGGCCCACGAGATCGACACCCGCTTCCGCTCGTCCGCGTTCTCCTCGCGCTCGATGTCCGTGTCGCCGCGCTCGAACACGGCGTAGCTGTAGTGTTCCTCGCCGTCCGTTGTGAGCTGCGTCTCCTCGACCTCGATTCCTTCCTCCGCCTCATCCGCCTCGTCGCCGCTCTTCCCGCGCCGCGCCTCGAGGAACTGCTGGTAATCGTCCCCGCTCATCATGTGAAGGTTGTGGCGGCGGGCGAAGATGACCGTCTGGCCGTCCGGCGACACGCTGGCCCAGGACGGGTGGTTGTCCGGCGCCTCCCGGTCTTCGAGTTCGCGCAGCACCCGCGTGTCTACGTCGTACTCGAAGTGGAACACCTTCTTGCGGGCGCGCCGGCGCTCCTGCTCGCCCTCCTCTTCTTCCTCGTCCAGTTCCTCCATCTCGGTCTCGGTCTCGTCTTCCTCTTCGTCCTGCGAGGACTCGACCTCGAACTGGAGCGTGTTCGCGTCGATGAACCTGATCGCGCGGATCGGGAGGTGCCGGCCGTCCCAGGGGTCGCGCGTGATGCGGGTCAGTTCGGCCGCGATCCGGTCGTTGTCGAAGATCTGCCGCTTCGTCCCGGCCACCGGATCCACGATGTAGTAGAAGGAGCCGTCCGAGGTCTCCCATTCGTACCAGAACGACTCGGAGCCCTCGATCCACTGCGGGTCCACCGAGGTCGAGTAGACGAGGTCCTGGATCTTGTAGGGCGCGAAACGCGCCGCGAGGCGGTAGTTCGCCGGTCCCTCGCCCGTTTCCTGCGCGGCGAGCGGCGCCGCCAGCAGCATTGCGGCCGCCAGCGAGAGAAGGAGGCGTGAATGAGCACGGGTTGCGGAGTTCATGGCAAGACTCGTGGCTGTTGTGATCGGAACGAGATGAGAGAACGCCGGAGAACGTGGAGGAGGTCGGGGCGGCCTGTCCAGATGGCCGCCCCGCGGCGCGCGGAGGCGCACCCGATCGGCGGGAGGCGGTCCGGGCGACCGACCCCCCGCCGAGAGGGGTGAAGCCGGGTCGGTAGCTCGTGTCGCTAGTCGCCGCGTCCGAGCATCATGCCGACGACGGCGCCGGCGGCGCCCCACAGCACGGCCGTGACGACGACGTCGACGACGACCGAGGTGAGGGTCGAGGTGTTCATCGCGCCCAGCGCCACGAACCCGAAGGCCGCGGCAATGAGCGCGCCCAGCTTGGCGCCCGCCTGGGCGCCGCCCGCGACATCGGTCGCGCCCTTCCAGCCCAGGGCGGTCGCGAGCACTCCGCCGGCGGCAAGCTGGCCGACGACGATCCAGAGGAAATCGGGAGACTCCTTAATGACACCGGTGGCTGAGCCCATGTTGGCTTCGAAGAAGCCACCCAGGAGCAGTTCGTACAGGACGTAGCCGCCCACAAAGAGGACGACGGCGCCGGCGATCGAGGCGATGAGGCACTTCGTGTTCATGGCGTTCCCTCCGCCTGAAGGTGGTGAAGCCCCCCCGCACACGTCCCTTCCCCCCGCGGGCGGACGCGCACGGCGCGCGCAAAACGGCTCATCGAGCGCGGCCACCCTTCTTGAACCATAGGAATTGAAGCACGACCGGCAAGACCGGCCGCCTCGCGCCGGGCGTGAGCTAGAAGCGGTCCAGCCGGGGGTTGACCACGTTGGAGTAGATTGACCCGAACGTGTAGGAGAAGCCCACCGACACGCCGTATTCGAAGCCGCTCTGGAGGACGCGCTGGCGGAGGAGGACCTCCTCCGTGGTGGCGTCGCCGGCCGGCACGTTGAGCTGGTCGCGGATGCGCGAGTAATTCGCGTTCAGCCGGAGCGACAGGCCCCGGAAGATCCGGAAATCGGCCCCCGCGAAGGCCGTGAAGCGGTTCTTCGAGGGATCGTGGAGGAACTGGGAGAAGGTCAGAAACCCGTACGATTCGCCCCACGGTTGGCGGACGCTGAGCCGGACGCTGAAGCGGTGGTGGGGGAGCGTTTCCTCTTCCTTGAGGAACACCGTCTGTTCGATGTAGTTGTGGTACCGGACGCCGACCGTGTAGAGGAAATTGAATTGTCTGCGGGTCGACTCGGAGTAGGGATAGATGTTGTACTCCAACGCCGGCCCCACCCGAAGCTGCACATCTTCGTTGGCGAAGCTGGAGTGCCCCACCTCGTACGCGGCGCCTGCCGACCAGTGATCCGACAGACTCCATACGCTGAGCCCGTCGGCTTCCCAGCTCTCCCGGACGCTGGTCACGGATGTCGTGTCGGACGTCTCGAACAACCGCCGGTTGTAGCTCGCGTCGACAGAGAACTCAAGCTTGAGGGCGTCGGTCACCCGGTCGGCCGAGAAGCCGCTCTCGAGTTCGTACTCTTCGGTGCGCTCATCCACCTCGAGGTCGGCGTTGGCTCGCAGCCGGAAGGTCCAGAAGTTCCACGGGTCGTCCTCCGGCCGGGCGGCAATCTCCCCGTCCCTGGCTCCGTCGTAGCGGATATCGATGCTGGAAGCCTGATCCGTGCGTGCGATGTAGCGCAGCAACCCCAGTTCAAGCGTCGCGGCGACATCCGTCAGCCGCTGCTCCAACGCGAGGTTGGGCCGCGTCACGACTTCGAGCCGGTCCGTGACCTCGGCGAACTCTTCCCGCCCAATGAAGTCGAGCGTGAAACGCCGGCCTCCGCTGCCGGTGTCTTCCGAGGTCATGAGCACGTGGACCTGCGCGTCCTCGCGGTCGCGCGTGTAGTTCACGTACGGGATCTCACGCCGGTAGAAGTCGAAGTCGCACATCCCGCGGCCGCCGTCGCAGTCGAAGAAGACGCGAAGCGCTCCGTTGCCGTTGGCAATGGGCGTCACCTCCTGTGCCGCGAGAGGGGCGGCCGCGAGGCATACTGCGGATACGAGCCCGGCCGCGACCGCGAGGCGGCCGATGCGGAAAATCCGGAGACGGTCCGCGAACGGCGACGTTCCCGCGGGAACGCGCAACTCAGGCCGGATCGGGGTTGGGAGGGGTCTCACTCAAACGTCCGGTGGCTGGAAGAACTGGTCGATGAGGATCGGGTTGCCGTCGGGATCCTCGAGGACGACGTGTGCAGGCCCGGAATCGCCCGTCTCCTCTGTGCCGCGCGTGATCTCCACGCCACGTTCGCGCAGCGTCCGTTCGAGCTCCCGGACATCCGTCCACGACTCCATGGGCTTGCCCTCAAGCGTGAGTCCCGGATTGAAGGTGAGGATGTTCTTCTCGAACATGCCGTGGAAGAGGCCGACCACCGTCTCGCCGTTCTTCATGATCAGGTAGTTTGCGTCGGCGTCACCGCCCGTCTGCTCGAAACCGAGCTTCTCGTAGAACGCCTTCGAAGCGGCGAGGTCCTTCACCGTGAGACTGATCGAGAACAGCCCGAGGTCCAAGAGATTTCTCCCGGTTTGGAGTGTAGCGGCCGTGGCCGCCGGGAAGCTGATGCCCGGCCGCGGCCCGGCCAACCGCGCGCGCCGAGGGCCCCCGGCCCCCCGGTCCCGCCCGTCTGCGCGATGAGCGCCCTCCGTCTCTCGCTCCGCTCGCCGGAGCTGCGGCGCGACGCCGCGGAAGGGATCCTCGATCCGTCCGCCGCCGCGGCGGCTCGGGACGTGATCCGAGGCTGGCATGGGTACGACGCGACGCCGATGGTAACACTGCCGGGGCTCGCCGCGTTGCTGGACGTAGAGGCGGTCTGGGTAAAGGATGAATCGCAGCGCTTCGGACTCGGCTCCTTCAAGGCGCTCGGCGGGGCGTTCGCGGTGTTGCGCGCCCTGCAGGATGAGATCGAACGCCGGAGCGGCGCCCGGCCGACGGCGGCGGAGCTGCGGGCCGGGCATCCGCTCGCGGCCGCTATCACGGTCACGACCGCCTCGGCGGGGAACCACGGCCGATCCGTGGCGTGGGGAAGCGCCGAGTTCGGCTGCCGCTGCGTGATCTTCCTTCCGGAAGGCGCGATCCCGGCTCGCGCCCGCGCGATCGAAGGTCACGGAGCGCGGGTGGTCCGCGTGCCCGGCGAGTACGACGGCGTCGTCGGGCACACCGACCGCGAGGCTGCGCGGAACGGCTGGATCGTGGTTTCCGACACGGCGTACGAAGGCTACGAGGAGATGCCGCGCCGGATCATGGCGGGCTACACGCTCCTCGCCGCGGAGATGCTGGACGACCTCGCCGAGGCGGGCTCGGCGCCGCTCACGCACCTCTTCGTGCAGGCGGGCGTCGGCGGCCTCGCAACCGGGGTGTGCGGCCACTTCGCGCAGAAGTGCGGCGAGAGGCGGCCGCGGTTCATCGCCGTCGAGCCGTGGCGGGCCGACTGCTTCGGCCGGAGCCTGCGACGCGGCCGGGTGAGCATCGCCGAACCGCCGTTCGACACCGCGATGGGCGGTCTCGCCGCCGGCGTCGCGTCGACGATCGCCTGGGATTACCTGGCGCCGCTGCTCGACGCGGCGATCGCGCTACCCGAGCCCGTGTGGGCCGCCGGCGCCGAGGCGCTCGAGTCCGGTCGGCTGGGCGCCCGCATCATCGCGGGCCCGTCCGGCGCCGCCGGCGCAGGAGCGCTCCTCGCCCTGGCCCGCCTCCCCGCCCTGCGCCGGCTCCTCGGCCTCGACGCCTCCGCACGGGTCGGCGCGATCGTCACCGAGCAGCAATTCGACTGACGACCTCGCCGCTTGCCGCCGCCCTCCGCCGCCGTATCGTCGATCACGCCGATCACCGAATCGCGGAATCGCGCGCGCGAGCCACGGCGTCTTGAGCTCCTTCAACCCGCCCGGGAGTCACATGTCCGACTTCACTGCCCACATCGACCGAGAACTGACGCGGTTCCACGATGAACTGGAGACCTTTCTCCGCATCCCCAGCATCAGCACCGATCCGGAGCACGCGGGCGACGTGCGCGCCTGCGCGGATTGGGTCGCCCAGCACCTCCTCGCGGCCGGGATGCACGAGGCCGAGGTCATCGACACCGGCGGACACCCCATTGTCGTCGGCGAACGGATCCGCGCCGAAGGGGCCCCCACCGTGCTCGTGTACGGACACTACGATGTGCAGCCCTCGGAGCCCGACGAGTTGTGGACGAGCCCGCCGTTCGAGCCCGAGATCCGCGACGGCCGCCTGTACGCCCGCGGATCGATCGACGACAAGGGGCAGGTCCACATGCACATCAAGGCGCTCGAAACGCGCCTCGCGTCCGGGGCGGAGGTCCCCGTCAATCTCAAGTTCGTGATCGAGGGTGAAGAGGAGGTGGGAAGCCGCCACCTCGCGGCATTCCTCCGCGAGCACGCGGAGCGGCTCGCCTGCGACGCGATCCTCGTCAGCGATACCGCGATGTTCTCCCCCGAACTGCCGTGCATCACGACCGGGCTGCGGGGCATCGTCTACACCGAGATCAACGTCCAGGGCCCCCGGTCGGACCTTCACTCCGGCACCTACGGCGGCGCGGTGGTGAACCCCGCCAACGCCCTCGCCGCGATCCTCGCCGGCCTCCGCGACGAGCACGGCCGGGCCACCGTGCCGGGATACTACGATGCAGTCCGACCCATCAGCCTCCGCGAACGCGCCGATCTCGAACGCCTCCCAATGGATGAAGAGACGTTCCGGACGGGCGTCGGAGCGCCGGCCCTCGGCGGGGAAGCCGGGTTCTCGGCGCTGGAGCGGCTATGGTATCGCCCCACGCTCGACGTGAACGGGCTGCTCAGCGGCTTCACCGGCGAAGGGTCGAAGACGGTGCTCCCCGCGCACGCGATGGCGAAGGTGTCGATGCGGCTGGTTCCGGACCAGGATCCGGCGCAGGTCGTCGAGGCCTTCGAGACCCGCGTCCGCGAACTCGCGCCCGAGGGCGTGACCGTCGAGATCAAGCGCTCGCACGGCGGCGCCCCCTGGGTGGCCGACACCGAACATCCCATCTTCGACGCCGCCTCCGCCGCGCTCGAATCGGGGTTCGGCGCCCCGCCCGCGTACGTCCGCGAGGGCGGCTCGATCCCCATCGTGCAGGAATTCGAGGAGACGTTCGGCGCTCCCGCGCTCCTCATCGGCTTCGCGCTTCCCGGCTGCAACATGCATGCGCCGGACGAGTGGATCGATCTCGACGTGTACCGAAAGGGGATCGCGGCCCTCGCCGACCTCTACGGCCGCCTCGCCGACCCGTTGGCTAGCAGCTAGGTAACGGGTACGATGTCCAGTTCCGTCCTGATCTCGCTGCAGCGAAATTGCTGTGGGACGTATGCAGCGGAAACGTCCGAGAAATCTCGTATGCGCCGGCTGCGGGCGTGACAGGAGTTACGAGGGGCGTGAGCTATTTTGGTAAGGAGATACCGGCGTCGATGCGGAAGCGCCACCTCCGCATCGGCGTGCTTCTCGGCGGGCTGGTTTGTCCGCCTCAGTCACTAGCCGGGCAGCACGAACGTCCGTTCGACGACTGCCGTTGGGGTGCCGACCGGACAGTAGTCATCGGTGCCGTCGACGATCAGCAATACGGGCTGACAGCAATTGGCCAAGTTGCGTCCCTGTCGGACCTCGTCTACGTCACGCAGCCACAGGAGCGCCTGATCCGAGTATATCACGACGATGGGCGATTCGCTGGCACGATCGGTGGAAACGGCGACGGACCGGGAGAGTTTCGAGCGATAAGGGCAATCGGTGTTCTCGCTGATTCAATCTGGGTGGTCGATTCGAGACTCGGACGAGTGTCGTACTTCAACAGCGACCTGCACTTCACATCATCCGTAACGATTCATTCTCACCCCTCCACAGCGTCACGGACGATCATTCCAATGGGACCACTCTCGGACGGTTCGATCATCGGTTATCCGACTCTTTACGCCGAGGAGCTTGAAGACCGTGATACTATCCTAACAGCACTCCTGCGGTTCGATCGGCTGGGACAGTTCGTCGATACGTTAGTTGTGTATGAAGACCAGCATAATCAACGTCTAATCACGGACGGTCTTGCTCCCGGTCTCCAAACGTACGCCCGTCCACCTATACGGGAACAGAGTCTCCGCACAATTGTCCCGGGCGGAGCAGGCTTAGTCATCGTGCATCGACCATTTTCGTCGAATCCCGCTGCGGCGCGATACGAGGTCGTGCGAATCGGATCGCTCGGCGACACCTTGTTTGCGCGACAGTTCAGTTATGTGCCGAGACCTGTCACAGATACGCATATCACGGCCTGGATAGAGGAAGAAGATTTCGACGACCAGCCGTACGTCGTGGACCACCGAGCTTACATAGGGGAACTGCGACGTGTCTACGAGATCCCGCCGCACTTCGCACCCGTCACGCAGGTCCTTGGGGACACCAATGGGCGGACATGGATTCGAAGGGGCGCGCGCGATGGCATGATCGAATGGCATGCGCTTGACGACGACGGACAGGTCGTCGATCGAATTTGTCCGCCGCCGGCGCTTCGACTCCTTTCTATCGACACGCAGGGTGGCTGGTTTGCCGAAACGGACCAGTTCGATATTCCCTATCTCGTACGGTATGAATTTTGAGGTTTAGGCAACGATGACACCTACGACATCTGCATCGAATCGCTCCGGACACCACAACAGGTGCTCAAGTGCGTAAACGGACCATCGTCATACGATTGTGGCTTTTGCCGATTGTTAGTGTGGTTACTGGTCTTGTGCTTTCATCGGATGTCGCGTATGCGCAGGTACCGGTGTTGACCGGGCACGTGGAGTTCACAATCGGCGAATTCGATGACGAATGGCCGTACCTCTTTGAAAACATCGAAGCCATCGTCACGGATGACCACGGTCGAATCTTCGTAGGTGATTCCGGCGCGCAGGCGGTGCACACGTACGGACCGGACGGTCGATTTCTATTTTCAGTCGGTCGGCGGGGTAGCGGACCTGGTGAGTATAACGCCTCACAGATTTGCCAACTCACGTTCGACCCGGAAGGTCTATTATGGGTGAATGCTCGGGATGCGTATAAGATATTTGATGTGAGCGGCGATCGAGCGCGGTTCGTGAGGGAAGTGCGGCCACCGCAATATAGTACGATATGTGTGCCACCTATCTTCGAAGGTCCGACGGGGCTCACATTGATAATTCCGGCTATGCCGCGTGGTGTGCAGCACGTACAGTTGTCGGAGAGCGGGCGGGTTGTGAGTCGGAGGACCGTTACCGTTAGAAGAACGTGGAAGGAGCTGGGATGGCTCGTGGTCCCCGTGGAGCATCGATCACGGGGGCGCGTGGAGCAGATTCTTGAACCACCCTTCGGAGCACGGAGCATTGCAGCTTATGCGTCTGATGGACGATTTGCTCACGTCGTGACGAGTGCGTATCACGTACAGTTGTTCGACAGCGGCGGGGTCTTGCGGGGTGAGATTCGAACCAATGCTAGGGGGCCGATAGCGACAGACAAGGAAGTGGAACGCGAACACGCGCGAATGAGCCGCTTGGGAAACAACTTGAGACGTCTCAATGCTCAGTTGCCGGACTACGACGTGCCTCGACGGAAGCCGCCGGTGGGTACGATTTGGTACGATCGGGACGACAGATTGTGGGTGCTGAATCGTCCGGCGGAAAACGACGAGTCGCTAAAGGCCGACGTCTATGATGCGAATGGAGAGGTTCTCTTCACGGCACAGTGGCCACGGGGGATCGACCTATCCGTAGGTGGCATAACGGCGGATGTCGCTCTGGGCGTGCAACGGCTCGCCTTTGACGTGCAGCGTGTGGCAAAACTGCGGTTTAGGAGGTGAGTGCAATAGGTGTCGAAGACCGCAGCAGGCGGTTTGACGAGCACAGTATGTAACGGTGACGGCAGGCACCTGACATTCGGCGTCGGGGGGGGACCCGGAGCTGCGCCTTACGTGTCATCGGAACCGGCAACCGCCACTATGTACTCAGCTCGCGTTGTAGACAGGTGCGAACCTCACCCGACCGACGTCCATTCCGACGTACAGTTTGTTCTTTTTCTCATCGGTCGGGCCGGTCCGGGCATATCTTCTAGGTTGCTGCCCGGGCGACGGGTACGACGTCGAGTTCCGTCGTGATCTCGATGCAGCCGGAGAGCGTTCGGTAGACCGGACACTTCGGCGGGTGCGCTTCGAATGCGCGCCGGATCGCCTCGGCGTGCGCCTCATCCGCCTGGAGACGATATCGGGTCCGGATCCGCCGGATCACGAGTACGCCGTCGTCCGTCTCGACCTCGCCTTCCACATTCGCCACCAGCCGTCCCTCATCCGCCTTGACGCCACGCGCTTCCAGCGCGCCCCCGAAGGTTCCGGCCAGTCAGCCGCCGGTCGCGGCGATGACGTAGTCGAGGGTCGTGGCGACGTCGCGCTGGTCGCGGACCCCGTAGTACTCGGCGATTGCGGAGTGGACGCCGAAGTGGACCGGCGCGTCCGTGGCCGGGATCTCCGCCGTGCGATATGGCCCCTTCTGCCGCACGATCTTCACGTGCGAGCGGTAGACGACTTCACTCATTGGCTGGTTCTCTCCGTGATGATATCGAGAAAGTTCATGACGACGCGGTGCGTGAGCCCCCAAATGGCGTCACCCTCGTACAAGATGGAAGGCCACGCGTGTTCCCGGCCACCGTCCGGGTAGCGGATCTCGGAGCGCAGCGCAGGGTCGCGCAGCGCGCCGAGCGGGACCCAGACATGATACTGCACCTCCGCATTGGTCGAGACGCGGATGTCCTCCCCGTGCCAGGCGACGAAGGGGGAGATGAGGATCGACGGGATCCGGCGCGTCACCGGGTGCAGGTCGTCGAGCCGTCCCAGGAACCCGCCGCGCGGAAGATCGAGCCCCACTTCCTCGCGCAATTCGCGGCGCGCCGTCTCCAGGAGATCGGCGTCCGCCGCGTCCCGGTGTCCGCCGGGAAGCGCCATGTGGCCGGACCACGGGTCGCCGGCGACCTCCGCCCGCCGGACGAAGAGCACCTCCAGATCGTGGCCCCGCGGACGAACCACGAGGGTCACGGCCGCGTGACGCTCCGCCGCCCCGGCCTCGACGACGGTGTGGCCCGCCGCCGCCAGCCGACGCGCGACCCGCCCCGGGCTCCAGCCCTCGCTCACCGATCCTTCTCCGCTTCGTCGAGGAGCCGCAGGTAGCTCTCCAGCCGTCGCCGCCGGATGGTCCCATCCTCCACCGCCGCCCGAACCGCGCAATCCGGCTCCACCCGATGCCGGCAGTCCGCGAACCGGCAGCGCTCGCCCGCTGCGGCGATCTCGGCGAAGCCCCCTGGAAGTTCCGCCGGATCCAGCCCCCACAGCGCCAGGTACTGCAGTCCGGGCGTGTCCGCGACGTAGCCGCCGTCCGGGTATCGATAGAGCGCCGACGCCACCGTCGTGTGCCGCCCGCGTCCCCGCCGTTCGCTGATCTCGCCCACGCGCAGGTCGAGTTCCGGCACGAGCGCGTTCAACAGGCTCGACTTCCCCACCCCCGACTGCCCGCTGAGGACGGTGATCCGGCCCGTGAGGCGTTCGGCAAGCGCCGTCAGTCCCACCCTCGATTCGGCGCTCGTCGGCAGCGTCTCCACGCCGAGCGCCGCGTACTGCCCGAGGCCGTCTCCGGGCGCAGGCTCCGCGAGGTCCGTCTTGTTCACGATGAGAAAGGCGTCGATGCCGCTCAGCGCCGCGAGCGCGAGCAGTCGGTCCACCATGAGGAAATCGGGATCGGGCGCCGTCACCGAAACGACGACGGCGACCTGGTCCACGTTCGCGACGATCACCTGTTCGCGCCGCTTGGAGACGCCGTGCCGGGAGAGCGCGCCGCTCCGTGCGCGGAGCCGAACGATCCGCATCTCGTCGCCTACGCGTTCCAGCTCGACCAGGTCGCCGACCGAAACGATACGTGAATCCGTCCGCTTCAGGCGCCCGCGCAGCGATGCCTGGACGACGGTCGTGGAATCGTCCACGTGATAGACCCCACCCGCGATCCGCAGCACGCGGCCGACAGTGGCGGAGGGCCCACCGGATGTCACGCCGAGCCGCGGTCCTCGTCCGTCACGTCCCCCAGCTCCTCCAGACAGTTCCACGCCAGCAGCGCACACTTGATGCGAACCGGAAACTTCGACACCCCCGCCAGCGTGCGCAGATCGCCGAGGTCGTCGTCCGACAGCAGCGCTTCGTCTCCGTGCAGGAGGTGCGTGAACTTCACTGCGAGTTCCAGCGCCTGGTCGAGCAACTTCCCCCGCACGCGTCCCGTGAGCATCGACGCGGACGCCAGGCTGATCGAGCACCCGCGGCCCAGGAAGCGCGCCTCCGCGATCCTCCCCTCCTCCACGCGCAGCATGAGTTCGATCACGTCGCCGCAGAGCGGGTTGTTCATCGTGATCGCGTGCGTGGCGCCGTCCAGCTGCCCCCGGTTCCGGGGCTTTCGGTAGTGATCGAGGATGACTTCCTGGTACAGCTGGTTGAGCGAGGAAGGGATTTCCCGGTCGATGGTCCCGGGCGTTCCGGAACGGGGTTCGATCATCGGCTCAGGCCAGTCCGCCGAAGACTTCGGCTGCCAGGGCGAGACCGTCGCACAGCGCGTCGATCTCCTGCGGCGAATTGTAGAAGTAGAAGCTCGCCCTGGCCGTGGCGCTGAGCCCGTAGTGGTCCATCAGCGGCTGGTTGCAATGGTGCCCCGCCCGGATCGCGACTCCCCGCTGGTCGAGGATCGTGGAGAGATCGTGCGGATGTATGTCGCCGTACGTGAAGGAGAAGACCGCGGTCCGCTCCTCGCGGGGGCCGTACAGGCGTAGCCCTTCGATCTCGTCGAGCCGCTCGAGCGCGGCGCGCTTCAGGGCGTCCTCGTGCGACGCGATCGCCTCCGGTCCGAGGTCCGCGAGGAACCGGACGGCTTCGCCGAAGCCCACGACGCCCGAGATATTGGGCGTTCCGGCCTCGAACTTGTGCGGAACCTGCGCCCAGGATGATTCCTCGAGCTTCACGTCCGAGATCATCTCGCCCCCGCCCTGGTACGGAGGCATCTCCTCCAGCAACTCGCGCCTGGCCCAGAGCGCCCCGACACCGGTGGGGCCGCACATCTTGTGGCTGCTGAACGCGTAGAAGTCGCACCCGGTCTTCGCGACATCGGTCAGCATGTGGGGCGCGGCCTGCGCGCCGTCGATGAGCGTCAACGCGCCGGCCGCGTGGGCCCGGTCCACGATCTCCCGAACCGGATTGACGGTTCCCAGGCTGTTGGAGACGTGCGTGCAGGCGACCAGCCGGGTCCGCTTCCCGAGGAGCCGGTCGAAGTCGTCCAGATCGAGCGTGCCCCCGGGCGTGACGTCGACGAAGCGGAGGACGCACCCCGTGCGGCCGGCGAGCAGTTGCCACGGCACGAGATTCGAGTGGTGCTCCATCTTCGTGAGCACGATCTCGTCGCCAGCGCCGATGAACGCGTCCCCCCAGCTCGACGCGACGAGGTTCACCGCCTCCGTCGTACCGCGCGTGAAGACGATCTCCGCCGGGTTCGTCGTGCCCGCGTGCTCCGCCACCGAACGACGCGCACCCTCGTAGGCCTCCGTCGCCTCCGCGCTGAGCTGGTGGACCCCGCGGTGCACATTCGCGTGCTCCCGGCGCAGATAGCGCTCGACCCGGTTCAGCACGCGGAGAGGCTGCTGCGAGCTTGCCGCGTTGTCCAGGTAGGCCAGGGGATGGCCGTTGACTTCCCTCGACAGAATGGGGAACTGGGCGCGGATCGCCGCGAGATCCCAGGCGCCATCCCCCGGAGCCGCACCCGCATCGCCGCGGCCGGTCGCCGCGGGGCGGTCGTCGGACGCAGGCGCGCCCGTCGCGCGCCTCGTATCCGTCATCTCCGCCGTCTCCGCCATCGGACTCCGGTCCTCGACTGGCCGCTCAGGCGAGGTCGACCTGAATGTCGTCCCCGTCGATCCGCACGTCGAAGCGCCGAACCGGCATGACCGCCGGCAGCGCCCTCGGCTCGCCGGTCGCGAGATCGAAGCGCGCCCCGTGGAGGAGACAGGTAATCTCGCCCGCCTCGACCTCGCCGTCCGATAGCGGAAACTCCTCGTGGGAGCAACAGTCCTCGAGCGCGTACACCTCGCCCCCGCTCCGGATCAGAGCGATCGCCAGATCTTCGGCCATCACGCCGCACGTTCCGTTCTCCGGTACATCGTCGACCCTGGCCACCGTGACGAATCGGCTCATAGCCCGATCTTCTCCTCGATCGCTTCGCGTACGCGCGCCCGCACCCCCTCCATGGGAAGGCGTCCCAGAACCTCGTCGAAGAACCCGAACACGAGCAGGCGCTCCGCCTGGCGCCGCGTGAGACCGCGGCTCATCAGGTAGAAGAGTTGCCCGTCCTCGACCTGCCCGATCGTCGCCCCGTGCGAGCAGCGCACATCGTCGGCCTCGATCTCCAGGTTGGGAAGCGCGGAGGCGTGAGAGCCCTCGCTCAGGAGCAAGTTGCGGTTCGTCTGGTAGGCGTCCGTCAGCTGGGCGCCCTTGTCGACCCGGATCAGCCCGCGGAACACGCTCGACCCCGAGTCCGTGAGGGCCCCCTTGAACAACAGATCGCTGTGCGCGTGCGGCGCCGCGTGATGCTGCAGCGTGTGGTGGTCGAAGTGCTGGTCGGAGTCGCCGAACCAGAGCGCGAGCATCTCGCTGTCGCTCCCGGGCCCGTCGAGACGGCTCGTGACGTCCGTCCGCGCCAGGTCGCCGCCGAGCGTGACGTTGAACGTCACGATCCGCGAGTCGCGGCCCGCGGCGACGTGCTGCGTCGAGAACCGCTTCACGCCCCGGCCGAAGCGCTGAAGCGCGACGTACTCGATACCCGCGCCCCCCTCCCCCGTGATCGTCGCCCCGTGAAGCGAGACGGTCTCGGCATCGAGATCGTCGGAGAGGAACTCGTCGATCACCGAAGCCCGCGCGCCCGACTCCCCGTAGACGAACGAATGTGCGGAAGAAAGCGTGCCCGCCCGCTCGACGATGTGAAACGCGTGGATCGGCGCCGGCATCTCCACCCCGCGCGGGACGTGGAGGAAGTAGCCTCCGCCCAGGAGGGCGAGGTGCAGCGCCCAGAGCTTCTCCTCTGCGGGGCCCGGCTGCACCTCGAACAGCGCGCGCCTCAACACCTCCGGATGCCGGTCCGCCGCGTCCCGGATCGAGCACAGGACCACGCCGCTCCGTGCGACCTCGGGTTCGAGCTCGAGATGTGCGACCCGCCCCTCCCGGAGAACGACGACGCCCGCCCGCTCTCCGGAGCGCCCGAGCACCTCGCGCACATCCGCCGACAGCGCTTCCGCGGTCGCGGTTGCCGGGACGACCGGCGTCAGCGCCTCGAAACCGACCTTCGTGAGGTCCGTGTACCGCCATTCCTCCGACTTCTTCGTCGGCCAGGGCAGGGCGGTGAACCGTTCCCATGCGGCGGCCCGCGCCACCGCGATCGCTTCCGGCTCCGTCAGCCCGCCGGCAAGCGTATCGAAATCCGCCGCGGCCAGCGTCGACTCCGCCGGCCCGGCCGTCATCGTGCTCATATCCCGAGAATTCCTCGTCGTCCGTGTCCGGAAGTGGAAGTTCGAACGGCTATCCGACCGATCCTTCCATCTCCAGTTCGATCAGCCGGTTCAGTTCGATCGCGTACTCGAGCGGCAACTCCCTGGCCACCGGCTCGATGAAGCCGCGTACGATCATTGCCATCGCCTCCGCCTCGTCGAGGCCACGGCTCATCAGATAAAAGAGCTGCTCGTCGCCGACCTTCGAGACCGTGGCCTCGTGCCCGATCGACGCCGTGTTCTCATCGATCTCGATGTAGGGGTAGGTGTCCGTCCGCGACTGTTCGTCGAGCAGCAGCGCGTCGCACTCGACGTTGGACTTCGCGCCCTCCGCGCCGTCATACACCTTGCACAGTCCGCGGTACGAGGAGCGCCCGAGCCCCTTCGAGATCGACTTCGAGGTGATCTGGGACGTCGTGTGCGGGGCCGCGTGGATCACCTTGCCGCCCGTGTCCTGGTGCTGACCGTCCCCTGCGTACGCGATGGAGAGGATCTCGCCGTGCGCGCGCTCTCCGACCAGAAAGCACGACGGATACTTCATCGTGAGTTTCGAGCCCAGGTTCCCGTCGAGCCACTCCATCTTCGCGTCCTCGTGCACGAGCGCCCGCTGCGTGACGAGATTGTACATGTTGTTCGACCAGTTCTGGATCGTGGTGTACCGAAAGCGCGCGCCCTTCTTGACCACGATCTCGATGACGCCGGAGTGGAACGAGTCCGTCGAGTAGACCGGCGCCGTGCAGCCCTCGATGTAGTGGGCTTCGGCCCCTTCTTCGCAGATGATGAGGGTGCGCTCGAACTGGCCCATGCGCTCCGCGTTGACCCGGAAATAGGCCTGGAGCGGGATCTCCACCTTCACCCCCTTCGGGATGTAGACGAACGACCCGCCCGACCACACGGCCGAGTTGAGCGCCGCGAACTTGTTGTCGTGGGTGGGGACGACGGTCGAGAAGTACTGCCGGAACAGCTCCGGGTGCTTCGCGAGTCCATCTTCGATCGACTCGAAGATCACGCCCTGCTCCTCCCACTGCTCCTTCAGGGAGTGGTAGACCATCTCGGACTCGTACTGGGCCCCGACCCCGGCGAGCGCCTTACGCTCCGCCTCGGGGATCCCGAGCTTCTCGAACGTGTCCTTGATCTCCTGCGGGACATCATCCCAGGACCGCTCCATCTGATCCTGCGGCTTCAGGTAGAAATAGATCTCGTCGAGCGTGTCTTCGAGCTTCGAGAGATCCCCGCCCCACTTCGGCATCGGCTTGGAGTAGTAGACATCGAGCGCCTTCAGCCGGAAGTCGAGCATCCATTCCGGCTCTTCCTTGTGATGCGAGATCTGGCGCACGATGTCGCCGGAGAGGCCCGGGACGGCCTTGAAGACGGGCTGGTCCTCGGTGACGAAGCCGTACTTGTACTCGTCGAGCCCGAGCCCGGTGATGGTCTCGTTCTGAGGCATGGTTCTTCCACCTTCCCTTACGGAATCAGATCGCCGCTACGGAATCAGACGGCCGCCGTCTGCTGGAGCCAGTCGTAGCCCTCGGCTTCCAGCTTGTCGGCAAGCGAGGCGCCGCCGCTCTCCGCGATGCGGCCGGCCATCATCACATGCACGATGTCCGGCTGGATATAGTTGAGGATCCGCTTGTAGTGCGTGATGAGCAGCACCCCGAGCGCCTCGTCGGCCTCGGAGAGGCGGTTCACTCCGCGGGCCACGACCTTGAGCGCGTCGATGTCGAGCCCGCTGTCGGTCTCGTCCAGCACCCCGAGCGCCGGCCGAAGCACGGCCATCTGCAGGATCTCGTTCCGCTTCTTCTCGCCGCCGGAGAAGCCGTCGTTCACATACCGGGTGGCGAAGCCCGGATCCATCTTCAGCATCTCCATCTTCTCCGCGAGCGTGCGCTGGAACCCGAACACGTCCATCTCCTCGCCCTCGTCCAGCCGCGAGTTGACGGCGGTGCGCAGAAAATTGGCGATCGAGACGCCCGGGATCTCCGCCGGATACTGGAAGGCGAGAAAGATCCCGGCGCGGCTTCGCTCATCGGGCTCCAGCTCGAGGACATCCTCCCCCTCGAACAGGATCTCGCCGGCTGTCACCTCGTACGCGGGGTGCCCCGCGATGACCTTGGCCAGCGTGCTCTTGCCCGAGCCGTTCGGTCCCATCAGCGCGTGTACTTCGCCGCGCTGGAGGTCCAGATCGACGCCGCGGAGAATCTCCGCGTCCTCCCCTTCGACCTTCGCCCGGAGTCCGCGTATCGACAGAAGCGGTTCTGACATTCGTGTCCTCTTGTGTTGCAAAAGGCCGGTCGCCCGGCCTGGAAATACAGCGTTCAATTCGAGATGAACCGATAACGATTATCGGCCGAACAAGGTACGCGGCGCACGCCCCCTTATCAAGCCTCGTTGAGACCCGTTCTCAACCGTGGCGCGCGCGATCGTGACCCGCCGGCCTGCGTCCGCCTCGAGCAGCCGCTACCCGCTGCATGCACTGCGGCGCAACGGTAGGTTGGCGGCCATGAAAGCGGCCTACTTCGAACGACACGGGGGGCCCGACGTCATCCGCGTCGGCGATCTGCCCGAGCCGACGGCGGGTCCCGGGGAAGTGCTGATCCGCGTGCGCGCGGCGGGCCTCAACCACCTCGATCTGTGGACGCGGCGCGGGTTGCCGGGGCTCACGCTGAAGATGCCGCATATCGGTGGCTCGGACGTGGCGGGCGAGATCGCGGAGACGGGCGATGGCGTGGAGGGCTGGGCCCCCGGCGACCGGGTCGCGGTCAACCCGGGCCTCTGGTGCGTCGGCTCCGACTGCGAGTGGTGCGCCCGCGACGAGCACCCCCTCTGCACCACCTACCGCATCCTCGGCGAGCACGTACCCGGCGGCTTCGCGGAACAGGTCGCCGTTCCCGCGCGCAACCTCGTCCGGCTGCCCGACGGCTTCCCGTTCGCGACCGCGGCCGTGGCGCCGCTCGTATACCAGACGGCGTGGCGCGGACTCCTCTCGCGGGGGCGGCTGGCGCCGGGAGAGACGGTCCTCGTCACCGGGGCGTCGGGCGGCGTCTCCACCGCCGCGATCCAGATCGCGAAACACCACGGGGCGCGGGTATTCGCGGTCACGAGCGGTCCTGGGAACGTGCGGCGCGTGGAGGCTCTCGGAGCGGACCTCGTCATCGATCGCCTCGAGGAGGATTTCTCGCGGCGCGTCTGGATCGAGACGGGGAAGCGCGGCGTCGATCTCGTCCTCGACAGCGTGGGCGCCGCGACGTGGGAGGGCTGCGTTCGCGCGCTGGCGGGCGGGGGCAGGATGGTCGTGTACGGCGCGACGACCGGGCCGCAGGGGACGCTCAACATCGCGCGTCTGTTCTGGAGTCAGACGTCGATCATGGGGACGACGATGGCGACGCGTGCCGAGTTCGAGGCCGTGATGGGGCTCGTGCTCGACGGCACCCTCGCCCCCGTCGTCGACGACGTGTGGCCGCTCGACCGGGCGCGCGAGGCCCACGAGCGGCTGGAGGCGGGCGGAGTCTTCGGGAAGCTCGTCCTCGAGCCGTGACCGCGGCAGCGGCTCCGGGGCGCGCCGAGCGGTTCCGGAGCCTCGCGGAGACCGCCTTCGACATCCTCGTCATCGGCGGCGGCATCTCCGGCGCGGCCGTCGCGCGCGACGCGGCCCGCCGCGGTTTTCGCACCGCTCTCGTCGAAGCCGCGGATTTCGCATGGGGCACGAGCAGCCGTTCTTCCCGCCTCGTCCACGGGGGCCTGCGCTACCTGGAGCACTTCGAGTTCGACCTCGTGTTCGAAGCGAGCAAGGAGCGCCGGACCCTGCTCCGGATCGCGACCCACCTTGTCCGGCCGCTGGAGTTCCACTTTCCCATCTTCCGGGACGGCCGCATCGGTCGACGGAAGCTGGACGCGGGGATGTGGCTCTACGACGCGCTCTCGCTGTTCCGGAACATCGAACGCCACCAGATGCTCGACACTGACGCCATGCTCGCCCGCGAACCGGGGCTGCGCGCCGAGGGGCTGCTCGGCGGCGCGCGCTACTTCGACGCCCAGGTCGACGATGCACGGCTCGTCGTCACCACCATCGTGGCGGCCGCAGAGGCCGGCGCGACCGTCGTCAACCGGGCCGAGGTCGTACGCATCGACGCCTCCGACTGGCCGGGCCACCGGGCGCTGGTAAGAGACGTGGAGAGTGGGAGGGAAGTGAGAGTCGACGCCCTTGCGATCGTCAACGCCACCGGCGCGTGGGCGGAGCAGATCCTCGACCGCGTCACCGCGGATCCACGAACTTCCGGCCCGCGGGAGGGTGCGGCGCCCGCAGTCCGTATCCGGCCCTCGCGGGGGACGCACATCCACGTAGCCCGCGAACGGGTGGGGCATGCCGGCGCGCTGATCTTCGAGGCGCCGCGGGACGGCCGCGTGATGTTCATCCTCCCCTGGCGGGAGGACCTGACCCTCATCGGCACCACGGACGAGTTCTTCGACGGCCCGCCGCACGAGGTTGCGGCCACCCCCGCGGACATCGCCTACCTGCTCGAGGCCACGCGTCGCCTGCTCCCCGCGTCCAAGCTGGGACCGGACGATGTGATCAGCGCCTGGGCCGGCCTGCGGCCGCTCGCCGCGCCGCCCGCGGACGGCACCGACGAGGGCGCCGTCTCGCGGGAGTTCGAGGTCCATCAGCATCCCCCGGGCGTCTTCACCCTGAGCGGGGGAAAGCTGACCTCTCACCGGCACATGGCCGAGGCGACGGTCGATCGCGTGCAGTCGTTCCTTGCGCCCGCGGGGGTGAAGCCGCTTCGGAAGGTGGACACGGACAGGGTTCCGCTTCCCGGGGCGCGGTTCCGGGATCTGGACGCGCTCCGCGGCCGGATCCGGGCGCGTGCCCGCGAGCAGGGGCTTGAGCGCGCCTCCGCCGACCGTCTCACGAGGGCGTACGGGACGAGAGCGAACCGCGTGCTCGACCTGGTGGAGCGAAACCCGCGACTCAGCGAGCGGGTCGTTGCGGAAAGGCCGCACCTTCTGGCCGAAGCGGTGTATTCGGTGCGGAGCGAGATGGCCCTCCACGTCGAGGACATTCTCTTTCGACGGATGCGGGTCGGCCTCGAGACGCGGTCGGGGACGCCGGAGGCCGCGCGCCGCGTCGCCGAAGTCGTGGCCCCGGAGTTGGATTGGACGGAGGAACGCCGGATGGAGGAAGTGAAACGGGCGCTGGCCTTCCGGGCGGTGGACGACGGTGCCGTCCGCGAACTGGCGAGCCGCGCGAGGGAGGCCCGCTGAACCGGCGGGCTCTCCGGCCGGGCCGCGCGCTGTCCGCGCTTGCCTGTCTCGCGGCGGCCTGCGCTCCGGCCGACGATCCCCCGGACTCGTCCGGGATTCCGCCCGATTCGGCGCCATCCGACGGCGCCGCCGTCCCCGCCCCCCTCACCGGCGAGGGTCCGACTCGCGAATACCGGATTCTGCTGGTCAATCCGCTGGACATCGACGCGTACGTCTTCGCCGCGGCCGGAGCCGGAAGCGTGGTGCTCGATACCGTGCCGCGCCGGGATTCCGTCCGTGTGGACATTCGGGTGCGCGCCGACCTCGTCCGCCTCGAGGCACGTGGTGCGGAAGGCACGGTCCTGGCGGAGATCGATCTCGCGCTGGTCCGGGACGCCCTCAACCGCTGGGTGATCGACGCAGATCCTCCCGCCCGGCGTGTCACCATTGGGCCGGAGAGTTCGTTAAACGGCAGGAAGGCCCTATACTATGGAAGCGATCTGTGTACGGATTCGGCGTTCGGTGCGGCGTTGGGTGCAGGGATGATGGAGGAGGGGGGACGCCATGAAGAAGCTGAGGATCGTGCTGGCGCTCGTCGCGAGTATCGCGATGATCGTCGTCGGGCAGCGTCAGGTCGGCCAGAAGGATGTGCGGGCGCAGAAGGCGGACATCCAGGGAGTCGATTCCGAGAACGAGGCCTTGTTCATCTAGCAGCCCGTCGCAAACTCCCGCGTCACCGCCGAGAGCGGAGATGCAGCACCGCTCGGACGCAGCGGGGCTTTTGCCACGGGCTGCCAGGCCGGTTGGCGGCCTCGCCGGTCTCTCCGTTTGAGGAGCCGTCGGGCGCTCTCGCGTCGGACGGTGACGGAGGGTGACAGGTGCGGGGCACCGGATGAGTCCAGCAGGGGTTTTTCCACGGGCTGCCACGTGTAGTGTCGCCCGATGGGTCGGCTTGCGGCGTCGTGCGCTCCGAATCGCCCTCGTGCTGCCTTGGGCCGGGCTCGCCGCTTGCTCCGGAGTGAGCTTCGGCCCGCCGCCCCCGTTCTCGGACTGCTCGCTTCCCCTCACGAGCTTCACGGACGCCGGCGCGGAGCGCTCGACTATTCCGGCGCTGACGAATCCCGATGTCGCCACGCGGCTCATCGCGCCCCACGTCGGTTACGTCAATCGCGGCGACATGGTGATCGGGCTCGAATTCAACGGCCAGCCCCTCGCCATCCCGCTGAAGCTCCTCTGGTATCACGAAGTTCTGAACCTGCAGGCCGAATCCGATCCGGCCGACCCGAGTGCGACGGGGGAACGGCTCACGATCACCTATTCGCCGCTTACGGGGTCGGTCAGCGTCTTCGATCCGGAGCCGAGCGACACGCCCGACTTCTCGGTTTCCAATTATGTTCTCGACAACAACCTCGTGATGGACGACGGCTCCGGGACGCTCTACCCGCAGTTGACGCGCTCCGCCACGTGCGGACCGCGGGACGGCAGCAGCCTCACGCGCGTGCCGTACGAATTGATGCTGTACGGGGCCTGGCTCCAGGTCTTCCTGGACACCTGGATCGCGACACGCGCGACGGGTCACGACTTCCTCTACACGCTCTACCCGTACGGGAACTACCGGGACCCGGACAACGCCTCACTCTTCTATCCGACCTCCGCCCCGATCGATCCCCGCCGAAGGCCGAAGGAGCGGGTGGTCGGCGTCCCGTCGGGAACCGGCGGCATCGCGTTCGCCATCTCGGACCTGAGAGAGGCCGCGGCCCGTGACCAGGAGGGTCAGAACAGTTCCGTCTGGGCCGCGAGCGCCACGTCAGGCGGAGAGCCCGTCGTGGCGTTCTGGAACTCGACCGCTCAGAGCGCGAGGATCTACCGGGCTCGCGCCAACGGGCGACCGCTCACGTTCGAGGTGGTCGATGGTCGGCGGCAGGACGTGGAGACGGGGAGTGTGTGGAATTTCGCGGGCGAGGCCGTGGATGGACCGCTGGAGGGAGAGAAACTCGCAGCTCATCCCGAGGCGTACCACGCATTCTGGTTCGCCTGGGCGGCGTTCCAGCCGGACACGGAGGTGTGGGCTGCCCCGATTCCGCTCACCGGCTCCGCCGACTTCGTTCCGGCGGACGCCGCCGCGCTGCTGCCGCCGGATCCGGATCTGACGAGACGGCGTCCGCGCTGAGTCGCGACGCCGCGCCCGCCATTCGAGGGCGGCGTCGCGCCGCTGGCGTCAGCGCGGCCCGGGCAGCGCGGGCAGCGGGTACTTCTCGAGCCAGGCGAAACCGAGAGCGTCGCTGCGGACCAGGTAGGCGCTTTCCGCTCCGAAGGCGACGAGGCGCCGGTCGTCGGGAAATTCCACCTGCGCGACGCGCTGTCCGCCGCCATCGAACACATCGTACAGGTGCGCTTCCCCCGCCGGCACATGACGCCGGACCCACGCCCGCCCGGCCGCATCGACCGCCACCGCCCCGGCCGGGATGACCGGCTTCGCATCGGGCCACTCGAAGTCGGAGGGATCCGCATTGCCCGCCCCGGAGGGCGCGCGGCTCATGGACATCCGCATCCCGCTCCCGTCGTCCGTGGCCTCGACACGCAGACCGCCCCCGAGCCCCTCGAGCCACTCGTCCCGATCCGCCCGCCGCACCCGCACCGGTTCGTAGGGGATCGCGGGCCCGCGCGTGACGCCGCCCGCGGAGTCCAGCCACTCCAGCCGGTAACCGTCCGCGCGCGCGACCGCCACGCGGCCGTCCCACGCCACGTTCCACGCATCCTGGTTGGAGAACGGCACCGGTCGGATGTTCACGCTGCGGTTGTTGGCATCCCCGGACTCGACCCGTGTCTGCGCCGCCAGCCGCACCCGTCCGACCTCGGCGATCTCGCCCGTCGCCGGATCGAAGCGCGCCACGGCGGCCGAATCCGATGTGCCCGCCATTCCGTCGAGTCGCCGCTGGAAGTAGATCCCGCCCTCGCGGTCGGTCCCCACCGGAATCATCATCGTCATCCCGGTATTCGGCGCGCCCCGAGCGATGGGCCACGTTTCGCCGAAGCCGAGGTCCGCTTCGATGCGGGTGAGCCGGGCATTGCCGAGATCGACGAGGAGCGTCGCGCCGTTCGGAAGAGGAAAGAGGCCGTCCGGCGTCCGATACTCCTGCGGACCCTGGCCCGTGTTCGTGAGCGTGTCCGCGCCACTCCCCGGCGTCCACGCGATGACCGCGGCGCCGAAGCCGTCCGCGATGAGTACGCGCCCGTCCTCCAGTTCGCGTGCGCCGCGCAGGGATCCGAGACCGTCCCCGAAGGTCGCGGTCGCCGGCCCGAAAGAAACCCGGGGCGCATCCTGCGCCTCCGCCACGCGGATCGCCGCCGACAGCCCCATCGCCGCGAGTGCCGTCGCCACCAGCCCGTTGCGGATGGCCCCGGAATTCGGTGCAGTGTCGATCATCGAATCGCCGCCAGTCCCCTTACCGGTTCTCTTCGGGCTCGTCCCACGTCTGGGCCCAGAATTCGTCCTCCTCGGCCCTCGCCAACTCGAGATCGACCGGTTCGACGTCCTCCGCATCCACGCGGCCCACCGTCTCGATGCGCTGCACGATCTCGTCCGTCACGCCGCTCCGGGTCGCGTGGCGCAGCCGCCGCCGGACACGCCACCCGGCCACCGCAACCAGCACCGCAAGCGCCCCGAAGATGTAACCGGTCACCGCTTCTCGCTGCTAAAGCCCCAGCCAGTGTTCGAACTTCACGAGGAAAATATTCGTGGAGGGAATCCGCGCGAGGTCCGTCAGATCCTCACCGAGGCGGAACGAACCGTCGTTGCGGAACGACTGCTGGTCGCGGCTCCAGACGAGGAACACGGTCGATCCGGGCCGGTACTGCCAGCGCAGGACGAGGTTCGACCGGAAGGACTTCACGTTGAAGTCGGGATCCCTGAAGCCGAAATCCGCCCTCCCGTCCCGGTCGGCGTCGACTTGGTAGAGCCCGGAGCCGTTCGCCTCCAACCGCCGGATCTCGTTCTCGCCGTACGTCCGGAAGCGGTCGGAGAACTCGGACGCCCGTGGATCGTCGACCTCCATGAAACGGTCGTAGCTCCCGGCGCTCACGAAGGGTTCGGCGTAGAACTGAAGCGAAAGGTCGGGGCTGAACGTGTAGTTCAGGCGCGTCGTGATCGAGACCGTCTGCTGGCTCAGGCGGGCGAACACGTAGTGCGTCCCGTCGGGGGCGTCGGGCCGCGAGACGAACTGCCACGCCCGATCGTTCCACTGGAGGTTCGGGCCGATGTTGAGCTGGAGACGGCTCGACGGCTGAAGCCTCACGTTCGGCGACAGGCCGAAGCGGCGGGTCGCGGTGCTGTACTCTCCTCCGGCGTTGAAGACGGCCCCCACCTGCACGGGCTTGCGGGAGTCCGTGAACATCCCGCCCCAGCTGCTCCACTGGCTCGGCTGGTAGAGAATGGGGCCTCCGCGCAGCGCAGTCGTGGCGAGTCCCGCCCACTCCTGATTGAAACCGGCGAAGCCGCGCCAGAAGTTCCTGAACTGGAAGTTCCCGTTCACGTTGCCGCCCGTGAACTGCCGTTCGCCGCGGAACGTCCAGCCGGACCACGTCGCCGCGTTCACTCCCCAGTTCCGGAACGGCCCCTGAGGCCGGAACTGCTGGTAGTTTGCCCAGACCGCGCCGACCCGATAATCCGCGTTCTGCTGGAACCCGAGGTCGTTCGCCTCGAAGCCGGGCGAACGGTTCTCGCCGAACAGTCCATAGCGCCAGTTGCCGCCTCCGACCTTCGAGAAGCTGATCGTCGACGTGCTGCCCGAGAGACGCGTCCGCGCGGGGTCCAGTCCGTGACGTGAGTCCGGGCTCTGGAAGTAGTGGACCGAGGAACGCTGGATGCGCTCGATCGCCTCCGGACTCCCGCTCACCGTGCTCCCGATCGCATGGCCGCTGATCTCGTAGTTGCCGTTCCCGAACCGATGCCGGAAGTCGACCCCTCCCGTGTACGCTTCGTCCGCCAGGAAGGCGAGCGACCCGCCGGCGTCCAGGCGCCGGTTCGTGGCGGTGGCGATGAGGCCGATGGCGCTCTCCCCGTCGCGAAAATCCCGGATGACCCGCCCCACGGCGTAGTTCGTCACCGGTTCGACCACCTGCTCGCCCAACGCCCCCGCCGGGGTGGAGAACTGCGCCATCTCGCTCGAGGTGAGCGCATCGAGGAAGCCGATCGACCACCCGTTCGCCGTCTTTCCGGACAGCTTCGCCGCGCCGAGAATGCTCGTCGCCGCCGGCACGTCGCGGTAATCGGCCGGGCTCGTAACGGACCCCTGGGGTGCCCGCCCGATGCGCCGGCTGTAGAAGAGCGACTCGTTGTTGTCGCCGCCCCCGCCGAAAGAGAAACCGAAGATATCGGATCCTTCCTGGAAGAAGGGCCGCTTCTCGGGAAAGAACGTCTCGAACGCCGTGAGGTTCACGACGGACGGGTCCGCCTCGACCTGCCCGAAGTCGGGGTTGACGGTGACGTCGAGCGTGAGGTTTTCCGTGATTCCGTACTTCAGATCGCCTCCCACCGTCTGGCGCAGCGCCGTGGCGGTGTAGAAGGGATCGGCGGCGGCACCGGGCGCCCGCGTCGCCGAGGAGAGGACGTAGGGCCGTACCTCCAGATTGCGGCGCGGCCGGAGGCCCTGAAGATCGCGCAGCGTGCCGAAGGCGGAGACGACCCGCGAGCCATCTTCCGGCAGGGGCGACCACACGCTCGACTCATCGAGACGGGCGATCTCGCGTCGGAAGTTGATGCCCCACGTGCTCCCGGCGCCGTCTTCGGAGGAGCCGGCAAAGCGGAGTTGCGAGAGCGGTATCCGCAGTTCGGCGGTCCAGCCCGACTCGTCCGTCCGCGTCGCGCTCTCCCACACCGCGTCCCAGTCGTCGTCCGCCTGCGTGTCGGAGAACAGCAGCCCGTCGCTCTGCACGCCCGCCACGCTCACGGAGAAACGGAACGCGGTCCGGTGATCGAAATAGCTGTCGAAAGCGACGTGAAAGGCGTCCGTCGTCACCTGTTCATCGCGGCGGGCGAGACGGCGGATAATCCCGCCGGGATCGCTGTCGTACATCCGAGCGCCGACATAGACGGCGTCGTCCGTATAGAGGACGCGGACCTCGGTGCGCTCGCTGGCGGGCTCGCCCGCGTCGGGCCGGTATTGGACGAAGTCGCGGGCGGCCGGCGCGCCGCTCCAGGCGGATTCATCCAACCGCCCGTCGATCTGTGGCGGCTCCGTCGCCCGGATCGCCTGGAGCACCGGCGCCGCGGCGCCCCGCGCGGATGTCTCGCTGCCGGTGGCGGAATCCTGGGCCGCAAGGGGCGCGGCCAGACCCATGAGCAACCCGAACGCCGCCAGCCGGCGCATCGGGACGGCGGAATCTATCAAGAACGAGGAAAACCCCACGTAAACCTTCCTTACGTCAGCCCGAACCCTGGCGGCCCGTGGCAAACCCTGCGGCTACGGGCTACTCAACTTCGCGAAGTAGGACGCGTCGAGCCGCCGAAAGGTTGCGGTCCGTCTGCGGCCGTTCGCCTCCTTGCCGGGAACGAGGCCGGAGGGAAGAAAGTTGCAGCGGGTCAGCCGCCCCCGTCCGCCTCCAGGCGGGCGATCTCCGCCTCGGAGGCGATGTAGCCGAACCCCGCCCAGCCGGCACCCTCAAGAATGAGGCGGTACATCTCCGCCGCCTGCGCCGCGCGGTCGTTGTAGAGGTGCCAGGTCGCGACCCCGTACGCGACCGCCACGCCGGCCGGATCTCCGCTCTCGGGATCCCACAGCTCGTCGGCATCGAGCTCGCCCCGGTACATGAGGAGGAGCCGGTGATAGCTGGTGTTCTCGATGACATCGAGATCCGCCGTCACGGGTTCGAGGACGGCCGCCGCTTCGGCGTCGCGCCCCAGACGGCGGAGCGCCATGTACCACCAGTGCGAGATCGCCACGAGCTGGTCGGGATTCGTGGTCACCGCCATGTAGGCCTCGTAGGACGGCAGCGCGCCCTCGAAGTCGCCCTGCAGATAGCGGGCCAGGGCGAGGTGGTAGTGGATGTTCGACTGCAGCGTGCTCGTCGGGACGCCGCGGGCGTTGGGCTGGCCGTCCGGTTCGACCTCGTCCGGCTCGCCCCGCACCAGGTCCGCGGCGCGGGACAGGTCCTCGATCGCGCGGTCGAACTCCCGCACGCTGATCCGGCGGTGCCCGCGATGACGGTACATCCGCGCGTCGTCCGGGTGCTTCTCGATCCCCTCCGAAAAGATCTCGATCGCGTCGCGAAAGGCCCCCGTGTACCCGATGCGTCGGCCGAGCCAGATGATCGCGTCCGCATCGTCCGGATTCGCCTCGTAGTCCGCACGCGCGACTTCGATGTCCTGCGCCTGCTCCTCGGAAGCGGGGGACGGATACAGGGGTTCGCCGAGGAGGGAGATCGCCTCTGCCCCGTCCGGGAGACCGTCTCCGGCGGCCGACGTCGCAGCGTCGTCCGCTGCCCCTCCGCAGGCCGTAAAGCAGAGTGAGATCACGAGGGCGCGGAGTGCCAGTCGATAGCGTTTCATCGTCTTCCTCGGGAGAGGGGTTCCCGCGCGGCTCGCAAAACCCGGGGCGGTTCGCGAGCGTACGACGGACTGCCGGCCTCCAGCATCGGGCCGGACTCCAACATCAAGTCGGGCTCGAGGCCGCGCCGCAAGGGAGGTGGACATGACCGAGGAACACCGAGTGCCGGGCGAGAACCTCGTCCGGAAGATCAAGGAGATCATCCGGGAGGGGAACGTCCGCCGCATCTCGATACGGAACGAAGACGGGAAGGAACTCATCGAGGTTCCGCTCTCCATCGGCGTCGTGGGGACGTTGATGCTGCCCGCCTGGGCGGCGATCGGCGCCATCGCCGCGCTCGTCACGAACTGCTCGATCGTCGTGGAGCGCGAAGAACGCGAGGGAGAAACGAGTCCGGCCCCGGTGCCCAGCGATGACGAAGACGGCTGAGCGGAGCACCGGTCTCGGCAACCCGGAACTTGTCGACTATCTTGAAGAGGCGGCGTCTTCACGAGGACGCCAGATCCAACATTAACGAAGCGTGGAGTGCCGGCGGGCGGGAGCCCCGGCCCCACTTCAAAACCGACGGAGGGCTCATGAAGAAGCGCTTGCTTACGTTGCTTGTGCCGGTTGTCGTCGCCACGCTTGCCATCGGCTGCGGTGGCGGCGACACCATGGACCCGGAACCGCCCGCCGCCGTGGGGCCGCCGGACCTCTCGGGCACCTATAGTCTCGTATCCGTGACGCAGGGCGGGCTTACAGTCGGACCGCCGGGGGCCACGGGGACGTTCACGCTCTCCCAGACCTCATCGTCCGGCGACACCGCCTCGGGTACCTTGACCTATAGCATCTCGATACCAGCCATTGGCTTTATGCAGGACGACGAGGGCACGTTCACGGTCAAGTCGGACGGAAGCTGGGCGCAGACCGGACAGGTGGCGCAGGCTCTGGGTACGTACACGCTGGCGGGCAACGTCCTCACCGTCATCGTAACGGAGCCGCTCGCAGCGGCCTCGACGACAGTTTGGCAGCGGCAGTAGCGGTCGGGTTCCGACGACGTCTCACGGCAGGCGCCGCGCTCGCCTCCTTCTACATGCGCGCGGTGCTCGCCTCTTTCTACGCGCGGGCGGCGCTCGCCTCCTTCTACGCGAGCGCACCGCTCGCCGCCCAGGCCCAGGACGCCATCGTCCGCGGCCGCGTCCTGGACGCGGAGACGGGTGCCCCGCTCGCCGGGGCGACCGTGCTCATCCGCGACACCCCGCTGCGAGCGACGACGCGGCCCGACGGCGGCTTCGCGATCCCGTCACCGTCTGATGGCGCCTATACGCTGATCGTGGTCGCGGATGGCTTTCGCGCCTCCGAACGCCGAATCGAGCCCACTACGTCCGGAGAACTCAGCATCCTGCTCGAACGCCGGCTGTTCGACGTTCCCGAGCTGACCGTGACGGCGAACCGCTCCGCCGCCCGATCCGGCGAGGCCCCGGTGAGCGTTGCCGTGATCAGCGGTGACGAACTCGGCAACCGCGACGTCGTGACCCTCGACGAGGCGCTTCCGTTCGCGCAGGGCGTGATCTTCAATTCCGGCCAGATGGACATCCGCGGCGCCACGGGTCTGGCGCGGGGCGTCGGAAGCCGCGTGCTCATGCTCCTCGATGGCCACCGCGTGCTCTCCGGCGTGGGCGCGTCGATCGATTTCAGCGGCCTGCCCGTGCTGGACGTGGACCAGATCGAGATCGTGAAGGGTCCGCATTCCACGCTGTGGGGGACGAACGCTCTGGGCGGCGTCGTGAACGTGATCACGAAGCGGCCATCCCCGGAGCCCGAGACCATCGTGCGCGGGTACTTCGGCCTCTTCGACACGCCGGCCCGACATTCGTTCACGGACGAGCGGCTGAGCAGGGAAGGGCTCGCGCTCCAACACTCCCGCCGCCTCGGCGATGTCGGGGCCACCCTGTATCTTGCGCGCGAGGAATCGGATGGGTTCCGTCAGAACGGCGCGCTCGAACGGTGGCGGATGCGGCTCAAGACCGTCTTCCCGGCGGAATCCGCGAATCCGTGGGAGATCTTCGTCAACTGGAACCGGAAGGACGAGGAGGAGTTCTTCACGTGGCTGTCGGCGGACCGTCCGCTGGAGGTCGATCCGACGGAACTCGGGGACTGGATTCGCTCGGACGACCTCGTTCTCGGCGTGACGGCCAATCCGGTCGTCACGCCGAAACATCGCGTACAGGTACGCCCGCACATCTACCACGCGCGGAACCAGAACCATTTCCACGACAACGAGGACTTCCACCGCTCGACGCGCGTCGGCACCGACGTCCAGTGGTCCCTCTTCCCCAGCCGCTCGCACGCGCTGACGATCGGGGCGGAAGGCGCTTTCACCGGCGTGAGTTCGAACTTCCTTGCGCCACCGCCCGACGTGACGGACCTCGCGCTGTTCGCGCAGGACGAGATCACGTTCTCCGACCGGATTCGAGGCTCGGTGGGCCTGCGACTCGACTACCACAAGGCCTCGGCGGCGATGGAGGACCGGTTCCTCAACCCGAAACTCGGAATCGTCTACGAGGCGAGCGACCGGTTGAGCCTCCGAGGGTCCCTCAGCCGCGGATATCGCGCCCCGAGCGTATCCGAGCAGTTCACTTCGACGACCCAGTTCGGCTTTCGAGTCATTCCCAATCTCGAGTTGCGGGGAGAATCCGCCTGGGCCCGGGAGGTCGGGGCGACCGTGCACGTGAGCGAGCGCGTCTGGCTGGATGCCGGACTCTTCTGGAGCGACTACACCGATCTCATCGAACCGTCGCCGGCGCCCAACAACGTGTTCGTGTTTCAGTTCCGCAACGTCGCCGAAGCCATGGTGCGGGGGGTCGATGCGGGGCTGCGGATCGGCGTGATCCCGAATCGGCTGGACCTCAACACGAACTACACCTTCCTCGACACCAGGGACGACCGGACCGGGCGTGCGCTCCCCTACCGTTCACGCCACAACTTCACGGCGACGGCGACCGGGTGGAGAGGTATGGTCGCGGTCGACTTCCGGCACCGGAGCCGCGTGGAGCAGGTGCTCGCCTTCCCGCTCGACGAGCGCAGCGCCATCAACCTCGTCGACCTGCGCGTGCGCGCCCGGATTCTGGGAACCCGCGTGCAGGCGAAGATCGAGAACCTGTTCCAGAAGACCTACGTGAACGTGCAGGAACGGAGTCCGGGACCCACCCGAAGCTTCCGCCTCACCGTAACTCCCCGTTTCTAGAACGCCCGTGGCTCGCGACAATCCGCGCGTCCGCCCGCTGGCCGGCGCACTTCTTGCCGCCTGCGCGCTGGTTGCCTGCGAGCCGTCACCGCCGCGTGACGCGGCCGGCGTCGTCACCCGGGACCGCCTGCTGGCGACGGACACGGTCCCGGCGGAATGGCTGACGTCCGGCCGGGATTTCGGAGAGACGCGGTATTCGCCGCTCGGGCGCATTCACGTCATGAACGCAGCCGCCGTGGGTCTCGCCTGGGAGTACCCGTGGCGGTCCCACGTCGGCTCCGTGCACTGGGGGCTCGAGGCCACTCCCGTGGTCGTCGACGGCGTGATGTATTCGCCCGGTCCGTGGGGAAGCGTCGCGGCGCTCGACGCGGCGACGGGGGAAGCGGTCTGGCGCTACGACCCGCAGGTCGACCCGAGCACCACGCGCAAGGGCTGCTGCGGCCCCGTCAATCGCGGACTCGAGGTGTGGGACGGACGCGTCTACATCGGCACCTTCGACGGCTGGCTGGTGGCGCTCGACGCGGCGACGGGCGAGGAGGTCTGGCGCGTCGACACCTTCGTCGACCGGTCTCTCTCGTACACGAGCACCGGCTCGCCGCAGATCGCCGGCGACGTCGTCGTCCTCGGCAACGCCGGCGGCGACTTCGGCGTGCGCGGGTACGTCACGGCGTACGACCTCGAGACCGGCGAGGAGGCGTGGCGCTTCTTCACCGTTCCCGGCGATCCGGCGGACGGCTTCGAGCACCCGGAGATGGAGGTGGCCGCCGCCACGTGGGACCCGGATTCGGCCTGGGAGGGAGGGCTCGGCGGCACCGTGTGGGGGGAGATGGCCTACGACCCCGTGCTCGACCTTCTCTACGTCGGTACGGGGAACGCCTACCCGTACCCGATCTGGCACCGCAGCCCGTCGGGGGGAGACAACCTCTACCTCGTCTCCATCCTCGCCATCGACCCGAAGACGGGCCGCCTCGTCTGGCACTACCAGACGGTGCCGGGCGAGATCTGGGACTACACCGCGACGCAGAACCTCATCCTGAGCACGGTCACCATCGACGGCCGCCCGCGCGATGTCCTGCTCCAGGCCCCCAAGAACGGCTTCTTCTACGTCCTCGACCGCGCCACGGGCGAGCTGCTTCAGGCCGAGAACTTCGTGACCGTCACCTGGGCGCACGGGATCGATCTCGAGACGGGGCGGCCGATCCCGAACCCCGCCGCGGACTATCGCGACGAACCGCGCGTCGTCTTCCCCTCCTCGGCGGGCGGACACAACTGGCAGCCGATGTCCTTCAACCCCGAGACGGGCATCGCCTACATCCCCGCCCGCGAACAGGCCATGCTGTGGCGTTCGCTGGATGAGTTCGACCATCGCCCGGAGGTCGCCTACGAAGGCTTCACGGCCACCTGGCCTCCGTTCCCGGCGGAGTTCGCGCACCTCGCCGAAGGTCTCCCGGATATCGGCCCGAACGAGTTTCTCCTCGCGTGGGACCCCGTCGCGGGGCGCGAGTTGTGGCGGGTGCCGCGCGGCAGCATGTGGAACGGGGGCACGCTCGTGACGGGTGGGAACCTCGTCATCCAGGGCACGGCGGCGGGCACGCTCGACTTCCACCAGGCGGACACGGGCGCGCGCATCCACAGCATCCATCTCGGCACGGGCGTCATGGCGGGGCCCATGACGTACGAGGTCGACGGCGTGCAGTACATCGCGGTCATGGCGGGCTACGGCGGGCCGAGGGGCTCCGCCTATCCGCTCGGCTCGGCGGCGTACGACTACGACAGCGCGGGACGGCTGCTCGTCTTCCGGCTCGACGGTGGGGAAGTGCCGCTACCGCCCGCGCAAAACGTGCCGACGACGCCGGAACCGCCGGATCTCGCGCTCGACGCGGCCAGGGTTCGGCGCGGGGCGGAACTCTTCGGGGTCCACTGCCGCATCTGTCACCGGGCCTCGGACGAACACCTCTCCGCCTATCCCGATCTGCGCCGCATGGATGGCGGCGCGTGGGAGAGCTTCGACGCTGTGGTGCTCGGCGGGGCGCTCGCCGTGAACGGCATGGCCGCCTTCGGCGACCTCCTCTCGCTGGAGGACGCGACCGCGATCCGGCACTACCTCACGAGCGAGCAGCGGCGCCTGTGGGAGGCGGAGTCGGCTGCATCCCGCCATGAGTGAAGCGCACTCGTGGTAGACCCGGCGGCCGCGTGAAGAGCGGGTGCGGCAAAGTGGGGCATGGCGTGATGCGCCGGAGCGTACGTGGGTTCGGGAGTATCGTCCTGATCGGCCTCGGTGCGCTTGGGATGAGTGGTCCGTGGGACGGGGGGCGCCAGGAGGTCGTACAGGTCCGACTGGATGTGGACCTGTGGATCGGGGCGGCAGATGGGCCCGAGGAGGAAGAATTCGGCGATGTCATCGACCTGTTGCAGGACGGAGCCGGGAGGATCTTCGTCCTGGACCGCCTGGCGTTGACGGTGCGCGTGTTCGGGAACGACGGGCGATATCTCCTGTCGTTTGGTGGACGAGGCGATGGCCCGGGAGAGTTCTCGGAGTTGTACTGTCTGGCGGGTGATCCGGCGAACCGGCTGTGGATCTCGGGTTTCCGGGAGTTCGAGGTGTTCCATGACGATGGCAGCGGCATGGGGCCGTACCGGACGATGAGGCGGAACGCGGAGCTTACCCGCGGCTGTCCGATGTTCCCGGAGAGCGGAGGTCCGTTGTTTCCGGCGTACGGCGACGGTGCGCACGGTGCGCACGTCGAGCTCGGTGAGGACGGAAGGCCCATCCGGCAAATCGATCTGCCAAGGCACGTGGACGGGGATATCCTTGGTTGGAGGAAGCTGCGGATACGGCAGGGAGACGGCGTCATTCAGGAGAACGACCTCGCTCCGCCCGCCGGACCGCGTGACCCGCTTCGTCGAGCCCGGGATGGGCGTTTCGGACGGGTCGTGACCACCGAGTACCGGGTACAACTGTACGATGCGGATGGAGCGCCGAGTCATGAGATTCACCGAGCCGCCACCGGTCCGGAACTGAGCGATGCGGAACGCCGGGCGTTCCGTCGTGAGCAGGACAGTCTGGAACGAGCAACACGTCCTTACCGGGTTGGCGCATATCCGGATTTCCCCATACCTGATCGACATCCGCCCGTGCGAGAGCTTGGTTTCGATCTGGACGGGCGCCTTTGGATCGAACTCGCCCGGCCCGCGGAAGCTGCCGAGGCATATGCGGAAGTTTTCGACGCCACGGGAACCCTCATCTTTACCGCGTCGTGGCCGCGGTCGGTGCGGCTCTGGTACGGATCGATTCGAGATTCCACGGCCCTGGGCATAGCGGCGGACGGGCTTGGGACGCAGCGGGTGGCCCGGCTACGGTTCCGGCGAAATTGAGCGGCGGTCCGGCGTTGCGACCTCGAGTTCCACCGTCCGCTTCAGGTCCCGGTTGATGAAGATCGGGAACGTGTACCCGCCGTACTTCTGAAGCGTCAGGTTGTTGATGCCGACGATGTGATTGAAGGTGGCCGCCTTCCCCGGCGGGGCCTGGACGGAGAACTCGCCCGTCACCTTGAACAGTTCCTGCCCGTCCTCGTCCATGCACCGGATCTCCAGTTCGTGCTGCCGGTCGGTTTCGGACGGCTCGGCCCGGATCCTCAGGACGAGCTGCATGGACGGGTGCGTCACCGGCATGGCCCCGGCGAAGAGCGTATCGAAGAGGCCCATGAGATTGAGCTTCCCGTCGCTCGATGTATTGGCGGCGTCGGCCAGCGTGGCCAGCACGATTTCCATTAGCCGAAAATCCCTCCCACGATTTCGAGGATCGCTTCGAATACGCTGGCGGCGGCATCGCCGACGGCGTCGAGCGCGGCCGGCGCAGCTTCCGCCGCGGCCGCCGCGGCGTGGCCGGCGACGTGCGCCCCCACGAAGACGAGGTCCGGCGCCCAGAAGAGCGTCTCGAACAGGACATCGGCGCCGGTCTCCGCGGTGCGCGCGACGGCCCCGTCCCGTCCCCGCCGCTCGACGAGCCGGTCCCGCTCCATCTCCCAGATCGCCTCGAGTTCGTGGTGGTCGAACCACACGCCCTTGCACCGTTTGCACACATCGAGCGTGAGGGCGGCCTGGCGCACCTGCAGCATCCTGGTGTCGCAGGCGGGACAGTTCAGGCGGGTCTTCGCCCCGCAGGCCGCGCATTTCGGCGCATCGCGGTCCACGAACGCGCGGCAGGCGTGGCACTGGGCCCGGTGCCGCTCCTCCCGCGCCGGGATCCGCGCCCACAGCGACTCGGGCCGCTCGGAACGGAGGCGCTGTACCTCCCCCAACTCGAACCACATGCCGCCGCAGCGGCCGCAATGGTCGAGCGTCAACGGACTCGACGCGTCTCCGGCTCCGGTCCCGAGCGACGTCTTCTCCATCCGGGTCCCGAGGCATACGGGGCACGGCCAGCGCGTCTCGATCACGGTGGCGCCGCCGTCCTCACGCTGTCCTCACGAATCCAGCAGCCCCCGCGCGGACTCCTTCTCCGCTAGGTGCCGCACGTCGTGGAAGTTGTACACGAGGAGACCGGAGTCCGTGATCTCGATTTCCGCCATCTCCCGCGCCATGAATTCGTTGAGGAATCCCTCCGCCAGATCGACGGGCACGGCCAGTTCCCCTGCGACCTCGACCGCCGTCAGCCGTCCGCCCTCGCGTCCCGCCATTCTCAGTATCTCGGCCTCGAAGGTGTCGCGGCGGAGTGCCTCCCGCCGGTGTTCAATGCGGCGTCCGAGCCCGAGGTGGCGCGCCAGAAGCAGGCCGCCGCCCGCGGCGGGCAGTCCGGCCGCGATGAAGAGCGCGACGAGCGTCCTCAGGGCGAGCGGATCCGCGCCCGAGCGAAGGAACCCGACGACCATGACCAGCGCCACCGCGAGAAGGGCGGTGCCTCCGATGAGCCTGCCCATAGTGTCAGACCCCGGCCGCGACCGCGCTCACGCGGGGTCGCCCTCGTACACGAAGCGTTCGACCGCGCCGTGGATCCGCGACACGGTCCCGTCGCTCGGGGGAAGCGTGAACCGGCTCACCGCGAAGGTCACGACGAAGTTCACCAGAAGTCCCCACACCCCGCCGTGCAGGCCCAGGGGATGGGGCACGACGATGAGCGTGACGCACAGCGTCGCGAGGCCCGCCCCGATGCCCGCGATCACCCCGGCCTTCGTCGTCAGGTGCCGGCCGGGGAAGCAGACCCCGAGCACCGCCGGCATCAGTTGCAGCGCCCCGGAACCTGACAGGGCCACGAGTTGCACGAGGAAATCGAATGTGCCCACGGAGAGGAAGTAGCCGACGGCGAGGAGGGCGACGACGATGAGCCGGCCGATGAGGATGTAGTGATCCTGGCTCGCGCCGGTCCGGATGTAGCGCTGGTACACATCGCGCGTCAGCACCGTCATATTCGCGTGCAGCATGGAGTCCAGCGTGGACATCGCCGCAGCCGTCGCGCCGGCCAGAATCGCGCCCGTGAGCCAGGCCGGGGCGTACGCGAAGAGCATCTCCGGGAAGATCCGGTCCGGAATCGCGATGTCGGGCATCACCAGTGCGCCGCCGAGGCCCACGAGCGCCGCGGGGATGTAGAGCGTCATGAGGTAGATCGGCGTCGTCGCGCCCAGCAGCTTGATCGTACGCGCGGAGACCGCGGTGTAGTAGCGGATGAAGAGGTGCGGCTGGAAGACGATCCCGAACGACAGCACGACGATCATCCCGAACCACATGCCCGGCGTGAAGTACCCCTCCGGGCCAGGCAGCGTCAGCAGATCCGGACGCTCCGCCGCGACCTGCCGCCACAGCTCGAACGGCCCGCCGAACAGTTTGAACGCAAGGACCAGAGCTCCCGCCCACACGGCGACGTACATCCACACGCCCTGGATCACGTCCGTCCAGTACACCGCACGCAGGCCGCCGGCGATGAGGTAACCCGCCGCGACGATGAGAAGGATCAGCGTGCCGAGTTCGAACGAGATCCGGTCTCCGGACGCGACCGAGAGGATGTAGCCCAGCCCCACCGCCTGAGCCTGGATGTAGATGATCGTGAACAGCACGGAGACGATCGCCGTCACCACCCGCACGGCATCCGACTCGTAGAAGTCCGCCAGCAGGTCGGCCGGCGTGATGTAGCCGAACGTCTTCCCCAACACCCAGATCCGGCTGCCGAGCACGTAGGTGATCGCACCGACGAGCACCGTCCACGCGCCCGCCGCCCAGAACCCGATCCCGTGCGTGTAGAAGAAACCGCCCGAACCGAGGAAGGCGAATGCCGAATGGTAGGTGGCGACGACGGTGAGATAGAGGACGATGAACCCGGCCTTGCGTCCGTAGAGGAGGAAGTCCTCCAGGTCCACGGACATGCGCCGGTTCGCGATCGCTCCCAGCACGATGGTGGCCACGAGATAGACGAAGATGAGACCGGTTGCGACGACCCAGGCCTCCATCAGAGACCCCGCCTCTGTACCTGGATCAGCACGGCGATGAGCAGGATATAGACGACGAGCAGGTACACGTAGAGGAAGGGCAGGCCGCCGATCCACGGCTCCACGCGGTTGCCGATCCAGTACACGAGCGGCGGTTGCGTGAATGCGAACAGGACCAGGAAGAGGACGACGAGCCGGCGGCCCGTCGGCGTGCGCGGCAGGAAGTGCGACCGGAAACGTGTCATGCCATCAAGCTAGCCGTCCCCGGGCGCCAGCGGCCAGCAGTACCCGCGCCTGAGGCCCGCCACGGGCCCGGGCCCGGCGTCAGCGCCCGGCGTTTTCGCCGACGATCGTCACGTCGAAGCGGTCGAGCACGAGGTCGATCGGGTTCGCGATCGTGAGCCTGCCGTCGCCGGCGAAGAGCAGCGCGACCGGCTTGCGGTCGTCCGGGCCCGCGTTGCCGTCGCGGTCCAGGTCGCGCGCCACGATCAGGGAGCCGGAATCGCCGCCCCGGCTGAAGTTGCAGCACACCATGACCTGACCGACAAAGCGTGCCACCTGCGATCCGGCCGACCCGTAGGTCACGTTGATCGACGCGTTGACCGCCTCCACCTCCCCGACCGTGAGGCGCGTCGTCCGCCCGTACTTCTGGACCTGCAGCCCCGGCTTCGCCGCCATCGTCGTGCTGCGCGGCGACCCATACCCCCCCACCGGCGTCTCCGGCAGCACCTCGTCCGTGCGCGCGACCGCCGCATCGATCCGGTTCGTCGCGAACGGCGACAGGACCACCGGCTCGAACGCCGTCAGCGTGCCGATCGCGTCCCCGGGATCCGAGCCGCCATCGACGGGTCCCGGCTGCAGGAGCACGTCGCCCACCTGTCCCTCGCCGCCCGGCACGAACACGTGCCAGTTGCTGAGGGCGTACCGGCGCTCGCCATCCGTCACGACGGCGCCGATCGTGCCCGCCGTGGAGCGGGTGTGCCCCGTGGACACGCCCATGGGCACCGGCCGGTCGAAGCGCCCCGTGGGCACCGGCCCTTCGTCCGCCGAAGCGGGAACGACGGGCTCCGGCGGCAGTACGCGGAACGGGCCGGCCGGCTCGATCGCGACCGGGAAGCGACCGAGCGCCTCCGGGACGCCCTGGAGGCCGCGGGGTCCCGGGAAGGCGGCGGGGTCGACGAAGACCTTGATCGTCGGCGTCCCCGCGCCCGTGAACCCGATCCCCACGCCGACCACGCCCGGAACCGCGAAGAGCATCGATTCGTTGTCGCTCTGCACCTGCATGGCGGCGGCCAGCAACTCCTGGGCGGAGGGGCCGGGGGGACGCAGCGGGGGACGTGTGGGAAGCCGCGGCGGAGGCAGCGTCGGGGGCCGCGTCGGCCAGGACGTCAGCGTCCAGTGGATGCCGACCCCGAGGCATGTCACGGCCGCGATGGCGATCGCGAGGACGAGGTTTCGCCGCGGCGTCATCGCGTGCCCTCTCCGCCCGTCATGCGCTGCCGGCCGATGAGTCCGCCGATCCGTTGCCCTGCGCTCGGAACGGACCCCCGCCGACCACCCGCACGGGGTGTCCGTCGTAACGGTCGGGGATCGATTTCCGGGAGGAGGATCCGGAGAGGTAGACCTTCAAGCACGGGTCCCCGTTGTCGGCCCCGATGCCCACGGCGGACACGTCCTTGCGCGAAAGCAGCTTCTCGGCGAGTCGCTGCTGTGCATCTTCGATCGAGCGTTTCATGCGCCTCCTTACGGGAGTCCCGCTCCCCGGGTGTCGCCGCGGCGGCAAACCGTCGCGCCGCCAGCGAGAGGATCGCCGCTTCACGGAGATCCGACGAGCGGCCTGTGCCGGTAGACCACGCCGCCCCGCATCACGAGCACGACATGCTCGAGGGCGCCGATATCGGCCGTCGGATCTCCCGCCACCGCGATCACATCGGCCTCGAACCCCGGCGCCAGGGTGCCCACGGTCTCCTCGAGCTCGAGCGAAGCCGCCGCCAGGCTCGTCGCCGAGACGATGGCATCCATCGGATCCTGTCCCCCTTCACGAACTCTGTACACCAGTTCCGTCCAATTGCGCCCGTGCGCTCCGGCCACGGCGTCGGTCCCGAACACGATATCGAGCCCCTCGACATCGAGCGCCTCGCGGAAGGCGGCGAGCGCGATCGGCACCGCCGCGCGCATCTGACGGAATCCGTCTTCCGTGTAGTTCCCGATGCCGAGGTAGCGGTCCTGATTCACGAAGTAGTTCTCGAAGATCAGGTGCGTGTGCGGATCGTAGTAGAGCTGGCGTTCGGCCAGGAGTTCGAGCGTCTCGCGGTCAAGAAGGGCGCCGTGCTCGATCTGCCGGCAGCCGGCGAGGGCGGAGCGCCGCGCGCTCTCGGGACCGTGAGCGTGGACCACGGCGCGCAGGCCGCGCTCGCGCGCCTGGGCGCAGGCGGCGTCGAGCTGCTCCTGGCTCAGCGTGGGGGTGCCGCCGACCCTGATGCTGGCGGACGCGAAGATCTTGATCACGTCCGCGCCCGCCGCCGCCAGTTCGTCCACGCGGGCCCGGATCTCCTCCGGTCCGCCGCTCCCCAGCGTGATGGGTTCGATCGACGTGAGGATCCGCGGTCCCGGCAGCGAGCCGCGCGCGATCGCGTCCCGGACCGGCACGTCCTCCGGCCCGCCCAGGCTCTGCACCGTCGTAACGCCGCTCGCGAGCATGTTCCAGGCGTTCTCGGCGGCGTAAAGCACGCGATCCCCCGCTGTGACCGTCGACTCCGCGCTGCTCAGCCGCCCCGTCGCCGCGTCGAAGTGCCAACCGAGATGGACGTGCGTGTCGATGAGCCCCGGAAGCACGGTCGCCCCCGGAAGGTCGTATACCACGGCGCCCTGCGTGGCCCCCGCCTCGGCGATGGCTTCGATCCGCCCGCCCCGCACCACGAGTTCCCGGCCCGTGAGCGCGCCGCCGCGCCCGTCGAGCATCCGGTCCGCGCGGATCACGACGGCGGCCCCCGGCCCGGCGGCGTACCGCACCGAAGCGTCCGTCCCCCCGTCCGCCCCGCAGCCGCCCAGGATCGGGATCGCGAGGACGGCGAAGGCGGCCGGGCGGCCCATCGGAACCCGGTGACCTCGCATCGGACCAGGGGCGCGTGGCGGCATGACATCCTCCCGAGCGGAAACAGGATCGCGGATTCGGAGTCTCCAGACAGACTCCTTGAGACACTAGTTGCTCGCCACGGGCTCAGGTAGGATCACCCGACACCCGCAACCCCGCAGCCACGGGCTGCCAGACCCCGAGGACCCCATGCTGAACGTGATGAACGACACCGGCCGCCGGTCGCGCCGGTCCCTTGCTCGCATGGCCGGCTTCGCTCTCGTCGTCGCGTCGGCGTCGCCGGTCACGCCCCTCGCCGGGCAGGCTGACGCCCGGGCCGAAGTCTCCGCGGTCCTCGATGCGCTCCACGAGGCGGCTTCGGAGGCCGACTTCGATCGCTACTTCAGCCTCTACGCCGGCGAGGCCGTCTTCCTCGGCACCGACGCGACCGAGCGCTGGACGCGCGAAGAGTTCATGGACTACACGAGGGTCCGCTTCGACACGGGCACGGGCTGGACCTACCACATGCTCGAGCGCCACGTCGCGATCGCGCCCGGCGGGCGCACCGCATGGTTCGACGAGCGCCTCGAAAACGCCAACCTCGGCGAGACGCGCGGCAGCGGGGTGCTCGTGATGGAACACGGGAGTTGGAAGATCGCCCAGTACAACCTCACGATCCCGATTCCAAACGAAATGGCCCGCGAGGTCGCCCAGCGGATACGGGCATTGACGGGCGGCGGCTAAGCCGACCCGGACGTCTTGATCTCGAAGCGGCCATCCGCGGGCGAAAACCGGATCGCGTCGGTGTCGAAGGCGCCCCCCAGTGCGCCGCTGCGGCTCAGGACGTCCGGTGTGCCGACCGAAAAGCCGCCCTCGCCGTCGAGCAGCCAGACGCTGTCCGCGAGCTGAAGCGAAAGGTCGAGATCGTGGCTCGACAGCAGGACGATCTGCTCCTTCTCCCTGGCCTGTGAACGCAGGAGGGCCATGATCTCGACGCGGCTCGGCAGATCGAGGAAGGCCGTGATCTCGTCGAGGACCATGAGCCGCGGGGTCTGTGCGAGCGCCCGCGCGATCATGACGCGCTGTCGCTCCCCGTCGCTCAGATCGCTGAAGAAGCGGCGCAGGAACGGCTCGACCTCCGTGACCGCGACCGCGTCGGCGATCGCGGCCCTGTCGTCGTCCGCCAATCCGCCCTGCCAATCCGTGAAGGGCTGCCGAGCGAGGGCGATGACGTCGTCGACGCGGAGCCCCGGGTTGAACCGTCGCTCGGTCAGCACCACGGCGATGCGGCGCGCGCGCGTCGCCGGCCGCATGGCCGCAATGTCTTCGCCGTCCAGCTGTGCGGTTCCGTCGAGCGACGCTTGCAGCCCCGCGATCGTGCGCATGAGCGTCGATTTCCCGGACCCGTTGCGGCCGAGGATGCAGACGAAGTCACCGGGAGCGGCCGAGAGATCGATCCCGGAGAGGACGAAGCCCCCCGCGTTGCGGTAGCCCACGGCGAGCGACCGCAGATCCAGCATCAGCGCCACTGCCTCACGGCCGGCGAGAAGATCAGGATGAGAATCACGACCGGAGCGCCGACGATGGCGAGGATCGCGTTCAGGTGAAGGAAGTGCTGTTCCCACGGCGCATGGATGATGGCGTCGCCGGCGAGGGCAAGCAGCGCGCCGCCAAGCGCGGCGAGCGGAAGGAGAGGAAGGATCCGTGCCGTTCCGGCGAGCGCCCGGGCGAAGTGGGGCGCAATGAGGCCGACGAAGCTCACCGGCCCGCAGAAGGCCACCACGGGCGCTACGAGGAGGACGGTCGCCGCGAGAACGGCATGTCTCAAGGACGTGACCTTGACGCCGAGGCTGCGGGCGTAGGTCTCGCCGAGAAGGAGCGAACTGAGCGGCTTGGCCGTCGCCACGGCGGCGCAGACGCCGATGAAGATCGGTAGCGCGAGCCACGGCAGCGCTTCGGGCGCCACGCCGGCAAAGCTCGCGTCCTGCCACCCGCCATACACGCGGCCGCCGGCGCGGGCCGCGAAGTGAAGCAGAACGCTCGTAAGGCCCTGGGACGTGAACCCGAGCATGAGGCCGATGACGAGCAGCGTGATGGCGCCGACGCGGCGGCCGATGGCAAGCATGACGAACGCCGCGATCGCGACCCCCGTGGCGGCCGCGAGCGTGATGCTGGGGCCCTCGAAGAAGGTGAGGAAGGACACGGCCGCGGGACCCGCGAAGGCCGCCGCGGTCACGGTTAGGGCGACCCCGAGCTGGCCGCCCGCGAGGAGGCCGAGGGACCACGCGTCGGCGACCGGGTTCCGGAAGAGGGCCTGCATCAGCACGCCCGCCATGCCGAGCGCGCCGCCTGCGATGATCGCGGCGACGACCCTGGGGAGGCGAATATCGAGGACGATCTGCCGGGCGAGGTCGGTCGACTGCGTCCCCGTCAGCGCGCCCAGCGTGTCGGCCAGGGGAAGCGCGATCTGCCCATAGGTCAGCGTCAGCAGGGAGAGTGCGGCGAGCGCGGCGACGAGCGCGGCGGAACTGGTGTAGCGTCGCATCACTCGTGCTGACCCGCGCCGGCATGGCCCGCCTCCCACGTTTCCGGTGCGAGGTAGCGCCACTCCCCGTCGCGCAGGGCCGGGTGCATCATCTTCACGATGTCGGCCAGGTGCCAGTCCGGCCGGATGGTCCCCATCTCCCACAGCTCCCACGAGTCGGCGGTGGGATGCCGCTTGCCCGGCTCCCAGAACACGCAGTCCTCCCGGTACGCCTTGAAGCGCGCCAGCACGTCTCGATCGTCGAAAACTCCGGACAGCGGGTCGCGGATCATCCAGCAATCGGCGCCCGTTGCATCCCGCAGGAGCCGTTCCGTCGAGAGGTCGGAAAAGGTGTCGAGCCGGGAATCGTCCTCGGCGCCGAGCACAAGTTCCGCGTTCGCGTCGCGAATGAGGGCCGCATCGGCGTTTCGTTGCGTGACGGCCCAGCGATTGCCCGCGCTCCGGTACCAGGCCCAGAGAACCGACCGGCGCGGCTGCGTTTGAGCGAGGGACGTCAGACGGTCGATCTCCCCCGAGACCATCTGCACGAATGCGTCGGCTTCCGCTTCCTTGCCGGTGAGCAGGCCCATCAAGCGCACCCATTCTACGCGGCCCATGTAGTGCGGCTCGGCATCGATGAAGGTCGGCACGACCGGAATGCCGAGCGACTCGACGCGCTCCATGTGCTGGGTGTGCGTGAGGTCGGCCATGCGCGCGATCAGCACGTCGGGCCGCGCCGCCACCAGCGCGTCGAGGGTGGGCGGCATGTGCCAGCCGTAGCCGATCTGCTGGATCTCACCCGAGCGCGCCTTGCGCCGCAGCTCATCGTCGTAGCTGTTGTGGCCGCCGACGGCGACGATCCGGTCCTCGACCCCGAGTACGCGCAGCATGGCCTCCTGGGGCTGCTCGTTGACGGCGATCCGCCGGACGGGCGTCCGGATCAGCGAGGCGCCCGCGAGATCCCCCGTCAGGGCGGGCGGCTCCAGGCCCCTCGGGACGAGCACGAGACGGGCGCGTTGCGGCGGCCCGCCGGCCGAGCCGCCCCATGTGACGACGGACGCCTCGATGTCGACGATGCGATAACCGTCCCGCTCTACGACGCTGAAGGTCTCCGCAAAGGGCGTTGCCAGCGGCCGGCCCTCGACGGCTCCCGGATCATCGGACACGCCGGTCGCGCACGCGGCGAAGCCGACGGACAGTACGAGGGCCGTCAGGCGGTAGGGGGCGGGAATCCTCGGAGGGCTTCGCATCGGAGCGAGAACGTCGCGAACCCGGCATACAGCGTCAACATCGTCGGCGTCGACGGAGGGAGGGCGAAGCGACGGGGCCGTCAGCGGCGGTCGGCGAGCGCACCCGTCGCTTCGATCGTGGCCTCGAGCGGGGTCGGCGCGGCCAGCGGCGTGACGGTCTCGGAGCCGCCGGGCCAGCGCACGCGGACGGCGGTTGGTCCCCCCACGAGTCCCAGCACCTGAACCGGATCGTCCTGAGACCAGTAGCCTCCGCCGGCCCGTACTTCTCGCAGCGGACCGAGCGCTCCATCGCGATACTCGAGACGGATGGCGGCGCCGATGGCAGCAGGGTTGCCAGGGCCGCCGCGGAGCCGCACGCGCAGCCCGGGCTTCGCGCCCGTGTTCCGGTACAGCTTCGTCCCGCCCGCGTTCTGGCTGACGAGCACGTCCACGCGCCCATCTCCGTCGTAGTCGGCGAAGGCCGCCCCGCGCTGCTCGCCGTACACCGCGATGCCCGACCGCTGTCCCGGGACCGGCGTCAGCGCCCCCGTCCCGTCGCCCCGCAGCCACAGGCCGCGGCCCCCGTCGTTGCGGTCCGCCTCGCCTCGAAGCGCGAACAGGTTCTGGCTCAGAAAGACATCCTCGTGCCCGTCCCCGTCCATGTCGGCCACGCCCGCGTGGAAGGCGGGCGCCAGTTGCGCTTCGCGCGGCAGATCGAAGGCCTCGAACGACCCGCCGCGGTTGATGAACACGGTGTGCGCCAGCGTCGTCGCCTCGACCGTCGGCAGGAGGTTGGCGGGCTGCTCCAGGATCTCGTTCACGCCCAACTGCCCGTAGTGCTCGAACCCCTCGATGCGGCCGCGAAGGAAGGGGAGGCCGCCGGCCAGCGTGAGGAGTCCCCGCACCGGCACCATCGAGCGCGTGAACTCGTCGTAGCGCGCCTCGATCACATCCCGGAAGCCATCGTTGTCCAGGTCGGCGTGATAGGCAGTGGCCGGACGCCCCGGACTCGCGGTGAACTGCGAGTTCAGCCCCCGGTTGGAGGCGATGAGGTCGGGCAGCCCGTCTTCGTTGAGGTCTCCCGTCGTCACCCCGTTCCACCACCCGGTCCGCGACTCGAGCCCGAAGGCGGCCGTCGCGTCTTCGAACCGTCCATCGCGATTGATGAGGAGCCGCACGGGTCCCCACTCGATGGCGAGCAGGAGGTCCGGGTCTCCGTCCGCGTCCACATCGCTGAAGACGGCGCCGGACACGAGGCCCACGCCGGCCAGGACCGCCCCGTTCGACTCGTCGAGGACGTAGCGCTCGCCTTCGTTGAGGAAGAGGCGGGAGCTCGCCGCGGCCGGGTATTGGCCGGGGATGACGCGGCCGCCCGCGAAGAGATCGACATCACCGTCCCCGTCGTAGTCGGCCGCCGCGAGCGGGCCGGTGCTCGACTCGGCGGCCGGCAGCGTCTGCCCCTCGCGGAGCGCCGTGCCGGAGGCCCGCAGCGCCGTGGCCGAAGGGGCCGCCCGGTCGGTGGCGTCGTACGTCGCGGTTCCGACGACCACCGTGGCGCCGGCCCGGCCGGGGACGATGACCAGGCCCGTCTGGTCGCCCGGGGATGATGCGGGGCCGGCCACCGCGCCGCCCCGCGCTCCCCGGTCCGGCGAGAACCCGCCCGTGCCGTCGTTTCGGAAGACCGAGAGGCCGGCCCCGCCCCCTCCGCCGACCAGGGCGTCCGTGTCTCCGTCACCGTCGATATAGCCCCGCGCCTCTGAGGTTTAAGAAAGGCCGGACCCACGAGGAGGTGCAGGAG
>VXQX01000048.1 GCA_009838765.1 Gemmatimonadales bacterium
TAAATCCCTGGTTGGCCTGGAGGCCGTCCGGGTCGGCCGCTGTGATAGTGACAACAGAAAACTGAGCGTAAATATCGTTTAATCAATCTATTAGCGATTGCACGCTTGTGGTGATTACCTCATTCTATCCCTCGTTTCGACCTCGAGTCAGATCGGCCAGGTAGGCGGCCCAGTCGTTCATGAGGTGGCGGCGGCGCTCGAACAGGTCCGTGCGCCGGTATGCCGCTTCGACCCTGTTATGAACGACGTGCGCCAGGGCCGCCTCGACGACCTCGCGGGGATGATCCGTCTTCTCGGCCGCCCAGTCGCGAAAGCTCGACCGGAAGCCGTGCGGCACGGCCGCGACCTCATGCTTGTTCAGGAGTCGGCGCAGCGTTTTCTCCGACAGCGGCTTCGCGCCGCCGCGGGAGAACACGAAGGGACTGTGGCCGTCGAGCGTTCGCGCCCAGGCGAGTATCTCCAGGGCGCGGGGACACAGCGGCACGCGATGCTCCCGCTTCGCCTTCATGCGCGCCGCGGGCACCGTCCACACCCTGGCGTCGTCATCGATCTCCTCCCACTCGGCCCACCGCACCTCGCCCCACCGCGCCACCGTCAGCACCAGGAACTCGAACGCGAGCGGCCCGGCGGCGGCCCGGCCCGACCCTCGCACCGCCCGGATCGCCGATGCGACCTCCCGATGCGGCAGGGCCCGCATGTGCCGGATGACGCGGTGTTGTGAGCCGAGCACCGGCCGGAGCTGGTCGCAGGGGTTCCCGGTGCGGAACTCCATCGCGACCGCCCAGTCCAGCACCGAGCGGACGCGCTGAAGCACGACCCGGGCGGTGGCCGCCTTGGTGTACCAGATCGGGGAGAGGATCTCGAGCAGATCGGCGCTCGTCACCTCCGACACGGCCACCTTGCCGATGCGCGGGAAGGCGTACCGGTGGAGGCTCGACATCCAGTCGCTGGCGTGCTTCTCGCTGCGCCAGCCGGCCTGCTTCTGCTCCAGGACCCGCGCGGCCGCTTCGGCGAAGCTCGGCACGTCCCGGGCGCGCCGCCTCTCCGCCATCGGGTCGCCGCCCTCGCGGGCCAGCTTGCGGTTCGCCCGCGCCTTCACCCGGGCCTCGGCCAGCGAGACGAGCGCGACGCTGCCGAGTCCGAGGTCGCGGCGCCGCCCCCGGATGACGAGGCGCTGGACCCAGCTCCGGGATCCGCTCCGCTGGACGAACAGGTACAGCGTGTTGCCGTCGCAGTACCGGCCGGGAGGCGCCGCGCGCACGAACGCGGCCGAGAGCGCCTTGTCCGGATGGCGGCCCTTCGGCTTCCCGCTTCGGGCCGAAATGGGAGAAGAGGCCGGGTTATCCATCGCACCGTACCGGGTTATTCATGACACTGTAATGGAACGGCCCGCGGGTTCCGTGGCACGAGCCCCGACGTTATCATGGCCCGCCGCCGGCGGTTCGGCGGCCGTCTGCGGGAAACTCCGGTTCGGGCCGTCTCGTAGATTCGTTTCACCGATGACGGCCGATCCCGGACGACACCGGTTGCGGCAAGGACGGCGATGAGCGTCTTCGTCTTCATCATCATTATCGTGGCGCTCGTCACGTTCGGGGAAGTGGCCCAGAAGTGGTTCGCGGCCCGCCCGTCGCCCACCCCGGTGGAGCCGGGCCGTGACGACGAAGTCGAGCGTCTGCGCGAACATGTCGCGCTGCTCGCGAACCAGGTGGACCGGTTGACGGATGAGCAGCGCTTCATGACCCGCCTCCTCGAGGGCGGCGGGCTCGAGGGCAGGCGCGCGAGCGGTACGCCATCGGATGAGTCTCGCCCGGAAGGGCGACCCGATTCACGACTGCGGGGACCGAACTGATGCTGAACAGAGAGGACATAGAGAGTTTCCTCATCCGCTCGGAAGCGGACTTCCAGGAACTCGACGAAGGACTGTGGATCGTCCACCCCAACGGCGCGAGCGCGGAGCGGCAGCCGAGGATCCTGGTGAACTACCAGCCGCCCGTCCTCGTGTGCCGCGCGGACATCCGCGACCTCCCGGTCGACGACGAAGACCAGCTGGCGCTCTACCGGAGGCTCCTGGAGCTGAATGCGGTGGACCTGATCCACGGGGCCTACGGTCTCGAGAACGGCGAGGTCATCCTGAGCGACACGCTGGAACTGGAGAACCTCGACTTCTCCGAGTTCCGCGCCACGATGGAGAGCCTCACGCTGGCGCTGACCTCCCATTGGCACAGCCTCACCGCCGACATATCCACCGACTGAAGCGCAAGCACAGGAAACAAGCACAGGAAACAAGCACAGGAAACGAGCATACACCATGGGTGTCCTGGACCGTCTTTCCCGGCTGATTCGATCGAACCTCAACGACCTCATCGCTCGGGCCGAAAACCCCGAGAAGATGCTGACCACGATCATCGAGGACATGCGCCGCCAGCTCGCCCAGGCGAAGCAGGAGGTCGCGGTCGCGATCGCCGACGAGCGCAAGCTGCGGGCGCAGTTCGAGGAGTCGCGCTCGACGGCGCAGGAGTGGGAGCGGCGGGCGCGGCTCGCGATCCGGGAGGGCCGCGACGACCTCGCGCGCCAGGCGCTCGTGCGCGGGCAGGAACACGCCGAGCACGCGCGCGAGCTGGAGACGCAGTGGCAGAACCACCGCGCCGAGACGGAGAAGCTCAAGGACTCGCTGCGGCAGCTGAACGCGAAGATCGAGGAGGCGAAGCGCAAGAAGAACCTCCTCATCGCGAAGCAGAAGCGCGCGGAGGCCCAGAAGCGCATCCACGACACGATGCAGGGGCTCCACGACAAGAGCGCCTTCCGCGCCTTCGATCAGATGACGGAGAGGATCGAGCAGGCGGAGCGCCAGGCGCTCGCGAGCGCGGAGGTCACCGAGGAACTGACGGGCGACACGCTCCTCAGCGAGTTCAAGGCGCTGGAGGCGGGTGGCGATGCGGCCGTGGAGGACCGGCTGCTGGAGATGAAGGCCTCCATGGGCCTTCTCCCCTCCGCCGAGCCCGAGGAGGTGAAGGCGCTCGGCTCGGGTGAGGACGCGGGGGCGGATGCCGTGCCGGATGCGGATAGCGCCCGCGACGCGGGTGACGCGGAAGAGATCCCCGAGGCGGAACTCCTCGAGCTGCTGGGCGAGTCCGGCGAGACGGAGCGGGCCGGGAGCGAATGAGCCCGGGTCCGGGGCGGAAGCGGCTTTCCTCCTCCCGGCTCGCGATCCTCGCGGAGGGGGCCTTCGGGGTCGAGACGGCGAAGACCGCCTCCTCCGCCGTGCGCTACCAGCCGGAGCGGGTGAGCGCCGTCATCGACTCCCGCTTCGCCGGGAGCACGGTGGGGGAGACGCTGGGCTTCGGCGGCGACATCCCCATCGTCGCGACCTTCGCCGAGGCGCTCGCGGCCGAACCCCGCCCTGAAGCCCTCCTCGTGGGGATCGCGCCCCAGGGGGGGCAGCTCCCCGAGGCGTGGCGGGCCGTGCTCGTGGCCGCGCTCGAGGAAGGGCTCGACATCATCAGCGGCCTTCACTTCTTCCTCTGCGACGATCCCGAGCTGGCGGCGCTCGCGGAGCGGCACGGATGTACGCTGTTCGACCTCCGCAAACCGCCCGCGGACCTGCCGGTGGGGGCAGGCCGGGCCATGGGGACGGACGCGTTCCGGGTGCTCACCGTCGGCACCGACTGCAACACCGGAAAGATGACGGTCTCGCTCGAACTGCAGCGCGCGCTGCAGGCCCGGGGGGTGCGCGCCGGCTTCGCCGCCACGGGCCAGACGGGGATCCTCATCGCCGGCACGGGCATCGCCGTGGACGCGGTGGTGTCGGACTTCATCTCCGGTGCCGCCGAGCGCCTCACGCTCGAGGCGGCCCGCGGCGAGGACGGCGAGGGCGTCGACATCGTCCTCGTCGAGGGCCAGGGGTCGCTCATGCACCCCGGCTACTCCGGCGTCACGCACGGCCTCCTGCACGGCACGCTGCCGCACGCGATGATCCTCACCTGGATGCCGAGCCGCCCCCGCATCTACGGCGGCAACCACAGCTGGGTCGTGCTCCCGGAACTGGACGAGGTGATCCGCCGCTACGAGGACGCGCTGGCCTGGGCCTGCCCCGACATCCCCGGCCGCGTGATCGGCGTCTCCCTGGCGACGTACGACATCCCCGAAGACGACGCCCGCGCCGCCGTCCGCCACGCCCGCGACGTCACCGGCCTCCCCGCCACCGACCCCATCCGCTTCGGCACCGATCCCCTTGTCCAAGCCATCCTCCAGGCCCACGCCGCCCACGCCGCCCACGCCTGATTGCCGGACTGGAATCCGGGGTCGCGTCGCGCGGCGTGCCACGCGATACTACGCGCACCATGAGCCATGCGATTCCTGAGAGTTCTCCAGGCCCGACGACCGACCGGGGCCCTTCGGGGCCGCGCAAGCGCGTGTTCAGCGGGATCCAGCCGACGGGGCACGCGCATCTCGGGAACTATCTCGGGGTGTTCCGGCGCTGGGCGGCGATGGTGGACGAGTACGAGTGCTACTACTGCATCGTCGACCTGCACGCGATCACGCGCGAGTACGAGCGCGAGGACCTGCTGCGGCGCGTGTTCGATCTCACGGTGTCGCTCGTGGCCTCGGGGATCGATCCGGAACGCTGCACGCTCTTCGCGCAGTCGCACGTCCCCTATCACAGCGAACTCCAGTGGCTGTTCAACACGGTCACGCCGGTGGGCGACCTGGGGCGCATGACGCAGTACAAGGAGAAGTCCCAGGGCCGGGAGTCGGTGAACGCGGGTCTCCTCAACTACCCGGTGCTGCAGGCGGCCGACATCCTCCTCTACCGGGCGCACTTCGTGCCGGTGGGCGAGGACCAGCGCCAGCACCTCGAGCTGTCGCGGGAGGTCGCGCGGCGCTGGAACGCGCGCTTCGGCGACGTCTTCCCGGAGCCGGAGACGCTGGTCGGGACGGGGGCTCGCGTCCGCGGGCTCGACGGCGTGGCGAAGATGTCGAAGTCGAAGGACAACACGGTGCGCATGGTGGCCGAGCCGGACGAACTGTGGGCGCGGCTGCGCACCGCGGTCACGGACCCGGCGCGGGTGCGGAAGGACGATCCAGGGAATCCACACGTGTGCAACGTCTTCGCCCTGCACGAGTTCTTCACCGATCCGGCCGACCGCGACGAGATCGAAATCCTCTGCCAGACGGCGGGGATCGGCTGCGTCGCCTGCAAGCGGCAGCTCGCGGACAACGTGGCCGAGGAACTCGCGCCGGTGCGCGAACGCGCGGCGGAACTGCGCGCGCACCCGGAGCGGGTGATCGAGATCCTGGCGGCGGGGGCGGAGCGGGCCCGCGCCGAGGCCGCCCGCACCATGGAAGTCGTGCGCGAGCGGATGGGCGTGGGCCCCCGTACGCTCGACGCCGATCTGCCCCGCCTCGCCGGGAGCTGAGCCGGGAGTCGCCTTGCGCCGCTTCGTGATCTGGATGTACGCGCCGGATACCCCCCACTGGTCGATGCCGGAGTGGTCGTTCGAACGCATCCGCGGCGCGCTCGACCCGGAGTGGGAGATCGAGTCCGTCCGCGTCGCGCTCGAGGCGACGGGCGACGGCGTGCGTGTGACGCCGCCGGAACTCCTGCAAGCGGTGGCCGACGCGGAGGTCTACTGCGGGTGGGGGATCCGGCGCGACGTCTTCCTCGCCGCCCGCAAGCTGCGGTGGTTCCACTCGGGCGCGGCCGGGGCGCGGAACTCGCTCTTCGAGGAGATGCGGGAGAGCGACGTCATCTTCACGAACTCGGCGGGCATGTACGCGGACTCGCTGGCGGACCACGCCATGGCCGGCATCCTCTATTTCGTCCGCGGCCTGGACCTCGCGGTGCGGGCGCAGCGCGAGCGCGAGTGGGTCCAGTCCGCGCTGAACTCGCCCCGCAGCCCCCTGCACGCCGCGCCCGCCGCTGGCGAAGTGGCCGGGGCCTCGCTCGGCATCATCGGCTACGGCGGCATCGGATCGGCGCTCGGCCGCCGCGCGCACGCCGTCGGCATGCGAGTTCAGGCCATTCGCCGAACCGTGGGCCCGAAGCCCCCCGAGCTCGACCGCCTCGACGCGCCCGACCGTCTGCCCGAACTCCTGGCGTCCTCGGACTTCGTCGCCCTCACCGCCCCCGAGACGCCGGAGACCAAGGGCCTGCTCGGCGCCGCGGAACTCGCGCGCATGAAGCCGGGCGCCGTGCTCATCAACCTCGCCCGCGGCACCCTCGTGGATGAAGCCGCGCTCGTCCGGGCGCTGGAGGGGGGACACCTGCGCGGCGCCATGCTGGACGTGTTCAGGATGGAACCGCTCCCGTCCCGCCACCCGCTGTGGGGGCTGGAGAACGTCCTCATCACCCCGCACGTGGGCGGCACCTCGGCCCGCTTCTGGGAGCGCGAGACGGACCTCATCGTCCGCAACATCTCCCGCTACCAGCGCGGCGACCCCCTGGAAAACCGCGTAGACAAGGCGCGCGGCTATTGAGTCCGAGGCCCGCGGACGTTCCCGCGGGAACGCCGTGGACCTTCGATCACCTTGAAGGACCCCCCGCTTGATAGCACATTGAGCCCGGCCCGGAACTTGGGTTCGAGACACCAACGAACCCGAGCCGCTGGAGAACGCCGTCCTGATGGGCGATCAGAAACTGCGCGAGAAAACGCGCCGGTCGCCCGCCGGCTGGAGGCTTCGCGAACTTCACAAGCTCTACCTCAGCTACGGGTTCCGCCGACGTGAAGGGAGCAAGCACGTGATCTACCGTCATCCCGACTATCCGCAGCTACGAGCGACCGTTGCGCGGCACGACCCTCTGCGTAACGTGTACGTGAAGGATGCCTTGGATCTCATCGACAGGCTTGAAGCAGCCGGAGGTGTCCGATGAGCACGAAAGCAGAGAACATCAACTACTACATGAATCTACCCTACGGAGAGCGGGTTCTGCGGGAAGTTCTTGAAGACGGATCGTCGTACTACGTCGCTCGCGTCGTAGAACTGGAGGGATGCACAAGCCACGGCGATACGCCCGCCGAGGCGCTGTGGAACCTTCAGGACGCCAAGCTGCTCTACATCGAAACGATGCTTGAAGATGGTCTGGAGCCACCGCTTCCCCGGAACCAGGCAGTCCAACGGGCGACATGAAACTTCTCCGTCGTCCCAGATAATCCCTTCAGGAAAAACCCATGAGAGATCTTTCAGGTGTACATCCGCCCGTGGCCACGCCCTTCGGCGAGGACGGCGAGCTCGCGCTCGACGCGTTCGACCACAACCTGCGCGAGTGGCTCTCGCACCCCATCGCCGGGATCGTCGTGGCCGGTTCCACGGGGGAGGCGCCGCTCCTCGACCGCCGTGAGCTGTGCGCGCTGGTGGAGACGACCGCCGCGCGCATCGGAGACCGTACGCTCACCGTCGGGACGGGGGCCGAGTCGACGCGCGAGGTGATCTCCGTGACCCGCGAGGTGGCCGGGCTCGGCGCGAACGCCGTCCTCGTGCGCTCCGGCTCCTATTACCTGAAGGCGATGAAGCCGGACGTTGTGCGCGATCACTTTCTCGCGGTGGCCGACGCGTCGCCCGTGCCCGTCGTCCTCTACCACATCCCGCAGTTCGTGCCCGTGCACCTCACGCCCGATCTCGTGGGCCGGCTCGTCGAGCACCCCAACATCATCGGGATCAAGGATTCCTCGGGCGATCTCCGGAACCTCGGCCAACTCATCGAGGCGTGCGGCCGCAACGCGCAGGTGCTCGTGGGCTCCGGGGCGCTCCTCTACGCGGCGCTCGAGGCGGGGGCCGTGGGCGGCATCCTCGGCGTGGCCGTGATCGCGACACGCTCGTGCTGCCAGATCTTCGACGCCTGGCGCGAGGGCGACCATCGCCGCGCCGGGGCGATGCAGGAGCGCGTGGCTCCCCTCCACAAGCGCCTCGTCGCCGAGGGAGGCATCGTGTCGGTGAAGGCCGCCCTGGACCGGCTCGGCCTCTACGGAGGCCCGCCGCGCAGCCCCCTCCAGCCCGCCGACGACGCCAGGCTCGCCGCGGTCGACGCCGCCCTCGAAGCCGCCGCCCTCGGCGTCTCCGCCTGAGCCCCGGCCACATCATGTTCAGTGACAGGGTGCGTTGCGTCGTCGTGGTGGGGGCGCAGTGGGGGGACGAGGGGAAGGGGAAGATCGTGGACGTGCTCGCGGAGCAGGCCACGATCGTGGCGCGCTATCAGGGGGGCGCGAACGCGGGGCACACGGTGCGTGTGGGCGAAGGCGCGGACGAGGAGGAGCATATCCTCCACCTCATCCCCTCGGGGATTCTGAATCCGGAGACGCGCTGCCTCCTCGGAAACGGCGTGGTCGTGGACCCGTGGGTGCTGGCGCGGGAGATGGACGCGCTCCGGGCCCGCGGGATCGATCTCGACGGGCGCCTGGGGCTGAGCCGGCGCGCGCATCTCGTCCTCCCCTATCACCGGCTGCTCGATGCGGCGCAGGAGGACAGCCGGGGCTCGAAGAAGATCGGGACGACGGGGCGGGGAATCGGCCCGGCCTACCGCGACAAGATCTCGCGCGCGGGCCTCCGGGTCGGCGATCTGCGCAACGTGGACCGCACCCGCGAGATCGTGGCGGCGGCGGCGGTGCGCGCGAACGTCACGCTGGCGGGACTCGGCGACGAGCGGCGGGTGGATGCGGACGAGGTGATGTCGGAACTCGAGACGGTCCGCCCGGCCATGGTGGAACTGCTGACGGACGCGGGGGACGAGATCCGCGGCGGGCTGGCCTCGGGGGGGCGGGTCCTGCTC
>VXQX01000091.1 GCA_009838765.1 Gemmatimonadales bacterium
CCTGCCCCCGCCACGGCCCGGGCCGGCCGGCCACGCCCGCGGGCCGGGCTCGGGGGGGGGGGCGGTGACCGTGCCGGGGGCGATCGCGGGCTGGGGCGCGCTCAACGAGAAGTACGGGAGCCGCCCGCTCGCCGAACTCGTCGCGCCGGCCATCGCGCTGGCCGAGGAGGGCTTCCCCGTCACGCCCATCATCGCGGGCCAGTGGCGGGGACAGTTGCGAAAGCTGCAGGCGGACCCGGGGGCCGCGGCGACCTACCTGATCGATGGCGAACGGGCCCCGGAAGCGGGCGAGTGGTTCCGGAACCCCGACTTCGCGCGTTCCCTGCGCACGATCGCGGCGGAAGGCCCGGCCGCCATGTACGGCGGCGAGCTGGGCACGCGGGTGGCCGAAGGACTCGCCGAACTCGGCGGCTACCTCACGCCGGAGGACATGGCGGCGATGGAGGTGCGCTGGGTCGAGCCGCTGTCGATGGACTACAAGGGGTGGACGATCTGGGAGTTGCCGCCCGCTGGCCAGGGCGTGGCCGCCCTGCAGATGCTGGGCATGCTCGAGCCGTTCGACCTGGCGGGCATGGGGCATAACTCGCCCGAGTACCTCCACCACCTGATCGAGGCCAAGAAGGTGGCCTTCGCGGACCTGGCCCGGCACGTGGGCGACGCCGACCACATGGAGATCGACCCGCAGCAACTCCTCGACCCCGACTACCTCGCGGCGCGGCGGGCGCTCATCAACCCGGCCGTGGCCGCCGAGCGGGTCGAGCCCGGCGAGTTCGCGACCGCCACGGAGACGATCTACCTGTCGGTCGCGGACCGGCATGGGAACATGGTCTCCTTCATCCACTCCATCTACGGCTCGTTCGGCTCGGGCGTCGTCGTCCCGGGAACGGGCTTTGTGCTGCAGAACCGGGGCGCCGGCTTCACGCTCGAGGACGGGCATCCGAACCAGGTCGCGCCCGGCAAGCGGCCCTTCCACACGCTGATCCCCGGGTTCGTGACGCGGGACGGGGAGCCGTTGATGGCGTTCGGCGTCATGGGCGGGTCGATGCAGCCGCAGGGGCACACGCAGGTCGTCCTCAACATGATCGAGTTCGGGATGGACCCACAGCAGGCGATCGACGCGGCCCGCTTCCGCCACATGGGCGGGCTCCGGGTCGCGGTCGAGCGGCTGACCGATGGACTCGAAGCGGGCATGAGCGCGTTCGGCCACGAACTCGTGGACTGGGAGAGCGCCTCGTTCGGCGGCGGTCAGCTCGTCATGAAGCTGGAACGTGGCTGGGCCGGCGCGTCCGACCCCCGCAAGGACGGCCTCGCCATCGGCCACTGACGGTGCGGGGTTGAGGCGGGGATCAGCAGTCCGAGAGGCCCAGGAGGGGTCGCGCGGCAAGTAGTTCGCGGGCGTAGGCGCTCACGTCGGACGCCTCGGCCCGGTCCAGACCCAGCGCCTCCACCGCGGCCAGGTCGGTAGCGAGCTGATTCACTCGATCCGCAAGGCGCTCGTCGGCCGTGGCCACCGCCAGGTAAAGCGCCGCCTCGAGGATCGCGACCCGATCCTCTGCGGACACCGAGGAGGACAGGCTTGACCGCTCGTCCAGGAAGTGGATCGCTGCAGCAAGGATCAATGCACGAATCCCTTCCGGCTGCCTGCGAAGTCCTCCGCGCACGCTGATGAAGCCCAACTCCCGCAGGCCATCGGCGACGAGCCAGCCAAGCGCCGTGTCTTCGATGATCGCACGAGCCAGCTCCTCGACCAACTCTTCAAAGAGATCCGGGGCCGTCCACCCGCACGTGAGGCCGGTCCCGGCGCGAATCGAGGCGGGCACCCCCCTTGGATCGCCGAGGCGATTCACGGCATCGACCAGCGAATAGTGGCGGCTACCGTACCCCGGTCGGCCCGTCTCCCGCGCCTCGCTGTTCAAGTGCTCCAACGCCTCGATCGACGCCACCCGCGCCTCTTCCGGCGTCTCAGCCCGCCACCGGAAGACGGCCTCGATCGCCAGATCCTGGTCGGGACCGTCTTCCCCCTGGATGAGCGCACGCATGTGTCGTGCGACATCGGCCGGCGCGTACAGAGCCACGAGCGCGTTTGTCAGCGGCGTGCGCACCCGGTACCAGCGGTTCGCGTCCGCACGAGTTCCCCTGTGCATGTGTGCCCACGCGTCGATCATCGCCGCACGGAGCCCTTCGTCCATCTCCTGCGCGGACATCCCTTCCAGTTGCTCCGCCGCCTCCCTGTGCGAGAGCGTGGGGCGGAGGCTCGACGGGATGGTGCGCAGCACCGCAACGAGTTGTTCCGGGGATCTAACCTCCGGTGACCAGGCGATTCGCTCGCGCAAGCCCCAGACCAACTCGTCCGCACGTTCGGGAGCTATTCCGAGGCGAACCAGTTGCTCGGGGTCAGCAGCCAGCCGGTTCACCATCGCCGTAAGAGATGGGTCCTCCAGAGCAAGCGCGAGATCGGCGGCGGCATCGATGATGAGACCCTGTCCGGCGGACATCCCCTTTTGCGCCAGCGTCTCACCGCTCAGGAAGCCGCGGGCGACCGCACTGAGGATTCTCCTGTTCTCGGCGACAAGCGGGGTTGCGGCGATCATGGCCAGGTCGGCAATGAGAAACCGCATCTGATCGCGGTGAGCCGACGGACTCCGGATTGCGGCCACGGCGGGCGCGATCGCCGCTTCGCCGAATGGGACGAGATCCGCCCGGTTGTGTCCTCGGGCGCCGGCGAGAACGGGTAGAGCCGCTGGATCGCCGATCATGCGAAGTATCCACGACAGCGCTGCCCCGCGGGTTGCTCCCCGGCTCCAGCCTGTCTCACGCCGTTCCCGCCAGATGGCATCCTGACCCGCCCTGTCGCCAGCAGCCTCGAGTCGCTGGATCTCCGACTCCTCGGTGTTGTGGATCTCGTTGAGGCGTTCCAACGCACTGATCATCGCCAACCGCAGCTCAGGACTGGGCAGGTCACGGACTCGATCCTCGGCCGGGTAGGCCCAATGCCGGAACGCGACCCGAAGGGCCGCGATCTGCTCGGAAGTCAGAGGAACGGTCTCGATGGAGCCGATCACTCGCGTCAGTTCTTCGTCCGTGAACAGTTCGGCGAGGGCCCCCACCAGAACCCGGTCATGCAACTGGTACGGATACAACTCCTGGGATATGACGGTCACGGCATGGTTCATGGCCGCGCGCAGCGAGTCGCTCACCTCCGAGGCTGGGAGTCGCGCGGCCAGAAGGGCGGCGGTGGTTTCTTCTCCGGTGGGCCCCGGACGCGATGGGATGCCGTAGAGTGCCGTCGCCAACTCGTTCGGAGAATAGAGCGGCGCCAGAAGATGCTCGAGCGTTTGTCTCACCCTCTCGAACTCCGTGCCGTCGCGCGTCGCGTATACGAAAGCTTCCGCCATCGCGGCTCTCAGATCCGAGTTCACTGCGGCCGGCTCGATCGCTGCAATCTGGCGCAGGGATTCCTGTTGTTCGGGCCGAGCCTCGCCGGTCGTAATCGTCCGGATCTGCGTAGCCAGCCGGTCCTGCGACGGCTGCGGCTCCGGAGTCCGGTGCGCGGGTCCGCCGGCGCAGGCCCAGGTAACGATGGCCAGCGCCGAGACGACGTTTGCGAGACGCCGCCGTCCGCCAAGGCCGGCACTCGCTTCGACCGAACTCAATTCATCCATCCGTATGTTCGTCACCGGGCGGGTTCGCGCTATCCGGCCGCGCGGGGCATTTCCGCTGGTAGGAGGAGGTCTCTCGCCATGTCCAGATCGTAACCCGTCTGGAGATTGAGCCAGAATCGCGCCGATGTTCCAAAGTAGTGGGACAGCCGAAGGGCGGTGTTGGCGGTGATCGCACGCCTTCCATGCACAATCTGGTTGATTCGGCCCGGAGCCACGCCGATGTCCTTCGCCAGGCGGTACTGGCTGATCCCCATCGGCTCCAGGAACTCTTCCAGCAGCACCTCGCCGGGATGAAACGGCGCGAGCGTTTTCGCAGGCATTGCACTCACCTAGTGGTAGTCAACGATCTCGACATCGTACGCGTTTCCGGAGCGCCAGAGGAAACAGATCCGCCACCGCTTGTTGATGCGCATGCTGTACTGATCGGCCCGATCGCCCTTCAGCTTCTCCAACCGATTGCCCGGCGGCACCCGGAGATCCGCAAGATCAACGGCCGCGTCGAGCATCCTGAGCTTTCGGAGCGCGATTCGCTGAACGTCCGGCCCCAGTCGCGGAACGGTACGGCGCTGGAAGAGACGCTCGGCATCACGGTCGCGGAATCCCTTGATCACCCGGGATAGTAACGCGACGCGTTATTGACGTCCAGCGTTAATAGTGCGAGCAGGCTCGGTGCGCGGCTGGGCCGGCGCGTCGGATCCGCGCAAGGACGGCCTCGCCATCGGCCACTGACGACCGACGGCGAGGCCCCGGGGGCCTTCGGTTAGCTGCCGGGGAGGCGGCGGCCGGGGGTCCAGGGGGCGCCGGCCGCTTCGAGCGCGCTTTCGGCGTTGGCGAAGGCGCCGTCCATGAAGCGCTGGAACTCCGACCGCCACGCGCCGAAGTCCGTCTCGGCGATCTCCAGGTTGCGGCGGTGCGTGGCCGTGGGCGTCTGTCGCGTGTCCCAGTGGCCGCCGATCACCCGTCCCACGCGGTTCGAGATCGAGGGCACGGTGGACTCGTTGAGGCGCTGCCGGGCGGGGTCGCCGAAGAGACGGATCGAGAAGTCCTGAAGGCTCGCGCCGAGCGCATCGAGGTTCCCGAACAGTTCGAGCGGGGCCTCCGGCGCCTCGAGGAGCGCGGCCCGCATGTGACGCAGCCGGTCGCGGGCGCGGCCGACTTCCTCACCCGCCGAGGCGATGCGGCGGCTCAACTCCGACGCCTCGTTCTGGAAGGCGACGACGGCGACGAAGTCCGTGCCCGGATCGGCCGTGGGCACCGCCTTCACGTCGAAGGTCTGTGCCTGTCCGACTTCCCGCGCGCCTTCGGCCGCGACCACGACGAGTTGCGCGGAGTATTCGCCGGGGGCGACGAGGGGTCCCTGGGGCGGTCCCACCCACGGCGGTGTGAAGCCGGGCACCGTGAGGTCGATCGGATCGGGCGCCGGGGCCCGCAGATCCCAGCTCACGCGGTGCAGTCCCTTGCTGGCTGGGCCGGCGACCCAGCGTACGGTCCGGCCATCCGCGTCCGCGATCGCGATCAGCGCCCGGGGGCCGCTCTCCGTCGTCTCCTCGTTCAGGACATCGTAGCCGGGGAACGCCACGTCGCCCCCGGCCGCTCGCACGTCTGCTTCGGCGGCCCGGCGCGCCTCCGCCATCGTCGTCGCCGTCTCGGGCAGGTAGTAGGAGATCACGGCTCCGAAGTCCGGGTTCGGCGCGGTGTAGTCGTCCGAGCCCAGCGTCGGCTTGCCGCGCGCCTGCAGGGGGACGGAGGGGATGTACCACCAGGCGTCGCGCACCGGGAACAGCGCCCCTCCCTCCGCGGCGGCCGTGGCGGCGTTCGAGGCGCCGGCCAGTTCGCGCAGCGGAGTGTAGTCGTCCAACACGTAGAAGCCGCGGCCGAAGGTCGACCCGACCACATCGTTGTCGCGCCGCTGGACCTCCAGGTCCCGGTGCGGAATCGTGGGCCCGGGGAGCATGTGCCAGTTCTCGCCGCCGTTCACGCTCGCGTACATCCCGAACTCGGCTCCGAGGAAGAGGAGGTTCGGGTTCAGGTGGTCCTGCTCGATCGCCCACAGGATCGTGCCGTCCGGCAGGTCGCCGGAGATCGACTGCCAAGAGAGCCCCGCGTCGTCGCTCCGGAAGAGGAGCGGCCGGAAGTCGCCCTCCTTGTGGTTGTCCGCCACCGCGAACACGGTCGAGGCGAGGTGCTGCGAGGCTTCGATGTCGTTGATGAAGGCCCGTTCCGGCACGCCGGGCAGCGGGGCCGCGAGCCGCCAGTTCGCCCCGCCGTCCTCCGTCACGTGGATGAGGCCGTCATCGCTCCCCGTGTAGATCACGCCCGCCGTGACCGGCGACTCGGAGATCCCCGTGAGGGTCGCATACTTCGACATGGCGCCGTTGTCGATAAGGTCGTCGACGCTCCACACCCGCCCCATGAACTCCAGCTCGTAGCGGTTCACGTTCGTCGTCAGGTCGCCGCTGATCGCGGTCCACGAGTTGCCCCGGTCGTCGCTCGCCCACACGCGCTGCGAGCCGTGGTAGATTCGGTCGGCGTCGTGCGGACTGATGAGGACGGGCGAGTCCCAGTTCCAGCGTTCGGGCGGGTCGCCGGGCGCGGGCTGCGCCTGGATGTCGAGCGCCTCCTCGCTCTTCCGGTCGTAGCGGTAGAGGTTCCCCTGCTGCGTCTGCAGGTAGAGGATGTCCGGATCCCGCGGGTCGATCTGGACCGCGTACCCGTCCGCCCCCATCGGCGCGTACCAGTCCCGGTTCCGGACCCCCTCGACGTTCGTCGTGCGGGCGGGGCCCCACAGGGTGCCGAGATCCTGCGCGCCGCCGAGCACGTTGTAGAACGGCTCCGCGGTGTCGAGCGCGAGCTTGTAGAACTGCGAGATGGGCAGGTTAGGGAAGTGACGGAAGGTGCGGCCGTCGTCGAAGCTCTCGTACAGGCCGGCGTCCGTCCCCACCAGCAGGTGCAGCGGGTCCTCGGGATCGACCCAGAGGGCGTGGTTGTCGCTGTGCTTGTCGCGCGCCGTCTCGAGGTTCCCGAAGGTCGCGCCCCCGTCCCGCGTGACCTGGATGAAGACGTCCATCTGGTACACGACGTCCGCGTCGTGCGGGGAGGCTTCGATCTCCTGGTAGTAGTGGGGACCCGTGCCCCCGGAGATGTAGGAGTTCCGCCGCTCCCAGCTCTCCCCCTTGTCGAGGGACCGGTAGAAGCCGCGCTCGTCGTCGTTCGCCTCCATGGTCGCGTACACGACCTCGGGGTTCGCGGGCGTGACGGCGAGTCCGATCTTTCCCACATCGCCGCTCGGGAGTCCGGCCGTGATCCGACGCCAGCTCTCGCCGCCGTCGGTGGACTTGTAGATGCCGGAGTTGGGTCCTCCGGCGAGGTGCCCCCAGATCTTGCGGCGCCGCTCGTACGCCGCCGCGTAGACCATGTCCGGATTGCCGGGCGCGAACTCGATGTCGGTGACGCCTGTGTTCTCGTCGATCTCCAGCACGAGCCGCCAGGAGTCGCCGCCGTCGGTGGACTTGTAGACGCCGCGCTCACCGCCCGCGGCCCAGAGCGACCCCTCCGCCGCCACCAGGATGACGTCGCTGTCGCGCGGGTCGACGAGGATCTTCCCGATATGCTGCGAATCCCGGAGGCCGACGTTCTCCCACGTCTCCCCGCCGTTGCGGCTGCGGTAGACGCCGTCCCCCCAGCCGACGTGGCGCCCGCTCACGTTCTCTCCCGTCCCCACCCAGATCACGTCCGGGTTGTTGGGGTCGATCGCGACATCGCCGATCGAGTACACGGACTCGTCCTCGAAGATCGCGTCCCACGTCACGCCCGCGTTCGTCGTCTTCCACACGCCGCCCGAGCCGACCGCGATGTACCAGGTGCTGCTCCGGTGCGGGTGCACCGCGATATCCGCGATCCGGCCGCCCATGAGCGCGGGGCCGATCTCGCGCAACGGCAGGCCGGCGACGACGTCCGCCACCAGCGACTGATCGACCTCCTGCGCTTGAACTTCCGGCGCCAGCGGGGGCGATGCTGCCGGAAGCCCCACCAGGACGCCCAAACCGACCATCCACCACGCGCGCGACGCGTATCGCCTCGACGAATCCCTCATCTTGCTGCTCTCCTTCGTACCTCGGCCTCGGATTTCTGCGGAGACTGCGCCGAATACGCTATCCCGAAGAACCGGGGTCAGACAGAGCGGGGGGAGAGAGCCGAAGACCGTCGCGTCAACTCCTGCGGGGCGACCGGGAACGCCAGGCCGCGGCCAGCGCCCGGTCGAAGGTCATGAGGTCGTCGGGCTCCCGCCGGATGCAGCACGCGAGGTGGACAAGATCGCGGGCCTGCAGTTCCGGGTGTGGCGTCGAGAGATGTCGTGCCCGTTCAACATCTTCTTTTTCGACCGGCCAGACCTCCGCCACCGTCGCGTCCACGAGATCAAAGGCGATGTTCAACGTGCGACGTTGGCCTCTTCGGACGTAGGTGTGGAGGAGTTCCTGAAGCACTTCCGCCGACGTCACGAGGCGTCGGTCGCGCCGCTTCGAGTGAAAGAAGAACGCCCGGGCCTCCCCCTTGAGAGCCTGGTCGGCACCGACGAAATACATGAAGACGTTTGCGTCGACGAAGATCATACGCCGGGATCCGGAAACCGGGTCTCGACGAGCATCCGCTTTGTCTCCTCCCAGCTCGGCTCCTTCGCGCCGGGGGGATGCATCGCGTCGCACTTGGCCGCGAACGCCTTGAGTTCCTCCACGGTGAACAGGCGCGGACGCGCGGCCTCCAGCTTCTCATCGGCTGCGTCCCGCAGCCATTGGCCGAGCGACTTTCCCTCACGCTCCGCCTCCGCCTGGTAGCGGATCTTGGCGCTTTCCTTGACGACGAAGTGAATCCTCGACATGACCCTTCCTGTATGTGCATGATCGTGACACATGCACAATATGATGGTGCATGGCTATCGGGTCAACCATCGAGGGGCGGGGCGGTGGGGGGC
>VXQX01000080.1:0-171392 GCA_009838765.1 Gemmatimonadales bacterium
CCTCCCGGTCTCGCCCCCGCAAGCCCCCCTCCCGCTTACTCGCGACGCCCACCCGCCGACTCGCGACGCCCGCGCCGGAAGGGCATCGAGAGCATGCCGCGCAGCGTACCCCACTCCGAACGGTCCACGTTCTCGAGCCCGAGACGGATCTCGCGCGGCTCGGACCGGAGCCGGAAGCTCCCGAAGGCCCGGTCCCAGAAGGAGAAGATGCTCGAGTAGTTCGAGTCGGTCTCGGGCTGGTAGTCGGAGTGATGGACCCAGTGCATCCACGGCGTGACGATGAGCCATCGCAGCCGCCGGTCCACCCGGCCGGGCAACCGCACGTTGCTGTGGTGGAAGAGGATGATCGGGAGGAGGATCGCCTCGTAGACCAGGAGTTCCCCCACCGTCACGCCGAGGAGGGGAAGCACGGCGAGGCGCGCGATCGAGGAGAGGACGATCTCCCCCGTGTGAAAGCGGAGTCCCGACGAGGCGTCCAGTTCGGCGTCCGAGTGGTGGACCTGGTGAAAGCGCCACAGGAACCGGACCCGGTGGTTCAGCCGGTGCCAGAGGTACTGCCACGCGTCGAAGATCACGACCGCGAGCCCGATCCTGGCCCACGCCGGAAGTTCGAGCAGGTGAAGCAGCCCGAAGCCGCGTTCCCTCGCCCCCTCCGTCACGAACAGCGTAGCTGCGGCGAAGATGACGGCCGCCACCGCCGCGTTCCCCACGCCGAGGGCGAGGTTCCGCGCCCCATGCCCCGTCCTTGCGCCCCGGCCTTCGAACATCGGGAGGACACCCTCGACCAGCCACAGGGTGGCGAGCGCGACGGCGGCCCCCGCCGCCTTCAGAGTACCGGGATCGTCGAACACGGAAGCGAACATAGCGCGGCCGGCCGGATTCGGGCACGGCCTCCCGAAGCCTCGCGGCGACCTTCTACCGGGCGGGCGCGACCCCCTCCGCGACGCTCACTTCGGCCGCGCCGAAGAACCCGAACGCGAATCGGTGCGGGCGGTCCAGATTCGTGATGTTACCCCGGATGGTGGCGGGCGGGATGGAGAAGGGGTTGGCCGACCCGAGCGCGTTTTGCTCGAAGAGCGCGTAGTAGTAGTCGTAACCCAGCCTCGAGAGCGAGATCTGGCGGATCTCCGCGTGTTCGCCGGGCACGATGGCGATCTCATCGTTCGGCTGGAAGCCGATCACGTCCTGTCCATCGTACAGTTCGTCCCGGCTGACGAGGTTGATCGCGTTTCCGGGGTCCGGCGGGATCTCGTTCACGCCCTCCACGAGTTGTTCCCACAGGTAGTAGTTCGCGACCCCGGCCGGATCCGCGAAGTCGATTGCGGCCCGATAGCCTTCCTCGTCGATGAAGAGGGTCTCCTCTTCGTACACGAAATACAGCGAATCGATCGCGGGGACCTCCCGCAGCAGAGCCGACGCCTCGTACACGTCGCCCCCGTACTCGAGGAAGAGCGTGTACGTCTCCCCGACGCTCGCGAAGAGGTGTTCCGTCCCGTACAGGCCCGGCTCGATCTCGGGGAACGCGTAGGCGCGGCCGGCCCCGTCGACGACCGTGACGCTGGCGCCCGTCGCGGGCGGAGTGGGCCGGCTGTCGAAGAAACCCGCCGTCGTCGACAGCCGGATGCGCTGCCTGCCGCTCGGCGCATCCTTGATGAGCTCGATCCGTCCTTCCACGACGAGTCTCGGCTCCGGGTCGGGGATGTCGACGTCCACGACCCGCTCGCAGCCCGTCGCCGCGAGGCACCCGGCCAACGCCAGCAGGCGGCCCGCCGTCACCGCGCGATTCCCCGTGCCGCCGCGCATCAGAAGTTCCACCGGTAGCTGATGCTCGGCACCAGGCCGAACACGGCGGTCTCCACCGCCTCGGTGACCGTGCGCGAGTCCCGGTTCTGGCGGAAGGCGATCGCCTGCGCGTTGAAGCGGTTGTACACGTTGAAGAGCCCGAACTGGAGTTCTCCTCGGCCCCACCTCCTGGTGGCCGACACGTCCAGACGATGATAGGCCGGAAGGCGTCTGGCGTTCCGCGGCCCGTACTCGCCCAGAATCAGGCCCGCGAACTCATATCGCGCGACGGGGTATGTCGTCGGCAGCCCCGTGGCGAAGACGAAGTTCGCCCCGAGACTCCAGTCCTCGCCGAGCCTGTACAGCCCCGTGAGGGCGAAATCGTGCGTCCGGTCGTAAGGGGACGGATACCAGTCTCCCCCGTTGACCCCGGGATCCTCCGCCGTGAGCCCGGGCGTCCGCTGATCCGAGCGGGCGAGGGTATAGCTCGCCCACCCGGTGAGGCGGCCGCGGGTCTTCCGCAGGAGGAACTCCACCCCGTATCCGCGTCCCTCGCCCGGGAGGAGGAGCGTTTCGAGCCGCCGGCTGAAATAGATGTCCGCCCCGTCCACGTAGTCGATGAGGTGGCGCGCCCGCTTGTGGTAGACCTCTCCCGACAGCGCGTAGCGACCTCCGGCGAGCGCGGTCACGTAGCCGAGCGCGAACTGGTCCGCGACGTGCGGCTTCACGTAGGGTCCCACGGGGTCCCACAGGTCGAGCGGAGTGGGGGAGTTCGTGTTCGTCACCAGCCGCAGGTACTGCCGTGTGCGGGAGTAACTCGCCTTGAGCGACGCGGCGCCGGTGAGCCTGAAGCGCAACCCGAGCCGCGGTTCGAGGCCCCCATACGAGATGATCGTCTCCCGGTTACCGTACCGCGTGCTGTCGACGATGGCGCCGGGTTCGTACCGGCCCAGAGCCGGGCGATACACCACGGGCGCGTCGTTCTCGTAGTCGTAGACCGTCGCCGCGCCCCGGCGAATGAAGCCGGCCGCCCGAAGCCCGTAGCGAAGCCCCAGGCGTCCGATCTCCGTTTCGTGTTCGATGTACGCCTCGGGAGCGAGGCCCTTCCGGGACTCGAACTCCGTCGCGATGACCGCGGAACCCTCGCCGGGAGCGATGTTCGCGGGCTGGATCTCGTAGCTGCGGAGCCCAAGTCCGAACTCCAGCCGGTCCGACGGGCTCAGGTCCCATGACTCGTCGACGGTCACGCTGAAGTTGCGGATCCCCGCGTCGAGCGAGGCGGATTTGGCGTTGAAGCTGTTCTGTATGTGATACTCGTAGTCGCTGTAGGTCACGGTCACGTGGGAGAAGACCGGGCCGAACACGTGGTTCCAGCGCACCGTGCCCGTCGCGTTCCCCCACGCGGCGGAGGCCTGGGCCCCGATCCGCAGCCGGTCGCGGCCGAAGTAGCCGGAGAGCATGACCTGGCCGGTGGCGCCGTAGCGGGCGTTCGCCTTCGCGTTGAGGTCGTAGAAGTAGGCGGTGCTCTCCTGGATCGAGGGGTCGCTCGACAGGCCCAGGAAGAGGTCCGCGTAGGTGCGGCGGCCCGCGACGAGCCAGGATCCCCGCCCGTCGAGGAGCGGCCCCTGGAGGCTCAGGCGGCTGGATAGGAGGCCGATCGTCGCCGCTCCCTCGAACTCGCGCGAGTTGCCCTCGCGCTGGTGAATCTCCAGCACGGAAGAGAGCCGGCCGCCGTAACGGGCCGGGATCCCGCCCTTGTAGAGCGTGACGTCCCCCACCGCGTCCGAGTTGAAGGTCGAGAAGAGGCCGATGGCGTGGGCCGGATTGAACACCTCGGAGTCGTCGAGGCGAATCTGGTTTTCGTCGCCGGCGCCGCCGCGCACGTTGATCGCGGTCGTCGCGTCGTTCGCCGTGCTGATGCCGGGATAGAGGGTCAGCGTGCGGACCGGGTCCGCCTCGCCCAGGACGAGCGGGAGTTCGGAGAGGGATGGGACATCGAGCCGGACGACGCTCATGTCCAGGCTCGCCGGGTCGAGGTCCGGAGGTTGCCGGTCGGCCGTCACCGTGAGTTCCGACACGATGACCGGCCTGAGGGGGAGCCCGAAGTCCAGCGAGATCGTCTCCCGGAGATCCACGACCTCGGTCACGGTCTCGTAACCGAGGCTGGAGATCCGGATCGAATACCGGCCGGGCGGCAACTCGACCGAGTAGAACCCGAACCGGTTGGTCCCGACGATGAGGCCACGCTCTTCGACGTCGAGCCGCGCGGCCCGAATCACCTCGTCGTTCCCGGCCTCTCGCACGTAGCCGGAGAGGCGGACCGGCGCCGGTTCCTGCGCGTGCGCCCCGCCGGCTCCCCACGCCGCGACAGCGCCCTGCGCCAGGGTCACGATCGTCAGCGCCGCTTTGCTCTGGAAGCGAATGTCGGTCTCCGTCGGAGGCGGGAGGCCCGCCGGTTTGCCGGGGCTAGCCGGGAAGCGTGAGGACCTGGCCCGGGTAGATCCGGCTCCCGTTGAGGTTGTTCGCAGATCGCAGGCGGGGCACGGTCGTGTCGTGGCGGCGCGCAATCTCCCACAGCGAATCGCCCGCCCTCACCCGGTACCGCCCTCCGTCAGTGACGTACTGCTGCCGTGCGCGCGTGATTTGATCGACGTAGGCGGCGTATTGCTGCGGGAAGATCGCCACGTGGTAGTGCGGCGGGCGCCGCTCCAGGGTCACCTCGAGCACCCCCGACCCCTCGAGCTGAAGCAGCACGCGCTCGAGCCACCCGCGACACTTCGGGTCGGGGCGGCGCAGGTCGAGCGCCATGCCGGTGGGGTGGACGGAGCGGGGAGAGGCGTTTCGCGGCTGCCGGTTCTTCGGGCGCGTCAGGCTGGTGACTACGAGCCGCTCGCCGCAGGCGCTCCGGTACTGCCGGGCGAGCCGCGAGATGAACAGCTTGACCTCGGGCCGGGCGTAGGGGAACGAGAGATCGTGGAGCATGTAGTCCGGCGAAGGGGGCACCGGTACGAGATAGCCGGCGTTGACGAAGCGCTCGACCTGCGCGGGCGTGGCGATGTACGTGAAGTCGTGCTCGCGGGCGACGCGGTTCTGGCGGTCCAGGGAACTCGTGGACCCGCGGAGACTCTGCCCCGATATCTCGCCGGGCACGGCCACGGCCACAAGAAACGGCACCACCGTCCAGCTTCTCACGATGCCTCCACCCCGCTGATCCACCCCACCCGAACTGCACCCGAGCATGAAACATAAGCAAACCGGGCTTCCACGTTCAACTTTCCCGATCGGGAGGCGGGCCGGGACGCGCTACCGGTCGTCGCGGATGCCGAAGAACCGCTCGCGGCGGGCGAGCGCATGGCGGATGGCGTCGGGGTCGGCGCGGGCGAAGCGGATGGGCGTACCGGGCCGCGCCTGCGCGAACGCGTCGAGCGCGATCGGGTCGACGGAGCCGAGCTTGGCGTAACCGCCGATCGTCGGGCGGTCCCGCATGAAGACGAGCGGCCGACCATCGCCCGTGACCTGAACCGTCCCGTCCACGAGCGGCGTGGAGTCGAGGATGCGCGGGCCTGAGCCCAGGGCGGGGCCGGCCAATCGGCCCGCGGTTCTGTCGCTCGCCGGGTCGACAGTCCATTCCGCGTCGAACACCCGCTCCCGGTCCGCGTCCGAGAACTCGGCCCACTCGTAGCCGGCGATCAGCGGCAGCGTCAGCGGGGCCGTCTCCGGCGGGACGAGTTCGCGGGGAACGCGCCGCACCGGACAGGCGCGTTCGGGTTCGCCCCAGCGGAGGGGTTCGCCGGTGCGCAGGGGCCGGCCGAGCAGTCCGGGCCATCCGTCGCGCACGACGGCCGACGCGGAGCCGAACGCCGTGGGGACATCGACGCCGCCGGGGAACGCGACGACGGCGCGCATGCCGGTCGCGCTGTAGCCGAGCCGAAGCACCTGACCCGACCCGGCCCGGACGGTGCGCCAGGTCCCCGTTTCGACGCCGTCGAGCGTGGCGGCGCAGTCCGCCCCCGTCAGCGCCACGACCGTCTCGACGGCGAAGCGCAGGGCGAAGCCGCCCAGGGTGACCTCGAGCGCGGCCGCCGCCGGATCGTTGCCGAGCAGCCGGTTGGCCCACAGGTACGCGCGCTGGTCCATCGCGCCCCCGGGTGCCAGCCCGGCGCGGCGGCCGGTCCGCCGGCCCAGGTCCTGGATCGTGCAGAACGGCCCTGGGCGGTCCACGACGCCGTGCGGGCTCATCCGCCCGCAGCCTCGTACTCATCGCGGTCGATCGGGCGGAACTGGACCGAGGCGCCGGGCCGGAAGCGCGCGATCCGCTCGGCAGCATCGGCGAAGAGTGCCGAGGGCACGCGGCCGATCAGACGCCAGCCGCCCGGCCCCGCCGCCGGGTAGACGCCGGTGCGCCGGTCGGCGATCCCGACCGCCCCCGCTTCGACCCTGGGGCGGGGCGTCGTGAGGCGCGGCATCGCGATCCGCGCGTCCACGTCCCCCAGGTACGCGAACCCGGGCGCGAATCCGGTCGCGAGGACGGCATACGCCGCACCGCTGTGGAGCCGCGCGACCTCCGCCACGCCCACGCCCGCGTTCGCCGCCACATCCTCGAGATCGGAGGCCAGTTCCGGATCGTAGCACACCGGCAGCGAAACGGGGTCGCCCGCGTCAATCCGGGGCGTCTCCGCCAGACACTTCTCGGCGGCCGCGGCCAGCCTGGATTCGATGTCGGTCGCGTCCCAACTGTGGGGCGACCCCTCGACGAGCAGCCGGTTGAAGGCCGGGATCGTCGCGCGAAGGTCCGGCAAGGCATCGCGCGCGGAACGTTCGAGACGGAGGACTCGCGCGATTCCGTCCCGGTCGGGCGCCACCGGAAGCGTAACCAGGGCGCTCACCGGCCCCGGGAAGGTGATCACCGGCGATCTACGTCTTCCGCGGCACGAGTTCGCGGATGCGGCGAAGCACCGCCGTGGCGGAAGGGTTGTCGCCGTGAACGCAGAGCGTCTCGGCCGCCACGGGCAGCGGACCCGCGGGCGTCTCCACGAATCCATCGAGGAGATTCGCCACGTGGCCGGCCACGGCGTCCGCGTCGGAGAGGACGGCGCCATCGATCCCGCGTGCCTGGAGGCGCCCGTCCGCCGCGTAGGCCCGATCGGCGAAGGCCTCGAACGCCAGCGTCAGCTCCGTGTACTCCAGCAGCGCCGCGTGCCGCTCGCGCTCCGGCGTCGCCTGCAGGACGAAGGCGAGCGACGGATCCAGGGCCGCCACGCCCTCCGCCAGCCGCGTTAGAAGCCGGTCGTCCTTCATCATGGCCAGGTACAGCGCGCCGTGGGGCTTCACGTGTCGCAGGCGGATGCCCAGGGCCGCCGCCACGCCCAGCAACGCCCCGATCTGCGCCTGCATTTCGAGCACCAGCGAGTCGAGCGGCCAGTCCAGCCGCAGACGCCCGAAGTTCCGCCGGTCGGGATAGCCCGGGTGCGCCCCCGCCTGCACGCCGTGCCCGGCCGCCAGTTCGAGCGTCCGGGCCATCGTATCGGGATCCCCGGCATGGCCGCCACAGGCGATATTGGCCTGGTCGATGAGCGGCATCACCGCTTCATCGGCCCCCTTCTCCCAGGGCCCGTAGCTCTCGCCCATGTCACAGTTGATCTGCATGCGGGAAGATACCCGTGCGGGACGGCCGTTCGCACCTGCGTCTCGCCACGACGCCGCCCGGGACGCGGCATGGGTGGCGGCGCGCCGTCCACCAAGCGAGAATCCAATGGTAAGCTGTGTTGCCGCTGCGTTTGTCAACGGGAGTCGGTGCAAGATGACGCGAATTCTCACCCGGACGCCCGCGATGGCGGTCCTGTCCGCGCTCGTCCTCGGGTTCGCGGCCGCAGATGCAAGCGCGCAGGACGAACATCTCGAAATCGCGAAGCGCGTGCTGTCGAGCGTCCCCCTGTTCGACGGACACAACGACCTTCCCTGGGCAATCCGGAACGCGGAAGCCCCCCGCGACGTCCGCGCCTACGACATCTCGCGCACCACCCCGGGCCACACCGATCTCGCCCGCCTTCGGGCCGGCGGCGTCGGGGCCCAGTTCTGGTCCGTCTACGTCCCCGCCTCGGTCATGTGGGACGGCGGCGGCGCGCGCATGCAGCTCGAGCAGATCGACATCGCGCTCCAGATCATCTCCGATCACCGCGAGGACCTGGGGCTCGCCCTCACCGCAGCGGATGTGATGGACCAGTTCCACCGCGGCAAGGTCGCCTCGATGCTCGGCATGGAGGGAGGTCACGCGATCGAGAACTCGCTCGGCGCCCTGCGGGCGTTCTACGCACTCGGCGTCCGCTACATGACGCTCACGCACAGCGCCAACCTCCCCTGGGCCGACTCCTGCTGCGCGCTGCCCGAACTGGGAGGACTTTCCGCCTTCGGCAAGGAAGTCGTGCGCGAAATGAACTGGCTGGGCATGCTGGTCGACATCTCGCACGTGTCGCCGGGAAGCATGCACGACGCACTCGACGTGACCGAGGCGCCGGTCATCTTCTCGCATTCCTCCGCCCGTGCGGTGACGGACCACCCGCGCAACGTGCCGGACGACGTGTTGCGCCGGCTGCCCGGGAACGGCGGCGTGGTCATGGTCACGTTCGTCGAATCCTTTGTGAACCAGGAGGTCGCCAACTACGTCGGCCCATCGGCAGGACGACCGCGCGCCACGATGGCCGATGTCGTGGCGCATATCGAGCACATCCGCGACGTGGCGGGCATCGACCACGTCGCGATCGGGGGCGACTACGACGGCATCGACCGGGGGCCGGTCGGCCTGGAGGACGTATCGACGTACCCCGCCCTGTTCGCCGAACTCTCCCGCCGCGGGTGGACCGAATCCGAACTCAGGGCCCTCGCGGCCGACAACCTGCTTCGGGTCATGCGGGCCGCCGAAGCGACCGCACGCCGGCTCCAGGCCGCACGCGACCCCTCCCTGGCCACGATCGAAGAGCTGGACGGGCTGGTGCCTTGAGACCCGCCGTCCCCAACCGAGAGGAAAGACCCATGAGAACCGCACTGCGCAGACGAACTTCGACCGGACGGGCCCTTCCGCTTGGAGTGATCGCGGTCCTCTTCTCCGCGGCCTCCGTCGGCGCGCAGGATGTCGCGGGCATCGTCCTCGTGGAACCGTTCAAGGTGGGGACGTTCGCGATCCGAGACGTCCCGCGCGTCGGGCTCGTGCTGCACGACTCCTTCATCGTCGACATCGAACTGGCGAACGAGGTACTCGAGCGGAACCGCGCGTATCCGAGGGTGCCCGCGCCGACGGACATGCTCGACCTCATCGGCCGCTACGAGTACGGACTCCAGCGCCGTCTGTACGAGATCGTCAACGAGACGATCGCCTATCAGCGGCTTTCCGGCCCCACGCGCGCGGACTACGTCTACGATGTCGATGAGATTCGGATCCTCCCGCCCATCATGTATCCGGGCAAGATCCTGAACGCGGCGAGCAACTTTTACAGCCGCGTCGCCGCGGACGCCCCCGAAGGGGAGCGAGAGGAGGCGGTTCGCCAGCGCCGCGAGAACCGGGGCGTGCCCTACCTCTACCTCAAGCCGTCGCGCGGCGCCGTGGTCGGGACCAGCGAACGGATCGTGATCCCGCACGGCCGGAGCCAGACCGACTGGGAGGTGGAGCTGGGTGTCGTCATGGGGCGGGCGGCGAAGTACGTCGCCTCCGAGGATGCCCAGGCGACCGTATTCGGGTACACGGTGACGATCGACGTGTCCGACCGCGGCGGGCGTCCCCCGGGCGGCAACCCCACAACTTCGGACTGGCTGGTCGAGAAGGGGCACGACACGTTCGCGCCGATGGGCCCGTGGATCGTCCCGAAGGAGTTCTACGGCGACCCGATGGAGATGCTGCGGCAGACGCTCGATGTGGGCGGCGAGCGCATGCAGGAGGCGACGGCGGGGGACATGATCCACTCGCTGTGGGAGTTGATCGAATACGCGTCCTCGATCCTGACGCTCTTCCCGGGAGACGTGATCAACCTCGGCACCTCCGGCGGCGTCGGCATGGGCGAGGCGCGGTTCCTGCAGCCGGGAGACATCGTCACCGCGACGATCGACGGGATCGGCACCATCGAACTCCCGGTGGTGGAGGGGCCGGAGCCTCTCGGCGAAACGGGCGCGCGGCTGCCGCCGGTGAGTACCTACCGGCGGGATCCCGGCTCATGAGGGCGCTCCTGGCCGCCGCGGCCCTGGCGTTCTCCGCTCCTCTGGCTGCCCAGGGAGGGCCGGAGATCGACATCGCGGAACCCTTCAAGGTGGGGACCTTCGAGATCGACGGCGTTCCGCGCGTCGGCCTCGTGTTGCGGGACGCGCTCGTCGTCGACATCGAGGAGGCGAACCGGGACCTCGAGCGAAACCTCGCCTACCCGCCCGTCCCGCCGCCGGCCGACATGATCGACCTCATCGGCCGCTACGAGTACGGGATCCGGCTCCGACTGTACGAAGTCGTCAACGATCTCGTGGCCCGGGGCGGGCTGTCCGGGAGCGGCAGAGCCGACTTCGTCCACGACCTCGAGGACGTGCGCGTCCTTCCGCCCATCATGTACCCGGGGAAGATCCTGAACGCGGCGGTCAACTTCTACAGCCACGTCAACGAGGCGGGCACCGAGGAGGAACGACGCGAAGCCCGCCGCCAGCGGCGCGAGAACCGCGGCGTGCCGTATCTCTTCCTCAAGCCGACGCGCGGCGCGGTGATCGGAGCCGACGACCGGATCGTGATCCCCTTCGGCAGGGACCGCACGGACTGGGAGGTGGAACTCGGCGCGGTGATCGGGCGCAGCGCCAAGTACGTGGATGCCCGCGACGCCGAGGACCATGTGTTCGGGTACACGGTGACGATCGACGTCTCCGACCGCGGCGGACGGCCGCCCGGCGGCAACCCCATGACGTCGGACTGGTTCGTCGGAAAGGGCCACGACACGTTCGCGCCCATGGGCCCGTGGATCGTGCCGAAGGAATTCTACGGCGACCCGATGGAGATTCTGCGCCAGACGCTGGACGTCGGCGAGGAGCGCATGCAGGAGGCGACCGCGGGGGACATGATCCACACCCTGTGGGAGCTGATCGAGTACGGGTCGTCGGTCGCGACGCTGTTCCCCGGGGACGTGATCAACAACGGCACCTCGGGCGGGGTGGGCATGGGCACCGCGGTGCGCGGGGAGACGCGATTCCTGCAGCCCGGCGAGGTCGTCAGCGCCTCGATCGACGGCATCGGCACGCTGACGCTCGAGGTGGTGGCCGAGACGGAGCCGCCCGGGGGCACCGGCGCCCGGCTGCCGCCCGTCCGCAGCTATCGGGGCAACCGCTAGCGGCAGGGCTCTCGCGGGCGGGCGTCGGCGACTCCCGCTCAGTCGTCGGCGGCCGCGCGCTCGAGGACCCGGAGAAACTCGTCCAGCGCGGCGCGGCCCCTGTCCCTTGCGTAGTAGCGGCGCACCTCGCGATAGCGATCCTCCGGGTCGAGCTTCAACCCCTCCGTCATCACCCACTCCTGGATCTGCGCGGGCCGGGGGCCCCACCACCCACGCTCGCGGAACGTCTCGTCGTAGACGATGAGGACCGGAATGGACCGGCTCGTCCCGTTCGTCAGATGGGCGTCCATCAGGTCCGGGTTCTCATCCCGAAGGAGGACGCGCAGTTCGATGTTCCCGGCGGCCTCCGCCAGGCGATCGAACACGGGGAGGGTGTTGATCGCGTCTCCGCACCAGTCCTCGGTGAGCGCGATGACGTTCCACCGCCCGGGGATGGCGCAGGCACGTTGCCGGGTCGCCTCGTCCACCGTCGCGCGCCGGGCCAGCGCATGCCAGAGTTCGCGGTTCTTCTCGACCGTGTCGAGGTACTCGGAGAACGTCGGGGCGGTACGGAATCGACTTCGGTTCAAGCTCGGGAGTCCTCGTGCTGCGGTATGTGCGGGGTGGTGGGGCCGTCGATGCCGATGGCGCCGCGACCAGCGAATGTACGGGTGCCGAAGGTACGGGGGCTGCCGTAGCTTCAGCCAGATGAACGGGCGGCTGAAGACGGGAGCGAGATTCGGCGTCTCCAGCATGGTGGCGCGGCTCCGGCGCGTGGCGATGCGCCGCCCCGGCCGGGCGACGCTGGAGGCGGACCCGGAGCGGTGGCACTACGCGGGGCCGATCGAGCCCGAGCGGCTGCTTCGCCAGTACGACGCGTTCGCGAAGTGCGTCGCCGCCTCCGGGGCGGAGGTCGAGTGGATCGACGCCGCGGCAGGCGACGGGCTCGCGGACGCAATGTTCCCCTTCGACCCCTCCTTCATGACGCCGGGCGGTGCGATCCTCCTGCGACCCGGCAAGGAACTGCGGCAACCGGAAGTGGCGAGCCACGAGGCGCTCTACCGGCGGCTCGACGTGCCGGTGATCGGCACCATCGAGGCCCCGGGACTCCTGGAAGGCGGGGACCTGATGTGGGTGGACGAACGCACGCTCGCGGCGGGGCGCGGTTTCCGCACCAACCAGGCGGGCATCGACCAACTCCGGGCCATGCTCGCGCCGCTCGGGATCGAAGTCCGGGCGTTCGATCTCCCGATGTGGAACGGAAGCGCCGCCTGCCTGCACCTGCTCTCGCTCGTGAGCCCGCTGGACCGGGATCTGGCGCTCATCTACTCCCGGCTCTTCCCGGTCGCGCTTCGCGAGTTGATGCGCGAGCGCGGCATCGAATGCCTCGAGGCGGGGGAGGAGGAATTCACGGCCTCCGCCGGGATGAACCTCAACGTGCTCGCGACGGCCCCGCGCCGCTGCATCGCGCTCGGCGGGTTTCCGGAGACGGTCCGGCTGATGAGAGGCGCGGGCTGCGACGTCACGTGCTTCGACGGCGACGCGCTCTGCATCCGGTGCGAGGGCGGCCCGACGTGCCTCACGCTCCCCATCCTTCGCGACGACCGCCCCTCCACACCGGGAACGAACCCATGAATCGCACCTTGAAGCGCATCATCATCGGCATGCTCGTGGTCATCGCGGGCCTGTTCGCGGTCGTCTACGGGGTCGGGAGCTCACTCCCCGAGGACCATGTCGCCGCCGTCAGAGCCGAGTTCTCCGCTGCCCCGGAGGAGCTCTTCGCGACCATCGCGGACTACCGGGCCTACCCCGAGTGGCGTCCCTCCATCGAACGCGTCGAGGAACTCCCGGCCCGCGAGGGAAACCCCGCCTGGGTGATGATCGACGCCACCGGCCCGCTCCCCATGGAGTTGACGGAGAGCGAGCCCCCGACCCGGATCGTGACGACGATCCTCTCGGAGGGCATGCCCTTCGGCGGCCGCTGGATCTACGAGATCGAGCCCGCGGCAGGCGGGGCGACAGTGACGATTACGGAGGAGGGAGAGGTGTACAGCGCCATCTTCCGCTTCGTGAGCCGCTACATCATGGGCCACCACGCTTCGGCGTCGCTCTTCCTCACCGACCTCGGCGCCCGGTTCGACGAGAACGTCACCGTGGATGTGGTCCGCTAGCAGATCCGTCGGGCGACTCCTTCAGCCGGTTCTGTCAGCCGGCGAAGAATTCGCGGATGCCGCTGAGGCACATCTGGCAGCCGATGGCGAGCAGGATCAGGCCGGAGAAGCGCTCGAAGATCCGGACCGCCCGGCCGCTCAGCGCGTGCGAGAGGTAGCTGGCCGCCATGAGCACGGCGAGCACACCTACCGACGCGACGAACACGGCGATGAGCGTGGCGACGGGAATCCCGATCAGCGCGCCGGCCTCATCGAGCGCCAGCGTGATCGCGGCGGTGATCGATGCCGGCCCGGCGATCAGCGGCATGACGAGCGGGACCCAGAGGTGGTCCTCCGTCTCGCCCGGATCCCGGCGTACGCCCGTGATCCCGAACCCGGCGCCGCGGAGCATCTCGAGCGCGGCGAGGATGACGACGAGGCCGCCGGCCGTCCGGAACGCGGCGAAGCTCACGTCGAAGAGGTTCAGGATGCGGGCGCCGGCGACCGCGGCGACGGTAAGCACGATGAGCACTCCGACCGCAACCTTCACCGCCGCGCGGCGCAGGTCCGCGCGCGAGAACCCGTCCGTCGCCGCGAAGAAGAAGGGCAGCTCGGCGAGCGGGTTGGTGAGCGCGATGAGCGCGATGGAGCCGTAGAGAATCTGGTCGATCACGGGGACACGATATTCCCGTCCGCCCACCCGCGCGACCTTGGCACCCGTGGCCGGAAAGGCGCGAGGCCCGCATGTTGGCAGGGTTCGAGAAACCTGTCGTCCGGACTCCGGGGGAAGCCATGAAACGCCTCACGTTCGCGGCCATCACGCTCGCTCTGCTCGCACCGGCAGCCGCCGCTGCCCAGCAGGAGCGGTCCTACGATTACTTCGCTCCGCAGCGGGAGATGATCCAGCGCGGCGTCCAGGCCATCCTCCAGTGCAACGGCCTGTTCACGGGAGATCGGTCGCTGGAGCAGGTCTTCGAACAGGAGCTCGCCTACCTGCGCGACCCGGTCGGGACGGCTGAGGGCGGCGACTACGTCGTCGACTGGGAGCGGAAGGCTGTCGCCATCGGCGAGCCCGGCACGACCCCGACCATGAGGGCGGCGTTCCGCGAGGGGATCGGGTGCGTGATCCTGTCGCCGGAGCAGACCTTCGACGACATCGACGACCTGCCGATCCTGACCACGACCCGGACGGGCCTCGATCCGGCGGGGGCGGCGTGGCCGGACGGCGACCTCGTCATGAGCCGCCCACTCCCGCGCGGCGTCGATCCGGTGGCCCTCGAGGCCGCGTCTGACTGGACCTTCGACCGCGAATCCCCGGAGCAGGTGACGCTCAGCCTCATCGTCCTCCACGACGGGGAGATCATCCACGAACGCTACGCGCGCGGCATCGACATGTTCACGAAGACTCGTACCTGGTCGACCGCGAAGAGCATAGCATCAACCCTCATCGGCATGCTCGTCGACGAGGGGAAGCTGGCGCTCGACGAGCCCCTGCCCTTCGACTGGCTGCCCGAGAACGCAGGCTCAGCGGAGAACGATCCCCGGCGGGAGATCACCCTCCGTCACGTGCTCAACATGTCCAGCGGACTCTATCCCGTGGACAGCTGGGGCATGGAGTACGCGACCGGATCGGGGTTCTCCTACTGGGCCGGGGAGAGTTCGGTGCACGGCGCCCGCAACCGCTCGCTCATGCAGGAACCCGGGACGTTCTGGGACTACGAGAACTACGACACGCTGCTCGGCGTGTACGCGATGAAGCAGGCGATCGGCGACCCGCAGGCCTACCTCGAGTTCCCGCGGGAACGCCTCCTCGACAGGATCGGGATGCGGAACACGCTTCTCAGCACGGATCGGTTCGGCGACTTCATCATGAGCAGCCAGATCTACACGACGGCCCGGGACCTGGCCCGCTTCGGGCTCCTCTACGCGCAGAACGGGATGTGGAAGGACGAGCGCCTGATCTCCGAGGAGTGGATCGACTTCGTGCGGACGCCCGCCCCCGCCACGTCCGAGACCGGCAACTTCTACGGCGGCCAGTTCTGGCTCGTGCCCGACGACCGCACGGACGTGCCGAAGGACGCCTACTCCACTGCCGGCAACCGCGGCCAGTTCGTCGTCATCGTCCCGTCGCACGATGTCGTCATCGTCCGGCGCGGACTCGACTACGGCCGGCAGGGCTTCGACCGCTGGGACATGACGCGCGAGGTGCTCAAGGCCTTCGAGCCGGTCGCCACGAACCCCTGACGCCACGAGGCGCGCGGGTCAGATCCAGCGAGCGTCAGACCCAGCGGCCGCCGTGGAGTTGGAGGACGAAGGGGTTGGTATCGCGCTCGAGTTCCACGGTGGTCTCGGGGCCGTGACCGGGATAGAGGCGAGTCTCGGGCGGTAGCGTCAACACCTGCGACCGGATGGACTCCATGAGCACGGCGTAGTCCCCGTTCGGGAGATCCGTCCGTCCGATCGACCCGCGGAAGATCACGTCTCCCACGATCGCCACGGGGTGCGACGTGGAGACGAACATCACGTGCCCCGGCGCGTGGCCGGGCGCGAACACGACTTCGAATTCCGAGCCGCCGAAGGCGATGTTCGTGCCGGGGACCAGGTCGATGTCGGGCGGCGGCGGTTCCACGCAGGACACGCCGAACACGAGGGCCTGGTTCGCGATGTTGTCGTAGAGCGGCCGGTCCAGGGGATGAAGGTAGATGGGCGCCCCGGTTTCGGCCTTCGCCTCCTTGAGGCCGTCGATATGATCCACGTGGGCGTGCGTGACGAGGAGCGCCGCAATATCCAGACCGCGTGCGCGCGCCTCGGCCAGCGCCTCCGGTGTCGCGGCGCCGGGATCGATCAGAAGCCCGGTGCGGCCGTCCTCGCAGACCACGAGCAGCGTGTTCTGCACGAACGGTCCGCCCGTGAACGTCAGAATCTCGATGTTCTCCCCCCCGGTCTTGTCCGGCTCCCGGCCCTCGCACCGGTGAGGCAGAGTCTATCCGCGACCCTTCGGGGCGGCAACGGAAATCCGGCGAATCCGCGGATTTGCGCACCGCGAGGCGCTCCGCGATGATTGGCGCGATGAAGCTTACGCCCCGCCGCGCGGACCTCGCGCGCATGCTGCGTCTCGCCCTCCCGATCGTGACCGTTCAGGTCGGCATCATGATGATGGGCGTGGTGGACACGGTCATGGTCGGCCGCCTTTCGGCAACCGATCTCGCCGCCGTCGGCCTGGGAAACATCTACTTCTTCCAGATCGCCGTGTTCGGGATGGGCGTGCTCATGTCCCTCGACCCCATCGTCGCGCAGGGAGTAGGGGCGGGAGACCATGAAGCCGCCGCCCGGGGGATACAGCGGGCGCTCGTTCTCACGCTCCTTCTGACGGCGATCACCTCCCTGCTCTTCCTTCCCGCCGCGCGCATCTTCGCCCTCCTGCGGCAGCCCGCGGACGTCGTGCCGGTGGCCGGGGGGTACGCGCTGGGGTCGATCCTCGGGATGCTCCCCTTCTACGCGTTCGTCGTCCTCCGGCAGAGCCTGCAGGCGATGCATCGCGTGGCGCCGATCGTGTGGACGATCGCGGGGGCGAACGTCCTGAACGCCTTCCTCAACTGGGTGCTGATCTACGGCAATCTAGGGGTTCCGCAGTTGGGGGCCGTGGGCTCGGCGTGGGGGTCGAGCCTGGCGCGCTGGTGCATGGCGCTCGCGCTTCTCCGGCTCTCCTGGCCCTCCATGCGTCCCTACCTGGGCCGCTTTCGGCGCGGGACGCTCGACCGGCGCGCGCTCGCGCGCATGGTGCGGCTCGGCACCCCGATCGGCTTTCAGCAGCAACTCGAGTTCGGAGCATTCGCCGTGATCGGCGTCATGATGGGCTGGCTCGGCACCGAGGCGATGGCGGGGCACCAGATCGCGCTCAACCTCGCCGCGCTCACCTTCATGGTGCCGTTCGGGATCGCGGCCGCCTCCGCCGTCCGGGTGGGACGCGCGGTCGGCCGTGAGAACATGGATGGGGCGCGCCGGGCCGCCGCGGCGGGGATCCAGCTCAGCGGCGTCTTCATGCTCGTGACCGCGGGTGCATTTCTCGCCTTCCCACGCTTCTGGGCCAGCCTCTATTCACACGACGTCGCGGTCATCGCGATCGCCGCGTCCCTGATCCCGATCGCCGGCGTCTTCCAGGTCGCCGATGGCCTCCAGACCGTCGCTGCCGGCGTGCTGCGCGGCGCCGGAGACACCTTCACCCCCTTCCTCGTCAACGCTCTCGGCTTCTGGCTGCTCGGCGTGCCGTTAAGCTACGTGCTCGCCTTCCGTGCCGACTGGGGGCCGCGCGGCCTGTGGTGGGGCCTGGCCGCCGGACTCGGCGCCGTGGCCGTCCTCCTCTTCGCCCGCCTGCGGCAAGCCCTCCGCCGCGACGTGCGCCGAGTCGCCATCGACACCCCCTGACCTTTCAGATGGGCGCGGCCTGACTTTCAATCGGTCAACGGGAGACTTTCAATCGGTCACGGACACCCCCCCTACAACGTGACCGTGGCGCCGTGTGTCGGATCTAATGGATGACGGACGACAGGCGGTGGGTCTCATGAATACACGACAGCGTTTGCCACAACGGATTCAATCTTCCCTTCGGGCGGCCCTCGCGGTGGCCGTTGCGGGCTTCGCGCCGGCGGCGCTCGGCGCGCAGGCGACACACGCGGGGAGCGTCAACTACCTGCGCTCCGTGCAGTTCGACTTCGAGGTGCCCGAGCGCATGGCGGCGTTGCGCGACCGCCTCGCGGCGCAGAACACGGCCTCCATGGTTCTCCGCTTTAACCGCGCCCGGTCCATCATGATTCCGGACCCTGCTGCCGAAGCGGCGACGCCCCGCGGCGGCGCCCGCGACCCGGACCGGATGGACCGCCGCGCCCTCGGGATGGCGATGCGGCTCAGAATGGGATCGGCTTCCCGCAGTGATCAGGAGGATGTGGTTCAGGCCTATATGGACTTCGGGAGCGGCGCGATGACAGAGACCCGCGACTTCATGGGGCGCACATTCCTGATCTCCGGAGACCAGCCTGCGTATGCGTGGAAGCTTGGAACCGATCAGCGTGAGTTCCTCGGTTACATGGTGCAGCAGGCGACGGCCGTCCACGACGGATCGGAGATCGAAGCCTGGTTCACGCCCCAGATCCCGGTGCAGGCGGGGCCGGGCCAGTACGGCGGGCTGCCCGGTCTCATCCTCGTGCTCTCCGTTGACGGCGGGAAGCTGCTCTACTCGGCGACCGAGGTGAACCCCGAAGATCCCGGCGACATCGCGATCGCGCCTCCGACGGACGGGGAGATGGTCACGCGCGGGGAGTACGAGGCCCTCGTGGCGGAGAAGCTCGAGGAAATCCGGGCCACGCGCGGGGCCGGCAACCGGCGCCGTCCCTTCGACGGGGGGCTCCGATGAGGCGGCCCGCGGAGTTGGGTTCGACCCCGGCGTTCCGGTCGCGGTCGGCGCGGATTCCGACGCTGCTGGCGGCGGGGCTCGTGTTCGTGGCCCTTTCTCCCTCTCCAATCAAGGCCCAGGCCGAGCACACCGTGAGCGGCGTGATCGCCGACACGGACGGCGCGGGGCTTGGCGGCGCCATGGTCGTGGCGCTGGCGAAGCCCGATTCGATCCTCACCCGCTTCACGACCTCCAGCGGCGACGGCGTCTTCGCCCTCGGAGATCTCGGACCCGGCGAGTACATCCTGCAGATCACCCTGCTCGGGTACGGCACGGTGCGGCAGGACCTCTCCCTCGCCGGCGAGGACGTGAACGTCGGCACCATCAACCTCCAGGTGATGGCGGTGGAGGTGGACCCGCTCGTCGTCACCCTCGACCACGTCCCCTTCCTGAACCGTCGGGACACCCTCGGCTACAACGCGCTCGCCTTCCGGACGCGGCCCAACGCGACGGTGGAGGACCTCCTCCGGCAGCTTCCGGGGATCGAAGTCGAGACCGATGGATCGATCACGGCGCAGGGCGAAGAGGTCGAGAACGTGCTCGTCGACGGGAGGGAGTTCTTCGGGGGCGACCCCACGATGGCGACCCAGAACCTGCCGGCCGAAGCCGTGGACCGCGTGGAGGTCTACGACAAGGAATCGGACATGGCCGAGTTCACGGGCATCGCCGACGGCGAGGAAGAGAGAACGATCAACCTGGAACTCAAGGAAGAGGCGCGGTCGGGGTACTTCGGCCGTACGTCCGGCGGGCTCGGGGCGGATGTCGACAACGCGTCCTCGGCGCCCGGATTCGGCGAGTCGGTGGCCGCGCGGCGGCTCGGCGGCGGCGAATCCGGGACGGTGGCCGGCGGGATTCCGTACGCGGGCGCCGTGTCGGTCAACCGCTTTTCGCCCACCACGCAGCTTGCCCTCCTCGGGAGCGCGAACAACGTGAACCAGGCCGGGTTCGGGTGGGGCGACGCCATGTCGTTCGGCGGACGGGATTTCGGCCGCGGCGGCGGCGACGACGACGGGCTGACCGAGACCCGCATGCTGGCGCTAAACGCCAACCACGACTTCGGCGGGAACGACGACAACTGGATCCGGACGAGTTACCGCCTCAGCATGCTCGACAACTTCCAGAACGAGACGCGCAGGCAGGAGCAACTCCTCGGCACGAGCGCCTCCTCCCTCGTCGATCGGGCCACGCGGACGGACACCGAGAACTCGAACCATCGGGTCAACCTGAACTCCCAGTTCACGCTCTCCGAGGGCCACGAACTGCGGCTTCGCGGAAATCTCAACGCCCGCACCTCCCTCCTCGACCGCGTCGACTTCCAGGACACGCGCTCGGGCACCGGGCAGTTTCTCACGGCTGCCGCGACGAACTACGACGTGGACGGAGACGACCTGGGCGGCGATGCCCGGCTCACGTGGCGCAAGCGGTTGGACGACAGCGGGCGGAGTCTCTTTGCGGAGGCCCGGGTGAACCTCAGCGACTCCGACCGCCTCACGAACCTCGCTTCGTCGATCGAAGGCAACGTGGAGAACCCGCGCGCCCCGGCCGGTGACGTGCTCCAGGAACAGACGAATCTCGGCCAGACGCTGACACACTCCGTCCGGCTGTCCATGACGCAGCCCATGCCGTGGGAATCGATGCTCGAGGTCTACGGTGAGCGGAGCGCGACCGCCGAGGACGAGAACCAGTCGGTGTTCGACATCGGGCCTGACGGCCGGACATTGAACCCCCTGCTCACCTCGGGATTCGAGCGAACCTACAGCTATCTGCGCGGGGGGTTCCGGTTCAACCGCACGAGCGAGGCCGGACGGCTCGTGCTCGGACTGCGTCTGCAGGGCTCGAACCTCGAAGGGACGATCCTCGACCGGCGCGAGGAGATCGCCAACGGGTACACGCACGTGCTGCCCAACGCCGAGTACCGGATGCAGCTCGACGATGCGCGCACGCTGCAGTTCCGGTACTCAACGGCGACGCGCGAACCGCGGATGGCGGATCTCCAACCCTTCGTCGACAACCGCGATCCGCTGCGGATCCGGGTGGGGAACCCGGACCTGCAGCCCGAATATACGCACCGCCTGCGGACGGAATACCGCTTCTTCGACATGTTCAGCTTCGTCAACCTGTTCACGTGGGCGAACGTCAGCGTCACGACGAACGACATCGCCCAGTCCCGAACGGTGACGCAGCGGGGGCTCCAGACGATCTCGCCCGTGAATCTCGGGAGCGCATGGTCGGCGAACGGCGGCGCGAGCTTCGGGACGCCGCTACGCTGGATGGGCGGGCAGGTGGATCTGAACTACAACCTGGGCTACTCGAGTTCGAACGAGTTCGTGAACCAGGTCGAGAACCGAAGCCGGTCGCTGAATCACACATTCGGGATCGAACTCGAGAACCGCGCCAAGGAGGACTACGACGTGCGCGGCGGCGCCAAGCTGACGCTGAGCGACGTCAGCTATTCCCTGAACGAGGAGTTGAACGAGGACTACGTCAACTCCACGCTGTACGGGAGCGCCGACTTCTACCTCGGCGCCTGGACGCTGGGCACGGAGTTGCAGTGGCGGCTCTACGACCAGGACCTGTTCGGCCCGGGGCGGAACGTCGCACTGTGGGAAGCTTCGCTGCAGCGCCGCATCCTCAACGACCGGGCCGAGATCCGGCTGGTGGCGTTCGACCTTCTGGGCCAGAATCAGGGGGTGACGTACACGAACTCGCCCGGCTTCATCCAGGAGCGCCGGGTCGAGTCGCTCACGCAGTACGTGATGCTGAACTTCACCTGGTATCTCGGGAACCGCTCGATGGCCAGCGGGGGCGGCCGGAGTCGCGGCGGGGACCGGTTCCGCAAGTAGGCCGCCGGCACAGCGCGAGGTCGTCATGACCGGACCGACAGGCGGGCGCGTCGTCTCGCTGGACGCGTTCCGGGGATTGACGATCGCGGCGATGATCCTCGTCAACAACCCCGGCAGCTGGGCCTACGTCTACGCGCCCCTGGCCCACGCGCAGTGGCACGGGTGGACTCCGACCGACCTCATCTTCCCCTACTTCCTCTTCATCGTCGGCGTCGCCATCCCCTTCTCCTTCTCGCGCCGCCTCGCCGAGGGCATCGGACGGCGTCGGCTGTTCCGGCACGTGGTGCGGAGGTCGCTCATCCTCATCGGGCTTGGCCTCGCGATGCGGGCGGTCCCCGACTTCGACGTCCTCGACATGCGCCTCTACGGCGTGCTGCAGCGGATCGGACTCGTCTATGGCGCGGCGGCCGGGCTCTACCTGTGGGGGTCCGTGCGCGTGCGGTGGATCGCGGTGGGAGTGCTCCTCTTCGGGTACTGGATCCTCGTTGCGGGGGACCTGACGCCGGACGGGAACCTCGGGGCCCGGATCGACCGGTTCCTCATGGGAGACCGGCTGTGGCAGGGGACGTGGGATCCGGAGGGACTTCTCTCGACGCTGCCAGCCATCGGGACGTGTCTCCTCGGGATCTTCTGCGGCGAGTGGCTGCGGTCGGACCGCTCGGGCGGCGAGATCTCGCGCGGAATGTGGGTCGCCGGCGCCTGGCTCGTCGTGCTGGGATTCCTGTGGGACACGGTGTTCCCGATCAACAAGAACCTGTGGTCGAGTTCCTACGTCGTCTTCACCGCCGGGACGGCGCTCCTCCTGTTCGGCGCCATGTACTGGCTCATCGACGTGAAGCGGCTGCGCCGGGCGTGGGTGGCGCCATTGGTCGTGTACGGGATGAACTCGATCGCCGTGTTCGTGGCCTCCGGCATGCTCGCCAAGAGTCTCGTCCGGATTCGGGTCGGGGGCGACGGGGGCATGCCGCTGAGCGCGTGGCTGTACGAGAATGCGTTCCGGTCGTGGGCGGGCGACTACGGCGGGTCGCTGGCCATGGCATGGGCCCAGGTCGTCTTCTGGCTCGGCGTCATGTGGCTCCTACACCGGCGCGGCACCTACCTCAAGATCTGACCGGACGAGGATCTGATCTGCGCGGGAGAGTCTATGCTCCCGCCGCCGCGAGTTCCTCCAGCACGCGCTCGGGGCGCAAGGGGATGCGGCGCATGCGGACACCCGTCGCATCGTAAATCGCGTTTGCGATCGCCGCGGGGACGGTGCGGTGCGAGGGCTCGCCCGCCCCGTAGTGCGGCAGGTCCGGGCGATCCGGGTTCGGGTCGCCGTTCACGATCACGACGTCGATCTGCTCGGGCGCGTCCCGATGCGTGATCGTCGGGTGCGTGCGCCAGTCGACGCTCGTCACCCTCTCGCCGTCGAACTGCACCTCCTCGTACAGGGTCCGGCTGATCCCGTGCAGGAGGTTGCCCTGGATCGTGTTCTCGAGGCCGTCGGGGTTGATCACGAGGCCGCAGTCGTGCGCGCACACCATGCGCCTGACCCACACCCGCCCGCTCTCCCGGTCGACCTCGACCTCGGCGATCGTGGCGACGGCCGTCTGTACTCGGTACGCGTAGGAGATTCCGCGTCCGGTGAGGATCCGCCCGCTCCCCGGCGCGCGGGGCGAGGGTCGCGGATCCCAGCCGAACGCCTCGGCCGCCGCCTCAACGACGGCGATGGAGCGAGCCCGGCGGAAGGTCGCGTCGTCCTCCGTCGTCCCGCGCAGGAGACGGAGACGGAACTCGACCGGATCCGCGTTCGCGGCCGCCGCCATCTCGTCGATGAACGACTCCCCGGCGAAGGTCGTCTGCGGACCGTTGGGGTCGCGCAGGTTGCCGGTGCGGAGCGGCGTCTCGAACGCGAGCGGGAAGCGGACGGCCCGCGTCTCCTCCCGACGGTTCGGGATATGGTACATCTCGTCCGGGCCCCGGCCGCCGCCGGGGGACGGCTGCTCGGGCCGGATCCCCATGAGCTGGGCGATGAGCACGGTGTCCGCCTGGTTGTACCCGACGTGCGCATAGTTCGCGATGCGGGCCCGGTAGTCGAGCGCGACCACGTTGCCGGCGTCGTCCAGCCCGCCGCGCAGATCGATGGCGAAGGCGGGGCCCTTCGTGTCCCACGCCGTCTCCTCGTGCCGCATCCACTGCACCCGGACGGGACGGCCCAGTTCCCGCGCCAGGTAGGCCGCCTCGAAACCCGCGTCGTCCGCCGCCGTGCGCCCGTAGAGCTGCGGACCCTCCATCCAGATCACCCGCACCCGCGCCGGCGGCATGCCGAGGAACTCGGCGATTCCCGTGCGGTGGCTGTAGGGCTTCATGTCGTTCGTGTAGACCGTCATCTGTCCGTCAGACGGGTCGGCCACGGCGTGGGCGGGCCCGATCGCGGTGTGCCCCTGGAAGGGGATGTCGTAGCCGGCTTCGACCACCGTCGCCGCGCTTGCCAGCGCCGCGTCGGGGTCCCCTTCCGCGCGGGGGCGGGGAGATGTTCCGGTTCCCGCGCCAACCGGGGTCGCTCCGCGCATGTATTCGAAGAGGTCCTCGGAGGACGGGAAGGGCGCCGTCTCCGACTTCTCCCACTCGAGGGCGAGGCTCTCCGCCGCCCGGATCGCCTGTTCCTCCCGCTCGCAGACGACCGCGACGTAGTTCCCCTCCCGGACGACGCGGATGAAGCCGGGGATGTCGCGGACGGAGGATTCGTCGACCGAGGCGAGCCGCGCGCCGGCGAAGGGCGGCCGCACGTTCCGCGCGTGAACCATGCCGGGGAGCTGCACGTCGACCGCCCACTCGAGCGACCCGTCGACCTTGGCCGGGATGTCGTACCGGGGGAGCGACCGGCCGACGACCCTCAGCTCCTGAACCGACTTGATCGGCGCGAGACCGGTGGTCTCGTTGACGTTCCGTCCCGTGAGGGCGACGTCGAAACGCCGCCCGCCGATCAGGTCGCCGTAGGTCGCCGCGCGGGCGGGGTCGGCGGCGACGGAGACGACCCCCTCGCTGACGGTGAGTTCGTCGGCGGGAACGTCAAAGCGCTCGGAAGCCAGCTCCAGCAGGACCCGCCGCGCTTCGGCCGCGACCCGCCGCGCCGGCAGCGCGTCGCGTTCGATGGCGTCCGACCCGCCCGATCCGCCCTGGTCCACCGTCATGTCGGTGCGGCCCATGACGAGCGTGGCCCGGTCGTAGGCGAGGTCGAGTTCGTCGCACATCATCTGGCGCATGGCGGTCCCCGTGCCCTGCCCGCCGTCCGTCTTGCCGACGTAGAAGGTGGCCGAGCCGTCCTCGTGCACGACGAGCCAGGAGTCGAGCTGGAGATAATCCGGGTCCGGGTACGAGTTCGTCTCACCGGGGTCGCCGGAGCCGTTCGGGCCGAGCCCCGCCACGCCGATCCCGCGCCCGCCGCCGGAGCCCGCACTGCTGAAGCCCACACTGCTGAAGCCCACACTGCTGAAGCCGAGGACGAAGAGCCCCGAGGTCTTCAGGAAGTCGCGGCGGGAAGTGCCCCCCTCCCACCGGGCGAGCGCGTCGTCGAGCCTCGGCGACAACTCCGCCGCGCGCTTCACCGGTCCACCTCCCCAGCGGCCGCACCAGCGCCGTTGACGCCACCGGCCCCATTGGGGTCGGCCCCGCCGCCCCCGTTCGCGATCGCCTCCGAGGCGCGCTTCACGGCGGACTGGACCCGGTAGTACGTCATGCAGCGGCAGAGGGCGCCGTTCATCCCCTGCCGGATCTCTTCGTCGCTCGGGTCCGGGTTGCGGTCGAGGAGCGCCTTGGCGGTGAGAATCTGGCCGTTCTGGCAGTACCCGCACTGCGGCACCTGCTCGTCGATCCACGCCTGCTGCACGGGGTCCAGCTCGCCGGCGGCCGACAGCCCCTCGAGCGTGGTGATCTCCCCCTCGGCGCGGGACACCGGGCGCATGCACGAGCGGATCGCGCGGCCGTCCATGAGGACCGTACACGTCCCGCACTGGCCGAGGCCGCAGCCGAACCTGGGCCCGCGAAGTCCGAGATCGTTCCGGAGGACGTAGAGCAGAGGCGTCGAGGGTTCCACGTCCAGTGAATGCCTCTCGCCGTTGACCCTCAGCGTGACTTCGCTCATCGAATCACTCCCTTCTTCGACCTCGGCGACCGCTGCCCCGAACTCCGCGCCGACCCCCGTGCCGACCCCCGCGACCGCAGCCTACGGAGCGACGCACTCGAAGCTGTCCTCGCGTTTCGGGTCTCCGGCGCCGTTGTAGGCGGCGTGGGCCGGCCACGGGCATACGGGCCGCTGCATCTCGACGCCGTTCTCGCCCTCGCCGAACTTCGTCGCGACGAGCCGCTCTGGGGCTTCGTCCTCCTCGACCCACGACTGGATGGCGGCGATCCAGTCCACGAAATCCGGCCCCGGCCCGCCCGCGCAATGGAGCACGCCGGGCAGCATGAACAGCCGCGCGTAATCCTCCGCCTCCTCGTCGCCCGCGGCCACGCCCTCGTAGTAGGCGATGGTTCCGCTGGCGGGGATCGCGGAGTCGGACCAGCCGGTCCAGAGGATCAGCTTGCCGCCCGCCGTCTTGAACGCGCCCAGGTCCGTGTCCGTCGCGTTGAGGATCGCGCGGGCGCGGCGCGTGTCCTCCTCCCACGCGAAGTAGTCGCCGAAGTCGTACGTGGAGTAGTCGAACTCCGGGTCGTCGAAGATGATGTACTTGTACATCTGCGTGCCGAAGGCGTATTGGAGGTTGGGCCCGGCCGGACCCAGCTGCATCTCGCGCCCCGTGACCCAACTCCTCCATCCGCCGGGGTCGGTCTCACCTCCGAAGGGGAAGCCGGGGTAAATGTGCCGGTCCCCCGCGCGGGCGCCGCCGTAGATCACCTCCGCGGCCGCCCGCTGTTCGTCGGTCAGTCCCTCGATCGAAGCGAGGTCGATCTCGCAGGCCATGGGGTTCGTCATGAACCCGTCCTCCACGCCGTCGTTCCCGTCGCACGCCTCGAGGATCGCGGCTTCGAGGATGGCCGCGGCCTCGTCCGTGATCACCGGGGTCGCGAGGTCGTTCGGATCGGGATACAGCGCCTGTTGCGTCTGGAGGAAGAAAGCTCCGAGGCCGGGCCAGTCGTAGGCGGGAGCGCCGGACACGATGCCGTCAAAGTCGTCCGGGTAGCGCTGCGACGACATCATCGCCTGGCCACCGCCGCGCGAGCAGCCGATGAAGTAGGAATACTCGATGTCGCGGCCGTAGAAGAGGCGGACGATCGTCTTCGCCGTCTCCGCCGTCACGTGCACCGCCCGGTGGCCGAAGTTGACCTCGCGGTCGGGCCGGTTCAGCGCCCAGCTCGCGTCGATCCCCGGACCCTCGTGTCCCGTGTCCGTCCCCACCGTGGCGAACCCGCGGCTCAGGACCGAGACCGGCCCCGCGAACTGGAGCGCCTGGTTCTGGACGCTCCCCACGAACCCGCCGCCGCCGCCCATGAGGAAGCGGCCGTTCCAGTCCTCGGCCAGCGGGAGGAGGAGTTCGAAGTGGATCTCCTCGTCGATCGTCCCGCGCACGCGGCAGTGCGCCGGGTCGCTCGCCCCGGCCTCCACCTCCGTCACCTCATCGAGGACGAACCCGCTCCACGACATGGCGGTCAGCTCGCCGCACGTGAGGGCGGGGACGAGGTCGACCGCCGGGGCGGGGGCGAAGGCGGTGAGGGTCAGGACGGCGGCGGACGAAACCGCGAGGCGGCGCGACGGAGTCATGTGTATTCCCCGGATCGGAGTGTCTCGCGACGAGTGCCTCCGGGCCCGACCCTCAAGTCAGGGCTCGGCGGCGCGACCGAACGGAGTTACGGTGCCGTCGGGGACGCCGGGCCGCAACGGTCCCCGGGCCGCAACGGTCTCCGGGCCCGGGGTCGGGGATCAGTGCGGCCTGTCGGGCCAGCGCAAACGGACCTTGCGGGCGCCCATGTGGGTCTTGAGGGTCTGTTCCGCCTCAGCGCGCGTAATCTCGCCTGCCTCGAACGCCGCCTGGAGCCGACGGACCTCCATGGCCAACTCGGTGAGCATCTCCTCCCACCTGCCCTGCAAGCTGCCCTCCAGGTTTTCAAGGTTCTCCATCGCGGTTCCCAGACGCAGCCAAAGATCCCTCGGAATCTCCGTTGTTTCGATTTCGCCCTCGATCCTTCCGCGCACAATTTCAATCTCCCGCTTGGCGCGCCCCAGACGCTCGGCCGTCATGCGGATGCGCGCCTTGGCTTCCGGGTCGAGGTCGAGCGCTTGGAAAATCCCGTCTTCGTCCACGTATCCGAAGCCTGCTTCCGGATCGACCGCCCATTTTCCCGCATGGACCCGGTAGGTTCCATCCTCGTCCACGTACCCGATCCCCCCTTCCAGATGAACGCCCGCCTCGGGGCCGGCGGTTTCCGCGCCAGCGACTCCCTCCGCGCTGACGACGCCTTCCAGGCGCGAGGCGCGCTCGGGCTCGGCCGGGCTCTGCGGGATCGGCGTGTCGCAGGCCAGGGCGAACAGGCCCAATCCGGCTGCGGCGGTGAGGATGGAAGCCCGGACTCGCGGCTTCTTCGTCGAGGTCTTGATCATCATGAGTCTCCTTTCAATGACAGGACGTCCGCCGCGGATCAGGGCCGGTACCGGCTCCGGGGTCCGCCGACTCCCGCCCGCGACCGCCAGGAGCAGCCGGGCGTAGCTTCGGACGGGGGTGCCGCGGGCCAGGACACGGCGGTCGCAGTCTCCTTCCACCGCGAGCCGGAGCCTGACGAGGGACCACCAGACCGCGGGGTTCCAGGGTGAGAGCGACGCGAGCAGGAGCCCCGTCGCCAGCAGAGCGGGATCCCGGGCCCGCATGTGCTCCCGTTCGTGGAGCACGACCATCTCGATGTCCCTCTCGCCGAGTTCGAAGGTCCACGACGGAAGGACGATACGGGACCGAATCAGCCCCACGACCGCCGGCCCGAATCTCTCCGACCGCAGAACTTCCTCGCCGCAGACGTCCCGCGGTTCCCACGTCGTGCGCAACCGCCGCAGGCGGAGGCAGAGCAGAGAAAAGAGGATGAGGACAAGGATGGAACCCGCGATCCAGAGGGCTCCGAGAGAATCCTCCAGTCCGACCCCGCCGAGGAAGCTCCGGCTTTGCTCAGGGAGCGATGCCGCCGGAGTTCCGAGTTCATACAGGGCGCGAACGGGGAGCGCCAACGGTCCGGGACCGTTCGTGGCCGCGGCGGCGGGAAGAAATCGGGGGAAGAACGGAGCCAGTCCGCCGACCCCGAGGGCGCCGAGCCAGACCCACCGGGTCGGTCGCCCGTGGGCCCGCAGACCCCGATCGAGGCACCACGCGGCCCCGCCGACGAGGCCCGCGACAATCAGTCCGTAGATCATCGTGGCCAGAGTCATGGCTCGCTCTCCTCGAGGTCATCGAGGATCCGCCGCATGCGCTCCAGTTCCTCCGGCGAGACCTCCCGGCCCGAGATGAGCTGGGCGAGGACGAGTTCCGCCGACCCGCCGAAGATCTTGTCCCGGATCCGGGCCAGCGCCGTCTCGCCCGCCGTCTCGGAGGCGACGAGCGGAAAGTACCGATATGCGCGCCCCTCCGCCTCGTGCCGGACGGCGCCCTTCTTCTCCAGGATCTGGAGGATCTTGAGAACGGTCGTGTAGCCGACCTCATCCTCGAGTGCCTCCATGACCTCGCTCACGGAGCCGGACCCGCGGCGCCACAGGACGCTCATGATGTCCAGCTCCCGGTCGCTGAATGTCGGATCCCTCAAGGCTTCACCTCCTTCAGGCAACGTCCCCGCCCAAACATATACGAACATCTTCGTACGAAAGGATACGTGGTTCAGTCCGCCTCGTCAACGAAGATCTTCGTACATGCGCCGGCCCTTGTGAATCCCGACCGGTCGACCAAGGCTCCCGGAACAACCCCGACCTCCGACGAGAACGCCTTTGACGGGGCCATATCCGAGCAGGTGACAACCGACGGTGCGATGGATCTGACACGGGACGAGCGAGAGGTCCTCGACGGAAGCCGGGGGGAGATCCCCCGCAAGCTCCTCCTCACCATGGTCCGCTTCGGCGCGGCGATGGATGCGGAGCGGCTCGTCCCGGTGGAGGGTCCCGGGCACCTCGTGATTCCGGAGTCCAAGCCCGGCGTGGGGGCGCGGACGGAGTTTCTCGAGGCGCTCGTTGACGCCGGGGTCCGGGCCGCGCTTCCCTTCACGGCCGACCCGGCCACGATTCTCAACGAGACGCTGTCGGACCTGACGGACGAGCAGCGGGAGCAGCTCGCCCGCGCGTACCCGATGGAGGTGCGCTACCGGGAGGCGCTCACGAAGCTGGGCCTGCGCGACGCGGGCGGGCTGACCTGCACGCCGTGGTTCGAGGAGGTGGCGAACCGGCCCTCCTACGGCCAGGTCGTGGCGTGGGCGGAGTCCTCCGCGGTCGTGTACGCGAACTCCGTCATCGGCGCGCGCACGCACCGGAATCCCGGGATTATCGATCTCATCTCCAACGTCGTCGGCAAGACGCCGCTCGCCGGCCTGCTCACCGACGAGGGGCGGCGGGCGAACTGGCTCGTCGAGGTCGAGGCGGCGGGGCCGATCAACGGCCAGGTGCTCGGCTACATCGTCGGGCGCGAGGTCGGAGACGGGATCCCGTGGGTGACGGGGCTCGCGGACATGCTCGAGGGCGGCGAACACCAGGCGAGCGGGAAATTCCTGCGCGACTTCGGGACGAACGCGTCGGTGGGCGGCGGCGTCGGCCTCTTCCACGTGGAGGGCGTCACCGTGGAGGCGAAGCGGTACGGCCGGCGGCTCATCCGCGACGACGCCCGCCGGCTTGCGATCGACGCGGGGGAGATCGAGTCGGTCGGGGCGTCGCTGCGGGCGGACCGCCCGGTCGAGGAGCTGCGGCCGAACAAGGTCCTGCTCGGCTGCCCGCACCTCACCTACGACCAGCTCTGCGCGTGGACCGATGCGGTGGAGAGCGGACTCGCGCGCGCCGGACGCGATCGCCTCGCGGTGGAGACGGTGTTCGTCGCGGCCCCCGACGTGGTGTCCCGCTTCCGCGCCGAACATCCGGGCTTCGCGGCCCTCGCCCTCGCGGGAGGGCACGTGGGTTCCTTCTGCCTCGAGGCGTTCATGCAGGACCCGATCCTCGCGCCCGCCTGCGTGGTCACGAACTCGAACAAGCTCCGCTACTACAGCCGCAACGTGTACATGCTCGACGACGAGGCGCTCCTCCGGGTCATGGTGGCGGGCAACACCGAGGGGGCCGCCGCGCCCTCCACGGGGGCCTCCCCGGGGACCTTCTCCGAGGGTCGTGCCTGATGCCCCACATCCGGGGCCGGGCCGTCATCGGCGGCGAGATCGCGGCGCCCGCCGCCGTTTCCCGCGTCGGGTTCAACCCCTTCGCGAGCTTCTGCGACCAGTTCGACGGCGGGATCGACACGGCCGTGTGCGGGGATCCGCAGAACCCCGAACTCTTCGACGAACCGCTCACCGGGCGGGTCGTCCTCGCGCCCTTCTGCGTGGGCTCCACCTCCGCCGGACCCTGCTGGGAGCGCATCGCGGAACTCGGCCTCGCCCCCGCCGGGCTCCTCCTGCCCGGGGACGTGGATCCGCTCACGGCCGGCGGCCTCATCCTGGCCGATGTCTGGCTCGACGCGCCGATCGTGTGCGTGGACCGGCTGGGGCCCGACCTGCTCGACCGGATCGAGACCGGCGACGAACTGCGCGTCGGCCGCGACGGCGTGGTGGCCTGGTAGCGGTCCGCCCTCAGGCGTCGGCCGGCAGGCGCGTCAGTCGTCGGAGGCTGTGAGCCAGCCCTCCCGCTCGAAGGCGGGCGACGGGTACGTGTAGAACCCCTTCCCCGACTTCACTCCGAGTTCCCCGCGCTCGATCATTCGGTCGAGGAAGCCGGGCGGCCGGTCCGACGGGTCTCCGGATGCCTCGTAGTACACGTTCTCGATGTCGCGCACGACGTCGAGTCCGACCACGTCCATGAGTCCGCACGGCCCAATCGGCGTGCCCCAGTCGAGCATCCACGCCCGGTCGATCTCCTCCGCCCTCAGGTATCCGCCGGCGATCAGGTGCAGCGACTCCTTCTTGATGGCGCGCCAGATCCGGTTCGTGGGATAGCCCTGGATCTCGCGGCGGGCGACGATCGGCACGAGGCCGAGGCCGCGCAGGAACCGCTTCGCCGCATCGATCGTCGCGGGGTCGGTTCCGGGGTGTCCCATGACCTCGACCTTGAGGTCCTCCGGCGGGCCGAAGTTCATGTTCGTGAAGCGCTCCGGACGGCCCGTCGACTCCGCCATCCACGACCCCGGCAGCGAGGAGGTGTTCGAGGCGATGAACGCATCCGCCGGTGCCGCCGCGCCGATCTGCCCGAGGACGACGCGTTTCAGTTCCAGGTCTTCGTGGACTGTCTCGATGACCCAGTCCGCCTCGCGCACGCAGTCCCCGATATCCCGGCACGCCTCCACGAGCCCTTGCGTCGCGCCGGCCCCGTGCCCGTCCCCTTCGTCCGCGGTCTCGAGCAGCGCACGCACGTCTTCGATCGCTCCGGCGAGCGCCTCTTCCGAGACATCGTACAGCCGCGCGCGCACCCCCCGCGCCGCGCAACCGTAGGCGATCCGCCGCCCCATCGTTCCCGCGCCGATGATGGCTACGGTCCCTGCGACGCTTTCCGTGCCGGACATGGCATCCTCTTGTGAATCGGTGTGAGATGGTCAAGGCTCCCGGAGGACCGGGAACGACCTCCCGAGACGATCGCAGCCTTCACAGCCTTCCGAGGAGCAGATGACCAGCACCTGGAACTACGGCGACCCCTACGCCTACATGGACAGGGTCGCCGGCGGCATGCCCCCCGTCATCATCTGTCTGGCCGCGAACGGCGGCATCCAGGGGAAAGAGTATAACGACGCCCTCCCGGAGACGTCCGAGGAACTGGCCGAATCCGTCGGCGAGGCATACGACGCCGGCGCCTCGATGGTGCACATCCACGCCCGCAACCCCGAGACGCTGTGGAAGGGGGCGACGACGACGGAGGTGTGGCTCGAGGCGAACCGCCGCCTGCGCGAGCGGTGCCCCGAGATCATCATCAACAACACCACCGGCGGCGACCTGTGGATGGACGATGAACAGCGCCTGTCCTGCCTCGACGCCAACCCGGAGGTGGCATCGCTGAACCTCGCCCCGGACATGGGCAAGTTCAAACTCAAGCCGCGCGGGGAGGAGTACACGCACCCCCGCCCCGCGATCGACTTCGACGACTGCACGCCTTTTTCCTACAGGCAGATTGCGCACTTCGCGGCGGAGATGAAGGCGCGTGGGATCAAGCCCGAACTGGAGACCTACCATCCCGGCTGCGGGTGGGTGATCCGGGACCTGATGGCGCAGGGCCTCATCGAGCCGCCGTACTGGGTCCAGACCGTGATGGGCTACCAGACGTCGAGCTGGCCGACCGTCGACAACGTCGTGAACATGGTCCGGGAGTTCCCCGAAGGTTCCGTCTGGCTGTGCTCCGGAATCGGGCCGCACCAGCTTCCGATGACCACGCTCGCCACCCTCATGGGAGGCCATGTCCGCGTCGGCCTCGAGGACAACATCTACTACCGCCGCGGCTACAAGGTGGAGAGCAACCGCCAGCTCGTGCAGCGCGCCGTCCGGATCGCGCACGAGTTGAACCGCGAGGTCGCCACGCCCGCGCAGGCGCGCGAAATGCTCGGGCTTTCCCCGACCCCGTCACAGTACGGCTGAGCCCGTGACCGAGCCCGCAACCAGGTCGGCGACCCCGAACTCAGGCGGCGAGCGCGAGGTCCTCGGGCGAGGGATCCGGCTCCGGTCGCTCTTCTCGCTCGCCTTCGGCACCATCATCGGCGTCGGCTGGATCACGGTCATGGGGGCGTGGCTGAGCGGCGCCGGCGCGATCGGCGCCATCGCCGCATTCGTGCTCGGCGGCCTCGGCATTCTCGCGATCGGGCTCTGCTACTCGGAGATGGCGGCCGCGTACCCGGTCACCGGCGGCGAGGTCGCGTACGTGTTCGAAGCGTGGGGGGCGCGCTGGAGTTTCGCCGCCGCGTGGTTCCTCGCCTTCTCCTACATCTTCACGACCTCCTTCGAAGCGATCTCCGTGGAATGGGTCGTGTCCGCGCTCGTTCCGGGGTTCGGCGGTCCGGTCATCTACACGCTGCTGGGGCAGGAAGTGCGGCTGTGGAGCCTCGCCCTCGGGCTCGCCGTGATGGCCGCGATCACGCTCATCAACTACCGCGGCGGAAAGACGGCCGCCTGGTTCCAGGACCTGATGACGGCGGGGCTCATCATCCTCACTCTCATCTTCGTCATCGCGGGCATCGTGGGCGGCAGCGTCGCGAACCTGGAGCCCATGTTCAGCGGGACGACGCCGGGGGCGGCCCTGATCGGCGTCGGCATCGTGCTCGGGACCGCCGCGTTCTGGTTCGCCGGCTTCGACACGATTCCACAGGCGATGGAGGAGGTGGAGGAGGGTGCGAAGCTGCGGCTCCTGCCGCGCGTCATGGGCGCCTCGATCCTGTTCGCGCTCGTCTTCTACTGTCTCGTGATTCTGGCCACGGCGATGAGCATGCCCCGCGCGGAACTGCTCGCCTCCGAGCTTCCCGCCGCGGCGGCGATCGAGGCCGCGCTCGGCTCGCCCTTCCTGGGCCGGATCGTGCTGTTCGCCGGATTCTGCGGACTCATCACGACGTGGAACGCGATCTTCTTCGCCTCCACGCGGATCGTGTTCGCCATGGCCCGCGCGCACATGATCCCCCACCGCCTCGCCAAGGTTCATGACCGCTACGGCTCGCCCTCCGCCGCCGTCATCTTCGTGGCCGTCATGGGGAGCGTGGGGGCACTGTTCGGGCGCAACGCCATCCTCGTCATCGTCGGAGGCGCCGCGATCTCGGCGATGGTCGTCTTCCTGGTCGTCGTACTCGGGGTCCTGCGGCTGCGGAAGAGGCGCCCCGACCACCCGCGTCCCTACACCGTGCCGGGCGGCCGGGGCTTCCTGTATCTCAGCGCCGTGGTCGCGCTGGGGCTGCTCGGCGCTTCGATCTGGGAACCCTTCCACGGGGCGGGCGGCCGGATTCCCGCCGAGTGGATCGTCCTCGTCGTCTGGGCGGCGCTGGGGCTCGTCTTCTACCGCGCCGCGGCACCCCTCCGCCGCGAGGTGAGCGAAGGGAGACTCCGCTGGCTCATCCTCAGCGACCATGACCCGGAGTAACCACGAAAGGGAGCTACACCACGCGCCTCGGGAGCCGCGGGTTCATGGACTGGATGATGCCGAGGAAGCCGCGCTCCGTCCGCTCGGCGACGGTGTGGGGAAGCACGGACGGATGGTCGGGGCCAATGAGGGTGGCGACATCGCCGACTTCGACCGTCTTCTCCGGACCGATGTCGAGAATCGTGTGCGCGGAGTTGACGCCTCCGGCGACGGGGTACAGGCGGCCGTTGATCAGAACCTCGCACGTCCCGTTCGCCTGGGACGGATAGCCGTCGGTGCGGCCGACCGGCAGCAGCGCCACCCAGGTTGCCCGGTCGGCGGTGAAGGTGTGGCGGAAGCCCGCGCCGTCGCCCGGCTCGAGGCGTTCGACCCGCACCACGCGCGCGTTCATGCGAAACACGGGCCTGAGGTCGGCCATCTCCCGGGCGCCCTCGCCGCCGGAAAGGTGGTTTCCGAACAGCGCGTTCCCGGGCCGCACCATGTCGTAGTGCGCCTCGGGCAGGTTGAACAGTTCGAAGGAGGGTGAAGCGTGGAGGGTGCCGAGGGGAAGGTTCTTCCCGCGGGCCCACGCGAGGAGTTCCTCGAAGCGCGCGAGCTGCTCCCGATTGAAGTCGAGATCGTGAATGAACATGGTGTAGGTGCCGTTCACGTCGACGTATTCGCTCTGCACGAGTTCCTCGATCCACCCGCGCGCGCGGGTGTACGGCATCCCCTCCCGGTTCATCCCCGTGTCGATGAAGAGCTGGACGGGCACGGGACGGCCGAGTCGCCGGGACACGCTGCGCAGCCGCGCGGGCGCATCCTCCAGCCACACGGAGGGGAGCACGTCGTGCCTCGCCAGCTCCTCGATCTCGTCCTCGGATCCCTCGGCCATGACGACGATGGGCTTCGTCACCCCCTCCTCCCGCATGGCGAGCGCCTCCTCGACGCGCACGGCGGCAATGCCGCCCACCTCGGGCATCGCGGCGAGGAGCGGCCCGACCGCACGGTCGCCCAAGCCGTACGCGTTGTTCTTCACGACCGCGAGAATGGGGCGGCCGCCCGCCAGCCGCGCGGCCTCGCGGACGTTGTGGGTCCAGGCGGTGCGGTCGAGTTCGATCCACGGGTCGAAGCGCTCGGGGGTCCAGGTGCGGTCGGCGGTGCCGGCGGCGGACAGCAGGTCGGCACCTGCACTGCGCGTCCTCGCGGCGGTCGCGCAGCCGGAGGTCGCGGCGAGCCCCAGGGCGGCCCCGGTCAGGTGGAGGAAGCGGCGGCGCGGGAGAGGGGATGACGGGCGATCCATGGGGCCCTCCGGGCTCAGCAGGCGATGCGTCGAATGGGGCGAATGTACGCTTAACATCCCGTGGGAAAACCCCGCGTCAGCGCCGCTCGAACGCAGCGGGGCTCTTGCCACGGGCTGTCAGGCTCGCAGCGTGGGCACGTCGTAGAGCGGAATGCGCGCATCGCGCGTAACGAGGATGAGCCCTTCAGCACGGGCCTGAGCGATGAGCATTCTGTCGAACGGATCGCGGTGGTGCGGCGGCAGGGTCGCGGCTCGCTCAGCGTGATCGAATGTCAGCGGCAGGTGTACGAACCGCTTTTCCTCCACCATGGTCGCCAGGTTGTCCGGTGCGGCGAGGCGACCCTTGGCCTTCTTGATGGCGATCTCCCAACCGGAGACCGCGCTCACGAACACCTCGCTGGCCGGGTCCGCGATCGCCTGCCGTGCCGACTCGCCGATCTGATGATAGTCGGACACCCACCAGAGAAACGTGTGTGTGTCGAGTAGCAGCCGCATCTTCAGTCGGCGTCGGGGAAGACTCTGGAGCTTTCGAACGCCGCAATGATCTCGTCGTCCTCGTCGTCAAAGTCCGGAGCCATCACGATCCGGCCCTCGAGACCGCCCGGCTGTCGAGGCTCAACGGGTTCCTCGTACGGCGTCAACCGCACCCACGGTTGTCCCGAGTTGCAGATCACCACCTCTTCCCCCTCGCGGGCCAGCCTGGCCAGACGAGAGAGCTGTGACTTCGCTTCATGCATGTTGACCTTCATGGGACCCGTATCCTCCCGGTGATCGATGCGGTACGACTAAGCTAAGTCTAGCTAAGCCACATCGAATCGACAACCCGCTGAGCAGTGCGAATCAACACCCCCGTCGCACTACGGACCGGTTGTCAATTATTGCCAACATTGGTACGCTCAGGAACATGAACACCATGAACATCTCGCTACCCGCCCCGATGAAGTCGTTTGTCGACGAGCAGGTCGCCGGGCGTGGTTACGGCAGTTGCAGCGCGTACATCCGTGAACTGATCCGCCGAGACCAGGATCGGCAGCACCTTCGAGAGCTGCTGCTCGAGGGTGGTGAGTCCGATCCCGTTGTCACCGCCGATACGACGTACTTCGACGCGCTACGCGCCCGGGTTCGCAGACACGCGAAGGAGTGATGCCGGAATCCGTGGTCCTGAGGTCGGCGGCCCGTCGGGACGTGGATGACGCGATCGCTCACTACCTTGAGGAAGCCGGACCGGAGGTCGTGCTCGGCTTCATTGACGCGCTCCAGGAGGCCTTCCAGCACATCGCCGACAACCCGCGATCGGGTTCGCCCCGGCACGGTCACGAGGTGAACCTGCCCGGACTGCGCTCGTGGCCGCTCAGGGGATACCCCCACCTGGTCTTCTACATGACAGGGCACAACCGCATCGACGTCTGGCGCATCCTGCACGGACGACGCCACATCCCGGAATGGCTACGGGACTCCTGAGCAGGGTCCCGACGTATGTGTGGACGATCCTGGCTCTCGCGGCGGGGCTGGCCGTGGGTGGGCTCTTCCCGGGGCCGCTGGCGCCGGTGGCCGACGCCACGGCGACGCTTATCGCCTGGGTGGTCGCCGTCGTGCCGCTGCTCATTCTGGCGGCCCTCAGTCCGGCGATCGCCACGCTGGTGCGGCGCGGGCTCGCCGGGCGCTTCGCCGGCGCGGTCGTCCTCTGGTACGTCTTCACGTCGACCGTCGCCGGCCTCATCGCCGTCGTGACCTCCGCCACGATCTTCCGCATCCCGCTGGCCACGGGGGACCGGGGCGTGTGGACCGAAGCCGCGGCCATGCTGCGGAGCCTCGGCGAGGGCGGAGCCTCGTGGCCGCTGCTCGCGATCCTCGCCGGAGTTCTGCTCGGAGCCTTCGGCGCCCGGCACGATCCGACCTACCGCGTGCTCCGGGGAATCGCCGACTCGATCGAGCGGGCGGGCGGGAAGCTGGCCTACGTCATGCTCCCGCTCATCCTCGCCTTCGGCATCACCCTGGGCGTGCGCTTCGGCGCGAGCCTGGGGCTCTCCCACTATCTGACGATGGCCGCCTATACCGGCGGGCTCGTCCTGGTCTGGTGGGCCTTCTACACGTTCGTGCTCGTGCGGCGGGTCGGACGACGGCCCGTGGGGCCCGTGTTGAGCGAGTACTACGCGCCCACCGCGGTCTTCGCCGCGGGCACGTGTTCGTCGCTGGCGACGCTCCCCGTCAACCTCGCGAACGCGAAGAAGGTCGGCGTACGCGACGAGGTGGCCGACTTCGTGCTTCCGTTCGGCGCCGTCGCGAACCTGGACGCGAGCGCGCTGGCCTACGTCGCGTACGGACCCTTTGTCGTGAGCTATGTGTTCGGCCTGGAACTCAGCTGGATGATGATGCTCGCCGCCTGGCCAGCCGTCGTCCTGTTCACGATCGCCGCTCCGGGGCTCCCGGCCGGGATGGGGACGGCTCTGTGGAGCGCGACGCTGTTCGCGAGCATGCTGGGACTCGAGGATCAGGCGCAGGGCGAGTTCATCGCGGGCTGGATCGCGCTCTCCGGAGGCATCCCGGACATGCTGCGCACCGCGACGAACACGACCGGAGATGGCTACACCGCGATCATCTTCGACGGCCGCTTCGATGAGTTCTTCGCGAGGGACCGTGGCTGACGGGGCCGTGGGAGACGGGACGGGCGGCGGGCGAGACCGTGGCTGAAGCAGGCCTGGACCTGTCGCCGGGCGCGCGACGGCTCGTGCATGTGAACGGACGCGTCCAGCCGGGTGAAGTCGTCGTGATCGTGACCAATCCGACGATGGGGCGGTACGCGGAGGCCGTCGCCGCAGCCGCCCGCGAGGCCGGAGCCGCCGTAACCGTCTGCATCATCCCGATGCGGGACCAGGACGGTCAGGAGCCGCCCACGCCCGTCGCGCGCGGCATGGCGGAGGCCGCCGTGATCTTCACTCCCGTACGCGTCTCGATCACCCACACGCGGGCAATGCGGGCCGCCCTCGAAGCGGGAGCCCGTGTCTGCATGATGACGGCGTACACCGACGCGATCATGACCAGCCCCGCGCTGCTCGAGACCGACTTCGAGGCGCAGGCAGATGTCTGCCGCCGTCTCGGCGCAGCGTTCACGGAGGGCGAGTCGGTACGGCTCACTTCACCCCGCGGAACGGATCTCCGCTTCGGGATCGAGGGTCGCGTCGCCAACGTGCTCACGAACATCCCGGGACCCGGAGAACTCGCTCCCGTCCCGGACATCGAGGTCAACGTCGTGCCGGTGACAGGTTCGGCCGCGGGCACGCTCATCTTCGACGCCTCGGTCCCCTACCTCGGTATCGGCATCCTGGAGGAGCCCATCGTCTGCTCCGTGCGCGACGGCGCCATCGTCGAGATGACCGGCGGGGCGCAGGCCGACTTCCTGCGCGAACACCTGGAGTCCTTCGCGGACCCGCGCTGCTTCAACGTCGCGGAACTGGGCGTCGGCCTGAACCCCAATGCCCGCCTCACCGGAGAGATGCTCGAAGACGAGGGCGTCATGGGTACGATCCACATCGGCATCGGTACGAGCCACACGCTCGGAGGCGAGATCGTGGCGCCGACGCACTACGACCTCCTCATGTGGGAGCCGACCATCGAGGTTGACGGCCGGGTCGTCCAGCGAGACAAGGAGATTGTGGCATGAAGCAGGCAGCGGCATGACACGGGAACCAGCATGAGAAAAGGTGCGGAGATCCTCGTGCGGACGTGCGCCGGCGTCCAGGAGGCCGAGGACGTCGTCATCGTCACGAATCCCGAACGGATGACGATCGCCCGGGCCGTCGCCGACGCCGCGCTTGAGACCGGAGCTGTCGCAAGCATCGTGATCCCACCCGAGCGGTCGATCGACAACGAAGAGCCGGGACCCGCGGTGGCTGCGGCGCTCTCGGCCGCCGACGCCGCCTTCCTGCCCGTGACCCTGGCGCTGGCCCACACCCGCGCGGTGCGCGAGGCCATAGGCGCCGGAGCCCGAGTGCTCTCCATGACCGCGTTCACCGAGCGGATGATGCGCGAGGGCGGGCTGTTCACGGACTTCCGGGCGCGCAAACCGCTGTGCGACGCCATCGCGGCGAAGCTCACCGCGGGCGAGCACCTGCGGGTGACGAATCCCGCCGGCACCGATCTCACCATGAGCCTCGCGGGCGTGACCGGGAACAGCCACGCCTGCCTGCTGGACAGCCCCGGCTTCTCCGCCGTCCCCAATATCGAAGCCAACTGCGCCCCCGCGCAGGGCACCGCCGAAGGCGTGTTCGTCTGCGACGGGAGCATCCCCTACTACGGCGTGGGCCCGATCCGCGACCCCGTGACCTTCCGCATCTCGAAGGGCTTCGTCACCGATATCGAGGGCGGCGACCAAGCCGAATTCCTCGCGGATCTACTCGCCCGACAGGACGACCGCTGGGTCTACAACCTGGCCCAGTTCGCGTTCGGCCTGAACCCGGCCTGCACCGAATTCACCGGCGAGATGCTCAACGACGAGGGCGTGAACGGCACCGTCCACATCGGCATCGGCACCTCCGCCAACCTCGGCGGCACCGTCTCCGCCAAGACCCACTTCGACGCTGTTTGCCGGTCTCCGACGGTCTCAATGGATGAGGAAGCCGTGCTCCGCGACGGCCGGATTCTCGTCGCCCCGTGAATGGACGCGGACGGGAGTCGACCGAGCGGGAGATGACCTCAGTATTGGTTTCCGGGATCGATACCGGCTCGTTTTCCAGTCCCAGCTACGTGGCTTGGCTCCAGAATCGAACTTTCGTCCTGGATCTCTATCAGCCCAGCCCGGATCGCCTCCTCCCCGAGACGCCCTTCGCGGACCTGGCGGTATCTGCCTATGCACTGGATGCGCCTCAGGGCTTGGCCGAACCGGGCCGCAAGAGACGACACGCAGATGAGCAGGCGCAGACGCCGACTCGAGTGCTTCCACGAGACCGCAACGCCTTGCCGGAATGGAAGCTCTACAGGGGACTGATCGAGGCCGGATTAGACATTTTCTGGGGGATACAGGAGAGAGGAGTTGGCTGCGTCGTTGGGCTCGATTGCAGCTTGCCGAAAATCCCCTTCGTCATGGAAACGTATCCCCGCTATGTACTCCGAAGGTTGTTCCCGGCGGTGCGCATTCCCTCCAAGAGGAAGGAAGGTGCGGAGTACGCCCGAGTCTTCTGGTCCAAGCTGCGAAATCTTGGCTATCGCTGCGAATCGGTGCGGACACCCTCGGTCGATCAGGTGGACGCCATGCTCTGCGCAATCGCCGCCGAGTCCCTCGTCTCACAGACTGGTCTTCCGGCTGGAACCGTGGGGGAGCCGCCCCGATTGGACCGCCCAGGGCGAGTGATCCGGGAGGGTTACATAGTCGCTCCCTGACAGAGGCGCGTGACGCGTCTTCAGAAGTCCTGGACGAGTTTCCGCATGCGGCGCTTCGTCGCCTCGTCGGGGAGGCGGCCGAAGGCGGCGCCGATGTTCTCCGCCATGTGCTCCGGGTTCGTCGTCTCCGTGAGAGCGCACGTCACGGCGGGGTGCGCGAGGATGTACTTGAGGGAGAACTGCGCCCAGCTCGCGCAGTCGAACTCGGCCGCCCATTCGGGCAGTTCGCGTCCGCTTACGCGGGGGAAGTAGGTACCGTTCATGAACGGGCGGTTGATGAGGACGGCGAGCCCGAGATCCTGCGCCAGCGGCAGGAGACGATCCTCCGCGTTGGGTTCCATCACCGAGTAGTTGACCTGGACGAAGTCGAGCGGCTGCGTCCGCATGAAAGACTCGAACGCCTCGTGCTGGGGGATGCTGGAGGTGGTGACGCCGATGTAGCGCGCCTCGCCCGCGTCCTTCCAGCGGAGCACGTTCGGCCAGTGCACGTCCAGATCGCGCATGCTCTCGACCTCGAGCAGGTCCAGGGTGCGGCTGCCGACGAGCCGCTGGTTCTGCCGCATCTGCTCGATGCCCGACGCTTCCCCATCCGTGTTGATCTTCGTCGCGACGAAGAGGCGGCCGCTGAACTCGGGCGCCGTCAGGACCGTGCCGAACTCCGCGTCGATCTCCGGCGTGCGCGGCGAGGTGTCGACGACCCGCCCGCCGTGCTCCAGGAGCACGCGGATCACGCCCACCACGGGCTCCGTCCCCTCGGTCGGGATCTCGAGCACGGGCTTCGAAGAGCCGAAGCCGACGATGGGCAGCGTCTCCCCGGTTCCCGGGATCGGGCGCGTTGGAAGCGTCTCCTGGACCGGGGGCGTGCTCCCGAACAGAGCCCGCGGAGCCGCCAGCACAGCGCCGGCACCCGCCAGCTGAATCAGAAAATCGCGTCGCGTCGCATCGCTCGGGGTCGTCATCGGCCCTCCATCAATCGGTCCAGCGGCAGATTCGGCATCAATCTAACGGCAGAAACGGCAACGATGCAGCGGCAGATTCGGACAACGGAGCTTCAATAACCTGACAAATCTTATATCGTGTGTTAGATTTGCATGGTTATGGTGCAAATGATCCCACGCGAGAGCAAGCTACGAGTGGAGCGCCTCCTGGCGCGGGCCCCGGCTGTTGTGCTAACCGGGCCGCGGCAGGTGGGCAAGACGACCCTGGCCCTCGAGATCGCACGCGAGCGGGGCGGTGCCTACCTCGACCTGGAGCGCCCCTCGGACCGCGCCAAGCTGGCGGATGTCGACGCGTACTGCCGTCGCAACGCTGAGCGGCTGGTCGTTTTCGACGAGATTCAGCGGGTGCCGGATCTCTTCGAACCGCTCCGCGGCGTCATCGACCGGCGGCGCCGGGAAGGCCGCCGCACAGGTCACTTCCTCTTCCTCGGCTCGGCCTCCATCGATCTGCTCCGGCAGTCCGGCGAGACCCTTGCCGGGCGCGTGGCGTTCTGCGAGATGCCGTCGCTGAATGTGCGGGAGGTGGGCGCGGAGCGTCTCGACGATCTCTGGTCGCGCGGCGGATTTCCCGAGAGCCTGCAGGCGGAGGAGGACGCGGACAGCTTCGAGTGGCGGCTCGATTTCATCCAGACCTATCTCGAACGCGACATTCCGACCCTGGGCCCTCGGATCCCGAGCGAGACCCTGCGCCGTTTCTGGACGATGCTCGCCCACAACCAGGGGCAGGGGTTCAATGCCGCCGGCCTGGCCAAGTCTCTGAGTGTCAGCGGCGTGACTGTCGCGCGCTATCTCGACCTCATGGTCGACCTGTTGCTGGTGAGGCGGCTGGTCTCCTGGCGGGGGAATCTGGGCCGGCGACTCGTGAAGGCCCCCAAGACCTACCTGCGAGACAGCGGCGTTTGTCACGCCCTCCTCGGAATCGAATCGCTGGACTCGCTCCTGGGACACCCCGTGGCCGGGAGCAGCTGGGAAGGGTTGGTGATCGAGAACATCGTGAGCGCCCTGCCGGCCCACGCCTCGGTCGGCTACTACCGGACCGTGGGCGGGGCGGAGGTCGATGTCGTGATCGAGCTCGGTGCGGGTGAAATCTGGGCGGTGGAAATCAAACGAAGCACTGCCCCCCGTGTTTCGCGCGGCTTCCACAGCGCCTGTGAAGACCTGCGGCCAGCCCGCAAGCTCGTCGTCTATCCGGGTCGCGAGAGCTTTTCGCTCGGTCGGGACATCGAAGCCGTCCCGCTGAGCGAAGTCCGCGCTGAACTGGCCTGACCCGAAGGGGCTCGATTCCGGCCCTCAGGCGCGGCCGGTGCGGCGGAGGAGCCTGAGGTGGGTGCGGACGTTGTCGTGTTCGAAGTAGGCGTCCTGCAGGTGGCGCGCTCCGGACGAGACCATCTCGGTGCGGCCGTGGAGGACGCGGTGTCCGGCGCAGAGCAGGATCATCCCGCCCTCCAGCCGGAACGTCACCTGGGCGCGGGGGTCGTTGACGCGGCTCGACAGCTCGTGGTAGGCGGCGTAGAACTCGCCCAGACGGGGCTCCGACAGGGGCACGGCCTGCATCTGCGCCGTGTTGAAGCGGATCATGCTGATCTCCCCGTCGCTGTCCAGGTCGACCATGGGGTTGGCCGCGTAGCACTCGTACTCGTCGCTGAAGATCCGAAACGGCACGGGCACCGAGCACAGCGCGTCGAACTTGTCGGGGTGCTCGCTGCGTAGCGCCTCGAGCAGACCGAAGCCGTCCACGACGGTCGACGCGCCGCCCTCGCACTCGTTCACCAGCATGTGCAGCGCCTGAACGCTCGGAGGCCACGTGTAGCTGGTGAAGTCGTTGTGCGCTCCGACGGCCAGCGCCGTGTGCGCGATGTTGTAGCCCTTCGGATCGAGCTTGACGTTGTGGATGCGCTCGAACAGCACCTCGCGGATCGGACCCAGCCGGGGCGCGAGTTCTTCCAGCGAATCCGGTACGGTGGGGGCGTCGACCAGCACGCAAACCCCGGTGCGCAGGAACTCCTCGATCAGCTCCGCCGCCGCACCATCGTCCGCCAGGAACCGCTGGTAGTCGAACCTCCGCGGCTCGAACTCGCCGTCCCAGTGCCGCAGCTCGAGACGAGGCCGGCTCAGGAGGCCGTGGATGTCGCTCGACCGGTGGCGCGTGCGGTGTCCGTCCGGCCATGCGATGGAGATCGCCTCCTCGTCGGATCCGGCGCCTTCGATATCGACCGTCACCGGTCTCAGGTCGCTGGGGACGCGGAAGACGTGGAACCGTTTCTCCGTGGTCTGCTCCACGCAGCACTCGCCGCAGCCGCAGTTGTCGCGCAGCCAGAGGTAGGGGAGATCGGTGCGTGTGCCGTCGCTCCAGACCGCCGTCAGGGCGTCGCCATTCTGCACGAGGCTGCTGATCGAGTGAGGCATGGTCGATCCCTCCATCTGCTGTGGCCCGCCCGAAGCATGTCGGGCGCGGAGCGCGCTTGACAAGGCCCTTCGCGTCCACCGACGCTGCTTGGAGGGGCGCCCGGAGGAGCCCTCGATTCAGCCTTCAGCGGAGAGTGACGGCCATGCCTGCTACGGCGACGCCGAACCCAACACCCAGCGGCCCCGTCGTGAGCTTCACGCGCATGGAGGACGGCACCCGCGAAGACTACGCGCTCCTCGCGAGCCTCGAGGACGAGTTCGCCGCCGGCACCGCCGACCGAGTCCTGGCGCACCTTCGCCAGCTGTCCGGCTCGGTCGGCGGCTACCAGGTCGACCGGCTGGAGCATTCCCTGCAGAGCGCGACCCGCGCGCACCGGGATGGCGCGGAGGAGGAGATGGTGGTCGCTGCGCTCCTGCACGACATCGACGATCTGCTCGCCCCGCACAGCCACGGCGAGCTGGCCGCGCTCCTCCTGCGCCCCTTCGTGACTGAGCGCACGCACTGGATCGTCCGGCACCACGGCCTCTTCCAGCTCGTCTACTACGCCCACCACCTGGGCCGCGACCGCAACGCGCGCGACAAATACCGCGACCATCCGTGGTATCAGGACGCCGTGGACTTCTGCCACCGCTGGGACCAGTCCTCGTTCGACCCCGAATACGAGTCGCTGCCGCTCGAGTTCTTCGAACCGATGGTGCGCCGGATCTTCGCCCGCGAACCGTTCAGCCTCTGGCCGAGGGGGGGATCCTGACCGCGAAGCTCCTCTCGGGCGGCAATCCCCAGATTCCGAAGGGGGATGGTGATGCGCCCGTGCAGGACTACATCGCGGCCATGCCGGGCTGGAAGCGGGAGGTCGGCCGCCACCTCGACGCACTCGTCGAGCGGAGCGTGCCGGACGTCCGCAAGGCGGTCCGCTGGAACTCGCCCTTCTACGGCCTCGATAACCAGGGCTGGTTCCTCTCGTTCCATTGTTTCACGCGGTACATCAAGGTGACTTTCCTCAACGGCGCTTCGCTGCGTCCCGCGCCGCCGGTGGAATCGAAGCACAAGCACGTCCGGTACTTCCACATTCATGAGGAGGACGAGGTGGACGAGAACCTCCTGGAGGACTGGTTCCAGCAGGCATCGGCGCTCCCCGGAGAGGGCCTCTTCTGATGCTTGAATGGCTGGGGATCGGCCACCTGTTCGAGCTTTCGGGGCCGGAGGCGGTCGCGGGCTTCCTCGCCCCGCTCGCGATCTGCGCCGCGTTCTTCGTAGTGCAACTCGCGCTGCCGGGAAGGCGGGTGCCCGGCTACGTCATCGACGCGGAGACCGGCGAGCCCCGCAGCTACCGGCTGAACGGCCTGCTGGTGTTCGTGCTCGCGGAACTCGTGTGGGCGCTCGAACTCACCGGGATGCCGCGGGACTGGTTCTACCGGTCCACCGCCTACCAGGTGGCCGGCGGCACGGTCCTGTGCCTGATCTTCGCCATCCTCGCCGTGTTCGGCGGGTCGCGCGGCAAGGTGGAGCGTCCGCTCGCCGCCCTGTGGGAAGGGCGCGTCCTCGAGCAGTCGTTCTTCAACGAACGCTTCGACGTGAAGATGTTCCTGTACGTCGTCGGCGGGACGATGCTGTCGCTGAACGCCCTCTCCGGCGCCGCGTATCACCACGGCCTCTTCGGCGCAGACTCGAATCCCGGCGTCTTCCTGTACGCCGCGTTCCTCACCTTCTACGTCTTCGACTACTTCATCTTCGAGCGCGTCCAACTCTACACGTTCGACGTGATCCACGAGAAGCTCGGCTTCAAGATGATCTGGGGCGGGATCCTGGTGTACGGGTGGCTCTACATCCTGCCGCTGTGGGGCATGGCCGTGTACCCGGACCCCGGCTTCGCGGCGCCCTGGCGACAGGTGTGGTTGATCGGCGCCCCGGCGCTGTTCCTCGTCGCATGGGGCATCACGCGCGGTGCCAACATGCAGAAGTACACCTTCAAGCGCTGGCCCGAGCGCAAGTTCCTCGGCCTCATCGAGCCCGAGTACATCGAGGCCGGCGACCGCAAGATCCTGTGCAGCGGGCTGTGGGGCGTCGCCCGCCACTTCAACTACCTGGGCGAGGGTTTCTTCTCCCTCTCCATCGCCCTCGTGTTCGGCTACTTCGCCAACCCCTGGGCCTGGACCTACTTCGTGTTCATCGTCGGACTGTTCATTTTCCGACAGCGCTTCGACGACAAGTTCTGCGCCGAAAAGTACGGCCCCGAGAAGTGGGCCGAGTACCAGGCGCGGGTGAGATACCGAATTATCCCCGGCATCTATTGATGCCCGGGCGCACGCGTAGCTATGCGCGAGGAGGCGGTGAAGAAGATGCCATCAACGGACGGCTGGTCGCGAAGGCGGTTTCTGGGGAGCGGCTCGGCGGCCGCCGCGGTCGCCGCCGTTTGGGGATGTGGGCCCGACGAGGGCATGCCGGTGGGCGGGGGTAGGCCGCCGGCGCCGCTCACCGGGCCTCGTCGCTTGCTCGCGGAGCCGGGGCCGATGCTCCCGCCCGTCCCGGCGATCCTGCTCACCGTCAACGGCCGGCCCGGCGACCCGGACGAGATCTCGGTGCTGTGGACGTTCGTCGTGAGCGGCGACCCGCCCCAGATCGGGGTGAGCGCGGCCTTCGAGCACCAGGCGAGGGGACTCCTGGAGATGCACGACGAGTTCGTGCTGAACGTGCCGCTCGCGTCGATGGTCGAGGCGTTCGACACCGTCGACATGAACTCCGGGCGCGTGGCGGACAAGTTCGAACTCTCGGGGCTGACGCGAGGCGCGGCCACAGTCGTCGATGCGCCCACGGTGGAGGAGTCTCCCATCCATTGCGAGTGCCGGATCTTCGATTCTCTCGAGGTGCCGCCGGAGCGGAAGCTCTTCTTCGCGGAAGTCGTGGCGACGACCGCCATCGAGGGCGCGGTCGACGACGCCGGGCGGCTGATCGTGCCCGCCGTGGACTTCTTCGGGATGACCGCCGGGAGCGGCGAGCACTACACGATGGGCCGGCGGGCCGGCAACATCGGGATGACGGTCGGCCGAACCGACATCAAGTACTGACGGGTCCAACGGCACCGTCTGGGGCCCTTGCATGCACGAGCGGCGTTAGCGGATTCCACCCACATTGATTACATTTTGATACGTGATTAACGCCTATGGGAGCGGTAATGCCGTATCGTAATACAATAAGCCTCAGCAACGCCGAAGCATCATTCCTCACCACCTTGGCCGCGAACGGGAAGCAGATCTTCGCCACCAAAGATGCGTACGATGTACTTGGCGAAGGCAAGGCGACCAGGGATGTGCTGGCACGACTCGCCGACAAGGGCTGGCTGGAGCGCCTTGAGAAGGGGAAGTACCTCATCGTTCCACTCGAAGCCGGCCCCAACCGCACCTGGACCGAGGACGCCTACGTCATTGCGGGACACTTGGTGAGTCGCGGCACGGTCGGCTACTGGTCCGCCCTCAACTACTGGAACCTCACCGAGCAGGTCCCCCGCGTTACCTACGTGCAGACGACCGCCCGCAAGGAACGCCGCACACCGCAGGTTCTCGGGATGCGGTTTCGAATCGTCCGGGTGAAGCCTCGGAAGTTCTTCGGTTGCCACGCATTCCGTGCCGGAGAATTCCAGATCAAGGTCACGGATCGGGAAAAAACGATCGTAGATTGCCTCGATAGGCCCGAACTGAGCGGAGGAGTGGCCCAGGTCAGCGAGGCACTGCTCGAAGGGGATGAGGACTTCAACTGGGACCGCATGACGGATTATCTGCGCTGCTTTGGCTCCGGCGCGGTTGTGAAGCGGCTCGGGTTTCTGGTCGAGAGCGTTGAGCTGACTCATCCACCGAAGCGGGCGATCCTGCATGAATGGTTGGATCTCCTCACTGCCGGCATCAGCAGACTCGACCCATCCACTCCGAGGAAGTCCCATCGGATCGCCACCCGCTGGCGTATTGAAATCAATCTCCCGGAGGAAGGGCTCCGGGGGCAGACATGATTCAGGACGCTGAGATCCGCCAGCGCGCGCGAGAGGCGGGTGTCGAGCCCAGGACCATGGAGCTTTTCGAGAAAGCGGTCGGCGAGGCATTCGCAGCGGTTCGGGGGGCCAGCGGCATCGACTTCGCGGCCCGGGAACCGAAGCGGAGAGTCATTGACGACGAGTACGGGCGCGAGAGCCTCAAGTTCACTCTCTATTGGCGCGGACCGCATGCTTCGGGCGGATCTCCGCCCGGTCTTCGCCTCGACATCACGCGGAACGAAGTACTGACGTTCAGCCCCGTGTCGCGCCCCCTATTCCATCCCTTCTCCGACGCCGAGGATCTCGGAGAGAGCGAGTTGACGTGTTATGCCTTGGAAGAAGTCATGTCCGAGAAGGTCCGAGCCGTTCTCGGTCAACGGATCCACGCCGTATCGAGAGATGTGTACGACATCTTCTCGCTCCTGAAGCACGTCGATGAGGGGAAGGTGCGAGTCGAGCTTCCCCGGAAACTGGCTGCCAGAGAAGTCGAATCGGAGGCTATCGACCCGGGTCGTCTGCTGGAGCGCAGGGACGAGTTCCACGCTGACTGGGAGCGCAACCTGGCTCACCTGCTCCCTCCAGGCGCTGAGCGGGAGTTCGAGGAGGTATGGAATGCAGTCGTAGAATATGTGGGACGGATGGCCACGGGGCTGGGTGATATGCCTTGAGCGGCGCGAGCCACCTTAGCGTTCGTCCCTCGCCCACTCTTCCCTTAGGAGTCCGTAGTACACGTCGTCGACCCGCTCCTCCCGCAAGGTCCGGTGGCCGCGCAACGTCCCCTCGCGGGTCATGCCCAGCTTTTCCATCACCCTGAGAGACGCCGTATTCCGCGCATCGGCATACGCGTACACCTTCGCGAGCCCGCGCTCGCGGAACGCCCAGTCGACGACAGCGCGGGCCGCTTCCGCCGTCAGGCCTCGGCCCCAGTGCTCCCTTGCCAGCGAGTAGCCCAGGGCTCCCGTCGCATAGTCGACGTCGATCTCGATCCCGATGCCCCCGACGACCCTCTCTTCCAGGACCATCGCCCACACCGGCCACAGGTCCCGTGACGTGCGGATCCGGTCCTCCACGAACTCGACCGCGTGTTCCCGCAGGTAGGGCATCGGTGCCGTCAGATATCGACCCCACTCCGGATCGCGGGCGAACTCGAATATGTCGTCCACGTCCTCCAGGCGGTGCGGCCGGAGCAGCAACCGCGCCGTCCTCATCTCGAACTCACGTGTCTCCATCGTTCAGCCTATTCGCCGGCTGAGAAACAGCCGGGAAGATCGGGCACGGTCACGCCATACCCGCTGTCCGCATCCTTGTGAACCACGATCGGAAAACGCATCAGCGATCCTCCCATCCCAACCCGCTTCGTCCGAAAACCTCAGACCCTTCAGTATCCGAGCAGTTCCGGCAGGAACAGGACGACGCCGGGCAGGAATGCGATGGCGACCGTGAGCGCCAGCATGAGCGCGAGGTAGGGCCAGAGCGGGCGCGCGACCTCGGCCGGCTCGACCCCTCCCACGGAGCAGGCGACGAGCAGACTCACGCCCACGGGAGGCAGGAACACGGAGATTCCCTGCGTGGCCACGATAACGGCGCCGTAGTGCACGGGGTCGATCCCGAGTTGCGTCGCCAGGGGCAGGAGGATCGGCGTCAGCAGGACGACCGCGGGCACGCCCTCGAGGATGGCGCCGAGCGGAAGGAACACGAGAATGGTGAGGAGCATGAAGCCGATCGGGCCGCCGCCCAGCCCGACGACGGTCGACGCGAGCGTCTGGGGGACCTGCAGGACGGCGAGGACCCAGCCGAGGAGGTGCGCGGCGCCGACGACGAACAGCACCATCCCGGACACGACGGCGGTCTGGACGATCTTGCTCCACAGCTCCGCGAGGGTGAGGGATCGGTATACGAAAGCCGCCAGGAGCAGCGCGTAGGCGACGGCGACCGCGGCGGCCTCGGTGGGGGTGAAGAGTCCGAAGCGGATCCCCCCCAGGATGACGACGATCATGAAGAGCGGGAGCACCGCGTCGAGCGTCGCGCGGCGGAGTTCCGCGAACGAGGCGCGCTCACCGCGCGGCCACCCTTCCCTTCGCGCCTGCCACCCGATCTGCGCCATCAGGCCTGTGGCGATGAGGAGCGCGGGCACGATCGAGGCGACGAACAGGGCGCCGATGGAGACGTTCCCGATGACGCCGTACACGACCATCACGATGGCGGGCGGAATGAGGATCCCCATGCCGCACGCGGCCGAGACGATCGCCGTGGCGCGCGCCCGGCCGTACCCGTTCGCGGCCAGTTGGGGCACCATGATGCCGCCGACGGCGGCCGCATCCGCGGACGTCGAACCCGACACGCCCGAGAAGAACACCTCGGCCATGACGACCACCTGCCCGAGCCCGCCAGGGAGGTGTCCCACGAGGGCGCGGGCCAGCGCCACCAGGCGGCGGCTGATCCCCCCGACATCCATCAGGTAGCCGGCGAGGATGAACAGGGGCACGGCGAGCATGGGAAACGAGTCCATCCCCGCGACGATCTGCTGCGGGATGACGACGAGCGGGAGATCCGCCACCACGATGGCGATGACGGCGGCAATTGCGAGCGCGAAGCCGATGGGAACGGCGGCCAACACCAGGAGGCCGAAAACGCCGAGGAGGAGGCCGCCCATCAGCCGACGTCTCCCGTCGACGCCGGTTGCTGCGGCGCGGGTGGGGCGGACATCCCCTCAGCCTCGCCTGCCCCTCCGGCCAGCATGTGGATCGCCATCAGCACGCCGGACACGGGCGCCGCGGCATAGACGAGCGCGACGGGCAGGTTCAGGGCGGCGGAGCGCTCTCCCATGGTGAGGTCCATGAGGGCGATTCCCGTACCGATGAGGACGAATGCGAACAGCAGCACGACCGCCGCCGCGAACGTCTCTACCGCTTTCCTCGCGCGCGGCGGCAGCCGTCCGGTGACCTGGTCGAAGCGGAAGTGGGTTCGCCGCGCCACCGCCAGCGAGGTCCCGAGCAGCGAGAGCCAGATGAAGCAGAAGCGCGACACCTCCTCGCTCCACGGATTCGGCCAGGCAAAGAGGTAGCGCATCAGGACCTGCAGGAGCACCACGTCGCAGACCGCGATCAGCAGGACGCCAACGGCGTACGTCTCGAGCGTGACCAGCACCCGGTCCAACGCCCGCAGCCTCCGCTTCATTCTCTTGCCGCCCCTTCCTGGGCCACGGCGCCTCCGTGGCCGGCCGCCGAGCCGCCCGCTCGACCGGTAACGGGAAGACCTGCCAGCTACACTACCTGCGGTCCGGCCGGGTACGTAACCCCCGGGCGGCCGGCAGGTCTCTGACAATATGTATTGCTACTGCAAATTATCATGATAAATTGCAGCGCATGTTCGAACGATCACTGAATCTGCCGGACGCCGGCACCGAGACATTCTTCCTGTGGGGACCGCGCCAGGCCGGCAAGAGCACCCTCTTGCGGCAGCGCTATCCGGACGGCCGCTGGGTCGACCTGCTGAAGAGCGACGAGTTTCGCCGCTACCTGACGAACCCGGAGTTTCTGCGCCAGGAAATCGAAGCGGAGGGGGCTCACCGGAACCGCCAGATCGTCATCGATGAAGTCCAGAAGGTGCCCGCGCTACTGGACGAGGTTCATTGGCTCATGGAGAACCGGGGCCTCAGCTTCGCGTTGTGCGGATCGAGCGCGACCAAGGTGAAGCGGGGCGCCGCCAATCTCCTCGGGGGGCGAGCCGTCCGCTACGAGTTGCTCGGGATCACCGCGGCCGAGCTCGGTGAAGACTTCGACCTGACCCGCTTGCTCAACACGGGCTACCTCCCCCGCATCTACGAGGCCCCCCGCCCCGTCCGCCTCCTGGACGCCTACATCAACGACTACCTGGTCCAGGAGGTCGCCGCGGAAGGCGTGGTCCGGCAACTCCCCGCCTTCTCACGCTTTCTGGACGCGGCTTCGCTGAGCGACGGAGAGATCGTCAACCTCTCGAACATCGCCGCCGAGTGCGGCATCGCGCTGCATACGGTGAAGAACTACTTCCAGGTTCTGGTGGACATGCTTCTCGCTCGCTGGGTCCCGTCCTATCGCGCGCGCCCGAAGCGGCGGGTCATCCGGGCACCGAAGTTCTATTTCGCGGATGTGGGGATCGTGAACCGGCTCGCGCGGCGCGGTTCCCTGGCTCCCGGCTCGGAGTTGTACGGGAAGGCCTTCGAGAATTGGGTGTGCCACGAGTTGTCCGCCTGGCTCAGTTACCGGGAATTCGATGGCGAGCTTTCGTACTGGCGGCTCGCGGGCGGAACCGAAGTGGATTTCGTGATTGGCGACATGCTGCTGGCGGTCGAGGCCAAGGCGAGCGCGAACATCGGCTCGCGCCATCTCCGGGGACTCCGCAGCGTCGTTCGGGATCATCCTTCGATCGGGCGCCGAGTCATCGTTTGCCTGGAAGCTCGCGCCCGGCAGACATCCGATGGCATCGACATCCTTCCCGCCGAAGAGTTCACTCGGCAACTCTGGCAGAACCGTCTGGTGTGATCTTCCCGTGTATCGCGGTCAAGGTATCTACGGGCGTTCGGATGCGACGCGCTCAGCCTCCGCCACCAGCCCTGCGATCAGCGCTTCGCCGTCCAGCAGCCGATTCGCCAGTTCGTCCCAGATGCGCGGTCTGACGGCCGGGGTGAACGGCGCCAGGTTCGGGCGGGATATCTCCACGCCGCTGGCGCGCATCTGCTCCAGTGCCTCGGCCTCCATCCGGCGCGCGACTTCGCTCTGGTAGGCGAGCGCCTCGGCCGAGGAACGGTCGACGGCCTCCCGGATATCGGCCGGGAGTCCCCGATAGAACGGCTCGTTCACGAGAAGGGTGATGGGGTTGTAGGTGATGGACGTGAAGCTGTAGAACTTCGCCACCTCGTGGAGCCGGCTGCTCACGAACCCGATCGCGTTCGCTTCCCCGCCGTCGATCACGCCCTGCTGGAGCGCGGAGTAAACCTCGCCGTAGTTCATCGGCGTCGCCTGCACGCCGAGCGCGGAATAGGCCGCGAGGTAGGTCGCGTTCTGGAGGACGCGGAGCTTGAGGCCGGCGAGATCCCCGGGCGTATCGACGGGCCGGCGTGTGTTGTAGACGTGGCGAAACCCGTAGTCGAGGAAGCCCAGCGAGCGGACGCCCGTGCGCTCCAGGAGCAGGTCGCGCCACCAGTCTCCCGCCGGGCCGTTCATCGCCGCGAGACCGTGGTCCCGGGTCTCGAACAGGAAGGGGAGATCGAACACCTGCGTCTCCGGCACCCAGCTCGATAGCACCGGTGTGCCCGTGATCGCCATGTGCACCGCGCCGACCTGGATCTGCTCAAAGGCGACGCGCTCGCCCCCGAGCTGTCCCGACGGATAGATGACGACCCGGAATCGCCCGTCCGTGCGCTCGAGCATGAGATCCCGGAAGCGCTCCGCCATGAGGTGGAACTCCGACGTGCTCGACAGCACATGGGAAAAGCGGACGTCCCCTGTGCGCGCGTCCGGCGGCGGATTGGATTCCCCGAAGTCGGGAGTAGCGCACGCCCCCGCCAGGAGCGCCGCCGCTGCGGCCACCCCCGGGCCGGGCGGGACCCGCGCTACTCGCTCGCGCTTGTCCCGCCCGCGACGCGGCGCGATGCCGCCTCCACGTTCAGTCGTGATTGAGTGGGACACCTTCCACGACGTGTCGCTGGATCGCCTCGGCCCAATGCGCCATGTAGTCCTCGAAGTCCTCGCCGAACGTTCGTACGAAACCGTCCGCGTCGGCTGACAGCGAAGTTATGCGGTACTTTACGGACGCCTGGCTTCGGCTCTCGCCGTCGCGGGTCACATGAACGTCCACCATAGCGGTGTGGTGGTCCGAAATCACATACACGTACGACGCGACGCCGGCCGCAGGCTCGTATCGCGTCTGGACCCACGTGGCAGTCCCCGCGCCTTCCTTCGTGGTCTGGAATACCAGACCCTCGCCGGCATGGGGTTCACCGGGATGCACGTAGCGAGGATCCCACCCTGTCACCCACCGTCGCTCGCCCTCGGCGCTGAACAGCGGGAACGCCTCCGCAAACGGGAGCGCCATCGCGACGACGCCGGTCCTCTCGACGTGGACGCGTTCGTGAGTATCGGTCACCATCGCCGCTCCCTACGCACCCCAGATCGTCTGGCCGGCGTCGATGAACAGGCTGGCGCCCGTTACGAGTCGAGCCTCCTCGTTCGACGCGAGGTACACGACGGCGCCCACCACGTCGTCCGGCGCGCCGATCTTCCGCAGCGGGATGCGGGTGAGACGCCGCTCGCGGAAGTCGTCCCGTGCAATGTCGGCGCGGTTCAGGTCCGTCTCGATCAGGCCCGGCGCGATGGCGTTCACCCGGACACCGTGGGGCGCGAGTTCGAGCGCCATCTGCTTCGTGAGCATCTCGACCCCCGCCTTCGACACGCAGTAGTGCGTGAGGTTCGGCGCGGCCACCGCCTGTCCGGCGGAAGACACGTTGACGATCGCCCCCGCCGTCCCGTCCTCGACCATGCGGCGTCCGACGGCCTGCCCGACCAGGAAGTATCCCTTCAGGTTGACCCCCTGGATGGCGTCCCACTCCTCCTCGCCGATCTCGAGGAACGGGGTGCGCCTCAGGATCCCCGCGTTGTTCACGAGGACATCGAGGCCACCCAGGAAGTCGTGGGCCTCGGCGACGAAACGCTCGACGTCGGAACGCGAATCGGTCGATCCCCGTACCGCGACGGCGCGACGCCCCATCGCCTCGATCTCACGGACGGCGCTCTCGGCCTCCTCACGGCTCCGCCGGTAGTTGATCGCCACATCCGCCCCCTCGCGCGCCAGTCCGAGGGCGATCGCCCGACCGATGCTCCGAGAGCCGCCGGTAACCAGAGCACGCTTGCCCTCAAGGCGCATTAGCGACCCGGCGGGCGGAGGTCACCGAGCGAAGCTCAGCGTGTTGCAAGCTCGTACTCGCGCACGAGCACATCGGCGGGGAGGCTCCATTCCGCGGCCAGCACTCGAATCATGGCCAGGGAGAGGGGGCGGCGACGGCGAAGGACCTCCGATGCGTGAGACTGTGAGCCGATCAGCGCCGCCAGGTCCTTCTGCCGCAGTCCTCGGGCCTCCATGACGTGGCGGATCGCCGAAATCGGGTCCGGAGCCTCGATGCTCCAGGTCTCCGCCTCATATCTCTCGACCAGGGTCACCAGAACCTCCAAGCGGTCGGATTCGGGAGTCCCCGGGGTTACACCCATGAGGCTGTCGATCTCGGCAAGCGCCGCGTCGTAATCGGTCTCGTCCCTGATGGGCCGGATCATCGTGCGTTCCTTCTACACATGGGAAGCATCGAGGCGATCGTACTCGGCATGGGTGCCGACGAACCTCACGAAGCCGATTCGACGCCGGTAGTCGAACCGGACGATCAGTCGATACCTGTTCCCGCCAATGTTGAACACCACCCGGTCGTTGCGGACGATGCTGGCGTTTCCGTACACGGCCTTGACGTCCGCCGGGGACGACCAGTCGGCCCTCCGGGCAACCGCGTACCATGCTTTGAGTGGCTGCTCTGCTCTGGGCTCTCCCTCCCAATAGGCCCGCAGCGTCCTCTTGGCGATGATCCGCATGGTGCGCAAGGTAGCTATCCCGATTCGGGATGGATAGCGCCCGTGCGCCTCTTCCCGCCTGCGCGGTTCTCCCGGGCGGCAAGAGTCTGTGTGTCCGGCTTGGCCGAAGGTGCTGGCCGGTTGTCGGCATCAACGGGGATTCGCATCTTTCCAGGACGCGAGACAAAGGAGCCCCCACATGCCCCGCGGACCGGCAGAGACCGTGATCAAGATCGTCGTCGGTTTCTTTCTCGGCATCGCGTGCTATTACGCGTTCGAGAACATCACGGCCCCCGAATGGACCGACTCCGTGGAAGCCGCGATGGAAGGCTGCAGAAACCAGGGAATGGGTACGCGATTCCGGGTCAAGGAGCATGAGCTCATAGAGTTGGAATGTGTGCCCCTTGAAGGGCGAGGAGAGTCGCAGCAAGACGGAGCTGAGGGCTCTCTCCAGTAGTAAGTCAAACCCTCTCCCGGAGCGATCCATGAAGCCCACGGCTCGTCTCGGACTCGCCTGTTCGCTGGCATGCCTCTCCACTCTGACGGCGTCGCTGATTCCGGGCGGAACGCAGGGCGCGGCCGCGCAGTCGTTTCCCTCTGGCGATCCGGTGATCCGGGCGATCTGGGAGGAAGGGGTCGAACGCTCGCAGGTCTACGAACTCGGCCAGGTGATGATGGACTCGATCGGGCCGCGGCTCACCGGGTCGCCGGCGATGGCCGGCGCCAACGACTGGGCGCTCGCGAAGTACGCCGAGTGGGGCATCGAGGCCTACAAGGAGCAATACGGCACCTGGCGGGGCTGGGAGCGCGGCATCACCCACATCGATCTCATCGCGCCGCGCGTGCGCACGCTCGAGGGCATGGCGGCGGCGTGGAGCCCGGCCACGGACGGACCTGTCGAGGCGGAGGTGGTGATCCTGGCGGACGCGGACAGCCCCGGAGCCTTCGAGGCAGCGCTGTCGGAGGTGCGCGGCAAGTTCGTGCTCGTCTCGCGCCCGGAGCCCAGTTGCCGCGCGCCCGACAACCTCGAGTGGTTCGCGCGGCCCGAGACGACGGCCCGCATGGCGGCGGAGCGGGAGCGCGCCATCGCGGAGTGGAACGAACGCGTGGGGAACACGGGGTTCGCTGCGCGCTCGCTGCCGGAAGCGCTGAGCGCAGCCGAACCCGCCGGCATCCTCCGCTCGCAATGGTCCGAGGGCTGGGGCGTCACCAAGATCTTCGGCACCCGCGCGGAGCGGGCGCCGGTCCTTGACCTGAGTTGCGAGGCGTACGGGCTCCTGTACCGGCTGGCCGAGAACGATCAGGGGCCGGTGCTTCGCGTCGACGCACAGGCCCGTTTCCTGGGAGAGGTGCCGGTCTCCAACGCCTTCGCCGTCATCCCCGGCAGCGCCGAGCCCGAGGAGTACGTGATCCTCGGAGGCCATTACGACTCGTGGGACGGCTCCGACGGCGCACTCGACAACGGCACCGGCGCCGTCGCGATCATGGAGGCGATGCGCATCCTGAAACACGCCGTCCCGAACCCCCGCCGCACGATCATCGGCGCCCTCTGGAACGGCGAGGAGCAGGGCTTGAACGGGTCACGCGCCTTCGTCGAGGACCATCCCGAGATCCTCGAGCGCACCCACACCGTGTTCAACGTCGATCACGGGAACGGGCCGGTCACCTTCATCCCCATGCAGGGGTTCGCCGGCGCCGCCGGGCGCTTCGGCGAGTGGCTTGCGAAGATCCCGAGCGAGCTGTCCGACCTCGTCACCCTCGAGGTCCCCGGGATGCCCGAGTCCGGCGGGACGGACCACGCCTCCTTCCTGTGCGCGGGCGTGCCCGCCTTCAGTTTCCACGTGGGCGCCGGCCGCAGCGGCATGAACATCGCCGACAACCGCTGGGACACGAGCACCTACACCTGGCACACGAACCGCGACACCTTCGACAAAATCGTCTTCGAGGACCTGCGCGACGACGCCGTGATGACCGCGATGTTCGCCTATCTCGCCTCCGAGGATCCGAACCGCATGCCCCGCGACCGCCGCGCCATGCCGGAGGACTCGCAGTGGCCCGACTGCCGCCCCCCGGCCCGGAGTTCCGGCACACCCTGAAGCCTCCCGGAGGGTGACACGAGATGGCCAAGTACTAATCTGACACAAATTAGTACATCATTAGTACTTGGAGTATGGCCAGGTGGAAGTTTGGAGAGCGAGCAAATCGGCAAGGGGCGCTATCGATGAGCGAGTTGCTGTGCCTGTGGAAGAACGTCAAGTCCAGTCTGGACGCGTGGCGGGAGGACTGGTGCGGTCTCGTGGACGGGTACGGTCAGGTGGAAGCGGTCAGGCAGAGGTCGGAGGAGGGTCGGACGTGGAGCGACAACGAGACCTTTGAGGCGCTGCTGATGTCCGTGTTGTCCAACAACACGGACTGGGCCAAGATCGAAGGAATCCAGACCGAACTCTCGGACGTGTTTTCGGGCTTTGACCTGGAGTGGTACGCAGGGCTCTCGGAGGACGACATCAGCGGCTCAAGAACGATCCCAAGCGCGTGGCGTTGCGCCTGGGGATGCATGGCGACGAGTACAAGCTTCCGGCCTTCGGCGTGCCACTGGCGGCGGAGGCCCTCAAGAACCTCGGCTTTGACGTGGCCAAACCCGACAGGCACCTTCTCCGGGCCTTGGCCGCGTTCGGTTTGATTGAGGCCGGCACGTGGCCCAACCGAGGTCACCGAGGCACACCCAAGCCCAGCAGGCGTTTGTTCGTCGACGCCATGGCGGCGGCAGAAGCGATCGCGGCGGCGGGCAAGGTGCCCGTCGCCTTGGTGGACAACGCCATCTGGCTGCTCTGCGCGAAGAGCGGGGCATGGTGGACCAATCCGCAGCTCGAGGAGTTGACTGAAACGAGCGACGCATGAACGCGACCCGGGCCGCCGAAGCGGGGGCTGAGCCGCAGTCCGCGATGGCTGTTCCATGCGTCAACTGTACCCACTTCACTCGTCGAGGCTCAGGGACCAGTTGTTCCACTTGAGGTCCGGCGAAGCGCCCAGGAATCGGTAGAAGCCCTCCGCCGCGCGGTTTCCGTCCATGACCGTCCAGATCAGTTCGGCCGCACCGATGGACTTGGCGTGTGAAATCACCGCCGCCATCAGGGCCTTCCCTACCCCCGCGTCGCGCGCCCTCTCTTCAACGAACAACTCCTTGAGCACGACCTTCGGCCGCAGCGTATAGGTCCACGGAATCGTGTAGGCCACGGCCATCCCGACGAGATCATCGTCCTGCTCGGCCACGAACGCGGTGAAGAGACGGTCGTCCCCGAACCCATGCTCGAGCACACTCTCCCGCGTCACCACGAAGTCGTCGATGTACTCCTCGAACCGCGCCAGTCCCCGCATGAGCTCCAGCAGCCGATCCACATCCCTCCGTTCAGCCAGCCTGACGCGCATCTAATGGACCCCGTCCTGGAGGAGATTCGTCAGCGAGGGGGCGAAGCCCGTCGCGAGCCTACGGACAACGCCGCTCGGCACGTGTGCCCAGAAGGACGTGCCCGGGAGAATTTGGCCAGCGAAGGGGAGCGAAGCTCCACGAGCGCCCGAATTCTCGCGGGCGCAGTCTCGACGCCCGAAGGAAGGAGAGAATGCGCCCGGGAGAATTCGAATCCCCAACCTCCTGATCCGTAGTCAGGTGCTCTATCCAGTTGAGCTACGGGCGCTCGGAGCCGGTGGTGCGATCGGCGATGTCATGCTGCATGCCCAGGAGAGGATTCGAACCTCCACGTCCGTAAAAGGACACTAGCCCCTCAAGCTAGCGCGTCTGCCAGTTCCGCCACCTGGGCCGGTGATGCTCGGGGGGGGAGTCGAACCCCCACGGGAGTTTAATCCCACAGGATCCTGAATCCTGCGCGTCTGCCATTTCCGCCACCCGAGCCTGCGCCCGTAACCCTTCGGTACGGGGAGTCGCCCCCGAGAACCGGTGCCGCTGGCTCCGCCGGGACGAGTGCGCCCGACAGGATTCGAACCTGTGACCTCTTGCTCCGGAGGCAAGCGCTCTATCCAGGCTGAGCTACGGGCGCAGACACGAAACGCGCCGCCGGAAGAGGCGACGCGCCGTGCGGGCAATCTAACGGGGCCGGCCCCCAGCGTCTACCTGCCCCAGGGGGCCGACCCCGATGTGGTTCAGCGCGACCCGGATGAGGCCGCGGCGGTGTCGTCGATCGAGTCGATGACGAGGTCGAGCAGGCCGTCGATCGCCCCTCCGGGGATCCAGCGCGCCACCACAACCAGATCGTTCACCGGATCGCAGTAGATCATGTTCGTGCCGTTGCCGAGGTGGGCCCACGCTTCCGCCGGCGCGCTCGGATAGCGCTTGTTCCCCTCCTCGTCCGCGACGTTGAGCATGAAGTTCATGTGCCCGTAGGAGCCGTTCGCCGGGCCGGGCGTCGTCGCGAGATCGAACCATTCCTCGGAGAGGAGTTGCCGGTCCCCCCACGTCCCGCGCCGCAGCGTGAAGAGGCCGAAGCGCGCCTGGTCGCGGGCGCTGATGAACATGCCGCCGCCCCAGTGGCCGCCGCCGCTCACCGACTGCACGCGGCGCCCGTCGACCGTGACCCAGGAGTTCTCGTAGCCGTTCCAGCGCCAGGTCGGAGAGGCGCCGATCGGTCCCATCACGCGCTCGTGCAGGACCTCGGGCAGCGGGCGCCGCAGCACGCTCATCGCGGCGAGCGCGAGGAGGTTCACGCGGGTGTCGTTGTACTCGTACACGGTCCCCGAGGGATGGCGATCCCGCGTCATCCACGTGTCGGGGTCGCCGCTTGGACGGTCGGCCCAGTCCGGCTTGCCCCACAGCGTGCCCTCCCAGTCGGAGGTCTGCCTCAGGAGGTCGTCCCACGTGATCGTGCGGTTGTGCTCGGACTCGAACATCGTCGTCGGATCGGGCTTCCCGAACCCGATGCGGTCCACGCCGGGCTCCCCGTCGCCCGGGGGCACGTCGATCGGGGCCATGTACTCGCGCACCGTGTCATCGAGCGAGCCGATGAGCCCCTCGTCCCACGCGAGTCCCACGGACGTCGAGAGGAAGGATTTCGTCACGCTGTACGTCATGTCGACGCGCCTCGTGTCTCCCCACTCCGCGACGATGTAGCCGTGGCGCACGATCATCCCGGCCGGTCCGCCCCGCACGTTGAAGGGTCCGATTCCCTCCCCGAGGGGCTCGCGCCCGAAGCTCCGGCTGTGCTGGAACTCCCGGTCGCGCGCCTGGCTCGTCTCGTGCTCGAGCGCGTATTCGATGGCCGCCCGGACCCCCTCGGCGCTCATCCCCACCTGCTCGGGAGTGCGCGTCTCCCACGCGTCCCCCCGCGCCGGCAGGTACTGCGCGGCCCCGACGCCCGGAAACGCGACGGCCGCTGAAACGGCAAGAAGTCCAGCCCAGAGCGCGCCACGGTGCGCGCGAATCATGCCCTGCATGAGAACACCTCCTGACTCGGATCGATCACGCCGGAGGATGGTAACCACTGGGACACGTTCGGCACACGGGCCCGGGGGGGGGGCGGTCAGGAGTGCAACATCGTTGATGACATCCCGGGGGAGAACCCGCGACGCAAGAGCAGACGCTCCGGGCCTACGGCGGGGAGAAGCGGAGCCGCACCACGCGCTGGACGTCGAACTCCATGTACTGGACGCCGAGCGCAACGTCGCCGCTCACGCCGCCCAGGGACAGATCGATCCCCCGCGGCCACTCGGCCGTGAAGAGCGGCTCGCCGTCCGGGTCGTAGACGTGCGCGCGCAGGACCTCGTCCGCCTCCGCCCACGCGAGCCGCACCCACAGGCGTCCGTCCTCGTCGTACCACATGTCCCCCACCGGCGGCTTCCGCTCCGGCATCTCGATCGACGGAAAATCGATGAGCACGTCGGCGAAGGCCCTACGTGCTTCATCCAGTCGTTCCCGTTCCCGGCGCACCTCACGCTCCGTCACCCGCGGACCGGCTATATCGCGGCGGATCTCGCGGCGCAGCTCGCCATTAGGACCGAACAACTGGACCAGGTATTCCCGGGTGTAGAGGTGCGCGGATCGGGAGTCGGGCGAGTGCACGCGGATGTTGCGATTGGCGAAGGGTGCCGGAATCTCGGTCTCCCGCCGCCCCCAGGTCTCGTGACGCCAGACCACGACGAGGCGGTTCGTCTCCCGGAGGTCCCGTTCGGGGATCGTTACCCGGCTGACGATGTCGCCTTCGAGCCCGATGGTCACGTGCTGCCGCTCGATGACGTAGTCGTTGTTCTCATCGACACCGACGCTGTCCACCACCATGATCAGGCCCGTGGGGCCCGTAAACATCGGGTTCACGCAGCTCGTGGTGCCGCCCGCGACCAACGCGTTGCCCTGTCCCATATCGATCTGCCGAACCTCGTCGGGCGGCGGGACATCCCGGACGTGGTCCGCCCGGTCCTCGAGGATGTCGAACACCTTGTACGAGTCCAGGGCGTCCACCCAGAGACGGCCGTCCCGATCGAACACCAGCCCGCACACGTCCCGGCGGATCTCCCCCGGCCCTTCGCCCGGGCCCGCTACCCGAAACAGGTATCCACCATCCGGCCCATACGCGCGCACATCCCGGGTGCTGGAATCCCCCACGTAGATCCGTCCGTCGGCGTCCCGGGTCAGTCCGCTGATGTTCTCGAACAGGTATCCCTGTGCGCCGTCCATGACGCCGATCGTGAGGTCGATTCCCCCCCGAAGCGTCCGCTCCTGTCCGTGGGCGAAAGTTGCGGCCATTGCGATGGCGGTCGCCGCGAGCCGCACCGGGATCCGCAATCGGCCCTTCCCGGGGAAGGTTCGAACACGCCGAATGGGACTGTCCCTCATCTCACGGCAACCGTGCGTTCAACGCGGATCGTATCGGCTGGCCGGCTGGAGCCGAAGGACGGATACGTGATGTCGTTCAACCCGAATACCGTCACCGTTCCAGCGCCTCGAGACGCGAATCGCAGAAAGGCGATCCGTGCGGCTGTCGGCTCCGTTTGAGAGGCGGTTGAGGTTCTTCCCCAAGAACGTGTGGGAGGGGTGATTCGAGACGCCTCGGGATGAGCGGATGTTATGGTTTTTGGGATGATGGTACATTATTTATGTACATACTCGAATTCGGAGCAGGACCCTGGGGGATGGCCATGACGAGAACCGTGGGTGTGGCGGTGTTCCGCAAGACGTGCGCGCGACTGATTGCGCAGGTCGCCGAGCAACGGGAACCGATCACGATCACCAAACACGGTCGGCCCGTCGCGCTGCTGGCGCCGGTGCCCCGGCCCGACGACGGCCGTCGGCAGATCATCGGTGCGCTGCGGGGATCCGTGTTGGGCTACGATGATCCCTTCGCGCCGGCCGCCGATCCGGCGGAATGGGATGCCCTGAGGTGATCGTCGTCGATACCCATGTGCTGATCTGGGCCATCCAGGGAGATCGGAGACTGGGCTCGGCCGCGGCCCGCGTCATCGAAGCGAACGGTCGAGAGAGTCGTGTCGGTGTGTCCGCCATCACTCCATGGGAGATCGCCCTCCTGACCGAGAGGGGACGGCTGCGCCTCGATCGTGATGTCGTGGAGTGGATCGACGCCGTTCTCGAGCTGCCCGCCTTCCGACTCCTCCCCATCGAACCCGCGATCGCCGTGGGGAGCGTACGCCTGCCGGGCGCCTTCACCTCCGACCCCGCCGACCGGCTGATCGCCGCCACGGCCCGCCACCATGGAGCCCGGCTGCTCACCGCCGACCAGACCATCCTGGATTACGGGGCGGCGGGGCAAGTGCGGACGAGGGACGCGCGACACTAGTCGATACGCCTCGGCGCCCCGCGCGGCCTTGGACCCAGGCCGCCGGACTACGGCGAGGAGCGCCACCTTCCGATCAGGCGGCGGACCCAGCGGATCGAGACGCTCGAGCCGACCGCAAGCACGCTTGCCAGGAGGTCGAACCCGATGTCGAACAGGTCGAAGGTGCGGCTGGGCAGGAAGAACTGGATGCACTCATCCACGACGCCGACTGCCGTCGTCAGCGTGATGGCCAGCACGGCCGGGACCGGGACACGCTTCCCGTGGGCCGTCCGTTCCACCAGGGCCTCGTGGATGATGAGCGCCAGCACCGCGTACTCGATGAGATGGGACCGCTCGGCCGCGGCGATCCCGCGGGCGAAGCCGATGACGGCGATCGCCGCGACGCCCAGCGCGAAGCCGACCTCCACGCCGCGCGACCGCTCCCTCAGCCCCTGCACCAGGATCGCGATCCCGATCAGGAGCATGCCGACGCTGAACATGGTGGGGGTGAGTTCGAGCAGCCCGCTCTCGCGCAGCGCGTCGGCCAGCGTTCGCGCGAGATCGGCCGTCGCATAGATCGCTACGACCACCGCCAGCGCCCAGGTCCACAGGCGTCTCTCGCGGCGCGAGGAGAAGAGACCATGCTCGCCGGTCACGATGTGGGCTCAATCATCGGCTCTATTCTCGCTTGGCGATGGTAGTCAACGATCTCCACGTCGTACGCGTTTCCGCGCTCGAAGCGGAACAAGGTCGGTATCGGTGCGGGACATCGCCACCGGAACCCGTGAATCATCGCGCAACGGGCCATATGATTGGAGAGTGACCCTTCGTGTCGCCGAGACGCTGAACCGCGGGGGAAGTTCCGATGAAGGCAACCATGATTCGAGCAACGGTCGCGGTCGCGGTGGTCGTCGCGGTGTCCATCCCGGTCGCGCGGGCGCAGGATGGCGGCGCAGTGCCGCGCACGCCGGACGGGCGGCCGGACCTGCAGGGGAACTGGACGAACGGGACGATCACCCCCATCGAGCGGCCCCGGCGGTTCGAGGCTGTGCTCACGCCCGAGCAGGTGGCGCAGATCGAGGGCGGCCGGCAGGAGTGCATCGAGGCCCACTCGGGATCCAGCGATCCGGACCGCGACGCACCGGCGGAGGGCGGGATCGCCATCGGGTGCGACTTCATCCTGGAGGCCGCGGCCGGCGGCACGGGGGGCTACAACCTCTTCTACCTGGACCGGGGAGATCGGGTCGCCGTCGTGAACGGCGAACCGCGCAGTTCCCTCCTCACGATTCCGGAAGACGGCCGCATCCCCGCGCGCACCGCCGAGGCCCAGCAGCGGCTCGGGCAGCTCATGGCCGCCCGCGGCCGGCACGGAGAGTACGACAACCCCGAGAACCGGCCCCTCTCCGAGCGCTGCATTGTCTCCTTCGGGTCCAACGCCGGCCCTCCGATGCTCCCCAACTACTTCTACAACAACAACTACACGATCGTGCAGACCTCCGACCATCTCATGATCATGACGGAGATGGTGCACGACGCCCGCATCATTCCGATCGGTGTCGCTCCCGGCGCCGGAGCGTCCGACGAGACCGGCGCCCCGTCATCGTTCCCCGATGCGATCCGGCCCTGGTTCGGGGATTCCCGCGGCTGGTGGGAGGACGACACCCTCGTGATCGAGACGTCGAAGCTCAATCCGCAGCAGCTCACCGCCTACCGCGAGTTCTTCGGCGCGAGTCCGAACATGAAGATCACGGAACGGCTCACGCGCGTGGACGCGAGCACGATCAACTACGAGTTCCTGATCGACGACCCGGACACATGGGAGACCCCGTGGGGCGGCGAGGTCCCGTTCGTGAGGATGGACGACCTCCTCTACGAGTACGCCTGCCACGAAGCGAACTACGCGCTGGAGAACGTGCTGCGCGGCGCCCGGGCACAGGAGCGCGAGAACCGGTAAAGCGCAGGCCGGCCCGGGAGAGCGTGGCGAGGAGGCGGGGGAGAATGAGGAGGCGGGTGGGAGAATGCGCCGTCAGGGAGTCGAACCCCGAACCTACTGATTAAGAGTCAGTTGCTCTGCCAATTGAGCTAACGGCGCGTACGACGTCACAAGCTCTCGTTCGCGGGCTCGTGCGGGCAAACCGCGCAGGCCACGAAATGGAGCCGAGGGGATTCGAACCCCTGACCTCTGCAATGCCATTGCAGCGCTCTCCCAGCTGAGCTACGGCCCCGCGCTTCCCGCTTCCGCCTCCCGTGGACGGGCCATCGCCGTTCCCGTCCCGCGCTTCCGTCGAGTACCCCCAAGGGGAATCGAACCCCTATCTCCACCTTGAAAGAGTGGTGTCCTAGCCGTTGGACGATGGGGGCTCGTTGCCGCTGTCGTCCCCTTCTGCCACGCGCCCGCCAGGACTCGAACCTGGGACCCCCGGCTTAGAAGGCCGGTGCTCTGATCCAACTGAGCTACGGGCGCCCGTTATCCCGTTATCCCGTTATCCTGTTCCAAGCTGCTCCAAGCTCGCGGCGGGATTTGAACCCGCGACCTCATCCTTACCAAGGATGCGCTCTACCCCTGAGCTACGCGAGCCGACAGGGGCGGAGGGACTCGAACCCCCAACCGCCGGTTTTGGAGACCGGTGCTCTACCAATTGAGCTACGCCCCTCTGCCGCTTCCCGCGGACCGGCCGACGGCGGCCCGTGGCAAATGGCTGGGGGCGGAGTCGAACCGCCGACACCGGCGTTTTCAGCGCCGTGCTCTACCGCCTGAGCTACCCAGCCGTCCTGGCAGCCCGTGGCAAGAGCCCCGCTGCCGACTCCGGGGGTGGGATTCGAACCCACGACCTAGTGGTTAACAGCCACCCGCTCTGGCCACTGAGCTACCCCGGATCGTACCCCCGTCCCGCAAAAGGGATCGGAGACCAAAACGCCTCGCCCCGCAGCTTTGCGAGGCGAGGCGAGAGATAGCGGGGGCAGGATTCGAACCTGCGACCTTCGGGTTATGAGCCCGACGAGCTACCAGACTGCTCCACCCCGCAGCGCGACCCGCAGGATACACAGGGATGGAAAAAGTGTCAACCTTCAAACGGCCCGCCGGGAGCTGGCCGGAGAGCTAGACGGTGGCCGATCCGCCGCCCCACCCGCGCGGGTCCGGTCCCCCCGTCAGACGGCCTGTGTCCGGGTCGATCCCGACCGCGTGGAGCTGCGCGACGAACGCGTCGTTCCCGACCACCAGACCGCGTCCCTCCAGCTCCTCCTTCAGGTGATGAAAGAGCTGCGGCTCCAGCTCGAGCAGGTGGTCCTCCCAGTGCCAGCGCGGGACGGAAACGGCTTCGAGCGCAGACATGCCGAAGTCGACGGTATTGCTGATCGTGTGCTGGACGGCGCCCAGGATGCGGGTGCCCCCCGCCGCGCCCGTCACCAGGATGGGCTGCCCATCCCGCAGCACGATGGCCGGCGAGATCCCGGTGATGCGCGCCTTCCCCGGCGCGATGCTGTTCGGCCGTCCGGCCACCGGGTTGAACTGGAACATGCAGTTGTTCCACGTGAAGCCGAGGCCTTCGGTGACGACCCCCGAAGCGGAGCCGAGCGTGTGCGTGAGCGCGACGCAGTTCCCGGCCCGGTCGGCGGTCGAGAGGTGCGTCGTGTCCGGTCCCTCCGGCGGCTCCTCCACAACGTCGGGCGGAAGTTCGCGGCGGTCGATGAAGCCTCTCAGTTCCGCCGCGCGGTCCTTCGACACGAGGATGTCCGTCGGGTCGTCGATGAACTTCGGGTCGCCGTGGTACCGGCGCCGGTCGATGAAGGAGAGGATCTGGGCGCGGCCGAGCAGTTCGACGTGGTCCGCCTTCCCGTGTTCGAGACCCGGCACGTCGTAGCCCTCGAGAAGGTTCAGGATCTCGATCACCTGGGCGCCGCTGCCGGGCAGGGCGTTCGAAAACACGTCGTGTTCGCGGTAGGTGCCATGCACCGGCTCGTAGACATCGGGCGTGTACGCCTCGAGGTCGGCCATCGTGAGGAGGCCGCCGTTGCGCTCGAAGTCTGCCGCGATGCGTTCGGCGATCTCGCCGCGGTAGACCACATCGGCCCCGCCCGCGGCGATGAGTTCGAGCGTGCGGCCGTAATCGGGCTGCACGAGCCGTTCCCCGGCCCGCCACGGTACTCCGTTGTTGAGAAATATGCGGGCGGAGGCGTCGGTCGTTTGGACCTTGGTGAAGAACGGGACGACGCCCGAGGACGACTCGGTCCGGGTCGTGAAGCCGCGCGCGAGGGCGCCGGGGATTTCGAAGCCGTCGTAGGCGAGCCGGATCGCCGGCTCTACAAGTTCGGCCCACGGCCGCGTCCCGAACTGGCTCCACGCCTCCCACAGGCCGGCGACCGTCCCCGGAGTGACGACGGATTGATAGCCGATCTGGTTGATGTCGCCGCGCACCTTCCAGCGGTCCGCGTGTCCGTAGATCCGTCCCTCGAGCGCGCTCCGGTAGATGTCCGGCGTCGCCCTGCTCCCGGCGCGCCCGTGGAAGTCGATGGACGTGGCGCGCCGGGTGCTCGCGTTGTACACGACCATGCAGCCGAAGCCGCCCACACCGGCCGAGAACGGGGTCGTGATGAACTGCGCGAAGGCCGTCGCGACCGCCGCGTCGATCGCGTTGCCGCCGCGCTTGAGCGCGCCGATCCCGGCCTCCACCGCGATGGGTCCGCGCGCGACGACGATCCCGCCGCCCACGTCCCGCGCCCCGTTGTCCGATGTGCTCGCGGCCGTCTCCTCGTCACCCGGACCGCACGCGCCGAGCGAGCCCGCCGCCGCCGCGCCCACCCCGGCCGCCGCCGTCGCGATGAAGACTCTTCGTGACTGAACGTTTGCGGGCAGGACATCGCTTCGGTCGGTCTTCACATCACGGCTCCCTGTTGGCGGTGCCCGGTGGCGGTGCCCGGTGGCGGCGTTTCGGCGCGGGCTGTTAAGGTTCGCGCATCAGCGTGGCGCACGACGCGCGGCACGCGGCCAAACCCGATGACGGCCGATCCCGATTGAAGATATACACGAAAGGTGGGGACGGAGGGGAGACCGGTCTCCTCGGCGGTGCGCGGGTTCCGAAGGACGATGCGCGGGTCGCGGCGTACGGCACCGTTGACGAACTGAACGCCGCGGTCGGGGTGGCACTCGCCCTCGACCCGCGGAGTTCGACGCTCGGCGAATCCGGGCCGGCGCTCCGAACCGTCCAGGAGGATCTGTTCACGATCGGGGCTCGCCTCGCCTCCGCGAACCCGGAGCGGTTGCTGCGAAAAGGCACGATTCCCGCGCTCTCCGCCGACCGGATCGACGCGCTCGAAGCCTGGATCGACGCGCTGGACGCCGAGCTTCCTGAACTCGATGCGTTCGTCCTGCCCGGCGGGTCGCCCCTCGCCGCGCAGTTGCATGTCGCGCGCACCGTCTGTCGGCGCGCGGAGCGAGGCGTCACGGCTCTCCTCGACGAACAGCCGGACCTCGCCGAAGTCGTCGTCCCCTACATCAACCGTCTCTCCGACCTGCTCTTCACGCTCGCCCGGGCCGCGAACCGGCGCGCCGGCCGCGAGGACGCGATGTGGCTGCCGCAACGGCAGCGGGACGGGAACGCGTGATGAAGGCGGTCGGTGAGGACATGATGCGGACCGTGACGCGCACCCCGTTTCGACTCACGCCGCCGGGCGCGGACCTTCGCGGCGACTACCGAGCGCCCGTTTCTGTTGTCAGTGGAACTGCCGCCGAGGAAGCCGGCGTGGCAACCGACGCGGCGATCGTCGTCTGCCACGGCTTCAAGGGGTTCAAGGACTGGGGCTTCTTCCCCCATCTCTGCGCACGACTCGCCGAACGAACGGGGATCCCCGTCGTCTCCTTCAACTTCGACGGTTCCGGCGTACGCGACTCGGACTTCGACGACCTGGAGGCCTTCAGCCACAACACCTTCTCGCGCGAACTTTGGGATCTGGAGGCCATCCTCGACGGACTCGCGGCTGGCCGGCTCGGAGACGTCAAGGTGCCGCGAGCCACGCGCTTCGGCCTGCTCGGACACAGCCGTGGCGGCGCCACCTGCATCCTGAAGGCGGGCCTCCGATCCCAGGTCCGAGGGCTCGTTACATGGGCCTCGATCTCCTCGGTCACGCGCTACGAGAGCTTCGCTGACCGGTGGGACGCCGGGGAAACCGTGATCATCCCCAACGCGCGTACGAAGCAGGACATGCCGCTCGAGCGAAACGTGCTCGACGACATGCGCGCGAACCGGGAGCGCCTCGACGTGCTCGCCAGCGCCGCGAGCCTGCGGATTCCGGTCACCGTGGTGCACGGGACCGCCGACGAGTCCGTGCCCTTCAGCGACGCCTGGCGGATCGCGGACGCGGTAGGCGACCTCGCGCGGCTCGTCGGGGTAGAAGGGGGTACGCACACGTTCCAGGCGGGACACCCGTTCGCGGAGACGACGACGCAACTCGACGAAGCGATCGATGCCTCCGTCGAACTGTTCACGCGCGTGCTCATCACGCGCGCACCGGAGTGAGACGAATGGCCCGAAACCGATCAAGCGGAAGGGGGAGTTCGGGGTTCCAGGCGGCGACGGTGGCCGTCTTCGTGGCCGGACTCGCGATGGCGGGCTGCCGCGTCGAGCGGCTGGACAACAACGGCGCTCCGCCGACGGACGAGGGGCCCGATCTCGCCGAGCAGGTCGCCTCCCTGCTCGACCGGCAGGCGGCCGCGTGGAACGGGGGCGACCTCGAGGGCTTCATGAGCGCCTACTCCCCATCTCCGACGACGACCTATATCGGATCGACGGGACTCATCGAGGGCTACGACGGGATTCGGGAGCGATACGCCCCGGGATTCGCGCAGGGCGCGGCGCGGGACAGCCTCCGCTTCGAGGGCCTGCGGGTCCGGGAGGTGGACGAGCGGGTCGGCGTCGCGACGGCGCGCTACGTTCTCGAACGCGAGGGGACGGTCACATCGACCGGACCGTTCACGCTCGTCCTGCTGAACGTGGAAGGGGCCTGGCTCATCGTCCACGACCAGTCGGCCGAAGACGGCGGGAGCTGACGACAGATGCGGACCTTCGACTACGTCATCGTGGGGGGCGGCCTCGCGGCGGTCTCGGCGGTGGACGGGATCCGGGAGATCGACCGTGAAGGCTCGATCGCCATGTTCGCCGAGGAGCTGGACCCTCCCTATCACCGGCCTCCCCTGTCGAAGGAGTTCCTGCAGGCGGAGGGGGCGCCGCGGACCCTGCTGCACGTGAAGCCCGCGCGCTGGTTCGAGGAGCGGGCGAACGGACTCAAGCTGTTCACGGACGCGCCGGTGAAGCGTCTGGATGCGCGCTCCATGACCGTCCACACGGCCGCGGGCGACGCGATTCGAGGCGGCCGAATCCTGATCGCCACGGGCGGGCGGGCGAAGCGGCTCGAGGTGCCCGGAAGCCACCTTGCCGGCGTGTCGACGCTGCGCACGGCCGCCGACTCCGAGCAACTCCGCGAGATGGCCCGCGGGGCGTCGCGCGTCGTGCTCGTCGGCGCCGGCTTCATCGGGATGGAACTGGCCTCATCGCTGTCGAAGTTCGACGTCGATGCGATCGTCGTCGAGGTGGAGCCGCGCGTCTGGGCGCGGGTCTTCCCCGAGACGATCGCGGGTTTCCTCCGCCGCTACTTCGAGGAGCGGGGCGTGCGCTTCATGATGGGATCGAGCGTGGTCGCCTTCGAAGGCGAGGGACGCCTTTCGCGGGTCGTGCTCGACAGCGGCGAGGAGATTTCCGCCGACCTCGCGATCCTGGGCGTCGGGATGTCGCCGAACGATGAACTCGGCGCCCGGTCCGGCCTCGCGGTCCAGAACGGGATCGTGGTGGACGGGTTCGCGGAAACGACGGCTGCCCACATCTACGCGGCGGGCGACGTGGCCCGCTTCCCGGACCCCGCGGGAGGCGGGCTGTCGCGCCTCGAGCACTGGGACCACGCCCGCGCGCATGGACGCCACGCGGGCCGCAACATGGCCGGCGCCCGGGAGACCTTCGACCACCTGTCCTATTTCTTCACGCACGTGTTCGACCTGAGCATCAATGTGTTCGGAGAGACGGCCGAGGTGGACCGCACGATCGTCTCCGGCGAACTCGGCTCCGGCCGCTCGATCGTGTACTGCGTGACGGACAACCGGCTCACCGGCACGATCCTGATCAACGCGACCGGCGCAATGGAGGACTGCCGGGCGCTGGTGCGCGCGCGTCCCACGGTCGAGGATCTGTTGAAGGAATTCGAGAAGCCGGGCGTGCGCCCCGGCGAGCTGGTGGGATAGGCGAAGCGTTCGGGAGGCGGGGGAGTCGGACGGAGGTTCGGGTGAGGAAAACCGTCGAAAGGTGACGAAACAGATGGAAGCGAACGATACGAGGGATCCGATGGACGGCATGGGCTCGGCCGACGAGGCGTCCGGGGCGACGCCCGAGATCGAGGAGCAGGTACGGACCGCGCTTCGCTCCGTGACGGATCCCGAACTCGGCATCAACATCGTGGATCTCGGGCTCGTGTACGATGTCGAGGTCGAAGAGGGCGAGGCGAAGGTCACGATGACGCTGACGAGCCCCGGCTGCCCGGCGGGCGGTCAGATTCTCGGAGGCGCGAAGGACGCGGCGGAATCCGTGGACGGGGTGGAGGAGGCGGTGGTGAGCCTCGTGTGGAAGCCCTTCTGGACGCCCGAGAGGATCGACCCGGCCGTGCGGGCGATGATGGGCTTCTGACGGCGTTCGGATTCTGACGGCCCCGCGGTTCTGACCATGCTTCTGCGGCTGTTCCTGCTGTTCACGATCGTGCCCGTCGTGGAGCTTGCGCTCCTCATTCAAATCGGGGGTCTGCTGGGGCTCGGGCCTACGCTTCTGCTCGTCATGGGCACGGGGTTCGCCGGCGCCTGGCTCGCGCGGCGCGAAGGTCTGCGTGGCTGGCTGGCCGTCCGCGACGAGCTCCAGGGCGGCCAGCTTCCGGGCGAGTCGCTCGTCCATGCGCTGCTGATTCTCGCTGCGGGGGTCGTCCTCATCACCCCGGGCGTCCTCACCGACATCGCCGGCATCCTACTGCTGGTCCCGCCGGTGAGGCGGCGCCTCATCGCCCGCGTCCGGGACTGGCTCGGCCGGCAGGTGGCCGGCGGCACGATCCGTGTGGTGCGCGACCCCGGCGGATTCTCCGGACTCCATGGAGATTTCGGGACGCGCGCCGGGGCTCGCGGGCCCAACCCGCCGAGTACACGCTCGGGAAGAGGACGGGAGATCGTCGTGGAGGAGTCCGACCCGGACGCGGACTAGCAGCCCGGCCGCGCGGTGCTTGCAAGGCGGGGCGTCGGAATCGACCTTTCGAGCATGACGAGCATGAAACCGTCCGCCGGCGCGATCGGCGCTGCCGCCGTCCTCGCGATCTCCCTCGGCTCGCCCGTGTCGGGCGAGGCACGTGCCGCCGACCCGAGCGGCATCCCGGCTCCGGAGGGGGCAGCGCCGTGGGTCGTCGCGACGCCGCGAGGCGACGCCTGTCTCGTCACCCCGGAAGTGGTTCGTCTGTCGGGCACGCAGAGTGCGCCCGGGAACCGCGGGTCGATGACGCTCACGCAGCCCGGCTCGCCGTTCGAGATCACCGTGGACGACAGCGGCTTTCAGACGTTCGACATCGAGATCCAGGTCGACCGGCTGCGGCGCCGCGGCGGGGCGGTGTACGTCGCGTGGGCCGCGAAGCCCGAACTCGACGAATGGATGCAGCTCGGCACGCTCGGCGAGGAGAACCGGCTCGCGGCGCGGATCGCGTGGAACCAGTTCCTCGTGTTCGTGAGCGAGGAGGCGTCGACCGACATCGAGCGCTGGCAGGGCCCGATCGTCCTCACCGGCCTCTCGCCTTCCGGCCGGCTGCACACGATGGCCGGGCACGGCCCGTTCGAGGCCATGAACTGCCAGCTCTACTTCTGAGTCGGCGATAGCGAGCCGGCCGGGACCGTGATGCCGCGCGGTAGGAAGAGCAGACCGGGCGGGCGGATGGCCCGTCGCGTTGCCGCCGGAGCGGCCTTCCAGGCGCTGTTGTGGCTGACCGGCGCACCGGCATCGGGGCAGCAGCACGCGGGCCACATGATGGCGACGGACAGCATGGGGGCCGTTTGGCGCATGCCGCCGCAGCCGATCCCGATGCCGATGATGCTTCCGGGCCTGATGGGCGCCGTCCCCGGAGTGACTCCGTACCTGCCCGACGCCGGCCACGACCCCGCGATGCTCCCGGAGGCGGTCTTCCGCGAGGTCGTGGAGATGGCCGACGGCGACACGCTCCGCCTCAAGGCCGGGTTCGTCCGGCGCACGATCGGGATGCGGACCTTCACGATGTACGGCTTCAACGGGCAGTACCCCGGGCCCCTCATCCGCGTCCCGCAGGGCGCGGAGATCATCGTCCTGTTCACGAACCACATCGACCTGCCCACGGCGGTCCATTGGCACGGTCTGCGACTTGAGAACGAGTTCGACGGCGTCCCCGGCGTCACCCAGGACCCGGTCGAACCGGGCGAGTCGTTCATGTACCGGGTCCATTTTCCCGACGCCGGCCTGTACTGGTACCACCCGCACCACCGCGAGGACATCCAGCAGGACCTCGGCCTGTACGGGAACATGCTCGTCGACGCACCCGCCGCGGATTACTACGGCCCGGCGAACGGAGAGGACTTCCTCATGCTCGACGACCTGCTCGTCGACGAGGGCGGACTCTTCCCCTGGGGACGCGAAGCCGCCATCCAGACGCTGATGGGCCGCTTCGGGAACCAGTTGCTCGTGAACGGCGAGCCCCGCTGGGAGGCGACGGTCCGCCGCGGCGAGGTGCGCCGGCTCTATCTCACGAACGTCGCGAACACGCGCACCTTCAACCTCGTCCTCGAGGGCGCGGAGCTGAAGCTGGTGGGCGCCGACGTGAGCAAGTTCGAGCGCGAGAGCTTCGTCTCCAACATCGTCCTCGCCCCCGCCCAGCGGTACATCGTCGACGCGCGTTTCGACGAGCCCGGCACGTACGCGCTCCTCAACCCGATCCAGGCCATCGACCACTTCAACGGTCGCTTCTATCCGCAGACGGACACGCTCGGGATCGTCACCGTCCTCGACGAACCGGTGGCGGAGGACCACGGGGAAGCGTTCTCCACCCTGCGCGAACACGCCGACGTGATCGAGGACATCGACCGCTACCGCGCCGAGTTCGGTCGGCCCATCGACCACGAACTCGAACTCACGGCACGCGTGGGCGACCTGCCCAGCGACATCGTCGCGGTGATGGCGATCGACACCCTCTACTTCCCGCCCGTCGAATGGACGGATGCAATGCCGATGATGAACTACCTGTCGACGTCGGAGAACCTGATCTGGATCATGCGCGACGCACACACGGGGAAGGAGAACGGGGACATCGACTGGCGCTTCACGGAGGGGGCCGTCCGCAAGATCCGCATCCACAACCAGCGCCGCTCGTTCCACCCCATGCAGCACCCGATCCACTTCCACGGGCAACGCTTCCTGATCCTTTCCAGGGACGGGGTGCCGTCGGACAATCTCGCCTGGAAGGACACGGTCGTGATCCCGGTCGGGTCGACGTTCGACATCCTGCTCGAGGCCTCCAACTCTGGCCGCTGGATGGCGCACTGCCATATTGCGGAGCATCTGGAGGCCGGGATGTCCATGGTGTTCACGGTGGATCCCGGCTAGCCGCACCGCCGCGCCGATCCCGGCTCGCCGCGGGGCGCGCCGCTTGAAAACGGAGGAAAGAATGAAGGTTGGAAATCGGACCCTGACGCTCTTCGCGGTCGTCGCGCTCGGAGCGGGCTTCGTCGCCCCGACGGCCCTCGGCGCCCAGGCGATCGATGTCGTGGAGCGCGGCAGCCGGAACATGGAAGTGCTCGGACACGTCCCGCTCGGCCCGCGGCTCAGCATCGCAGACATGGACATCGAGCAGGAGATGCACCGGCCGTACGCGTACGTGGCGCGCATGCAGTACGGGCCGGTCGGTCCGAAGGGGCTGGATATCGTCTCGATCGAGGACCCGGAGCACCCCGAAGTGCTCTACGAGTGGCGGATCGAGGACCAGGACCTCCACCAGCGCACCGGCGGGATGGACGTGAAGCACTTCAAGTGGGGCGACCGCTACTACGTCGTGCAATCGCTCCAGTTCGGCCAGGGAGGCCCGGACTCCGACATGGGGGCGGTCGTCCTCGACGTCACGGGACTGCCGGACGCCTCCACGGTGCGTGAGGTGGCCCGCATCAGGGAACCCGACCTTCCGGGCGGCTTCCACAACATCTTCATCTACAAGCACTCCAACATGAACGTCTACCTCGTCGCCACGGTCTCGGGACCGTACGCGGCCGTCTACGACCTCGGCGCGCTCGTCGAGGGGCGGGGCGATGAGATGGTGGCGCAGATCCCGGTGCCGGATCAGGGGATGACGGGGAACCGGCGGCGCGGATACCACGATTTCTATCTCGGCTATCACCCGGAAACGGGGACGGACCGCTTCTATGGCGGCGGCACCGGCGGCTACTACATCTACGACGTGACGGACCTCGGGAATCCCGAACTTCTGACGCAGATCGTCGGAGTCTCCGGGGTTCGCAGCGGGCATACGTTCACGCCCACGCCGGACGGCAACTTCGCGATCGCTGAGACGGAGTATCAGTACGCGCCGCTCCGGATCTTCGATCTCAGGCCGGGGCTGAACGGCGAGGTGTCGGCCATCAACCGCCCGATCGCGGCGTGGACGGCGAACTGGAAGAACCTCGTCCACAACCATGAGGTGCGCTGGCCGCTCGTGTTCGTGTCCGGCTACCTGGACGGGCTCGTCGTGTTCAACATGATGGACCCGGAAAACCCGATCACGGTGGGCCACTACGACACCTATCTGGGGCCGCCGAACGTGGATCGGACGCCCGTGTTCAACGGCACGTTCGGGGTCGACATCCGAAATGAGGACGGGCTCATCGTCGTGAGCGACATGACGACGGGCCTCTGGACCTTCCGGATGGAGGGCTTCCAGGGGTGGAACGGCGACGACTGGGGCGTACCGAACATCTCCAGCGCCCAGGACTGGGACAACGGGCCCGCCGGCGCGGCCGGGCGCATCACGACGGATCAGCAGCAGGGCGACTGACGCCGGCGACGTGAGCGCCCGGCCACGGCTCCTCGTGGTCGGGAGCCCCTCTCTGGACCTCCTGCACCTCGGGGGCCGCTCCGTGCGGTCCGCCGGGGGCGCGGGACTCTACACAGCACTCGCCGCACAGCGGGCCGGGGCCGAAGTCACGGTCGTCGCGCCGCGGCCCGATCCCATGCCGGCGGAGCTCGAGCCGGCGGACCGCCTCCTCGACTGGCGGGGACCTCCGGTGCCGCCCGCCGCGCTCCCCCACTTCGAGATCGAATACTTCCCCGACGGCCGGACCGAGTACCGCCGGGCGGTGCGCGGTTCCGAGGGGGACATCCGCTACGGCGACATCCCGGACGCGGGGCCGGGGGCCTTCGCGTACGTCGTCCCCCTCCTCGACCCGGAGCTGCAGTTGGGGTTCGCGCGCCGGCTGTCCGCGGCGGGCGTGCGCGTCGGGTGCGGGACCTATGCGCCGGGGATCCGCGCGCACCGTGAGATCGTCGCGCGGGTGGTGGAGGCGTCCCACTACTTCTTCTGCAACGAGGAGGAGGCCGGTCTCCTGTTCGGGTCGCTCGATGAGGTGGCGGTCGCGCCGGGGCGCGCCTTCTTCGTCACCCGGGGGCCGCGCGGGGCTCGTGCCGTCCTGGGCGATCACGCGATCGACGTCCCCGCCCCCGAGGTCGAGGAGGTGGATCCGACGGGTGCCGGGGACACCTTCTGCGGGACGGCGCTGGCCCGACTCGCGGCCGGGGACCATCCCGCCATCGCCGCGCGCGTGGCGACGGCCTGCGCCGCGCACACGGTGACGGGCATCGGTCCCGCGCCGCTCCTCTCGGACAGCCCGCCGGCGGCGCCGCCGCGGGACGCTCGGGTCCGCCTCGACGCGGATCGGATCCGGCGCGTGGCCGGCGTCATCGCCTCGGCTCCGGAGGCGGCGGCGTTCGACTTCACCGGCCCGGATTTCCCCGAACCCGGCGATCCGACGGCGCTCGATTTCTTCTTCGCCGGCACCGTGCAGCAATTCGGTTTCTGGCAGGAGCGCGCAGCCCGCTACGAGGCACCCATGATCGCCTCGCTGGGGGGCCGGGCCCTTAAGGGGAGCGACTACCTGTGGGCCGCCTACCTGCGCTGGACCCGCGAGGCACCGGACGAACTCACTCCCGTTGGACAGGCCGCTCTCGACGACGCGAAGTTCGATCGCCGACTGCGAGCCGACGGAGGACGCAACCCGCTCCCGGCCGGCCCCCTCCACCCGGCGTGTGCGCGGGCCTACGGTCGCGCCATGCGGGGTCTCGGACTGACCCCAGCATCGCTCCTGGCCGAAGCGAACGCCGCGGAGCGGCCCCTCGCGCGCTTTCTCGCGCGCCTCGATGCGGTCGGCGGATACAGGGAGGATCCGTGGCGGAAGAAGTCCGCCCTGCTCGCGGCGATCCTCAGCCAGCGGCCGGAGCGCTTCCTGCGATTCGGGGAGGGGGAAGACGTGCCGCCCATCGTCGACTACCACTGCCAGCGCAGTTGCCTCCGGCTCGGCGTCGTATCGGTGGACGACGAGACGCTGGCCGCGAAGCTCGCCAGGCGGGAGGTTGTGAGCGACGAAGTGGAGGAGGCCGTGCGCGCCGCCTGCTACGAGGCGGTCGGGGAGATCCGGCGTCTGAGCGGGCGCTCCATGGGGGGTGTGGACTGGTTCTTCTTTCAGAACCGGACGCGCTGCCCCGAGATGACGGAACCGGACTGCGCGGCGTGCCCGGCGGATCCGGTCTGCGCACACCGCACCCGACTCTTTCAGCCGGTGTTTCGCACGACCGCGTACTGAGTGTCCGGACGCCATGGACGACCAACCGGACGAAGGACGACCGACCACAGGAATCGGGAGAATCCCATGAGAAAGTTCCGAGTGACCTTGCTGCTCACCGCCGCGATCCTCGTCGCGCCCGCGGTTGCCGACGCACAGGATGACGCCGAAGCCGGGGCGGTCGCGACCGTGCAGGCCCTCTTCGACGCCATGGCCGCCCGCGACGGCGACGCGATCCGCAACCTCCTGACCGAGGGCGCCACCTTCGTGGCCACGGCGGAGACGCCGGATGGCGTCCAGGTCCGGGAGAGCACCGGCGCCGACTTCGCCGCCTCGATCGGTCAGCCGGGCCCCGCGCTGCTCGAACGGATGTGGGACCCGCACGTGATGATCGAGGGTCCGATCGCCGTCGTGTGGACGCCGTACGACTTCCACGTGGACGGCCAGTTCAGCCACTGCGGCATCGACGCGGTCAGCCTCGTGCACACGAGCGACGGCTGGAAGATCTCCAGCATCGCCTACACCCGCGAGACCGAGGACTGCGAGCCGAGCCCGCTCGGCCCTCCGCCGGGCGACTGACGCCGCGCCGCCCGGCAGACCGTTACGCCCGGGAACCGGGCCGTAGCGGCGCGTCCGCGATGCGGCGGAGTTGCCATCGGCGCCACAGCAGGTAGATGGCCGGGATCACGAGCAGCGTGAGTACCGTCGCCGAGATCATTCCCCCGACCATAGGCGACGCGATGCGCTTCATCACGTCCGCGCCCGTGCCGGAACTCCACAGGATCGGCATCAGCCCGGCCGTGATCGCCATCACCGTCATCACGACCGGACGCAGCCGCTCCAGCGCCCCTTCGCGAACCGCAGCGGCCACATCCGCGGCGGTCCGGATGCGGCCCTCGCGGCGACGACGGCGGAACGCCTCGTCCAGGTAGATCAGCATTACCACTCCGGTCTCCGCCGCCACGCCGGCGAGCGCGATGAACCCGACCCAGACCGCGACGCTCGTGTTGTAGCCCAGGAGCCACAGGAACCAGATGCCGCCCACGAGCGAGAACGGCAGGGCGAGCATGACGATCAGCGACTCGGCCACGCCCCGGAAGTTGAGGTAGAGGAGAAGGAAGATGATTCCCAGCGTCACCGGAATCACGACGCGCAGGCGCTCCTGCACCCGCTGCATGAACTCGTACTGCCCGCTCCATACGAGAGAGTACCCGCTCGGGAGTTCGAGCTGGGCGGCGACGACGCGCCGGGCCGCCTCCACGTAACTCCCGATGTCGACGCCCTCGATGTCGACGAAGATCGTCGTCACGGGAAAGGCGTTCTCGGTTTTCACGGCCATGGGCCCCTGAACGGCCGCGACGCGGGCCACCTGGCCGAGCGGGATCTGCGTCCCATCGGGCACGGGCACCAGCACCTCGCGCAGGTTCTGCAGGTCGTCGCGCAGCTCGCGCGGATAGCGGACGTTCACCGCGTATCGCTCTCGCCCCTCCACGGTGACCGTCGCGTTCATCCCGCCGACCGTCGCCATGATCGCGTTGTGCACGTCGCCGACGTTGAGGCCGTAGCGCGCCGCCTCCGGCCGGTCGACGTCGATGTCGACGTAGTACCCGGAGACGCCGCGCTCCGCGAACGCGCTGCGCGTTCCCGGGATCTCGCGCACGATGCGCTCGGCCTCCTCCCCGAGCGCCTGCAGCGTGTCGAGATCCGGGCCGAAGATCTTGATCCCCACCGGCGTGCGGACGCCCGTGGCGAGCATGTCGATGCGCCCCTTGATCGGCATCGTCCACGCGTTCGTCACGCCGGGGAGGGCGACGGCCTCGTCCATCTGCGACAGCAGCCCGGCGTAGGTGACCCCGGGACGCCACTCCGCCCGGGGCCGCAGGGTGATCGTCGTCTCGAACATGTCGAGCGGGGCGGGATCCGTGGCGGTTTCCGCGCGTCCCGCCTTCCCCAGGACGCTCTCCACCTCGGGGAAGGTCGCGAGAACGCTGTCCTGGTATCGCATGATCTCCCGGGCCTGGGCGATCGACGCCCCCGGCACGGTGGTCGGCATGAAGAGGATCGACCCTTCGTGAAGCGGCGGCATGAACTCGCTGCCGAGCCGCTGCCACGGCAGAACCGTGGCGCCCAGCAGCCCTGCGGCCGTGGCGACCACGAGCCATGGGCGGCGGAGCGCGAAGCCCAGGAAGGGTCGGTAGAGCCAGCGCATGATGCGATTCACCGGGTTCGCCCGCTCCCGACGGATCCGTCCGCGCACGAGATATCCCATCAGCACGGGAACCAGGGTGATCGCGAGGAACGCGGACCCCGCCATGGCGAAGGTCTTGGTGAACGCGAGGGGTCTGAACAGCCGGCCCTCCTGCTGCTCGAGCGCGAACACCGGAAGGAAGCTGAACGTGATGATGAGGAGTGAGAAGAAGAGGGGCGGACCCACCTGTTTCGCGCTCGCGAGGACCACGTCCCAGCGCGACGTGCCGGGGGCGGCGCGCTCGAGATGCTTGTGCATGTTCTCGACCATGACGATGGCCGCGTCCACCATCGCTCCGATCGCGATCGCGATCCCCCCGAGGCTCATGATGTTGGCGTTCACGCCGATCCACCGCATGACGATGAACGAGATGAGGATGCCGAGGGGCAGCGTCACGATCGCGACGAGCGCCGAGCGGAAGTGGAGGAGGAACACCAGCGCCACGGCGGCGACGATGAGCGATTCCTCCACAAGCTTCTCGCGGAGCGTGTCGATCGCCCGGTGAATGAGGTCGCTGCGGTCGTAGGCCGGCCGCAGCCGCGTGCCGGCCGGAAGCCCCGCGTTGATCTCGTCCAGCCGCTCCTTCACCCGCTCGATCGTCTCGAGCGCGTCCGAGCCGAAGCGCATGATGACGATGCCGGCCACGACCTCGCCGCGGCCGTTCAGATCCGCGACGCCGCGCCGGGGGGCCGGGCCTTCCTGCACGGTCGCCACATCGGCCACCCGGATCGGCGTGCCGTTCGGCGTCGACCCCACGGCCACGTTCTCGATGTCGAGCGTGCCCCGCAGGTAGCCGAGGCCGCGGATCATGTATTCGCGCCCCCCCATCTCGAGCACGCGCGCCCCGATGTCGATGTTGTGGTCCCCGATCGCCCGGGACACGCGCGTCACGGGGATGTCGAACGCTCGCAGCCGCTCCGGATTCACCTCCACCTGGTACTGCTTGACGAATCCGCCCAGGCTCGCGACTTCGGCCACCCCCGGCACGGCCGTCAGTTGATAGCGGAGGTACCAGTCCTGGAGCGTGCGCAGTTCCGCGAGGTTCAGGCTGTCCGACTCGAGAGTGTACTCGTAGACCCAGCCCACGCCCGTCGCGTCCGGGCCGAGCACCGGTTCGACGTTCTCCGGCAGCTGCCGCCGGATCCCGTTCAGGTATTCGAGCACCCGGGATCGGGCCCAGTAGATGTCCGTGCCGTCCTCGAAGATCACGTACACGAGGCTGAGCCCGAAGAAGGAGAACGCGCGCACCACGCGTGCCCCCGGCACCTTCAGCATCTCCGATGCGATCGGGTACGTGACCTGATCTTCGACGATCTGCGGGGCCTGTTCCGCAAAATCGGTCTGGACGATGACCTGGACATCCGACAGATCGGGAATGGCGTCGAGCGGCGTCGTACGCACGGACCACAGCCCCGCGCCGAGGATGACGGCGGTCCCGAGGAGGACAAGAAACCGGTTCCGGATCGACCAGGCGATGACGCGCTCGATCATCGCCCCTCCTCGCCGTGGCCCGCGTGCTGCATCCCGGGCATGCCCCCGCCGGTCGCGCCGAGACGGGACTCGGCATCGATGAGGAAGTTGGCGGAGGCGACGATCGTCTCCCCTTCCGCGAGCCCGCTCAGGATCTGGACCAGATCCCCGGCCCGCGCCCCCAGCACGACCTCATGCGGCATGAGCAGCCCCCCCTCGTCGCGCACGAAGACGAGGTTCCGTTCTCCGGTGACGACGACCGCCTCCAGCGGCACCGCGATGTCGTCCTGGATCGCGGCGACCTCGAAGAAGACGGTGGCGAACATCCCCGGCTTGAAGCGGAGGCCGGGGTTCGGCACGGAGACCCGGACGCGGTTCGTGCGGCTTGCGATCTCCACGGTAGGATTGACGAAGCTCACCGCCCCCATCATGTGTTCGCCCGGATAGGCGGTGACCTCGATGTGGGCCTGCGAACCGACGTCGACGAACTGGAGGTCCCGCTCGAACACCTCTCCCTCCACCCACACGGTCGAGAGGTCGGCGATGCGGTACAGGCGCGTGCCCGGCGTCACCCGCTGTCCCTCGACGACGTCCTTCTCGAGGACGATCCCGCTCACGGGGGCGACGAGCTGCATCGTCTTCGTGACTTCGCCCGTCTGCTCCAGCCGCTCGATCTGCTCGTCGGTGATGTCCCACCAGGCGAGCCGGCGGCGGCTCGCCTCGAGCATGGACTGCGCGTTCGACCACGCCTCGGTGGCGACCGTATCGACCTGCGCGGCGAGCCGGCGCGCCGTCAGCAGTTCTTCCTGGGCTGCGACGAGCGCGGGGCTGTAGATCGTGAGCAGCGGCTGGCCCCGCCGAACGGCCTCGCCGGTGGTCGCGACCAGGAGTTCCTCGACGAAGCCGTCGGTCTTGGGCGTGATGTCGGCGATGTTGCCCTCGGGGGCGTCGATGCGGCCCACGGTTCGGATCTCGCGCACCGCGGAGACCCGCTCCACGGCCGTGTAGGTGACGCCGAGCGCCTGCTCCTGTTCCGATGTGAGCTGGACGAGGCCGCGCCCGAGCGCCGGCATCGTGTCGGTTTCCGGGGGAGCGGCCATGGCGGGCATGTGCGCGGCGTGCTCGCCTTCCACCCCGGGCATCTCCGCCGTCTCGGAGCCGCCGCCGCACGCCCAGTGCACGGCCGCGACGGGAACGAGCGCGACCCGGGCGCGCGTGGACGAAAAGAGATTGAATCGTTTCATCGGATCACCTCCGTTCCACCCCCCAGCAGGGCTTCGATCTCCGCGACGGCCGAGTGATAGGCGGCGGTGAGCCGTACGCGTTCGATCTCGTAGCGGTGCACGGTGAGTTCGCTCTGCACGAGCGTCATGAAATCGACTTGACCGACGCGGTAGGCGGAGAGGGACGATTCGACCGCGGCCCGCGCCTGGGGGAGGATCGACGTGGCGTAGAGGTCGTGGAGCCGCAGGGCGCGATCGGACTCGGCCCGCGCTTCCGCGATCCGGGCCCAGGTCTCGTTCAGGAGTTCGAGTTCGGCGGCCTCCTCGGCGGCCTGGCGGGCGAACGCCTCGTCCCGCATGGGCAACTGGCGGGAACCCGCCCACAGCGGGACGCTGACCCCCACGCTGAAGCTCAGCATGTCCGCGAACCGCGGTCGGTGCGCGTAGTCGGCCCCAAGCCTCAGATCAGGGTAGATGGCGCGGCGGGCGGTCTCGTAGGCCGACTCCGCCGCCCGGATCCGCTCGCGGGCGGCGCGCAGCGCGGGCCGTCTCTCGGTCGCCACGGCCATGAGGTCCGTCACGCCCGGAAGGGGCTCGCCGGTGCCGGGCAGTTCGAGCGCCCCCACGTTTCGTTCGGGCCCGCGCCCCAGGAGCGCGTTCAGCCGTGCCGCCATGGCGAGCCGTGCCTGTTCCGCCGCCGTGATGTCCTCGGTCATCGTGGCGACGGCCACCTGTGCCTGCAGAACATCGTTCTGAAGGCCCGCCCCCACGGCGTAGAGCGTGTTGGAGACATCGAGGAACTCGCGCAGGAGATCGCGCGTGTCGCGCATGATGTCCAGCGCCCGGTCCTCGAAGGCAAGTTCGAAGTACACCGCCTTCACGCGGCGGACGAGGGCGGCCTCGTGGTCGAGGACCGCCAGCTCCTCGGCGACCGCGAGGTGCGCCGCGCGCGCCTCGGCCAAGCCGAGTTTCCCGGGCCAGGGCAGCGTCTGCTGCACCTGGAGCGTGTTCATCGTCATTCTTTCGCCCGCCCCGAACCCGTCGAGGGGACGGTTTCCGAGACGGAACGAGACGACCGGATCCGGCGGCGCGCTCATCTGCGGCACGCGTGCCCGTGCAGCGTCGGCCCTCAGGCGGGCGACCCGCAGCATCGGGTTGGAACCGCGCGCCGCGGCGACCGCGTCGGCCAGGTGGAGCGTGTCGCGCTCCTGCGCCCGCGACGGGGACGCCATGGCCCCGCCGGCCGCCACGGCCCACGCAAAGAACCGGATGCCCCGGCGCATCCCGCCCTTCATGCGGGACACGCGGGCATGGGTTACGGATGGCATGAGATGCCTCTCATCTGAACGGTGACAACTCGCCCGCGGATCGCCGTTATCGCACGGCGGCCGGGGGCCTCACGCGGATGTGTCCGTTCAGACGGTTTTTGGCGGAGGGGTGTCGGGAGAGGCTCTGGACCGGAGTTGGAATGCAGCGCCGGCGAGCGCAACGTTCGAATCGTGCGCGAAGGAGCGGAAGCTGGTCGTGCCCAACGGGAGCGAAGCCTGCAACACGACCGCGCAACCCATCAGCGAGTGACAGTCCCTTCCCGCCCCCGCGCCCTCTACCGGAGACTCGACGAGAGTCGGCAACCCCGCCATCGCGTGGTGCTCGCCGTGTTCGTGCGAGCCCGCCTCGCACAGCGGGGCGCGCGCGTACGGAAGCACGAGCGTGGCGAGAAGCAGGGGAATGGTGAGCCGGCGCATGATGCCAGTCTACGCGGCCCCGTGCGCCGTGTCGATGCGGCGGAACGTTCCCGCGGGAACGCCTCAGTCGATGACCACCTCGACGTCGTTCGCGAGGAGGCTCTTGAGCGTCGCGATCCCGGATCCGGCCAGGACGAGCGTCAGCAGGGCGGCGACCAGGAGGAGGTTGAACTCGTAGCCGCCCTGGCCCGGGCCCACGACGTAGAAGCCGTTGGCCAGATGGACGAGGAAGATCCCCGCCAGCATGTGCGCGGCGAGAAGCAGCGCGAAGGGCGTCACGCACAGGCCCGCGATCAGGCATGCGCCACCCAGCGTCTCAGCCAGCGCGATCCCCCACGCGACCGCGCCGGAGAGCGGGATTCCGAGCGAGCCCAGGAAGGCTGCGGTGCCCTCGATGCCGCCGGCCAGCTTGGGCCAGCCGTGCATCACGAAGATCAGTCCGATCACAACGCGGAGGATGGCCAGACCCAGGCCGGGATTTCTGCCGCCAAGCATCGTGCCTCCTTTGGAGTGACGCCACACCGGCTTACGCCGGCGGGCCAGCAGTCCGGGCTGCTACGCGGTCACCATGAGCGCGGTGCCGTACATGACCAGCAGGCCGAGGAGGAGGCCCGTGGCGTTGAGCGGGGTGAACAGGCCCTGGGGCCAGCTCTTCCGGATCAGCCTCGTGACCTCGACGATGACCTGCAGGATGGCCCCGGCGCCGAGCGCGAGGAAGAAGGTCGCCAGCGTCGGCGAGTAGGAGAAGCCGCCGGCCCACGCCCCCAGCACGGTCGGCAACCCGGCGATGCCGCCCATGAAGGCGAAGTGCCGGAGCGCGGGCCGCCGGTCCGCGACGGGCGCGACGATGGCCAGCCCCTCGGTCGTGTTGTGGAGCGCGAAGCCGATGACGAGGAAGCTCCCGAGCGCAATCTCTCCCAGCGAGAAGGCCGCCCCGATCGCGAGTCCCTCGCCGAGGTTGTGCAGTCCGATGCTGATGGCGATGAGGTAGGCCACCGTGAGCCCGGGGCTCGCTCCACCGCCGTCCGCCCCCGTGGAGTCTCCGCCCCCCCTGCCGCGCCCGAGGTTCCCCAGCGCTCTGAGGCCGACGATGGCGCCGATCACCCCGACGGCGATCAGCCCCGCGGCCTGGAATCCCTCCGGCACGAGCGCCGACGCCTCGAGCGTGTCCTCGAACGCATCGACGACGAGGAACGCCAGCAGACCCACCGTGAGGCTGAGGTAGAAGTGGATCCACTTGCGGTCGATCCGCCGCAGAAACGGATACCACAGCAGGCCCACGAGGACGGGGATCACGCCGGCGTAGAGGCCGAGGAGGCCGAACGTCGTCAGGTAGAGGGCGTTCGGGCGCGGCGAGAGAGTCGCCACCGCCACCTCGTGGTCGAACGTGAGTCCGGTGGAAGTGACCAGCCGAATGACGTGGAGTTCACCCTCCACCCAGGGGTAGTCCAGCTCGAGCGTGGCCCGGGCGAGACGCGGCAGCGTCGGGTCCCCGTCGATCTCGAACTGCCAATAGGCGTCGTCGACGATCACCTGCGCGATGGTGGCCGCCTCCGGTCCCCCGTTCACGACGTGCACGCGCATGACGCCGGTCTCCGGGAAGCTCACGCGCTCAATCGTGAGGTCCTCGACGGGCGGGAACGCGTCCCGGAAAGGGGCGGTGGGATCGGCACCGAAGAAGAAGGCGATGAGCCCCGCCAGCAGTGCGAGCGGGAAGAGGCCCAGGACCCAGCGCGCCGGGCCGCTCCGGCGCGGCGCGGCGTCGGATCGCTCGTCAGACATCGCTCGGAGCCGGGCGCACGGGCGCGCCCTCGTCGGCGGCGAGCCGCTCGACCGCCTCGAAGAATCCCATCCATCCCAGTTCCGCGAACTCGCTCTGGTGCGCGTGGAACATGTGCATGCCGGGGTTCTCGAGCCGGAACTCGAGGACGTGCCGCTCGCCCTGGCACATCATGATCGTGTCCGTGAGCTCGTACTGGTCCGGCCGGGTGCCGGTCCGGAACACCTTGAACATGCCCGCGTGCAGGTGGAAGGAGTTGATGAGGTCGAACTCGGTCGTGTTCACGAGATAGATGCGGCACAGGTCGTTCACGCCCACGCGCACGGGATGGTGGTGGTAGTAGAACGCCGACGTGTTGACCGCGTACACCTCGTTGTCGCCGTCGAGGTTGCTGTCGAACGCGTTCATCACCATGACCATCTCGCGCGCCGGTTCCCGGCCTTCGGGCGGATCGACGATGAAGGTCCCGTACAGGCCCTTATGGATGTGCCGCTTGAGCGGCATCGTGTGGCAGTGGTACAGGTGGAGGCCGAACGGCTTCGCCTCGAACTCGTAGGTGAAACGCTGCCCCGGTTCGACGATGGGTTCGAAGCCGTCCATCTCCGGCGGGTGCGTGCCGTGGAAGTGGATGGTGTGGGGGTGCGAGCCCGCGTTCGTGAACTCGACCTGGAGGATGTCCCCCTCGGTGCAGCGCAGGGTCGGGCCCGGCACCTGCCCGTTGTAGGTCCACGCCGGAAAGAAGACTCCGGGCGCGATCTCGATCTCCCGGTCGAGCGCCACCACCTGCCAGCGGCGCACGACGCGCCCGTCGGCACGGGTCGTGACCTCTCCGTAGTCGAAGTCGGTGAGGAAGGCCGCCGGATCGAACGCCCCGTCGGGCCCGGGCATGCCGACGATCCCCATCGCCTCCTGGTGCCCCGCGTGCGGGCTCGCCGCAGCGCCATCGCCTCGCGGCTCGCGCGGCATGGCGCCGCTGGCCGCCAGCGCCGCAGCCGCACCGCCCCGGGAGGCCAGGTCCAGCACCGTTGCGCCCGATACGCCCGCAACCCCCGCGGCGCCCAGCTTCAGCCAGTCGCGCCGACTCAACTGCTCCGGCCTCACTCGTCCTCCGAATTTCCCGCGAACACCCGTCCAGGCCGCAGCCTGGAGCTAAATTTTTAGCCTAGGCTAAAAATAGTTCCTGGGAACATGCACGGAACTCGGAGCGGCGTCAACAAAGCGCCCGGGGCCGTCCGCGGCGGGGGGAGTCCGTCGACGGCAAGCTGGGTCCGTCCGCGGCACGCTGCGTCAATCCATGGCGGGCCGGGTCAGTCCGTGGCGAGCCCGTTTTTGGGGTCAGGCTTCCACGGCGCGGAGGATGCGGGTGCGGGCGGCGTCGCGAGCCCGGTCGAGTTCGGCACCGGCCTCCGCCTTGGCCCGGGCGACGCGCGCGAACTTTCCGGTTCGGACCCGGTCCAGTCGGGCCCGGGCCCGGGTGGCTGCCCGGTCGAGACGCACGAGGGACTGCTCCTCGCGGGCGCGTTCGATGCGCAGGAGGCCAGCCTCCCGGGTCCGCTGGATGCGCGACAGCGCCCGGTCGAGGCGCCGGTTCATGCGGTCCGCGGAGTCGCGGTAGAACTTCGCCGCGAATTCCCGGGGGGTCGCCGTGCGCGCGTACAGCACGTTGGCAAGTCGCAGGACGCTCAGGATCCGGATGTATAGCCAGCCGATGTCGAACTCCCACCAGTGCGCCTTGAACTTGGCCGAGCGCGGGTCCGCGTGGTGGTTGTTGTGGAGTTCCTCGCCGAGAATCCAGATCCCCCACGGATAGAGATTACGGCTGTCGTCGCGGGTGCCGAAGGTCCGGTAGCCGAGCGCGTGCCCGAGACCGTTGATGATGTTCCCCGTGAGCGGCATCCAGAACACCATGCACGTCCAGACGATGAGCCCGGGGATGATCCCGAACAGGTACAGATTGAGGACGAGCATGATTCTGAGCCCCAGGCCGCGGCGCTTCGTGTAGACGTTGCGCTCGACCCAGTCGTCCGGCGTCCCCTTCCCGTATTTCTCGAGCAGCGTCTCGTCCTTCGCGGCCTTCCGGTAGAAGAAGAGCCCGCCGAACGCGATGTTCGCGAGACCCTCGAGCGTGGGCGAATGGGGATCGCCCTCGCGGTCCGCGTAGGCGTGGTGCTTCCGGTGGATCGCGACCCACTCCTTCGTCACGATCCCGGTCGTGAGCCAGCACCAGAACCGCATGGCGTGCTCGACGACCGGATGGAACACGACGCCGCCGTGCGTCGCCGAGCGGTGCAGATAGAGCGTGTTCACCATGTTCGTCAGGTGGCCGGCGACGAGGATCCACACGAGCGCGATCCACCAAGGTTCTCCCAGGGCCGCATAACCCGGCATGCGTCTTTCTCCTCGGTTCTACACGTTTCGCTGCGAACGTCCAACCTAACCGTGGAGCACGTTGAGCGCCCAGCGGGCGTGCTCGCGGACGAGCGGAGACGGGTCCTCCGCGAGGCGCCGCAGGATCGGGCGGGCGGCGAGCCCGCCGGCGTTGCCGAGGCCGACGGCCAGGTTGCGGAGGAGCCCGTCGCGGCCGGGGCGGCTGAACGCCGTTCCGCGGTAGCGAGCCCGGAACTCGTTGGCGTCGAGGGGGGCGAGTTCCTCGGCCCACGCGATCATGTCCTCCGGCGGCACCGGCTGGCCGGGCCGGGGCGCGAACGGCGCCTCCGCGGGGACGGGGGCGTCCCGGTTCCAAGGGCACACTTCCTGGCAGATGTCGCAGCCGAACACGCGGTTTCCGATCGCGGGGCGCAGCGTCTCGGGGATGGAGCCCCGGAGTTCGATCGTGAGATACGAGATGCAGAGGCGCGCATCGAGGAGCCGGCCATCGAGAATCGCGTCCGTCGGGCAGGCGTCGATGCAGCGGCGGCAGGTCCCGCAGCGGTCGTGGACGAACGGCGGATCGGGTTCGATCTCGAGGTCCGTGAGCAGCTCTCCCAGCATGAAGTAGGACCCGAGGTCGGGGTGAAGGAGCATCGTGTTCCTGCCGATCCAGCCCAGGCCCGCGCGCTGTGCGTGGTCCCGCTCGAGGACGGGGCCGTAGTCGACGTAGCGCTGCGTGCGGGCGCCGGGAGAGAGGCCTTCGATCGCGGCGGAGAGCGCGTCGAGCCGCTCCTCGAACACGTCGTGGTAATCGCGGCCCAGCGCGTAGCGGGCGACGCCCGGCAGCCGGCGGTGCCGGTCGGGGGCCCCCCCGCCGCCCGGCCCCCCCCCCCCCCACCCGGGCGCCCGCCGCGGCGCCCGGGGGGGGGGGGGGGGCCCGGGGCGGCGGGGGGGGGGGGGGGCCCCCCCCGCGCCCGCGGCGCCCCCCGCCCGGCCCCGTCGTGCCGGCCGGCGCCGACCCGTAGAGGAGGCTCACTACGATGAGCGTCCGGCAGCCGGGAAGGGCCTCGCGCGGGTCGAGGCGGCGGCGCACCGCGTCTTCGCGCGCCATGTAGCCCATCTCGCCGTGGTAACCGCTCGCGAGCCAGGCCTCGTACGCCTCCGCGTGCGCCGGTGCCGCCGCAGGAGCGAACCCCACCTGGTCGAACCCGGCGGCCCGCGCGGCGGCGCGGACGTCCCGCTTCAGCGCGGCGGCATCGCGGGCGACCTTCACATCACCCGAACTTCCCGGCGCTCGCGCACAGATCGGCCACCGGGCACGCGGCGCAACGCGGTTTCCGGGCGTAGCAGACCGTGCGGCCGTGCAGGATCGAGCGCCACGCGAAGGGGTGCCATTCCTCCCGAGGCAGCACCCTCATCAGGTCCTTCTCCACCTTGGGGGGATCGACCTCGTTCGTGAGGCCGAGGCGGTGCGTGACCCGCTTCACGTGCGTGTCCACGACCACGCCCTCGTGGAGCCCGAACGCGTTGGAAAGCACGACGTTCGCCGTCTTCCGGGCAACGCCCGGCAGCGTGAGCAGGTCCTCCATCGTCCCCGGGACCTCCCCGCCGTACACGTCGACGAGGCGGCGGCCGAGCCCCTTCAGGTGGCGCGCCTTGTTGTTGAAGAATCCCGTCGGGCGCACGGCTTCCCGCAACTCCTCCAGCGGCGCGTCGGCGTACGCGCGGGCGTCGGGATAGGCCGGGAAGAGGGCGCGCGTAACCCGGTTCACGCGCTCGTCCGTGCACTGGGCCGAGAGCACCGTCGCGACGATCAACTGGAGTGGCGTCTCCCAGTCCAGCGAGACGGTGAGGTCCGGATAGAGGGCGGCAAGTCGCGGAGACAGGGCCGCGGCCAACTCGGAACGAGCCTTCCACGAACGTGCCCGGGGCACGGCTCAGGCGCTCCTGGCGGGCGGTGGCCCGAGGTCCTCCCCGGAGGCCGGACCCCGGGCAGCGACCGGCCTCCCGTCCAGCGACACGAGCCCCATCCGCTGCAGCCGCTGCACTCTCGCGCCGACCTCCCGCGGGTCGAGCGCGCCGACGACGAACCCGTTCTCGATCACGAGCAGGTACGACACCTGGATTCGAATCCGGAACAGGGCTTCGGCCAGGGACTCGTCGGGGCGTGCCACCGGGAACTCCTCGGCGGGCCGCGTGACCGCCGCGACGGGCGTCGTTGCGCGAGCATCCTCCGGTACGGCGGAGGCCGCCTGCGCTTCGACGACCCCGATCAGGTCGCCGTCGCGCGCGACCGGATACGCCTCCTCCCGTCCGCGCAGGAAGTAGTCGGATATGGCCCTCTCCACGGGCATGTCCGCCTCGATCATGCGGGGGCGGGGGTTCATGACCGTCGCGACCGGGATCCGGCGCAGGAGCGTGCGAAGTTCGAAGTGCCGCAGGCTCGACGAGGCCGCGTTGACCACGAACCAGCCGATGAAGGCCGCCCACACGCCGGAGAGGAACTGCCCGCGGCTCAGGTTGAAGAGCCCGAGCACGATGAGCGCGCCGCCGAACAGCCGTCCCCCCTGTGTCGCCCACCGGGTGGCCTTGACGAGATCTCCGGTGACCGCCCACACGATGGAGCGGAAGATCCGGCCCCCGTCGAGCGGAAAGCCGGGGATCATGTTGAAGACGGCGAGCACGAAATTGAGGAGCGCGAGGAACCCGAGCACCGTGACCACCGGCGCCGGGGCGCCCCAGGCCTCCGCCGCCACCCGCCCGCCGTGGAACGCGCCGGCGAGGGCGACGCTCGCGAGGGGCCCCGCCGCGGTGAGCAGGAATTCGTCCAGCGGACGCCGGGCCTCGTCGCGCGCCTGCGCGATGCCGCCGAAGATGAAGAGCGTGATGTGCTCGACTTCCACCCCCCGCGCCCGGCCCGCCAGGGCGTGACCCAGTTCGTGCAGGAGCACGGAGAGGAAGAAGAGGAGCGCCGCCGCCGTGCCCATCGCGAGATACGTGGATGAGGGATGGCAGGGCAGCGCGCGCGGGAATTCGCGCGTGGTGAAGGTCCAGATCACGAGCGCCGCGATCGGAAACCACGAATAGTCGATCCGGATGGGGAAGCCGAACCAGCGTCCGATCCGAAAGCTGCCGAATAGCGGCATCAGCCGTCTTCGGCGGGGAGAGGGTACGCCGGGAGGGAGACTTGTGCGGGCCTGTATTTCTTCCCGCGCGGGAACCGCCACCATGGAGGGCGGCGGCGGATGATGACGCACAGACGGCCCCCGGCCAGGTTCGGCACTTCCACGAACGCGCGGCTCGCGTACACCGGAGCCTCCACGGCGTAGCGTCGGCCGCGCCATTCGAAGACGGCTTCATCCGCGTTTTCCGGGATCACCGACTCGACGAACAGCTCCGACTCCAGCTTCACGATCCCGTCCGGGCCGGATGGCACGGCCCGGCAGAAATCCGGATCGAAGGGCTCCCCCGCGAGCCGGCGCAGATTCTGTTCGTGCGCCCAGTCCACCTCATCCAGACCCGCCTCCCCGGCGGCCGATTCCCGGTGGTGCAGCAGTTCGTGCAGGATCGTCTCCCACAGTTCCCCTTCCCAGTCGAAGTCCGGATCCTCCTCCGCGAGCGCCCGGAAGGAGCCATGGTAGAGGACGAGTTCCGAACGCACGTCGCCGTCCCCGCCGGCGCCGCTCGGCCACGCCTCCGTCAGGCACTCCCCCATCGTGTACACCCAGCCGAAGTCGGGGTGGCGTGCGGCCTCGGGCTCGATCGTCAGCCCGTCGACCCCCTCCCGTGCCTCGGCGGGAATCTCGTGCCACATGCGGCGGGCCGCCGTCTCGAATCGGTTGAAGTTCACCGCGCGATCGAACGGTCGCCGCCTCCGTCAGGCGTCTTCCGCCGAAGCGGGGGAGCCTGCGGCGTTCGCGGCCAGCCAGCGGTTGAGACCCACGAAGGCGGCGATCGCGATCGCCCACTGGATGAGCACCGTTCCGACGTTGAACTGCGAGAACAGCGTGAACGACGCGGCGAGGTCGTTCAGATCGATGGATCGCCACAGCCACCACACGGTGATCACGACCGCCTGCAGGGCCACGAGTCGAATCACGACGTTCCACCACCGTCCGACCACGAGGTCGCTGCCCTTGCTGTTCACGAGCCGGGTGCGGAAGCGGTCCACGCCGTGGCGCATGATCATGAGCGAGAAGAAGAGGCCGCTCAGCATCAGCCCGACGCCCCACACCCAGTCCTGATTGCGGAAGACCTCGATCCAGATCGCCGACGGCAGTCCGAGGATGAACCCGAGGCCGCCGATCGTCAGCACGGCCCTCTTGCGCGCGATCCCGGCGTCCGCGAGGACGCGCGTGGGCATCTCGATCATCGCGATCAGGCTGCTCCAAGCCGCGAACACGAGCGCGAGGAAGAAGAGGACCATGAACACGGAGCCGCCCGGCATGAGCCCGAAGAGTTGCGGCACCCAGATGAAGGTCAGTCCCTCGTTCCCGGCTCCGACGATCTGGTCGGCCGCGTTGGGCAGGATCGCGAACACCGTGCACAGCACCATGATGCCTGCCAGCAGCGACACGGAGTTGTTCCCGAACCCGAGCATGAAGGCGTTCAGTGTCGTGTCCTCGCGCTTCTTCATGTAGACCGCGTACGCGGTGATCAGCCCCCAGCCCGCGCCCGTGTCCCAAGCGTTCTGGGTCAGGGCCTCGAGCCAGATCGTCGGGTCGCCCAACTGCGCCCAGTCGGGCGTGAAGAGGAACGCCAGACCCGCGCTCGCCCCCGGGAGCGTGACCGCCCGGACCGTGAGCGCCAGAACGAGAAGCAACAGACTCGGGATGAGAAAGCGCGCGGCGCGCTCGATGCCCTTCACGCCGCGGAGTACCACGATCACCGCAAGCCCGATCGCAATCGCGTGCGTGAGGATCGGCCACGGAGAGCCGATGAAGCTGTCCCAGTACTCCTGCGGCCCGACGCACGCCCCGGCCCCGACCTCGCAGGGAGCCGTCGGCACGGTGCCGGTGACGGCCCCGACGAGATACCGGATCGTCCAGCCCATGACGACCGTGTAGTAGAACATGATCGCGGTCGAGATGAAGGCGATCCAGGCGCCCATCCAGGCGGCCTTCTTCCCCCCGAGCTTCGTGAACGCTCCGATCGGACCCGAGCGGGTCGCCTTCCCGGCGGCGAACTCCGCGAGGATCAGGGGCACGGACCAGAGGAAGAGGAAGACGACCCACGCGACGAGGAAGGAGCCGCCACCGTTGGAGGCCGCGATGCGCGGGAAGCGCCAGATGTTGCCGGTTCCGACGGCCATCCCGAGCATGGCCAGCATCATCGCGGCCCGGGAGCTGAAGACGGGATTCGTCATGCGTCGCCTCTCTCGACTGACTCTTCTTCCGCTTCCTCCCGCGCCCGGAGCCGCTGGAGCCAATCGTCCAGCGTCTCATTGAAGGCGCCGGGGCGCGAGATGTGCGAGCCGTGCCCGGTGCCGGGAATGGGAACGTACTCGGCGTTGGGGAGCAGTTCGGTGATCTCGCGCGCCCACTCCACCGGACAATACTCATCGCGCGGGCCCTTCACCACGAGCGCGGGAACCGCGGTGTCCGCCAGGCCGGGCCGCAGGTCGATCTTCCGCAGGCGGGCAACGCGGGCGGTCGCAACGGCGGGGCGTACCGTCCGCGGACCGGTGAAGAGCGCGTATTCGATAAGCGCTTCCCGGCCGGGGGAGTCGTCGAAGACCCAGATGCCGTGGCGGCTCCAGAAGCGGGCGAAGCCGCGCGACACCTCCGTCGGCAGGTATCGCGTCGTGAACCTGGCGAGAACGATGAGGGCCAGGTCGTCGACGCCGACGTGGTCGTAGGAGATGTGCGCCAGGGGGTTGCAGAGGACCATCCCGCGCAGCCGTTCCGGAAATCGGTGGGCGAAGCGCATCGCGATGGCGCTGCCGAGGCTCACTCCGATGAGGACGAAACGCTCGACGCCGCGCGCGTCCACCAGTTCGGCCACGTCGTCGACCATGCGGTCGAAGTCGTCCTCGGCGGCGAACTCGCGCCGCAGGTCCGCGCACACCACGCGATGCCGCCGGGCGAAGCTCGGCAACTGATAGCGAAACGTCTCCTTCGGCCCGTCCGCGCCGGGGACCCAGACGAGCGCATCACCCGACCCCGCGTCGACGTACTCGACCCTCTCGCCGTCGGAATACTCGATGACGCCGCCGGGGAGCGCCTCGCCGGAGCCATCCCGGACGGGCGGCCGCACCAGCGCCTGGTTGCGGCGCGTCATGGCCAGCCACCAGCCGACGCCCGCAACTCCGGCCGCCGCGCCCAGCGCGAACCTGCCCGGCCAGCCCAGCCCGCTCACTGGGGTCCGCTCACTGCCAGCGCTCGACGCGCCCGAGCAGCGTCTCGGGCGTCAGCCCCTCCACGCCGAACTGCGGGGCGACTTGCGCGGCATCCTCGCGCCGGCCGGTCGAAAGGACCTCGAGCAGGAACTTGCCCGCCGCGACGCTGCGGTGCCATTCGGCCCCGAAGCGCTTGTTCAGGCGATCGATGATGATGGAGCTGAGCATCCAGCCGCGCAGGCGCCGCGCGGCCTGGAAGCCCCGACGATGATCCGTCAGGTAGGTGCCCGGATGGTGCGCGAACCCGGTCGCTTCGCTCAGCAGTTCGGCGTATCGGCCGGCCTGCTCGCCCGGCCGCACCGCCCGGGCCAGCTCCACCTCCCAGAGAAGCCGCGCGGCATCCCGGCGCAGACGGTAGAGCCTCAGGAAGGCCGCGAGTTGTCGATAGTCCTCGAGCGCGGCGCCCTTGAGTCCCGTCGCGGATTCGACCCATCCGCGATCCAGCGTCAGCGAGTCGAACACCAGGCCGAAAGACTCGCCGATCGAATCGTCGCCCAGCACCCGCTCCTCCCACGAGAGCGCGGCGGAGGCGTGCGTGTAGTGGAGCGCGTGTCCCGTTTCGTGGAGCAGGCGGCGCGCGTCGATCCATCCCCCGAGCGGACACACGACGAGGCGCACGTCCCCCGGCACGTCGATGACCGCCGTGAACGACCGCTCGTCCTTGAGCGATCGCCGGTCGATGTCGACACGCACGGAGCGATCGAACACCCGACCGAGTCCCAACCCCTCCATGGCGCGGCGAAGATGCGCGGCGAACGGCTCGACCTCGAAGTGCCGCCCGAGCCAGCGCATCCCCATCAGCCACCGCGCGTCGGCTCGCGACGGGGGGCCCTCGCGCGGGTCGAGGCGAGCCTCCGCCTCGGCCGCGAACATCCGCCGGTAGCGCGCTTCGGTACCCTCCAGAATCGCCGCCGCATCGCGCTCCACGCGCTGCAGATCCAGGCCGGCCAGCCGCTCCCGCGCCTCGGTGAATCCCCCGAGACCCAGTTGAACCACCGCCTCGCGTCCCCGGTGCACGACATCGAGCCGAAGCGCCGCGGCCTCTTCGATCCGTCGGTGGCGCGCCGCCTCCCACCCCAGCCGCTCGCCTCGGTCCTCCGCGCGCACGATCCAGTCGGGGACGCGCCTCAGCGGAATCTCCCGCTCGGCGAGGGTGACCGTCGCCTCGGTCTCCCACGACCGCAGTTCGTCGTCCAGCGGGGCGAGTTCGGCTTCGATCTGCTGGCCCGCAACCCAATTGAAGAGCGTCTTCAGGCGCCGGCGCTCATCTCCGTACGCCTCGGAAAGGTCGCGCTGGATGGCCTGAAGCACTCCTGGGCTGAGGAGAAGTCGATGTTGCCGGTACAGAGACGCGAGCGACGACCGTTCGTCCTGTCCGCTGCGCAGCCGATACCAGGCGCGCGCCAGGGCGCTCTGCAGGTGTTGGGCCCGATCCCGGATCTCCGCTACGCGGAACGGCAAGCGCTGCCCGCCCGGTCAGGCGCCGCCGACCGCGGCGCCGAGCCACGCCGCGACGCCCGCCAGCGGCACGCGCGTCTGCTCGAGCGAATCGCGGTCGCGCACCGTGCACGTCTCATCCTCAAGCGTCTGCCCATCGATCGTGAGACAGAACGGCGTCCCCGCCTCGTCCTGCCGCCGGTACCGCTTTCCGATCGATCCCGCGATGTCATGCAGCACGTTGAAAGGCCCGCGCAGTTCATCCGCCAACTTCTCCGAGATCTCCGGCATTCCGTCCTTCTTCACGAGCGGAAAGACGGCCGCCTGGAAGGGAGCCAGCGCCGGCTTGAGCCGCAGCACGACGCGCTGCTGGCCGTCGACTTCCTCCTCGTCGTAGGCGTCCGCGAGCACGACGAGGAGGGTGCGGCTGAGTCCCGCCGAAGTCTCGATCACGTACGGGACGTACTTTCGGTTCGCGGGCTGGTCGAAGTACTCCAGCTTCTTCCCCGAGTGCTCCTGGTGGCGGCCGAGGTCGTAGTCCGTCCGGTTGTGGATTCCCTCGAACTCCTGCCACCCGAACGGGAACCGGTATTGGATGTCGGACGCGTCCTTGCAGTAGTGCGCAAGTTCGTCCGGCCCGTGCCGGTGGAAGCGCAGCCGCCCCGGCCGGATGCCAAGCGTCTCGACCCACGCCATGCGGCGTTCCTTCCACGTCTCGAACCACTCGTCCTCCGTCCCCGGCGCGACGAAGAACTGCATCTCCATCTGCTCGAACTCGCGCGTGCGGAAGATGAAGTTTCCCGGCGTGATCTCGTTCCGGAACGCCTTCCCTACCTGCGCGATCCCGAACGGGACTTTCTGGCGCACGGATTCCTGCACGTTGCGGAAGTTGACGAAGATTCCCTGCGCCGTCTCCGGCCGCAGGTAGACGGTCGAGGCCTCGTCCTCCACCACCCCCATGAACGTCTTGAACATGAGGTTGAACTGGCGGGGGTCGGTCCACTGGCCGGTCGTTCCGCACACCCCGCACGGCTGCGCTTCGGGCTCGCCCGCCTCCAGCTTCGGCAGGTCGTCCACGCGGAAGCGGCGGTGGCAGGTCCGGCACTCGACGAGCGGGTCCGTGAACGCGCCGACGTGCCCGCTCGCGACCCACACGTCGGGGTTCATGAGGATTCCCGCGTCGAGCCCGACGATGTTCGGGTGGCGGTACACCATCTCGCGCCACCACAGATCCTGGATGCGGCTCTTGAGTTCGATGCCGAGCGGGCCGTAGTCGTACACCGATCCGACGCCTCCGTAGATCTCGGAGGACTGGAAGATGAACCCGCGCCGCTTGGCGAGGGACACGAGCTTGTCCATCAGCCCGGCCGGATGGCCCGAATCGGCGGCGGAGTCCGTGTTCGTGTTGTCGGTCATGGATATCTTCGGCAGCCGCTCGCGCTGGGTGCGACGGCGGCATCGGCTGGATTTACCGGAGCCTTGGGAATCGCGAACGCCGCGGCTTCGGATGCGAGCCGCAACGATAGCCGTGCCCGGCAGCCCGTGGCAAAACCGCGTGCGGGCGCGAAGCCTTCCATCTCCTCAGGGCCTGTGGGACGAGTACCACCGCGCTGCCCGCCCGCTCAGGGTGGTGTTGCCGGGTTCGGCGCCCCTGCTCGTCGAGCGCGGTCTCACGGAGGGCGCACCTGACAAACGCCGCCGACATGGACGAGTGCGAGGTGTACTATTGGCGGGACCGTGGCCGCGAGGTGGACTTCGTGTTGCGCGCCGGATCCGTCCTGACCGCCCTGGAGGTGAAGAGCGGCCGGAATCCAGCTCGACGAGTTCCTCGCGAGACCGGTCGAACACTGGATGCGTCCCTCAATCCCGGAGGCCACCCTGCGGTGAGCTGCGGTCGCTGGCGATTCGGTGCGGGGGGAACGAGATTCGGATCGGCGCTGTCGTGGCGCATGCCCCGCCGCGGCGCGCATTCCCGACGAGACGAGAGGAGTAGGCAGGCGAGATGATCGGTACCAGGATGCAGGCGGCGCTCAACGAGCAGATCACGCAGGAGCTGTACGCGAGTCAGGTCTACCTTTCCATGTGTGCGCACTTCGAGGGGGAGGGCCTTCCGGGCTTCGCGCACTGGATGCGCGCGCAGGCCGAGGAGGAGCGAGAGCACGCGCTCCGCATCTTCGACTTCGTGAACGACCGCGAGGGACAGGTTTCGCTTGATGCGATCGATGCCCCGCCCTCGGAGTTCGGTTCACCGCTGGAGGTGTTCCAGGACGCGCTGGGGCACGAGCGGAAGGTGAGCGGGATGATCGGCGACCTCTATCGCCTCGCGATGGACGAAGCCGACTATCCGGCCCAGGTCATGCTGCAGTGGTTCGTCAACGAGCAGGTCGAGGAGGAGAAGACGATCTCCGACATCGTCGACCGGCTGCGGCTCGCGGGCGACGACAAGTCGGCCCTGCTCATGCTGGAGACGGAGTTGGGGCGGAGAACGGAGGATCCGGAGGCCGACCCCGCCGGGTAGCCGGCGCGCCTGTGCGCGGCGATCGGGGCGCCGCGCGCTACCCGCCGGGCGTTTCGGTGAGGTGGCGGGCGGGCCCCCTCAGCACCTGGCCCGGCTTCGCGCCCGTGACCGAGCCGTCGAGGATCACGGGGACGCCGTTCACGATCACGTGGTGGATGCCGACCGAGTAGCGGTGCGGGTCTACGTAATCGGCGCGGTCGATGATGCGGTCGGCATCGAAGACGGTGATGTCCGCCCACATGCCGGGCGCGATCCGGCCGCGCTCGGACTGGCCGATCTCGTCGGCCGACATCGAGGTCATCTTCCGGATCGCCTCCTCCAGCGTCAGTACGCCCATTTCGCGCACGTAGCGGCCGAGGATGCGGGGGAAGGTGCCGTAGCTGCGGGGATGCGGGAAGCCGAGCCCGTAGCCGACCGGGTCGCCGTCCGTCTCGAACATCGCCTGCGGGTGACGCATGATGCGGATGACGTCGGCCTCGTCCATGAAGTGGTAGATGGCGCTGAACCCGCCTGCCAACTGAAGTTCGATCGCGAGCTGGACGCCGGTGGCGTCGTTGTTCGGGAGTCCCCGGTCCGCGGCGAGGTCCGACATCCGCCTCCCGTTGTATTCGGGGAAGGCGCGGAGCGTGCGGAACTGGATGCGTGACAGGTCCCCGCCCGTCCAGTCGCGGCGCATCCACTCCTTGATCTCCGGCTCCATCCGCGCCCGCATCTCCGGGTCCGTGACGCGGACCCGGAACGAGTCGATGCCGCCCGCCAGCACCCACTGCGGAAAGAGCACGCCGGAGCCCGTGCTCCCCGCCGTGTATGGGTAGACGTCGACCTTTACGTCGATGCCTTCGGCGCGCGCGGAGTCCACGAGCGCGAGCGACTGGACCGTCTGCCCCCAGCTGTCCACCCCCATCGCCTTGAAGTGGTTGATGTGGACGGGCAACCCGCCCTCGGCGCCGATGCGGATCGCCTCGCGCACGGCCGGCAGCAGCCCGCGCGCCTCGTCCCGCATGTGCGTGTAGTAGATGCCGCCGTATTCGGCCGCGACCTTCGCCAGTTCGATGACCTCCTCGGTTTCGGCGTAGTTCGCGGGGACGTAGAGGAGCCCGGTCGCGAGCCCGAGCGCGCCGTCCTCCATCGCCTCGCGCACGAGGTCGCGCATCTCGTCGAGCTCCTCCGGGCTCGGCGCGCGGTCCTCCATCCCGAGCACCTGCTCGCGCGTCCAGGTGTGGCCCGCGAAGAAGCCGATGTTGGGCGCGACCTCGAGGTTTTCGATGTAGTCGCGCAGCGGGTACGGCTGGTCGCCGCTGTGAAGCGACGGGAGGATCGTCGTGATCCCCTGGCGGATGAAGTTTTCCGCCAGCGGCCGCCGGTGGACCTGGTTCTGGACGTGGTTGTGGTGGTCGACGAACCCCGGCGAGACGACGAGCCCGGACGCGTCGATCTCCTCGGCCCCCTGCCCCGAGAGCCCGACGTCGCGCGCGACGTCGACCACGCGACCGTCGCGGATGCCCACGTCGGCGGTGAAGCGGTCGACCCCCGTCCCATCAACGACGGTTCCGCCGACGATCACGAGGTCGTACGGAGCGTCGCCGGCACGAGAGGCCGCGCCATCGTCCGCCGACTCCGGCGCGACTCCGCACGCGGCGAGGGCCAGGGCGCCCGCAAGTGCCGGGGCCGGCCGCGGAAGGGTCGACCGCCCCGGAATCCGCCGCTCCGCCGAGGTCCCGCGCCTCACCGTCTGCTCGTGCTCGTATGCGTCCTTTCCTTCTCCCACACCGGGACGCCGTCCCGCTTGTAGATGATCCCGTCCTTTATCACGTCGGTCACGTAGCCGAGCACGTTGATGTCGAACAGCGGGTTGCCGTCCACGACGATGATGTCGGCGAGCTTGCCGGGCTCGATGGTCCCCGTCTCGCGGAGCCCGAGGACCTCCGCCGAGACCTTGGTGGCCGCCGAAATCGCCTCGATCTCCGTCATCCCCATGTCGACGAACGCCGACACCTCGCGCCACGCCGACTCCGCGTGGAAGTTCAGCGGCGACCCGGTGTCCGTGCCCATCGCCATGACGGCATCCGCGTCGATGAACTGGCGCCCGGCCCGCTCGCTGTTGCGGATCTGGCGCGGGGTGGTGCGGAAGTAGGATCTCCGCCAGAAGTCGTCCTTCGTGTAGGAATTCAGCACCTGTTCCCGGATCGGCTCGGGGAAGCTGTTGATGATATCGGGGTCCCAGAGCCGCTCCGGGAACTCGACCGTGGCGGGGTAGACCCAGATCCGGTGCGAGATCGTCTGCACGACCGGGATGCCCTCCATGGCGATGTGGTCGACGAGTTCCTGCGAATAGGGAGGAACGCTGCCGCCCGAACCGGCGTGCTGAAGCACGTCGCAACCGCCGCGGATCGCTCCCCACACGACCTCCTCCGCGTAGACGTGGCAGTGGATGGGGATACCCGCCGGACCCGCCACCGCCTTGATCGCCCGCATGTCCTCCTCGGTCGTGCCGATCCATGTCTTGATGACGTCGACTCCGGCGTCGATCAGCATCCGCGTCCGCTCCGCCGCCTCCTCGGGCGTGCGGTGCAGCGCGCGGAGTTCGTCGGGAAGGAAGTTCCAGGCGTAGCGCGTGACCCAGGGGCCGCTCGCGAGGAGCCGGGGACCGGGGACTTCGTTGCGGTTCACGCGATCCCGGAAGGCGAGGCTCGACATCGGCGCCGCGAGGTCGACCCCCGCGGTCACACCGGCCGCGAGCAACTGCCTGGCGGACGTCTCGTACACGAGGTCGTGGTTCCCCTCGAACCACGGGAACCAGTCGGCGTACTCGCCGTGTCCGAGAATCATGATGTGCACGTGCGCGTCGACCATCCCGGGCATCATCGTCTTGCCCCGCGTGTCGATGACCTCCGCGTCCGGCGGGATCTCGATCTCGGCCGCGGGCCCCACGGCGACGATCCGGTTCCCCTCGATGACGACGGCCGCGTGGTGGATGGGGGGCACCTCGTATCCGTCCAGCAACTGGCCTCCGACGAGCGCGATCGTCCCTTCCTGGGCGGCGGCGGGCGGGACCGCGAGGAGCGCGGCGAAGGCCGCGAGCGCTGAAACTCCGGTCATCCGGGCGGAGCGACGGGCGGAATCCATCATGTCCTCCTCTGCCTTGCGCGGGCTGGGTCGTTCAGCCCGTGAAACGTGCGGCGCCTGGAGGCAGGGCGGCAATGGCGGCAGGTACACTTCCGTCGACATCACCGGCGTGATGCGTCTCCGTTGACCCGCTCCGTCATCCTGTGATGCGGTATCGCGGGCGGAGGGCGTTCGCGCGAGAGAACTCGAGGACCCTACCTTGGGTCGAGAATCACGGAGGTATGATGAGACGTCCCTTTCACGCTACGCGGCATGCCGAACGAGACCGCCCGTCGCCGGATTCGGCGGAGGCGCGCCGATGAGCGGGGAGATCATCGCTGTCGTCGCGGCGGCCATCGCGTTGGCCGCGGTAATCGTTCCCGGCCAGCGCAGCATGCGGAACGATATCAAGCACCTGCTCACGAAGACGAGTGGGCTGGATGGACGCCTCGACGCCATGGACGGACGCCTCGGCGCCATGGACGGACGCCTCAACGCCATGGACGGACGCCTCGACGCCATGGAGGGATGTCTCGGATCCGTGGAGCGGAGGGTCACCACCGTGCGTACGGAAGTGGCGCAGGTGGAGACACGGCTCACCAGCTGCATCGGCAAACTGGAGGCGGCACTCAAGGAACGTCTGGCTCGACTCGAAGGCTATTTCGAAGCCATGGGGGCCGGGGGGCGCGCGATCCGAAAGCGAGCTGCCAAGTAGGCGGAGCCGCTACTCTCCGCGGTAGACGGGGGCGCGCTTCTCGGCGAAGGCCTTCAGGCCCTCGCGCCAGTCCGCGGAGGCCATGCAGGTGAAGAGTGCTTCGGCCTCCAGCCCCAGCGCCTCCTCGGGATCGACGGATTCCGCGCGGTCGAGGAGCCGCTTGGCGAGACGCATGGAGATCGGAGCGTTGCGGGCCAGTCGTCCGGCGAGATCGAGCGCGGCGGGGAGGACCTCCTCCGCAGGGAGCACCTCGTTCGCCAGTCCCCACGCTCCCGCCTCCTCCGGGGTGAAGTAGCGCCCCAGCAGGATCAACTCGGCCGCGCGCGCGTGTCCCACGCGCCGACGCAGCGTGTAGGCCGTCCCGCCGCCGATGAAGGTCCCCAGCGCGACCTCCGGCATGCGGAGCTTCGCCTCCTCCGCCACGAGGACGAAGTCGCACGAGAGGGCGAGTTCGCAGCCCGCTCCGATCGCGTGTCCGTTCACGGCCGCGACCACGGGCTGCGGCAGCGTCTGGAGTGCCCGGAACACACGCTGGCTCGTCTCGATGTAGGCGTGGCGCTCCGCGCGCGACGCTTCGTGATCCCGGTGCGCCTTGAGATCCGCCCCGGAGCAGAACCCCCGTCCCGTCCCGGTCACGATGACGACGCGCGTCTCGAAGTCGGCGCCGATGCGGGCGAGTTCGGTCTCCAGCGCCTCGTACATGGGGAGGCTTACGGCGTTGAGACGGTGAGGACGGTTGAGGCGGAGGATCCGGACGGGACCCTCCGCCTCGACCAGGAGCGGGACTTCGGCCGTTCCGCTCAGCTTCCCGCGTCGTCCGTCGTGGTGACGGGCTTCGCCGGCTTCACGTGCATCTCGAGCCAGCGGTCGGTCTCCCACAGCACGTGCAGGACCGACTCGCGCGCGGCGTAGCCGTGGCTCTCCGCCGGCAGGAAGACGAGCCGCGCCGTCGCGCCCAGCCCCTTGAGCGCCGCGTAGAAGCGCCGCGACTGGATGGGGAAGGTGCCCGAGTTGTTGTCGTCCTCGCCGTGGATGATGAGGATGGGCTCGTTCACCTTGTCCGCGTGCATGAAGGGCGACATGTACAGGTAGAGGTCCGGGTCCTCCCAGAAGAGCCGCTGCTCCCGCTGGAAGCCGAACGGCGTCAGCGTTCGGTTGTAGGCGCCGCTGCGCGCCACGCCGGCCCGGAAGATGTCGGAGTGGGCGAGCAGGTTGCCGGTCATGAACGCGCCGTAGGAGTGTCCGCCGACGCCGACCCGGTTCGGATCCACGACCCCGCGCCGCACGCCCTCGTCGACCGCCGCCTGGGCGTTCGCCACCAGCTGCTCGCGGAAGCTGTCGTTGGGCTCGGCGTCGCCCTCGCCGATGACCGGCATCGACGCGTTGTCGAGCACGGCGTAGCCACGGGTCACGTACGGTACGGCGCCGCCATAGGGGATCCGCGTGAACTGGTACGGCGAGTCGCGCCGCTGGCCGGCCGCCGCCGCGCTCTTGAACTCGGTCGGATACGCCCACACGAAGGTCGGCAGCGGACCATCGCGCTCCTGGTCATAGTCCGCCGGCAGGTAGAGCGTCGCCGAAAGCGGGATGCCGTCCCCGCGCTCGTACTGGATCGCCTCCTTGCGGACGCCGGCGAACTGCGGATACGGGTGCGGGAACTCGGTCACCGCGCTGATCGTGCCCCGCTCGAGGTCGCGCACGAAATAGTTCGGGGGCTCGTCCACCGACTCCCGCCGCGTCATCAGCCGCCCATCCTCAAGGAGCGTGACCACGCCCTCGTAGTACGGCGCCTCGGAGCGGAACAACTCCTCTTCCTCCCCCGTTTCGAGGTTCCGCTTCCTGAGGAAGGGACGGTTGCCTTCCGGCGAAGCGCCCTGCCCCGCCAGGTAGATCGAGGACCCCCCGTCGGTGGTCATGAGGACGCCCCGGCCGCGCTCGTTCGTCGTGAACATCGGAAAGCCGGGGTTGTTGTAGCGGTCCTCCGTCTGCAGATCGAAAATCAGCTCCATCTCGCCGGGGGCGTCTGGATCGATCCGGTAGGTGCGCTGCTGGCGGGTGGAGAACCAGCTTTCGCTCACGAATGCGAACCCTTCCTCCGCCCACATCACGCCGCCGTAGCGGAGCGGGAGCGCCGCGATCGCGGCGGGCTCGCCGGAGAAGGGCGCCGCGTGCATGAACACCCGGTCGCGGATGTCCGCTTCGGCGAGCGCGTCGCCGCCGTCCTGCGCCTCCGTCCAATACAGCGTCGCGTCCGCGTCGGCGCGCCACGAGATCGACCGCACGCCCGTCGGAACCGACCCGAACGACGTGGGGACGCCATCCTGGAGCGGGAGTTCGGCGACCTGGTGAACCACGTTCCCCTGCGTGTCCCACACTTCGATCGTGCGCGGGAAGCGGGAGGCCGGCACCTGGTACGAGTACGGCCGGTGGGTCGTCTGTACGAGCAGATGCTCGCCGTCCGGCGATGGCGAGGAGCCCGAGAAGATCGAGGGATCGCCGACCATGGCCACGGCACCGTCGAGACCGACGCGGGCCAGCTGCGCCGTCGAGTAGTACTCGTAGAGCGCCTCATCGTGCTGGTCCTGCAGCAGGTCCTGATACGTGCGGGCGGGGGCCGCTTCTCCCGACGTCTCCTCGATCATGGGCGCCGTCGGCACCATCGGCTCGGCGGGCGCCGGGCCTCGGCCGGGCGGCACCGCCATGGCGTAGAGGAAGTCTCCTTCCGGCGACCAATTGAACGGAGCCCCGAAGCCCACGTTCACGAGATCGAGGTCCGACAGGCGCCGCGCCGCCGCGGACGCGACGTCCACGATCCAGAGTTGCACGGCCGAGTCGGTATCGTGCGTGAACGCCACCGTGCTCCCGTTCGGCGACCAGCGCGTGTTGCGGATGCGCGGATTCTCCGGCAGGCCGGTCACGGCGCGCTCTTCCCCGTCGAAGGTGCGAAGTGCGAGACCGTTTGAGGGGCGCGCGCGGCTGGGGCCGTTCGTGCGGGGGTTGATGCGCAGTCCGGCGATCCGCAGTTCCGGCGCGGCGACCTCGGCGATCGACGGCAGGCTGGGCCGCATCGTGAGCAGCATCACCGACTCGTCGGGACTCAGGCTGATCCCCGGGGTCGCCGGGGCGTCGACGAGCGCGGCGAGTTCGGCGGCCGGCGTCTGATAGTCGTCCGCACCCTCCTGCGCGGCAACATCCGCCGTGGCCGCGGTGAGGACGAACGCGAAGGAGAGGGAGAATCGGAGGATTCGAGCGCTGTAATCGTGTCGCATTTTATGGGCTCCAGCTGATGACCGAGGTCCCCTGAACCGGTGATCGGGACCACTTGGTGTCGTGTCCCGGAAATAGTCCGAACCGCCCGTGGCGTACGCAAGACGCGCCGGACCCCCGAGCCACGCCGGCGCCGCCGCCGATGGCCGCCGCCGATGGCTGCCGCTGCTGTCGCGCGCGCCCCCGGTGCGATAGCGTTGCCGGGCCCGCGAACGGCAGCGGCGTTCGCGGGCGCACACAAAAGGGAAAGGACGACAGGGAGATGCGGATGATGGACGCGCGTTACCTCCGGCTATTTTCGGCGGGTGCCCTCGTGGCGGCGGGGTCGGCCGGCTGCGCACCCGGGGGAGATACCGAAGATGCCGACGCCTCGACCGCGGCGGTCCAGGTGGCGGCCCAGGAAGCGACCCAGGTGGCGCTCGGCCCCGTGGACGGGCATGACCTGCCCCCGGCGGACCTCGAGCGCGTGCTCGCCGGCAGCCCGGCGCCCGACTTCACCGCCCTTTCGAGCACGGGCGAGCCGATCACGCTTTCGGACTACCGCGGAGAGAAGGACGTCATCCTCTTCTTCTACCGCGGCCACTGGTGACCGTACTGCGCAAAGCAGCTCGGAGAGCTGCGAGACTTCATGACGCCCGAACAGCGCGAACGGACCCAGCTCCTGGCGATCGCTCCGGACAGCCCCGAGGACATCGGTCTCATGGTCGACCGGGTCCTCGAGGACTACGACTACGCGCTCGACTTCCCGCTCCTGTCTGATGACGGCTCCGCGATCACGTATCGCTACGGCCTCCTGAACGAGGACTCCGGGCGCGGGCGCCAGCTCCCGCACCCCACGACCTACGTCATCGACATGGACGGCACGGTGCGCTGGAGCTTCACCGAGGTGGACTACCGCGTCCGCCCGGAGCACGCCGACATCCTGGCCGCGCTCGAAGCCCTGGCGCAGCAGCCCTAGCTGGCAGTCCAGCTACCGGGAGGCGTCGTCCACCAAACGACAGCGACCGCCCCGGCAGCGAATGCCGGTCAGTGCCTGGCTCAACCGCTTGAGCCGGGCACGCGCCTGCGGGTCGTAAGCCTGGTCGTTCGCGCGGGTCGGATTGAGGCCGCTGAAGTACTGCCCGCTCTCGAAGTCGTCGGAGTCGACGACCTGCATCACGGCATCGGCCCCCTCGGCGATGGTGGCGCGTGGCGTCGCCCCCAGCCGCCGCACCATCTCCGTCGGCATGTAGGTCGCCGGGTGGAGTGAGCCGACCACGATCCCGGTCCCGGCCAGGTCGTCGGCCAGGTCGTGCGTGAACATGATCTGGGCGAGCTTGCTCTGCGCGTACGCGCGGCGGCCGCTGAAGTTGTTCTCGATCATCACGTCGTCGAAGTCGATCGGCGTCTGCGCGCCGGACGACACGTTCACGATGCGCGACGGCGTGCTGTCGAGCAGGCGCGGCATCAGCATGTGCGTGAGCAGGAAGGTGGAGAGGTAGTTCACCTGGAAGCGGTACTCGTGCCCGTCCTCGGTGACCCACCGCTCGTCCGGCGCAGAACCGAAGCCCGCGTTGTTGATCAGGATGTCCAGCCGGTCGTAGTCGGCGAGCAGCGTCTCGGCGAAGGTGCGAACCTCCGCGAGAGACGCGAAGTCGGCGCGATAGAAGCGGGCGCTCCCGGGTCCGGCCGCGTTGATCGCATCCACGACCTCCGCGCCCCGTTCAACGTTGCGGCCGTGGACGATGACGTGATCGCCCCGCGCGCCCAGCCGCAGGGCGAGTTCGCGGCCGAGGCCGGAGGTGGCTCCGGTGACCAGCACGACCTGCTGCCCGGAAGCGGGAGCGGGCGCCGCCTGAGCGAGTGCGTCGGCGGTGAACGTCGGCCAGACGGTCGTGAAAACGGCGGCAGCCAGCGCGGCGGTCGTCCTGAGCGCGGCCTTCGCGAGTGTGGTGCGGTTCATGGTGCGATCCTTCACTGTCATGGGACTTTTCATGGGACGAGTTCCTCTTCGACAAGGCGGGCGATCCACAGGCCGGAGTGGAGGTCGGAGGTGAAGATCCGGCCCTTGAACAGTTGGGCGCCCCACGTCATCGACCAGTTCGGCACCGCGGCGTCCGGCGATGACGTCTTGATCGCTCCGATCTCGCGGCCCTGGCGGTAGAGGTCGCCGCGCAGTTCGCCGGAGATGTCCAGTACCCGCAGGCCCGCCTGGTAGTAGCCGACGTAGAGCCGGTCGCGGTCGTCGCTCCACAGGTTGTGCGCCCCGGCTTCCGGCACGGTGTAGTGGGCGACCTTCACCGGCTCATCCATGTCGGTCATGTCCAGGACCTCCACGTAGCCCCGCGCCTCGATGGGGCCGAGCGCGTTCGGATCCCAGTCGGACGGGTAGATCTCGGCGGCCACGAACAGGTATTTCCCGTGACGCCAGGCGACGTGCGTGTTCCCCTGCCCCGACACCCACCGCGAGACGAGCTTCGGATCGCGGGCAGTGCCCCCGTGCGTGCCCGCCCCCGCGTCGAGGATGTAGATGCCCTCGTTCCAGAACGACGCGTAGGCGTAGCCGTCCTGGACGATCACGTCATGGAGGCTGCGAACCGGTTCGTCGTGCGCCCAGCGGTTGATCTCGCGCGGGTTCGCCGGATCCGAAATGTCGAGGATGACGAGCTCGCTCGTCCCGTTGTGGCAGGCGTAGACGAGATCCTCGTCCCCCAGGATCCAGACGTTGTGTACGCCCCCCGTCACCGTGTCCGTGTACTCGGAGAGGATCTCCGGATGGGCGGGATTCGAGAGGTCGAGGAGGACGATCCCGTTCCTTCGGCTGGACGCTCCTTCGCGCGTGACGATCCCGAGGCGGTTGTCGGGGTGGATCTTCACGTCGTTGATGCGCCGGGCATCGAGCTGGATCGAGTCCGTGAGGACGGGCTGCGCCGGGTCCGTCACGTCCCACACCTTCATCCAGTCGTGGTAGAAGGTGCCGAGATAGGCGTAGTCGCGTCCGTCGACGCCCTCGAACACCCAGGTGTCGCCGGCCCGGTGCGTGGACGTGATCCCGCTTCCCACGAGTTCGAGGCGGGCGGTGTGGCGGCGGGGTCCGACCCGCACGGAAACGGTCCGGGCGATGGCCGGGCCCGCGATCGCGGTCACGAGGTACGTGCCCGGCTCCTCCGCCACGAAGAGTCCGCGTCCATCGACAGGTTCGACGCTGGCGCCGCTCGGGGTCACGCTCCACAGCGGCGCGAGCGGGATCTCGCCGCCCCCGGCGCCGCGGCCCACCAGCCGGAAGGCCGCGACATCTCCTGTCGAAAGCGAGTTCACATCCCCGGACGCCGCCAGTTCGTATTCCTCCGCCGCGTTCGGCTCGACGGTCACGTCGACCCGGGCGGAGGCGTCTCCCGCAGAGACGGTGATGACGGTCTGTCCCGGCCCGTGGCCGAGCACGCGTCCGGCCGCATCTACCGTCGCAACAGCCGCGTCGGCGGAGGCAAACGCGAACTTGGCATCGTCCACCGCGCTGCCGGGTTCCGTGTAGGCCTCGAGATGAAGAGCCGCGGTGGCGCCCGCGTAGACGGGACCGGCGACGCGGGCCTCGATGCGGGCGGGCTCGAGCCGCGGCACGCGGATCGTCACCCAACTCGGCTGGCCGCGGAACATCGCTGCCACGCGGAACTCGCCCGGCCGCGCCGCCGTCACCACACCCTCGGGCGTCACCGTCACGCCATCGTCGGCCGCGAACCAGCGCACCTCCGAGGCGGCGCCTTCCTCCGCGGCTCCCTGGATCTCCGCCGCGAGCTGGAAGGACGCCCCGACTTCGAGTTCCAGTTCAGCCGGCGAAGCGACCGCGTACACCCGCTCCTGAGCGTCGAGGGCGGGCCGGCCGGCGGTCGCGACGCCGGCGGCGAAGATGGAAGCGAGAAGCCCTGAGCGGAGCGACATGATTCTCCTCCATGTGACTAAGCGATCATGCGACCAGGCGATCGAACCGGGATCGAAAGCTCGTTTCGACCGGCGCGGGCGGCAATAACCGCCAATTGCCGGCGTGGTTGACCCGACCTTTGGCGGGTGGGAGCTTCGCCCATCATGGAAACGCTCGACGCCGGCTATGCGGCCGGGAGGCCTTCGCTCTCGGAGGGAGAAGCGACCGGACTCGTCCGGGACGTCTGGGGCGTGCGCGGGCAGGCCCGCGAGTGCGCCAGCGAGCGCGACCGGGTGTTCGAGATCTCGTCGGATGCGACCGCTCGCGAGACTTCCGGCGGCTCCGGGGTCCGCGGATACCTGAAGGTCTCGAACCTGCTCGAAGACCGCGCGGTCCTCGAGGAGGAAGCGGCCATGCTGGCGGCTCTTTCGGAGTCCCAGGCCTGCTTCGCGCTTCCGCACTGGCGCCCCGCCGGGAAGGGCGGGGACGCGGAGGCCCGCGCGGACACACCGGCGGGCGGGGGTCTCGTCGAACACGCGATCGGCGGGCGCACCCACTTCGCCCGCTTCCTGGAACCGGTCCCGGGGATTCCGCTGGACCGTTTCCGGCCGCACGGACCCGAACTGCGCCGGCAGATCGGCCGCCTCGCCGGGATCGTCGATCGTTCTTCGTCGCAACTGGCGGGCGCGGACCGCCCGATGATCTGGGACCTGCGCCGGGCCGCCTCGCTCATCGGAGAGAACCTGGACGCGATCCGGGAGCCGGGACGGCGCGAAGTCGTGGCCCGAGTCCTCGAGCGGCACGCGGCGGTCGTGCGGCCGCGGGCGGGCGAGTTGCGCGAGAGCCTGATCTACAACGATGCGAACCCGGCCAACATCCATGTCGATCCGGGGCGGATGAAGGCCGGGGCGCCCCACCTCGTCGGGATCGTGGACTTCGGCGACACGGTCCGTTCGTGGACGGTGGCGAACCTCGCCGTGGCCTGTGCCTACGCCGGGTTCGGGACGCGCGATCCGGTGGCCGCCTTCTGCGATGTGGCGCGGGGGTACGCACCGGAGCACGAGGTCATGGAGGCGGAAGCCGATGTCCTCTACGAACTCGCGCGGCTGCGGCTCGCCCTGAGCGTGACCATCTCGTCCGTGCGCGGCGCCCAGGAGCCGGACAACGCGTACCTGCTCGTGAGCCAAGCGCCCGCGTGGGAGGTGCTCGAGCGGCTGGACGCGACGCCGCCGAACCTTGGACGTTACCGGCTGCGGGAGGCCTGCGGGCACGTGCCGTGTCCCTCGACGGCCCGCGTCATCCGGGCGCTCGAACGCGCGGCCCCGAGCGCCGCGCCCGTGCTCGATCCGGACCCCCGCACCGCGCCCACCGTCACACTCGACCTGAGCGTGGAGTCGGGGGACGACGGCGGAAGCTTCGATCCCACGGATCACTCGAAGTTCTCGCAGCGGCTGTTCGACCGGATGCGGGACGCGGGCGCGGCCGTCGGCATCGGCCGCTACGACGAGGTGCGCTGGTGGTACACGGGCGAAGCCTTCCGCGCGCCGGGGAACGAGATGGACGAGTGGCGGACCGTTCACCTCGGAGTCGACCTGTTCGCGGAGCCGGGAACGCCCGTCCTCGCGCCGCTCGGGGGTCGCGTCGTGTCCGTGCGCGACAACGCCGACCGCCTCGACTACGGCCCCACCATCATCCTGGAGCACGACCTGGAGCACGTCCTGGAGAACCCGGCCGGCGAGGCGGAGGAGGAGGAACCCGTCCGATTTCGGACGCTGTTCGGGCACCTGTCGCCCGAATCCTTACCGAACTTCGCGCCCGGCGAGGTCGTGGAGGCGGGCCGGACGATCGGCTGGGTCGGGGGCCCGCCGGACAACGGCGACTGGGCCCCGCACCTTCACTTCCAGATCCTCCTCGATCCCCTTGGTTACGACGGCACCTTCCCGGGCGTTGCCACCCCGAGCGCCCGCGATGTCTGGGCGGCGGTGAGCCCCGACCCGAGCCACCTGCTCCGACTCCCGGGCGAGTCCGCGGCGCCACGGCCTCGCGGCCACGCCGCCCTGGTCGAAGACCGGAACCGCCAGCTCGGCCCTTCGCTGAGCCTCTCCTACCGGCGACCCCTCCACATCGTGCGGGGCCGGGGCGCCCGGCTCTACGACATCGACGGCCAGCCCTTCCTCGATTGCGTGAACAACGTCGCCCACGTGGGACATTCGCACCCGCGCGTGAACGAGGCGGCGCGCCGCCAGATGGCCGCACTCAACACGAACACGCGCTACCTGCACGAGACCATCCTCGAGTACACGGAGCGGCTGACGGCGCTCTTCCCGTCGCCCCTCGACGTGTGCTTCCTCGTATGCTCCGGCACGGAGGCCAACGAACTCGCCCTGCGCATGGCGCGCACGCACACGGGCAAGGTGGGCGCGGTCGTCCTCGACGGGGCCTACCACGGGAACTCGAGTTCGGTCGTCAACCTGAGCCCCTACAAGTTCAACGGCCCCGGCGGGAAAGGGCTCCGGCCCTGGGTCCGCATGGCGCCGATGCCGGACCTGTTTCGGGGCATCCACCGCGGGCCGGAACGGGAGGCGGCGCCCCTGTACGCGGCCCACGTCGGCGAGGCGGCGCGGGCGCTCGAGACGGAGCCCACCTGGTTCGAGGACCGCCCGCCCGGCGCGGCCGCCTTCTTCCACGAGTCGATCCTCAGTTGCGGCGGCCAGATCCCGCTCCCGGCCGGATACCTCGCGGCTTCCTACGCGGCGGCCCGCGAGCACGGCGCCCTGTGCGTGGCCGACGAGGTGCAGGTCGGCTTCGGCCGCGTGGGGTCGCACTTCTGGGCCTTCGAGGAGCACGGCGTCGTCCCCGACATCGTCACCCTCGGCAAGCCGATCGGGAACGGCCACCCGCTCGCCGCGGTCATCACGACGCGCGAGATCGCCGAGTCCTTCGCCAACGGGATGGAGTACTTCAACACCTACGGCGGGAACCCCGTCGCCTGCGCCATCGGCCTCGCCGTCCTGGACGTGATCGAGGAAGAGGGACTGCGGGAGAACGCCGCCATCGTCGGCAGGCGCCTGCTCGCCGGCCTGGAAGGCCTCCGCGACCGTCACGCCCCGGTGGGCGATGCCCGCGGCCGCGGCCTGTTCACCGGCATCGAGTTCGTGCGGGAGGGAGACGATCTCGAACCGGCCGCCGATCTCGCCGACGCCGCCGTCCAACGCATGCGCGACCAGGGGCTCCTCCTCAGCACGGACGGCCCGGACCACAACGTGATCAAGATGAAGCCCCCGCTCGTCTTCTCCGAAGCCGACGCCGACCTCCTGGTCTCGGGCCTCGACGAGATCCTCGCCGAAACCGCCTTCCAGCCCTGATGAGCGACCCGTTTGAACGGGATTTGTTCTGTTACGTTAGATGCCTCTTGAACGAACAGATTTCGTCGTACCTGGCATAGCTGGCTGGATCCTCTCCCAACTCGACAAGCGTTTCCGCTGAGGTTGATAGCCCGGCGTTGATCGTCAACGCATGGGAGCCGCACAAGGGGGGAAGCGAGGCGACGGAGGGGGACAACCGCTCGACCGTGAAACGGCCTAACCTGGAGAGCGGTGTCCCAGGTAGTAGCCGAGACCTAGGAAGGCGCCGCCGGAGAGTGCGTGGCTCAGCAGCACGACTGCAGTGTCGCGCTGCCCCTCGTCGCCCAGGAACACTGCCCAGAGCAATACCGCGAAGACTGCCAGCCCGGCAGCTATCCCCACCCACGCCATCCTGGTCCTAGAAGTCCAGCGACGAGTGCGGTGCTCGTCGTCACGTCGGATCCGCTCTTTGTGGAATTCGAGTTGCTGCCGCTGGGTTTCGTGGGCCAAGGCGATTCCCTCGCGCAGCACTTCCGTGCGGCGGTCAGCACTTGCTATGCGTTCTTGCTCGACGGCGCGGAATTCGGCCCACAGTTCCATTTGTCTTGAGTCGTCTTGGCGCTGCGCGATTTCTCGACCGGTCGTTTCACTCATCGATGGACATACCTTGGCGGCCGTAGCAACTCGTCCGGTGACGGCGCCAGCGTCGCGTCGTCAAGGACGGCGGCAAACGCTTCCGCTGAAACGCTGTAGACGATGTACCCGCGGTAGGGCGATTCGTCGAAGCGTGTGATCGCGCTCTCCGGGTCCAGCGACGCCTGCCTACGAACGACTTCGGCAAGCGCCTCATCCACGGTTTCGCAAAAAAAGTCCGGGATGACCCGAGGGAGCATGTCCATCGTGAGCATCGGTTTCTCCTGACGTTGTGTGCTACCGTCCAAGTCAACCTAAGCCGTCAACGGCACCGTAACCAAGGTCGACAGCCCGCACGGCTCGACCCGCAGCCCGTTCCACCCCGGTACCCGGAACATCGCGAGCGTAGGCGTAGAAACAACATTCTCGCGTACATGTGGGTAAAACGACCGCATTTTTACCCACATCCAGGAGATTCTCTCCCCTTCTCCTCACAGAATTCGAGGTAGTCGTCGACCGCGTGTCGCATAGACTCCTTCAGCTCCGCTACCGTCCTGCCCTCGAAGTTGATTCCGTCTCGCGTGTCGATGATGTGACCCGAAAAAAACTCGTACTCTTCGTCGTATTCGAAGATGCCGGTGTATCCCCGGTACTCGATCATGGCGCGGCTCCGGTCTGATCCAGGATGAGTTGGAAGGGTTGGCCGTCATCCGTGCGGTAGGTGCGGAACCCTCGCCGGTCGAGTGTCAGGACCTCATGCACGTCGAGTCGCTGCGTGAGCAGGACGAGCGTGGCGTCGGCGAAGTCCATCGGCGTGTCGGCATAGCGATCCATCAGGAGCGCGGCGTTCATGATCCCGGAAGGCTGGCATGCGTCGTGGACGCGCATGTCGCTGGACCTGACGAAGTCCGCGAGAGCCGATGGGCCGCGGCGAGCCCGGGCGAGTAAGTGCATGGCCTCCGTCACGACGGCGCCCGTCGTGTGGAGCACGCCCCGGAAGCGGTCGAGAGCGGCCCCGACCTCCGGGTGCGCCGGGTCGTCCGGATCCAGATAGGCGACGATCGGGCCCGTATCCACGAGCCATTCGGTCAGCGGCGCCAGTTACGACTCCGAAGCGAAACGCGCCACGCGTCGTCAGCGGATTCCAGGCGGACGGTCCCCTTGAGGTGACGGATCCGGTCGCCGATCGGCCGATCCGCTACCGCCTCGCGGAGCGTCTCCCGTACGAAGCCCGACACCGTCGTCCCCTCCGCGACGGCACGGCGGTTGACCGCCTCCCGCAGCTCCTCCTCCAATCGCACCGCCAGGATTGTTTTACGCATGTATAACAATCTGTGGGGAAGCCGCGTTACGGCGCAAGCTCCCGGCGGCGAACCGGGCCGTTGGCCGGCAACTAGCCGCACCTCAACCTGCCGAGGGTCGTCACGGGCAGATTCGCAGTTGCGCGACGTGCGCCCGCGTCTGGCGATTGTAGTCGGCCTCACAGGGCGAATCGTTGCGATCATTCCTGGCGTTCAGATCCGCGCCCGCTTCAAGAAGGACTTCGAAAACGTCCCTGGGCGCCATACGACGCACGGCATAATGCAGCGGCGTCTCGCCCCGCTCGTCTGCGGCGTTCACGTCCGCTCCGGCATCGACCAGGGCTGCGGCGATCCGTGGGTCCTCCCATCGCATTGCAAGGTGAAGCGCGGTCCGTCCGCCGGTACCTCGTGCGTTTACGTCGACGCCCGCCGCAATCAGGGCACGGAGAGGACCGGCATCCAACCGATTCCACTGCGACAGGAGATGGTGAAGGGGGGTCTCCGCCGATTCCGTTTGGGCCGCGATGTCCGCCCCGGCCCCCAGCAGCAGTTCCAGCATCGCCGGATCCCGGACTCCCTCCGCCCATGCGTGCACGACGCTCAGTCCGTTTCCGTAGCGTGCCGCGATGTCGGCGCCCCCGTCCATCAGAGGCCGGACCACGTCGCGCCCGGCTCGACGCCTGGCGGCGAGGTGAAGCGCGGTCTCGCCCCGGTCAACCGTGGCGTGGATGTCGGCCCCCGCCTCCAGCAGCGCGTCGAGAATTTCGGGACCCTCGGTCCACGACAAGAGGGCGACGTAGTGCAGCGCTGTCCGACCGAGTTCACCGCGCGCGTTCACGTCGACACCGGCCTCGACGAGCAGCGGCACATGGCCCGCCGCCCCGACCTCGTGCAGTGCCGTGTTCCCGCGCTCGCTGACGGCCAGAGGATCCCCACCCGCCTCGAGGAGTGCGCGGAGGACATCGGGATTGTCCCTCGAAACCGCGTGGTGAATGGCCGTCCCGCCTCGCTCGTCGCTCGCGTTGACGTCCGCGCCGGACTGCACCAGCAAGTGCACCATGTCCGCGGCGTCCGCATCGTTGAAGGTGGCGGCCGCGTCGTGCAGAGGCGTCTGGCCCCACTCGTCGCGCGCATTCGGGTCCGCACCGGCCGCGAGGAGTCGCCGGACCGCCCCGATGTACGCCAAGCCGACCGTTGTGTGAAGCGGAGTGCTTCCGCTGTTGTTTCGGGCGTCGCGGTCCGCACCGGCCGCGAGCAGCCGCTCGACGACGGTTGTAAATTCCGAGTCGCCGAGTTCCGGCGGGACGTAGGCGTGGCCGGGCTCGGCGTTGGGAGATAGATGAAGCGGAACGTTCCCTTCGCGGCTGCGGGCGTTCACATCCGCGCCGGCCGCAAGCAGGGTCTGGATCATCTCGATCCCGCGATAGACACCCTCGTGAAGCGCCGTTCGCCTGTGGAAATCCAGCCCGTTCACGTCCGCACCCGCCTCCAGCAGCGCCTGAACGGTTTCCGTCGGTCCGAGCTGCGCCGCGACGTGAAGAGGCGTGTCCCCCTCGTCGTCCCGTGCGTTCAGATCCGCCCCGAATGCGAGAAGCAACGAGGAAACGTCGGGGCTACAGAAAGCGGCTTCATGCAGGGGCGAACGTCCCAATTCGTCTTGGGCATGCACGTCCGGAGGAGCTTCCGCACGGAGAAGAAGTTCCAGGGATTGAGGACTGCAGGTCTCGCGGACGATCGTGTGCAGAAGCGTCCGCCCTCCCCAGCCCCGCACGTTCACGTCGCAACCCTCGGCCATGGAACGCGTCACCGCGGCGACGTCGAGAGGCCTCTCCCAACAGCCGGGCGTCTGCGCCTCCGCGGGCGAGGCGTACGCGAGGACGGCGAGTCCGCCCGCGAGTGTGCCGAGTCGGAAGACGGCCACGGGGCACGCGCCCCGAACAAGTGAGGCTCGGTGCACTGTCACTGGCAAATCCCCAGTAGGACCCAGCGCTCGTACCCGCCCTCCGCTTGTCTCGCCAAGTCGCATATCGTGTTGCCGTGGACGTCTCTTGCGCTCACGTCCGCACCGGCCTCCACGAGCATTTCCAACTGTGGCGCCGGCCGACCGTAGCGCCAGGCGGAGTGGATGGGTCTCCGTTGCCGGTCATCGGCCGCGTTCAGGTCGGCGCCGGCGGCGATCAGAAGCTCCAGTTCCGGTCCGCCGCCATCGCCGAATCGACGCGCCCAATGATGGAGCGGCGTTGCCTCGTGTTCGTCGCGTGCATTCACGTCCCCGCCCGCGGCCAGCAGCGCAGAAATCGCTTCGGGAGGCCCCCGCGGGGCCGCATGGTGCAGTGGCGTGCTGCCACTCCGGTCCCTTGCGCCAATGTCCGCGCCCGCCTCCCGCAAAGTCCGTATGATTGATCCGACCTCTGCCTCAAGAACGCGCTTCCTGAATACAACATCGCCGACCACATATGTGCCGAAATGAAGCGGCGCATGCCCCTGGAAATCCTGTACGGAAGGATCCGCACCGGCCTGGAGAAGCACTCTCACGGCGCCGAGCTCGTGGAAGGCCGCTTCGTGAAGGGGCGTCCGCCCGTGGTAGTCGCGTGCATCCACGTCCGCGCCCGCGTCCAGGAGCGCCCGCGCCGCCATCGCTTCGCCCCGCTCCCCGGCTACGTGCAGAGGTGTCCTGCCCGTTTCGTCCAACACGCCGATGTCCGCCCCAGCTTGAAGCAGGCGGACGATCTGGGCAACTTGGCAATCTGTCGCGGCGTGGTGCAGCGGCGTACGTCCGTCGTCGTCACCCGCTGAGACTCCGGCGCCTCGGCCCAGGAACAGGTCCACCAGCGTGGTGCCGCAATCGGCTGCGATCGCACTGTGCAGCGGAGTCTCACCCCGTTCATCGCGAGCGTCCAACGCGGCCCCGGCCGCGAGCAGCGCGACGGCGCCCTCCGAGTCATTCGCGGCCGCGACTCTGTGGAGAGGGCTCCTCCCTTCCGTATCCCGCTCGTTGATGTTGCAGCCCGCGGCCAGGAAACGGGTCACGGCCTGCCGGTCGAGCTCGCCCTCCCAGCACTCCGGCTCCTGCGCGGAGAGCGCCGGACTGATGCCTATGGCGACGACACCAAGGGCCATCATCTGACTCACGCCAGACACCCCTCGTTGCATTCCTTCACCTCCCTGGGTCGGGGCAGGCCTCGCGCCTACAGCAAGTGAACGCGCGACTGCCTCGAATCAGGGACACGAGCGACTACGGCATGGTTGCGGCGGTGCGTTCGTCGTCGTGGGTGCCCCAGCGCTCGAACCACTTCCTGAGGATGAGTTGCGTGCGCAGGAAGTTGGACGGCAGGCGGGACGTGCCGTGCCATTCGCCCTCGAACTGGACCATCGCCGTCGGCTTGTTCTGCGCCTTGAGCGCCTGGTAGAACTGCTCCGTCTGCGACATCGGCGTGCGCAGGTCCCGAACGCCCGTCATGAGCATCGTCGGCGTGGTCACGTTACCCACGTAGCTGATCGGCGAGCGGCGAATGTGCTCGCTCGGGTCCACCCACGGGAACTCCCGAAAATCCGCGTACCAGCGCAGGTAGTTGCCGTCGACCTCGTTCGGGAAGTTGAACCAGTTCACGACCGGACAGTTCGCCGACGCGGCCCGGAAGCGGTCCGTGTGCCCTACGACCCACGAGGTCAGGACGCCGCCGCCCGAGCACCCGTAGACGAACATGTTGCCATCGTCCACGTACCCGCGGGAGATGACCTCGTCCACGCTCGACATGAGGTCGTCGAAGTCGTGGTTCGGATAGTCGTACTGGATCGCGTTCCCGAACTCCGTCCCGTAGCCGGAGCTTCCGCGCGGGTTCGTGTAGAGGACGACGTATCCGTTCGCGGCGTGCTCCTGCCACGAGAAGTTGAATCCGCCGTTGTACATGCCGTGCGGGCCGCCGTGGATCACGAGGATGAGGGGGTACTGCCGCGACTCGTCGAAGTCCGGAGGCTTGATGACCCAGCCGTGAATCGGGAGTCCGTCATGGGACGACTCGCTCCAGACCTGTTCGACTTCGCCCAGCGTCACGCCCGCGAGCACGTCGGCGTTTACGTCCGTCAGCCTCGTGCGCCGGTCGGGCCGGTCCACCGGGAAGGCATGGATGTCACCGGGTTCGTGCGCGTCCCCCCACATCCCCACGGCCATGCCGCCGCCGCTCACGTCGTTGAGGCCGAACATCTGCGGGCCCTCGGTCATCGCCCGCACCTCTCCGTCCACCGAGGCGTAGTGGAGGTTGCGATAGCCGTCGGCCGCCGCGTCGAAGTAGACGCCGCCGCCGTCCGGGGCCCAGTGCAGCGCCCCGGGGCTGCGGTCCATCTCGGCCGTGAGGGCGCGCGGGTTCGATCCATCCGCGTTCATCACGTAGACGGCGGATTCAATGTAGTCGAACGTCGTGGTGTCGTGCCCCACGTAGGCGATCATGCGCCCGTCCGGCGATGGCACCGGCCGGTTGTCCGGGCCCTTGCGCGTCGTGACCTGGCTCAGTTCACCGGACGCGGCGTCGAGCCGATAGATCTCGGTCTCCTGCCACCGGTATACCGCGTCTTCCGCGATGAGACCGCTGAACAGGAGCGACTGTCCGTCAGGTTCCCAGACCGGGACTCCGTAATCGAAGTCGCCCAGGGTGAGCTGGCGCGCCGTGCCGCCCTCGGCTGGGACGACGAAGATGTGCCGGTACTTGTCGCCCAGGAATCCGACCCGGTCCTGCCGATAGACGAGGCGCTCGATGATCCGCGGCTCCGGCGTCCACGTCGCCCCTTCGGGCTTGGGAAGCGGAATGGACCAGTGGCGCGCCGTGGGCTGCTCCGCCCCCACCCGCATCGTGAACGAGAAGCGCGTCCCGTCGGGGGACCACGCGAGGTTCGATGGACTGTCCGTGAGCCGCGTCACCTGGGAGACGGCGCCCTCGGCATCCATCCAGCGCACGAAGATCTGCGTGGTCCCCTCGTCGTCTGGCGCGAGGAATGCGAGCCGGCTGCCATCGGGCGACCAGCGCGGCGAGGACCCGTCGACGAGGTGGCGCGGACGGCTCCCGTCCGCATTCACGATCCAGATCGACGACTCCCACGCGTCGTTCATCCTGTCGACCCACAAGCGCTCGTACACCACGGCGCCGCCGTCCGGCGAGATCCGCGGATCCTGGACCCGCTCCCAGTCGAGCCAGGACTCGAGCGCAAGCGCGCCGTTCGCTCCCTGCGCGACCAGCGCCGAGCCGGGGATCGCGAGGCTGAAGAGCACGCCGAGTGCGCAGAGCGCGATGAGGGGGACCGGATTCCGGAAGAGGGCGCGGCGGGAAAGGGGGGCGCGCGTGTCCATGGGTACCTCCTGGTGTGGTGGGCGCGGGGCCTTTCGGAACATGGGGCGCGCCTCGCCGCGTGCATAGACCGCGGCCGCCGCGCGCGCCCCCATGCCGCCCGAAGTTCCGCGTCTTATGTTGGACGGCAGTTCGTTTTGCCACGGGCTGCTTGAACGACCGCGGCTGCCGCGCGGGATTGCGGTGGCCCACAAGCCGGGAGGTTGCCGTGACGACCCGCACGCCCACCGACGCGACCCGACCGCCCGACCGTCGCCGATTCCTCAAGCACGCCGCGGCGGGGGCCGCCCTCGCGGCGACTCCGGCGTGGACGCGGGTCCCATCGAGGCCACGTCTCAACCTGGAGGAACTGTCGGCGCGGCGAGGCTTCCCGGGGACGGAGGACGAGTCCTTCTGGGAGATGGTGAAGTCACAGTTCCCGCTCCGTCCCGGACTCATCCTCGTGAACGCGGCGAATCTCTGCCCCTCGCCGTATCCCGTGCAGGAGGCGGTGTTCGGCTACACGCGCGACATCGATCAGGACGCCTCGTTCCACAACCGGGCCAAGTTCAACGCGCTGGCCGCGGAGTCCGTGGAAGCGCTCGCGCGGCTGCTCGGCGCCTCGCCCGATGAGATCGTCGTCACCCGCAACACCTCCGAGAGCAACAACACCGTCATCAACGGGCTCACGCTGGGCGCGGGAGACGAGGTCGTGCTGTGGGATCAGAACCATCCCACGAACAACGTGGCGTGGGACGTCCGGGCGGACCGCTGGGGCTACAGGGTGATCCGGGTGGCGACGCCGCCGGCGCCCGAGACGGAGGACGAACTGATCGACGCGTTCGTGAGCGCCTTCACCGACCGCACGCGGGTGCTCGCGGTCACGCAGATCTCGAACATCTCGGGGGTCGAACTGCCGGCGCGGCGCCTGTGCCGCATCGCGCGCGACCGGGGGATCTACGTGCACATGGACGGGGCGCAGAGCTTCGGCGCGGTGGAAGTCGACCTGCACGCCATGGGCTGCGACTCGTACACCGGGAGCGCCCACAAGTGGTTCTGCGGGCCGAAGGAAGCCGGGGTCCTCTACGTCCGGGCCGAACGGGTCGCGGAGCTGTGGCCGAGCGACGTCGGCGTGGGCTGGGAGGGGGTGATCGCGGGCGGCGGTGCCGACAAGTTCGGCACGTACGGCCAGCGGGACGACGCCGCGGTGGCGGGCGTGGGGACGACGGTGGAGTTCCACGAGGCGATCGGGGCGGCGGCGATCGAGGCCCGCATGCGCGCCCTCGCGGCTGGCCTCAAGGGGGCAATCCGCGAGCGCATCCCCGGCGTGAAGTTCCACACGTCGGACGTACCCGGCCTCGGCGGCGGCGTGGTCATCGCCGAACTTGGGGTCGACGACCACACGGAGATCTACAACCGGATCTACGAGGAGCACGGCGTCGCGGGAGCGCTCCGCCGCGGCGTCTTCCCGGGCATCCGGCTCTGCCCGCACATGTACAACACGATGGCGGAGATGGAGCAGATCGCCGACGCGCTCGCCGCTTCCGCCTGAATCGCGGCCCGCGGTTCGAACCGACTAGAGCTCGCCGCGGTTCTTCGCCCAGAGCGCGTAGTGGCAGGCGCGGGCGGTGAGGGCCATGTAGGTGAGGGACGGGTTCTGGCAGGCGGATGAGGGCATGGCCGCGCCATCGATCACGAACAGGTTCGGCGCATCCCATGCCTGGTTGTAGCTGTTGAGGACAGAGGTCGACGGATCCCGCCCCATCCTCGCCGTCCCCATCTCGTGAATCGTGAGACCGGGCGCGGTGATGTCGGTCAGCAGCTCGATGTCCGTGCCACCGCCGGCTTCCAGCATTTCCGCGGCGCGGTCCGCGCTGTCCCGCATCATCAGGCGCTCGTTATCGCTCCACTCACAGTGGATGCGGAGGGCGGGGATGCCCCACGCGTCGACGCGCTCCGGGTCGAGTTCGATGTAGTTTTCCTCGCGCGGGAGACATTCCCCGAAGGCGCCGAGTTCGAACTCCCACACCCCGGGTTCCGTGAGCCGGCGCTTGTATTCCGCCCCGAAGCCCGGCATGTCGAGGCCGCGGCTCCAGCCCTGCCGCGTGGACCAGCCCTGGTAGCCGTAACCGCGGATGAAGTCGGGCGACGGTTCCGTCACGTTGCGGAAGCGGGGGATGTAGATCCCGTTCGGACGCTCGCCGGTGTAGCCGTGGTTCTCCCAGCCCGGGAATTTCGCCTTCGCCCCCGTGCTCATCGTGTGATCCATGAGATAGCGGCCGAGGACCCCGCTCGAGTTCGCGAGTCCGTCCGGGAAGTCGGCGGATGTCGAGTGGAGGAGAATCCGCGTCGACTCGAGCGCGGAGGCGCCCAGCATGACGATCTCCCCGAAGAACTCCAGATCCTCCCCCGTCTGACGGTCGATGACGCGCACGCCCGCGACGCGGCCGCGGGCGGGGTCCCAGATCACGCTGTGCACGACGCTGTCCGGGCGCAGCGTCATCCGGCCCGTGGCCTCGGCGGCGGGGAGGGTGGCGTTGAGCGAACTGAAGTAGCTCTTCGTGATGCAGCCGCGGTGGCAGGGACCGCAGTAGTGACAGGCGCTCCGTCCCTTGTGGTCGCGGGTGAGGACGGCCGTGCGCCCGATCGTCATCATCCGGGTGTCGCCGAAGTCGCGGGCGATCGCCTCCTTCACCGCGTTCTCGACGCAGGTCATCTGCATGGGAGGCAGGAGGACGCCGTCGGGCAGCTGGGGAAGTCCCTCCGGCTGGCCGCTGATGCCCACGAACTCCTCGACGTGCGCGTACCAAGGGGCGAGGTCCGAGTAGCGGATCGGCCAGTCGACCCCGATCCCGTCGCGCGCGTTGGCCTCGAAGTCGAGGTCGCTGAGGCGGTACGACTGCCGCGCCCACATGATCGAGCGCCCGCCGACCTGGCGGCCCCGGATCCACAGGAAGGGCTTCTCGTCCGGCGTGGTGTACGGGTTCTCGATGTCGTTGACGAAGAACTTCCGGCCCATCTCGTCGCAGGCGTAACACTCGCGCTGCACGGGCTGCTCGGCGGCGAGCGCCTTGCGGTCGTTCCAGCCGCGGTACGGCATGCGGTAGGGGGGCACGTGCTCGGTATAGTCGCGCTCGGGGACGATCATGGGCCCCGCTTCGAGCACGAGCGTCCTGAGGCCGAGTTCGGTGAGTTCCTTCGCGGCCCAGCCGCCCGTGATCCCCGAGCCGACGACGATCGCGTCCCAGACCTCCCGCCGGCTCACTGCTGCTCTCCGGCGCGGCTCTGCCGCCTGCGCCGCCCGCCGGGGCGACCCTCTCCGGTGCCGTACTGGTCCAGGATGACGCACCCCTCGAAGGCGCCGGGGATGATCCGGTATCCGAGCGACCGCAAGCCGACCTGCGAGGTGAAGTAGCCGGCGAGCGTGAAGCGCTTCATGTCGTAGAAGAACGTCTGCCGCTCGTCTTCATCCGGATCCCGGCGGCGGCGGTCGAGCTCCGCGTCCAGCCGCGCCACGAGTTCCGTCTGCTGAGCCGGGCTGCAGTCGGCGAAGTCGGCGCCGTGGGCCGCCCGGGCAATCGGGTCCATCTCGTCCAGGCCGGCCAGGAAACGGTCGCGGTCCGACGCGTCCAGCCAACCGCTCAGGAGGGCATCGACGAATGCGGTAACGCCCGCCTCGCTCGCGCCGGGCGTGTCGGTCCTGGGGATGATGACCTCGGCGAGCGCCGTCACTGTCCGCGCCTGCGCGGGCGTGAGCGTCGCGGGCGGCGCGCCGCCGACCGGGCCGGCCGCCGACCGGATGCGCTGCCCGAGCGCCAGGGCCTCCGCCACCGCACTCCCCGGCGCCAGCAGCGGCGCGCCCGCGGCCACACCGATGATTTCGAGAGCCCTGCGCCGTCTCACAGTCGGTCCTCCCGGCCCGCATCGACGCGCGCGGACGGCGGAGGCGCCACCGCGCCCCGCATAATAGGCCCGGCAGCCCGCGGCAAAAGCCCCGCGGTTCGACGCCGACCGGGACGCGCGACATATTGCGCCCATGGACAGACGAAAATTCGTGCAGAACTCGCTCGGAGCCGGACTCCTCCTCGCCGGCACCGGACATGCGGCGCCCGCCGCGGCCCGAACACTCCCCGAGGCCCGGACGCTCCACGAGGCCCGGACGCTCCCCGAGGCCTGGGGGCTCCAACTCTACACGGTGCGCTCACTGATGGCGCGCGATGTCGAGCGAACGCTGGCGTCCGTCGCCCGCATCGGCTACGGCGAGGTGGAGTTCGCCGGCTACTTCGGCCGCTCGCCAACCGAGATCAGGACCGCGCTGGAAGCCGAAGGCCTCGCGGCCCCCGCGGCCCACCTGTCGCTCGAGGAACTCCGGTCGAGCTTCGAGGAGGCCGTCGACGCGGCCGCCGAGATCGGACACCGCTACCTCGTCCTCCCCTACCTGGCGGGTCCGGAGCGGCCGGGAAACGACGGCGCCACGGGGTCGGCCCTCGTGGACGGATACCGCCGCCTCGCGGACGAATTCAACGAGCTCGGGACGCGGTGCGGCGAGGCCGGACTCATCTTCGGCTACCACAACCACGACTTCGAACTCGAGGAGGTAAACGGCCTACGTCTCCTGGACGTCATGATCGAGAACACGGACCCCGAACTCGTCACCTACGAGGTCGATTTCTACTGGCTCGTGCACGCCGGCGCCGACCCGTTCGACTATTTCAGCCGGTATCCCGGCCGCTTTCAACTCTGCCACGTGAAGGACCGCACGGAAGATGGCGGGATGGCAGACGTGGGCGCCGGCATCATCGACTTCGCGGCGATCTTCGAACGCTCGGACGATGCGGGGCTCATCCACTACTTCGTCGAACACGATGCGCCCGCCGACCCGATGGGGTCGGTACGCGCGAGCTTCGAGCACCTCGACGCGCTCGATGACTGATCCGGCCCCGCCCGGGGACAGGAAGCCGGTCAGCCGCCGCGACGCCCTGCGGGCAACCGGCGCCGCCTCGCTCGGCCTGCTCATCGGCGGCACGGCGAACTCCGCGTCGGCGCACTACCGCCGGTCCGCCAACGCCATCACGCAGTCCGTGGCGCGCTGGTGCTTCGCGGAGATCCCCCTCGCCCCCTTCTGCCGGGGCGTGGCCGACATGGGCCTCACCGCGATGGATCTGCTCACGGTCGAGGAGTGGCCGGTCGCGCTCGACCACGGCCTCACGGTCTCGTGCGGCGACGTGGCGGCCGGGACGATCGAGGACGGTCTCAACGAGACACGGAACCACGCCGGCATCATCGAGGCCTTCGAACGCCACATCCCGCACGCCGCGCGCGTCTCGGTCCCCAACGTCATCTGCTTCTTCGGCAACCGCCGCGGCATGGAAGACCGCGTCGGCATCGAGAACTCCATCCGCTGCCTCGAAGCGTGCGCCCCGATCGCCGAGTCCGAGGGCGTGACAATCCTCGTCGAGGTCCTCAACTCGAAGCCGGGCGGACACGTCGACTACATCGGCGACCGCATGGACTATGCCCTCGAGATCATCCGCGCCATCGACTCGCCGCGCGTGAAGATCCTCTACGATATCTATCACATGCAGATCATGGAGGGGGACATCATCCGGACGCTGACGGACGCGAGCCCCTGGATCGGCCACTACCACACCGCCGGCGTCCCGCGGCGGGCCGAGATCGACGGCACGCAGGAACTGAACTACCCCCCGATCGTGCGGGCGATCGCGGACACGGGCTTCGAGGGCTTCATGGCCCACGAGTTCATCCCGCGGAGCGGCGACCCCCTGCGCTCGCTGCGCGAAGCTGTGGAGCTGTGCGCCGTCTAGCGAGTACGGTGATGACTGGTGGCATGACTTAACGAACCCCCGGATGCACGGTTGGGTTCCGAGGTGTGATGGACCCTCCGAAATCCCCACCTTACTCGTCGGTCTCGTCGATCCCTCCGATCCGGTGACCGACCGTCGCGGCACCTACACGGGGCCGCCGAGGCCGCCCGCAGCCGCCTCCGCCCGACGGACGGCCGGCCTCCGGGCCAGGACGGCCTGCTTCCTTCCCAGCCACAGCGCGGTCAGGAGCCACAGTCCGGCGAGCGGGACCATGGTCAGCGCGAGCGCGGAGCTTCCCAGTCCCAGCGCGCGCAGTCCGGCGAACGACCACACCCCGATCTGGTCGCCCGCCCGGTAGACGAACAGGTCGTTGAAGTTCTTCGCCTTGTACTTGTCCCGGCGCGGAAGGACGGTGTAGAGCACCTCCCGCGTCGGCACCGCAAGCGCGAAGTTCCCCGCCCTCCGCAGCACTTGGAACACCACGAACACCGCGAAGACCGGCGCCGCGCCCAGCGCCAGGAAACCGAGGACGCTGAGCACGGGCAGTACCCCGAGCGCGAGGCGCACGCCGAGCCACTTCAGGATGCGGCCCGTCAGAAAGAGCTGAGTAAAAAGCGTGAGGATGTTCACCGAGAGGTCGATGCGCGCGAAGACCGAGGTGCGCTCCGCACCGGTCGCGAAGGTGCGCGAGACGATGTCCGCCTGGATGTTGTAGAGGAAGGTGGAGCCGATCGTAAACAGCAGCATGAAGGCGCCGATTCCGAGCAGATAGGGCGACGCCAGCACCCGCCGGATCCCCTCCAGCGCCGAACCCCCGATCACGTCGTCCGCCTCTCCGCCGCCACGCGGACCGGCCGCCGCACCCTCGGCCGCCACCGGGGAGGCTGCGCAGCGCGAATCGAGTGCCTTGAGGCAGACGACCGCGCCCTCGAGCAGCAGCACCGAGAACAGGAGGAGCGTCGCGGGCGACAGGAACCCGACCAGAAAGGCCGTGATCGCGGACCCCACGATCCCCCCCACGGTGCCGCCGACTCCGATGAGGCCGAACAGGCGGCGGCTCTGGCGCTCGCGGAAGATGTCGGTCATGAACGACCAGAAGACGGAGACCACGAACAGGTTGAAGACGCTGATCCAGACGAAGAAAGTGCGGCCGATCCACACCGATGCGGCGCCTTCGTCCACGACCCTCAGCAGCACGAAGTAGACGACCAGGTTCAGCATGAAAAACCGGTACGTGAGCGTCACGAACCGCCGGCGGGTCCACCGCGACACGACCGCGGCGAAGATCGGGTGCACGACAAGCATGGCCGTCAGCGTACCCGTGAAGAGCCAGGGGATGTTCTCGACCCCGCCCGCCACCGCCATCTCCTCGCGGATGGGCCGGATCACGTAGTATGCCGACAGGAGGAAGAAGAAGTAGAGGGCCGACAGGAGCACGAGCCGGGCCTCTTCCGGGCGGGCACCCGTCAGCCGCTCAGCGAACGTGCGCGGCTCGCTCTCCGGGGGCGGGGTCATCCGTTGCTCTGCTTGCCGGTCGATGGAAAAAGGGATTCTCTTCAGAGGGTCCCGGAACCTAACGGTGAGAGCGAACGTGGCCAGCTTCCTGCAATCTGTCGTCGGCGCCGCCCGGCGGATCCTCAACATGAGGCGGGGCGAATTCAGCCTCGCATTGCTGTCCGCGCTCTTCTTCTTCCTCGTCCTCTGCGGCTACTTCTTCCTCCGCCCCGTGCGGGAGGCGATGGGGGTCGCCCGCGGGATGGACGACCTGCGCTGGCTGTTCGCCTTGACATCGGTGGCCTCCCTGTTCGTGGTCCTCGTCTTCGGGGGCGTCGTCGCGCGGACGAACCGGCGGCGCTTCATCCCGATCGCGTACCTGTTCGTCATCGCCTGCCTGATCGGCTTCGCGACGCTGCTGATCCAGGACGTGCGCGCAGGCGGCGGCCTCATCGGCACCGACGCGGAGACCGGCCTCGCACGGGGCGTCGGCTACACGTTCTACGTGTGGCTGAGCGTCATCAACCTCTTCTCGACCAGCGTGTTCTGGGCCTTCATGGTCGACGTGTTCGACGTCGACCAGGGGAAGAGGATGTTCCCGTTCATCGGGATCGGGGGCACGCTGGGAGCGCTCGCCGGGGGACGCGGCGCGAGCTTCGTCAGCGGACTCACCGAGAGTCCGTACCTGCCCGCCGGTCTTATGCTCGTCGGAGCCGGCTGCTTCGCGATCGCGATCGCCGTCATGCTCATCCTCGACCGCAGGGCCGGGGCGTCGGACCTCTCCCGGCTCGGCGCGGGCTCGGCGGCCGGACCCGTAGCGGCGGACGGCGGGGCCACGGACGGCGGCGGGGCGTCGGAAACCGAACCCCGGCGGCGAGGCGATGGGGGCACGCGGATCGGAGGCGGGGCGCTGGAGGGGCTGCGGGCCGTGTTCACCTCGCCTTACCTGCTCGGCGTCGGCCTCTGGGTCGTGTTCATGGCGATCTCGAACACGCTGATATACTTCACCCAGGCGAACGTCATCCTCGAGGCCACCGACACCTTCAGTCAGCGCGTCGGGAGCTTCGCCGACTTCGACTCGCTGGCGCAGTTCGGGACCCTGCTGACGCAGATCTTCATCACGACCCACCTGATCCGGAAGCTGGGGGTCGGGTGGACGCTGGCCATCCTGCCGCTCGTCACCGTGCTCGGCTTCGTCGTGCTCGCCGTGTGGCCGATCTACGGGGTAATGATGATCTTCCAGGCCGTCCACCGCGCGACGCGGTACGCGATTTCGCGGCCCTCGCGCGAGACGCTGTTCTCGGTCGTGCCGCCCGCGGAGAAGTACAAGGGGAAGCCGATCGTGGATGTCTTCCTGTACCGGGGCGGCGACCTCGCAGGCGCCGGCATCGACAGCCTGTTCGCGATGCTCGGCCTCACGCTGGCGTGGGTCGCGATGTCCACGGCGCCGCTGGCCGGGATGTGGATCGTCCTCTCCGTCGCGCTCGGGCGGGCCCAGGCACGGCGCGTGGATTCCTGAGCCGCCGGTGCTGCCCGACGATCTGTTCGGTCCCGGTTCGCCGCTGCGGGTCATCGGCCACCGCGGGGCGGCGGCGTTCGCGCCCGAGAACACGCTCCCGTCCTTCGAGCACGCGGTGCGCGTGGGGGCCGACGCGGTCGAACTCGACCTGCACCGGAGCGCGGACGGCCACCTCATGGTCATCCACGATCCGAGCCTCCCCCGCACCACCGACGGGACGGGGGAGGTCGAGGCGCTGACCCGGGACGAGCTGCGCCCCTTCGATGCCGGGTACCACTTCACGACGGACCACGGGAAGACCTTCGCCTTCCGGGGGAAGGGCGTCGGCATCCCCACCCTCGAAGAGGTGCTCGAGACAGTGGGAGACCTGCCGGTGATCGCCGAGATCAAGTCGGCGGCGGCGGGGCGCGAGCTGGGCGCGTGGCTGCAGCGGAGCGGAAATCGCGCGGACCGGGAGCGGATCCTGGTCGGCGGCTTCGAGCGCAAGGAAGTGGAGCCCGCGAGCCGGCACGCGCGCTGGCACTGCGCCTACCAGGACGAACTCCGTACGTACGTCCTGCTTGGAAAGGTTGGCCTCGGCCGGCGGTTCGCCCCCGCCGGCTGCGCGGCCGCCATGCTGCCGGAACGTCAGGGCGCGCTGCGCATCGTCACGCCGCGTTTCGTCCGGCGCGTCCACGCCGACGGCATGGGGGTTTTCGTGTGGACCGTGAACCACCCGGACGACATGCGGCGCCTCCTCGACTGGGGCGTGGACGGACTCGTGAGCGACGCCCCGGGGCGCGCCCGCCGGATCCTGGACGAGAGGGAGGTGGGGAGAGATGCCGCAGCCTGAGTCGCGGCCGCGGACGATCCTCCACGTGGACATGGACGCATTCTACGCCGCCGTCGAGGTGCGCGAGGACCCATCGCTGCGCGGCAAGCCGGTCATCATCGGATCCGCCCCGCGCAAGGGCCGCGGCCGGGGCGTCGTCTCGACGGCGAACTACGAGGCCCGGCGCTACGGGATCCACTCCGCGATGCCGATCTCGCAGGCGTGGCGCCGCTGCCCCGACGGCGTCTACGTGCGCCCGCGCATCGCCTTCTACGCGCAGATCTCCGGGCGCATCTTCGACATCTTCCGCTCCTTCACGGACCAGGTGGAGACGCTCTCGCTTGACGAGGCCTTCCTCGACGTGACGGCGAGCCGGCGGCTGTTCGGCACGGGACCGGAGATCGCGACCCGCATCCGGCGGCGGATCGCCGAGGAGGAGCGGCTCACGGCCTCCGTCGGCGTAGCCCCGAACAAGTACGTGGCGAAGGTGGCGAGCGACCTGAAGAAACCGGACGCGCTCGTCGTGGTGCCGCCGGGGACCGAACGCGAGTTTCTGGCGCCGCTCTCCGTCTCCCGGCTCTGGGGGGCGGGGCCGAAGGTCCAGGCCCGGCTCGCCCGGCTCGGCTTCAGGAGGATCGGGGACGTGGCGCGCAACAAACCCGAGTTCCTCGAGGCGTCGCTGGGCCGCAAGCTGGGGCGGCGGCTGCACGAACTCGCGAACGGCCTCGACGTGCGGCGCGTCGACCCCAGGCCGGGGCGGAAGTCGCTCGGCAAGGAAGTTACCTTCCCGCAGGACGTTGAGGACCGCGCCCGCGTGGAGCGTACGCTGCTCGCCCTCTGCGAGGGGGTCGGACGGTCGCTGCGGAGGAAGGGGATCGCGGGGCGCACGGTGCAGTTGAAGCTGCGCTGGGACGGCTTCGAGACGCACACGCGCCAGCGGACGCTCGAACGGCCGGCGGACGTGACGGAAGCCATCTGGCCCGTCGCGCGAGAGCTGTTCCGGGAGGCCGACGACCCCCGCCGCCTGGTCCGGCTCATCGGGGTCAGCCTCTCCGGCTTCGACCATCCGGAGGGCGAGCAGCTCGGACTCCTCGGCGACGACGACCCGGCCACTTCCGGCGGGGAGAGCCGGCGCGAACTGGCGAAGACGATGGACGCCGTGGCGGACCGGTTCGGCCACGACGCACTGAAGCGGGCCGCCCTCCTCGATTCCAACGTGCGGGGCATGTAGCGAGGCCACATAGCGAGGGCGCATAGCGAGGCACACGATCATGCAGGTATTTCCGATTCCGCCGGCCTCCGGGCGCGGCATCCTCTGGTTCTTCATCATCATCATCGTCGTCCTCATCGGCGTGACGCTCATGCTGGGCTGGGCGGCGTGGTCCACGAGGAACAGCCGGGCCGAAGTCTCGCCGGCGGGCCTGAAGCTGGTGGGTGACCTGTGGGGCCGGACGATTCCGCTCGACCGGCTCGAACTCGACGAGGCCCGGATCGTGGACCTGCGCGGCGAACCCGATCTCGTCCCGCGCCGGCGCACCATGGGGACGGCGCTCGGCGGCTACTCCGCGGGGTGGTTCCGGCTTCGCGGCGGGAAGAGGGCTCTACTCTACCTCACGGACCGGCAGCGGGTGGTGTACATTCCCACGCTCGACGGGTACTCGCTCCTCCTGAGCCAGAGCGACCCCCGGCGCTTTCTGGACGCGCTGCATGAGACGGCCGGCGCGACGGCCGGCGGCCCGGGCGGCGGCGGGGACGGCGACGCGGCCGACAACACCACCGGAGGAGAGTGACGACGGATGCTCCCGACACGGAACGAGGCGCTCGCGATCGTCCACGAATACACCGAGAGTCCCGGGCTCCGGCGCCACATGCTGGCGGTCGAGGCCGCCATGCGCGCCTACGCGCGGAAGTACGGCGAGGACGAGGACCGCTGGGGCGTGGCGGGGCTGCTGCACGACTTCGACTACGAGCGCTGGCCCAACCACGATCACGCGCCCGATTCGGAGCACCCCTCGACCGGGGTCGCCATCCTCCGCGAGCGGGGGGTGGACGAGGATGTCCTTGAGACGATCATGGCGCACGCGGACTACACGGCGGTCGAAGCGACGACGCGGATGTCGAAGACGCTCCGGGCGGTGGACGAACTCACGGGCTTCATCACCGCCTGCGCGCTGGTGCGGCCGACGCGGCTCGCCGGCATGAAGACCCGGTCCGTGCGAAAGAAGATGAAGGACAAGGCGTTCGCCGCCGCGATCAGCCGCGACGAAATGCTTGAGAATTGCACCGAACTCGGCGAAGACATGGGCGAGCACATCGCCTTCGTCATCGCCGCCATGCAGCTTGCGGCGGAAGATCTCGGCCTGAACGGGCCGGCCCCGAGCTGAACCCGTGCAAACCGGCGCCCGATTTGGAGGTACTCGAGCATGACCACGACGACGATCGTCATGATGGTCCTCATCCTCGGATTCGTCTGGGGAGGACTCGCCGTGCTCGCGTCGATCGCCTGGCGCAAGGAAGGCGCCAAGCGGGGCGTAGAGAGCTAGCCGCCCGCAATGAGGGGAAGGCGCCGCGGGGGACGGACCCTCCTGGTGACGCTGGCTGCGCTGGGGGCCGGGTCGTGCTTCCTGCCCATCCCCCGGGCCATGCGCCCGCCTGAGCCCGTCGTCGCCGACACGGCGGCCTCGAACGCCGCGCAACGGGATTCGATCGCAAGGGCTGAGCGGGAGGCCGCACGGCGGGATTCGATCGCGAGGGCCGAGCGCGAGGCCGCGCGGCAGGATTCGCTGGCGCGGGCACAGCGAGAGGCCGCGCGACGCGACTCGATCGCAAGGGCCGAGCGGGCTGCGGCCGCGCGACGGGACTCGATCCTCCAGGCGGAACGGGCCGCCGCGCTCCGGGACTCGCTGGAGGCGGCGCGGCGCGACTCGCTGATCGCCGCCGCCCGACGCGACTCGCTGGCCGGCATCGAGACCGCCCGGGCCGCGGACGCCGCGGAGTTGGCCGCGCTCCGCGAGTCAGGCCCTGCATACGTCGCCGTCGATGAGGCGGCCCGCCTCGTCTGGGACACCGAGGCCGAGGCCGCGCTCGCGACGACCCTGCTGCCGGTGATCCGGGCCGAGGAGCTCGACGCGGACATCGCGGCCTCGGTCTGGCTCCTCGTGCGGACCGATGGAAGGGTCGAGGCGACCGCGGTCCAGGTCTCATCCGGCGCCCAGGCCTTCGACGCGGCGGCCGTGCGGGCGGCCCGCGGACTGCTCTTCGCCCCCGCCCTCCGCGACGGACGCCCGACCCCCGTCTGGGTCCTGCGCGAAATCTCGCTTCTCATGCGGTAGGAGGGGCTGCGATCCGCCGTCCGACCGAATAGCTTGCGCGCCCGATGCCACGCCGCGACGACATCTCCTCGATTCTTCTCATAGGCTCCGGCCCGATCGTGATCGGCCAGGCCTGCGAGTTCGACTACTCCGGGACGCAGGCCTGCCGGGCGCTCCGCGAGGAGGGATATCGAGTCATCCTCGTGAACTCGAATCCCGCCACGATCATGACGGACCCGGACATCGCCGACGCGACCTACATCGAGCCGCTTACGGCCGACTGGGTCGAGCGGGTCATCGAGGCGGAGAAGCCCGACGCGCTCATCCCGACGATGGGCGGCCAGACGGCGCTCAACGTCGCGCTCGAACTCGCCGAACGCGGAGTACTCGAAGCGCACGGCGTGGAGCTGATCGGCGCCGATGTCCGCGCGATTCAGCTCGCCGAGGACCGCGAGCAGTTCGCTGAAGCCATGCAGCGCATCGGGCTCGAACTGCCGGCGGGAGGGTTCGCCCGTTCGCTCGACGAGGCGCTCACGCTGGTCGAGGACACGGGATTCCCCGCCATCATCCGGCCGTCCTTCACCCTCGGCGGCACCGGCGGCAGCACCGCCTACAACCGAGAGGAGTTCGAGGATCTCGTCCGCTCGGGCATCCGCTCGTCGCCGATCGGAGAAGTCCTGATCGACCGCAGCATCATCGGCTGGAAGGAGTTCGAACTCGAGGTGATGCGCGACCGGGCGGACAACGTCGTCATCGTCTGCTCGATCGAGAACTTCGACGCCATGGGCGTGCACACGGGCGACTCGATTACCGTCGCGCCGGCGCTCACGCTCTCCGACCGCGAGTACCAGGCGATGCGGGACGCGGCCATCGCGTGCATCCGCGAGATCGGAGTCGACGCGGGCGGCTGCAACATCCAGTTCGCCGTGCACCCGACGACGGGCCAGATGCTCGTCATCGAGATGAACCCGCGGGTGTCCCGGAGTTCGGCGCTCGCGTCGAAGGCGACCGGGTTCCCCATCGCGCGGATCGGCGCCAAGCTCGCCGTCGGCTACCGCCTCGACGAGATCCCGAACGCGATCACCGAGGTGACGCCCTCCTGCTTCGAGCCGGTGCTCGACTACATGGTCGTCAAGATCCCGCGCTTCGCGTTCGAGAAGTTCCCGAAAGCGGACGCCACGCTCGGCGTGCAGATGAAGGCCGTGGGCGAGGTGATGGCGATCGGCCGCACGTTCCAGCAGGCGTGGCTGAAGGGCTTCCGCGCGCTCGAGAACGGGCGGTCGGGGTGGCTGCCCTCGCCGGACCCGGACGCGGACCGCCTCGAGGATGACGCCGTCGACACGGTCCGGGCCGCGATCCGCACCGCGACGCCCGAGCGCCCCTTCCAGCTCTACCGCGCCTTCCAGGCGGGCCTCTCCGTGGACGAGATCAACCGGATCACCGGCATCGACCCCTGGTTCCTCTCCCAACTCGAGGAGCTCGTGCGCGAGGGCCAGACCTTCGCGACGGCCGGGGAGGTGACACCCGGGGACGTGGAACGGCTGAAGCGGATCGGCTTCGGCGACGCCGAGCTGGGACAGTTGCTCGGAATCCCGGAGGCCGAGGTGCGCCACGTGCGCCAGGCCGCGGGGCACCGGCCCGTTTACAAGACGGTCGACACCTGCGCGGGCGAATTCCCCGCCGCCACGCCCTACCTCTACTCGACCTACGAGGACGAGAACGAATCCGAGCGCTCGGACCGGCGGAAGATCATCATCCTCGGCAGCGGGCCGAACCGCATCGGCCAGGGCATCGAGTTCGACTACTGCTGCGTCTCGGCCTCACTCGCACTGCGCGACGAAGGGTTCGAGACGATCATGATCAACTCGAATCCCGAGACCGTCTCCACCGACTTCGACATCTCGAACAAGCTCTACTTCGAGCCGCTCACGGTGGAGGACGTGCTCGCCGTCGTGGAGCAGGAGAAGCCGGAGGGCGTCATCGTCCAGTTCGGGGGACAGACGCCGCTGACGATCGCGCGCAAGCTGGAGCAGCTCGGCGTCCCCATCCTCGGGACGAGCGTCGAGTCGATCGACCGCACCGAGGACCGCCGCCGCTTTGACGAACTCTGCCGCGAACTCGGGGTTCCGATGCCGCCGGGCGGGACCGCGACGAGCATCGAGGAGGCGCTGGAGATCGCGGAGGACATCGGCTATCCCGTCCTCGTCCGGCCCAGCTACGTGCTCGGGGGGCGGGCCATGGAGATCGTCTACGACCCGGTCTCGCTGCGGGAATACTTCGCCCGGGCCGTGCAGGCCTCTCCCGAACATCCCGTGCTCCTGGACCGGTTCCTCGAGGACGCCTTCGAGGCGGACGTCGACGCGGTGTGCGACGGGGAGACGGTACTCATCGGCGGGATCATGCAGCACATCGAGGATGCCGGCGTGCACTCCGGCGACTCAGCCTGCGTCCTGCCGCCCTACCTCCTGCGCGACGTCGACATGGAGGCCATGCGCCGCTTCACGCGGGACTTCGCGCTCGCGCTCGACGTCCGGGGCCTCATCAACGTGCAGTTCGCCGTGCACGAGAAGACCGTCTACGTGCTCGAAGTGAACCCGCGCGCGAGCCGCACGGTGCCGTTCGTCAGCAAGGCGACGGGCGTGCCGCTCGCGCGCGTGGCCGCGCGGGTGCTCGCGGGCGTGAGGCTCGCCGACCTCGGACTCGGGGACGAACTCGTCCCGCACCAGGTCTCCGTGAAGGAAGCGGTGCTCCCCTTCGACAAGATCCCGGATGCGGACACCGTGCTCGGCCCGGAAATGCGGTCCACGGGCGAGGTCATGGGATACGCGGACAGCTTCGGGCTCGCGTTCGCGAAGTCCCAGATCTCCGTCTACCAGGGGCTACCGACCGAGGGGGCGGTCGCGATCACGGTGCACGACCAGGACAAGCCGAACATGGTCCCGATCGCGCGCCGCTTCCACGAACTGGACTTCACGATCTTCGCCACCGAAGGGACCGCCCGATATCTGCGCGGCCGCGGCGTTCCGTGCGAACGCATCCTCAAGGTGCACGAGGGACGTCCGAACCTCCTCGACCGCATCGTCTCGGGCGATGTCCAACTGCTCCTGAACACCCCGCTCGGCAAGCACGCCCAGTACGACGACTACATGATCCGCCGCGCCGCCGTCTCCCGCCGCGTGCCCTACACGACGACGCTCTCCGCCGCATCCGCGGCCGCCGACGCGATCATCGCCCTCCGCCACCGCCGGCACACGGTCCACAGCCTCCAGGCGCGCGATGTGGTCGACGCGGAGGAAGGCAGACTCACCAGGACCGCCGGCTCCGCCTGACGTTGCCGCGGGAACGTCTCGTCGGGCGCGGGAACGCCGCTTCCGGCGGGCGACGGCCCACTTTCCGACGCGGGCCGCGCGCACTTATCCTACGGGGCTATTGCCTTTCGGTCCCTTCTTCCAGGTGCCTCAATGGGTAAGATGAGCCGACGAACGCTGGCAGCGACGCTGGTCGCCCTGCTCGGTGCCCCCGTCGCCGCGGCGGCCGCGCAGAGCCTCTCCGACGAAGACCTGGCGCCGCTCGTGGCGCGGGTGGAAGAGGGCGTGCTCGCGCGCGCCAAGCTGGCCCAGGTCATGGTCGACAAGATCTTCTCCTTCTCCGAACTGGGGCAGCAGGAGATCGAGACCTCGGCCTACATCACCGGGATCCTGGAGGAGAACGGCTTCACGGTCGAGTACGCGCCGGTGGGCATCCCCACCGCCTGGTTCGCGCGTTGGGGCAGCGGGTCGCCCGTCATCTCCTTCGGGTCCGACATCGATGGCATCCCGAAGGCCAACCAGAAGCCCGGCGTCGCCTATCACGACCCGCTGGTTCCGGGTGCGCCAGGCCACGGCGAAGGCCACAACTCCGGGCAGGCCGTGAACGTGGTGGCCGCGCTCGCGCTGAAGGACGTCATGGAGGCCGAGGGCATCGAGGGGACGCTCGTGCTCTGGCCCGGCGTCGCCGAGGAGCAGCTGGGCTCCAAGGCCTGGTACGTGCGGGACGGCTATCTGGAGGACATCGACATCACCCTCTTCACGCACGTGGGCAGCAACCTGGCGGTGAGCTGGGGCCAGGGAAGCGGCACCGGGCTCGTCTCGGTGGAGTTCACCTTCGAGGGCGAGGCCGCCCACGGCGCGGGCGCCCCCTGGCGGGGCCGCAGCGCACTCGACGCGGTCGAGCTGATGAACGTCGCATGGAACTTCCGGCGCGAGCACCTGCGGCCCGACCAGCGCTCCCACTACGTGATCAGCGACGGTGGCGACCAGCCGAACGTCGTGCCGCCCAGCGCTTCGGTCTGGTACTTCATCCGCGAGATGGACTACGAGGACATCAAGCGCAACTTCGACACGGCCATCCGCATCGCGGAAGGCGCGGCCCTGATGACCGACACCGAGATGTCGTACCGGATCATCGGCGCCGCCTGGCCCCGCCACTTCAACAAGGTCGTGGCCGAAACGATGTACGAGCACATCGGGGAGGTCGGGCTTCCGGAGTGGACCGACGACGATCACGACTTCGCCAGCGGGGTGCAGAAATCGGTGGGGAGCGTCCCGTCGGGGATGCCGATCGCCCTCTCGCCCCTGGGCGAGCCGGGGCCGCGCCGGAGCGGCGGATCCGACGACATCGGCGACATCTCGTGGAACGTACCCACGGTGACGCTGCGCTTCCCGTCGAACGTGCCGGGGCTTCCGGGGCACCACTGGTCGAGCGCCATGGCGATGGCCACGCCGATCGCGCACAAGGGCGCGGTCGCCGGCGCGCGCGTCATGGCCCGCACCGCGCTCCAGCTCTTCGCCCAGCCGGAGCTGGTCGACGAGGCCTGGACCTACTTCCGCGAGGAACAGACCGCGGGTGTGGAGTACGTCCCCTTCATCGGCCCGGACGACCCACCCCCGATCGATCTCAACCGAGACATCATGGACACGTTCCGTCCGCTCCTGGAGCCGTACTACTATGACGAGACGCGCTTCGACACGTATCTTGATCAACTGGGAATCAAGTATCCCACGCTGTCGCGGCCGGCTTCCGCGGATGATCGGCAGGACGACCCGGGATCGAACCGAGCGAATTGAGGACTTTCAGAACCGGAGTTTTTCGATGATCGACGCGAGCCGCAGACTACTCTCGACCGCCGCCGCCATGCTGCTCGTGGTGACGCTTGCCGGCGCGGGCGGCCCTCCGGAGGCCGTCAGGGAGCCGCCGGCAGACACAACGCCGGCTGCAGCGACCGACGACGATCCGACCGAGGTGGGCTGGCGCCTCCTGGCCAGCCTCAACTACCGCACCGGCGAGCCGAGCGAGGAGCTGGCAGCGCTCGCGGGCAAGCTCGTCAAGATCCCCGGGTTCACGGTGCCGCTCGAGGACTGGGCGTCGACGGCCACGGAGTTCCTCCTCGTACCCTATGTCGGCGCCTGCATCCACACGCCGCCACCGCCTCCCAACCAGCTCGTCTACATCGAGATGGAAGAGGGCAAGCGGGCGACGTTGGACGGGTGGAACCCGGTGTGGGTCGAGGGCGTGCTCGAGATCGAACTGACGGAGAGCGTCTACGGCTACGTCGGCTTCTCCCTCTCCGGCCAGCAGGTCTATCCGTACGGCCCCTGATTCGCGATGCGGCCGGCCGTCTGCGTGCATTGAGCGCGTCCTCGCGAAGCCGGGGACGCGCTTTTTTTCGGGAGACGACACTAGATGAGCCTTGCAATCGAAGTCCGCGGCCTGCGCTTCCGTTACGGCGACGGGCCCTGGGTCCTGGACATCGGCGAGCTGACCCTCGAGCGGGGGACGCGCGCCTTCCTCTTCGGTCCGAGCGGGAGCGGCAAGACCACGCTTCTCGGCGTGCTGGCGGGGGTCCTGGCAGCGACGGAAGGCGAGGTCCGGGTGCTCGGCGAGGACCTCGCGTCGCTCTCGGGCGCCAGGCGGGACGCCTTCCGGGCGGAGCACATCGGCTACGTCTTCCAGATGTTCAACCTCATCCCCTACCTGTCGGTGCTCGACAACATCGCGCTCCCGGCGCGCATGGACGCGAAACGCCGAGCCCGGCTGGACGGCGCGGGCGTGAAGGATACCGCCGCGCTGCTGGCCGATCATCTTCATATCGGCGACCTGCTGAAGAAGCCGGTGACGGAACTCTCGGTGGGCCAGCAGCAGCGGGTGGCCGCCTGCCGGGCGCTCATCGGGTCGCCCGAGATCATCGTCGCCGATGAACCCACCTCGTCCCTGGACTTCGACCGCCGGGAGGCCTTTCTCCGGCTGCTCTTCCAGGAGTGCGAGCGCGCCGGCTCCACGCTCGTGTTCGTGAGCCACGACCGCACCCTGGAGGGCATGTTCTCCCGCACCATCTCGCTTCCCGACGTCAACAAGGCGGTGCTCTGATGCTGGTGTTCGACCTCGCCCTCAAGTCGCTCCGCAATCGCGCCTTCAGCACGTCGCTCACGGTGGGCTCCATCGCCCTCAGCTTCGCCCTTCTGATCGGCGTCGAGAACGTGCGGGTGGGCATGCGGGAGAGCTTCTCCAACACGATCAGCCAGACCGACCTGATCGTGGGCACGAAGGGCGGCACGATCCAGTTGCTGCTGTATTCGGTGTTCGGCATGGGAGCGCCGACGGAGAACGTTTCGTGGGAGGCTTACCGGCAGTGGGCCGAGCACCCCGCGGTCGAGTGGACCATCCCCTACAGTCTGGGGGACAGCCACCGCGGATTCAGGGTCGTCGGCACGAACGAGGATTTTTATCGCCACTACCGCTACCGCGGAGGCCAGGAAATCGCGCTGGCGGAGGGACGGGCGAACACGGACCTGTACGACGTGACCCTGGGCGCTGACGTGGCGGCCGAGTTGAACTACGCGCTCGGCGACGAAGTTTCGGTGACGCACGGGATCGGCGAGGTGGGCTTCGTGACCCACGACCACATGCCCTTCACCGTCGTGGGCATCCTCGACAAAACGTTCACCCCCGTCGACCGCGCCCTCTACGTGACCCTCGAGGGCATGGAGGCCATCCACTGGGAGGACGGCGCGCCACCGGCGTCGGACGACGAGCACGTCCACGATGACGAGGCCGAGGCGGCTCCGGCGGACGACGGCCACGCCCACGACGACGAGGCCGAGGCGGCTCCGGCGGATGACGGCCACGCTCACGACGACGAGGCCGAGGCGGCTCCGGCGGACGACGGCCATGTCCACGACGACGAGGCCGAGGCGGCTCCGGCGGACGACGGCCATGTCCACGCGGAGGACATCTCGATCGAGGATGTCGAGATCTCGCAGGTCACCTCGTTCTTCGTGGGCACGACCGACCGCCGGGATGTGCTCCAGTTGCAGCGCGATATCAACGACTTCGAGGACGAACCGATGATGGCCGTGCTCCCCGGAGTCGCCCTGAACGAGATGTGGCAGGGCCTGGGCTACGCCGAGACCGGCCTCCGGCTGGTGGCCATCTTCGTCGTCCTGGTCGGGCTGCTGGGGATGCTGGTCTCACTCTACACGTCGCTCAACGAGCGCCGGCGGGAGATGGCGATCCTGCGCGCCGTCGGGGCCGGACCGAGCCGGATTCTCGGCCTGCTGGTGCTCGAATCCGTGTGCCTGGCCGCGGCGGGGGCACTCGCGGGACTCGCGCTGGTGTACGGGCTGCTCGCGGCCGGGCAGTCGATCGTCGAGGCGCAGGTGGGGCTCTTCATCCCGATCCGGCCACCCGGCCCCGTCGAGCTGCTCCTCCTCGGCGCCGTAGTGACGGCCGGATTCCTGATGGGCTTCGTGCCCGCGTTCAAGGCCTACCGCACCGCCCTCCACGACGGATTGGCCGTGCGGGTGTAGCAGCCGACCGCAAACCCCGCGCCACGCGCCGCCGGCTCAGTCCGTGGCGCGGGCGGGCTCCTCCACCTGCGCGTAGGCGTCATGCTCGTGGATCGACTCGAAGTTGACCACGTGGACGCTGAACCAGGTCACCTGGCGCAGCGCGCGAAGGCGGAGCGTCACCTCTCGGACCAGGTCCTCGACGAAGCGTGGATTGTCGTACGCCTGCTCGGTGACCCACTTCTCGTCGGCCCGCTTCAGCACCGGATAGAGCTCGCACGAGGCCGATGCGTCCACCAGCGCCACGATGTCCTCTATCCACATCCGCCCCGTGAAGCGCGTCTTGACGGTGACGACACCGCGCTGGTTGTGCGCCCCGCGCGCGCTGATCTCCCGGGAGCACGGACACAGCGTGGTCACGGGGATCTTGACCGTGAGGATGAAGTCGTCCTCCGCTCCGCTGGAGGCGTCGAAGGCGCAGTCGTACGACAGCAGGCCCGCAGCGCCCGTGACGGGAGCTTCCTTCTCCATGAAGTAGGGGAAGGAGATGCCGAGGTGGGCGGTCTGGGCGTTGAGACGCTCGCGCATCGTGCGCAGGATGGCAGGCAGCGCTTCCACCGAGATCTCGTCATCGTACGAATTGAGGATCTCCATGAAGCGGCTCATGTGGGTCCCCTTGAAGTCGTGGGGAAGATCCACCGACATGTCGACGTTGGCGATCGTGTGCTGGGCCGTCTTCCGGCGGTCCCGCACCGAGATGGGAAAGCGGACGTTCTGCACGCCCACCCGGCTGATCGGCACCCTGCGCGTATCGGGGTGGGCCTGCACGTCGGCCAGCGGGGCCGCTTCGAGCATGTTCGTCATATGTCGTCAACCTCATCGGGTTCATGGCGTCCACCGGGTTCCGCGAGCGCCCAAACTAGTGCAGGACGGGCGCGACGGCCCATATTCGGGCCATGGACAATTCATCGACAGGGTCGGGCGCCGTCGTCGCGCGTATCGGCATCGTCTCGGTTTCGGACCGTGCCGCCCGAGGCGAATACGAAGACCGGGGCGGTCCGGCGGTCAAGGCATACCTCAGCGATGTCCTTACCTCGCCCTGGCAGGCGGACGCGCGCGTCATCCCCGACGAGACGGAGCTGATCCGGGCGACGCTCGTCGAGCTGGTCGACGAGGCCGGATGTTGCCTGGTCATCGCCACCGGGGGCACCGGCCCCGCCCCGCGCGACGTGACGCCGGAGGCGACCGCCTCGGTGCTGGAGAAGGAACTCGTCGGATTCGGCGAAGCCATGCGCGCGGTGTCCCGGCCCCACGTGCCGACCGCGATCCTCTCGCGCCAGACGGCGGGGGTACGGGGTTCGGCGCTGATCATCACGCTCCCGGGATCGCCCAAGGCCGTGGCCGAATGCCTGGACGCGGTCTTCGCGGCCGTTCCCGACTGCGTCGACCTCATCGGCGGGCCGCGCCTGGAGACGGATCCGGACAGGGTGGAGGCCTACCGCCCGCACTGACCCGACGACGCACCGAACGGTCCGCGGACAGCCTCCGTACTCCGTGTGGCATATTTATTCGTTTTTGTGTATATTATCTCACCTGTCGAGCGATTGCCCTTCACTGCCATTTCAGGATCGACGCATGGATAGGAACACGACGAAGAAGGTGAATCGGGTCGCCCTGGCGTACTCCGGCGGCCTCGACACATCGGTGATGGTCACCTGGCTGAAGGAGAACTACGACTGCGAGGTGGTCGCGGCCGTGGTGGACGTCGGACAGCGGGAAGACTTCGACGCGATCCGCGAGAAGGCGCTGGCGACGGGGGCCATCGCGTGCCGCGTCGTCGACCTCCGCGACCGGTTCCTCACCGAGTGCGCGTTTCCGGCGCTCAAGGCGGGAGCCGTGTACGAGGGCCGCTACCTGCTCGGGACTTCGCTCGCCCGCCCCGTGATCGCGGCCGCCCAGGTCGAGGTCGCGCGGGAGTTCGAATGCGACGCCGTCGCGCACGGCTGCACCGGAAAGGGCAACGACCAGGTCCGCTTCGAACTCGCCTACCAGGCGCTCGCTCCGGACCTGACCGTCATCGCCCCCTGGCGCGAGTGGGAGATCACGTCGAGGGAGGACGCCTTCGCGTATGCCGCGGAGCGCGACATCCCGGTGCCGGGGAGCCCGCGGAAGCTCTACAGCATCGACCGGAACCTGTGGCACACCTCGTTCGAGGGCGGCATCCTCGAGAACCCGACCGCCGCCACGCCGGACGAGTTGCGCGAACTGACGGTGGACCCGGCCGAGGCGCCGGACACGCCGGAGGACGTCACGATCTCCTTTGAGCGCGGCGTGCCGGTGGCGCTCGACGGCGACGCGCTCGACCCCGTGGCGCTCATTCAGCGGCTGAACGCGACGGCCGGGGCCCACGGCGTGGGGCGCGTCGACCTCGTGGAGAACCGGCTCGTGGGCATGAAGAGCCGCGGCGTGTACGAGACGCCGGCCGGGACCGTCCTGCTCGCCGCGCTCGCCGACCTCGAGGCACTCACGCTCGACCGGGACACGGCGGGCTTCAAGCGAGGCATCGCCGACCGTTACGGCGAACTCGTCTACCAGGGACTCTGGTTCTCGCCGCTGCGGGCCGCCTTCGACGCATTCCTCGACGAGGCGCACGCCATGTCGACGGGAGACGTGACCGTGCGGCTGTTCAAGGGTTCCGCCATGCCCGTGGCGCGCGCGTCCCGCTTCTCGCTGTACCGGGAGAATCTCGCCACGTTCGAGGAGGACTCGGTCTACGACCAGGCCGACGCGGGCGGGTTCGTCCGCCTGTGGGGGCTCCCCTCGAGTCTCGCCGCGCGAGTGCGGGCGCGGGCGGCGGACGACGGCAGGGACTGGGCCGCGACCGCCTCCGTGGAGACCGTCCGGGGTTCGTCGAAGCCGATGCAGCGGCCCGGTCGGACGGTGGCGTCCGGCTCGGGCTGAGATGCCGGATGACGCGCTGTGGGGCGGGCGCTTCGCGGTGCCCGTGCATCCGGCGATCCTGGAGTTCACGAACTCGTTGCCCTTCGACCGTCGACTGGTCCGGCACGACCTCCTCGCGAGCCTCGCGCACGCCCGCATGCTGCGCGAGACGGAGATCCTCTCGCGGAGCGACAGCGACCTGATCCTGTCCGGCCTGTCGGAGATCCTGCGGGAGGTCGAGAACGGCGACCTCGAGGTCGAAGGCCCGGACGAGGACGTGCATACGTGGATCGAGCGCACGCTCATCGAGCGCGTGGGGGACGCCGGCCAGCGGCTGCATACGGCGAGGAGCCGGAACGACCAGACGGCGATCGCGCTACGGCTGTACGTGCGCGAGCGCCTCGAGGAGGTCCTCGCCGGGGTCGCCGGGCTCCAGCGCGTGCTGACCGGCCAGGCGGCCTCGTTCCGCGAGACCTTCCTGCCCGGCTATACGCACCTGCAGCGAGGGCAGCCGGTGAGCCTCGCGCACCACCTGCTCGCCCACGTGGCCGCGCTCGCCGCGGACGCGCAACGGCTCCGGGCCGCCCACCGGCTGGCCGGCGTGTCGCCGCTCGGCGCGGGGGCGCTTGCCGGCACGTCGTTCCCGATCGATCCGGCCCGCAGCGCCGCGCTGCTCGGGCTCGACCGTACCTTCGCCAACAGCATGCACATCGTCGGCGACCGCGACTACGTGCTCGACGCGGCCTACGCCTGCGCCATGCTCTCCGTGCATCTCTCCCGCTGGGCGGATGAGATCGTGCTCTGGTCGACGCGGGAGTTCGGGTTCATCGAACTGGACGACTCCGTGGCGCAGGGCAGCAGCATCATGCCGCAGAAGAAGAACCCCGAGGCGGCCGAGATCCTGCGCGGGAAGTCCGCCCGGGCGATCGGGAACGTGACGGCGCTGCTCGCGCTGATGAAGGGTCTTCCGCTCACGTTTAGCAGCGACTTTCAGGAAGACAAGGAACGCCTGTTCGACACGCTTGACACGGCGGATTGGTCACTCGCGGCAGCGATTGCCGTCGCGCGGGGTGTCAAATACCGGACGGACGCGATGGAGGCCGCGCTCGGGGGCGGGATGCTGACCGCCACCGAACTCGCCGACCATCTCGTACGCCGCGGCGTCCCGTTTCGGACGGCGCACCATCAGGTGGGAGAGGCGGTACGGATGGCTGAAGAACGCGGCGTGGAACTGTGGGATCTCGACCTCGAGACGCTGAGGACGTCCTGTCCGTCCGCGGGTGACGACGTGCACGAGGTGCTGCGGCCGGATGCCGCCGTCGCCGCGCACGATTCGCCGGGCGGGCCGGCGCCGGGGCGGGTGCTGGAGCAGTTGCAGGATGTCGACCGCGGAGTGGCGGCGCTCGAAGCCTGGCTCGACGGCCGCACCGACCCGCCCATCCGGCGCGCCCACCTCGAGGAACGGCTGCTCGACGCGGTGCTCGCATGACGACCGACCGCCGCAGGACCCGTGAGCGGGCGATCCTTCACATCATCGACACGCAGGCGATCCGGAGCCAGATCGAACTCGTGGCGGCGCTCGCGCGCGAGGGGATCTCGACCACGCAGACGACGCTGTCGCGGGACTTCCGCCGTCTCGGAATCGTGAAGCGGTCCGATGCCGGCGGACCCAGATACCACCGCCCGGGGCGGGACACGACACCGCCCTGCCCCCGGCGCATGCTGGCGGCGACGCTGAGCGAACTGGCGCTGGACATCGGCCCGGGCAACGCGCTGTTCGCGATTCGCACGCTGAGCGGCTGCGCGAACGCCGTCGCAATCGCTCTCGACGAGGCGGATCTCGATGGCGTCGTCGCGACGGTGGCGGGAGATGACACGATCCTCGTCCTGTGCCGCGACGCAGAGGCCCGGTCCGGCCTCGTCAACGACCTGAGATCCCTCGCCCAACTCTAGCAGCCCGTGGCAAACCGCTCTGCGCTAGCGCGTCCCGCCGGTGATGGGGCGGCCGGGGTAGACGCCGGGGACGAGTTCGCCGTCGCGGACGACGGGGGTGCCCTCGACCAGGAGGTAGTGGACCCCTTCGGAGGGGGCAGCCGGGTCGGCGTACGTGGCGCGGTCGATGATCGTCTCCGGGTCGAACACGACGATGTCCGCGTCGGCGCCGACCTGGACCCTGCCCTTCCGGGCCATGACCGGGGCGAAGCCCTCGACGCGCTGCGCCGGCAGGATGGTCATCTTCGCGAGCGCGTCCATGAGGCTCAGCGCCCCGCGCTCGCGCACGTAGTATCCGAGCACCCGTGAATAGGTGCCGGCGCCGCGCGGGTGGATCGCCTGGTACAGGTACGGGATCCCGTCGCTCGCGATGATCACGTCGGGCTGCGCGACGATCCACTCGTTCGTCTCCTCGCTCCTCCCGTGGATCACGACCCAGCCGCCCTGCTCCCGGTAGCGCCGGAAGCTCCCCGCGTTCAGCCGCTCCGGCGTCCCCGACCACTGCAGGCGGCCGTATTCCTGGTCCGAGAGGCCCTCCCACGGATCGAACAGCGCCGATTCGATCCGCGTCGAGCCCGCCGTATAGGGATAGGACTCCGTCGTGATGTCGACCCCCCGTTCGCGCGCCCCGCGGATCATCTCCAGCGTCATGCGCGCCATCTCGTCGGCGCTCGAGTTCATGTGGACGATGTGGAGCGAGGCTCCGGTCGCGAGCGCGTTCGCGATCACCTCCTGGAAGGCCCCCAGCGTGCCACCCGAGTTCTCGCCCCGGATGTGGACGTAGGCCGGCGCCCCCTGTGCGGCCGCGAGCTGAAAGACGCGGTAGATCTCCGTCCGCGAGGCGCCCGGCGTGTACGTGATGCCGAACCCGATCCCGAGCCCGCCCTCCTCCAGGCCCGCCGCGATGAGCCCATTCAATTCGAGGACCTGGTCGTCGTCGATCGCCCCGTAGACCGCGTCGAACTCGAAGGGGCTGGCTTCGCCCGGCGGCGTCATCACCGAGTGGCCGACGTCGAAGCCCGCGAGCAGCTTCGTGCGCGCGCCGGGGTGGCTCACCGTCGCCCCGAAGTGGATGGGCGCCGTCCCCTCGCGGGAGGCGACCCACTCGGCCACCGGGTACACGCCGAGCTCCATCTCGAGGGCCGTCGTCACGCCGTCGAGCGCCTGCAGCTTCGCGCTCACCGTGTCCTGTCCGTGCGCGTGCAGATCGACGAAGCCCGGCGCGACGACGAGTCCCGCGGCATCGATCGTGTCCCGTCCCGCGACGCTCCCGTCGGCGATGGCCGCAATGCGTCCGCCGGCGACCGCGACGTCGCGCACCGCGTCGAGTCGCGTCTCCGGATCCATGACCCGGCCGCCGAGGATGACGAGGTCCGCGACGCCTTCCTCTTCGGCGGCCGCGTCCCCGCTCCGGGGGGAACTATCGGGCGACGCGCACGCAGCGCAGGCGAGGACCGCCAGCCACGCCGCCAGGAACCTCCCGCTGCCGCCGATCTTCACGCGACCACCTTTCCGGGGTTCATGAGGCCCTTGGGATCGAGCGCCTCCTTGATCGAACGCATGGCATCGACCGCCGCTCCGTGCTGCGCCCGCATGTAGGGGATCTTGCCGTAGCCGACCCCGTGCTCGCCCGTGCAGGTGCCCCCGACCGAGATTGCCTGTTCGATCATGCGCGCGTTCACCCGCTTCGCGCGCGCCATCTCCTCCTCATCCTCCGGATCGATGATGAACAGGACGTGGAAGTTGCCGTCGCCCGCGTGCGCCACGATCGGCGCCAGGAGGCCCTCCGCGTCGATGTCCTCGCGGGTCTTCAGGAGACAGTCGGCGAGTGAGGAGATCGGGACGCAGACATCCGTCGCCCACCCCCGGGCCCCCGGGCGGAGGGCGAGCGAGGCGTAGTAGGCCTCGTGCCGCGCCGCCCACAGCCGCGAGCGGTCCTCGGCCCGCGTGGCCCACTCGAAACCCGTCCCACCGAGGTCTTTCGCGATGAGAGCCACCTCGGTCGACTGCTCCTCGACGCCGGCGGCGGACCCGTGGAACTCGAAGAAGAGCGTGGGGCGCGCCGGGTAGTCGAAGTCGGAATATCGGTTCACCGCGTCCATCTGCACGTCGTCGAGGAGTTCGACGCGCGCGACCGGCACGCCGCTCCGGATCGTGTAGATCACGGCGTCCACCGCGTCGGCCAGCGTCGGGAAGGAGCACACCGCCGAGGCGATCGCCTCCGGGATCCCGTGCAGCCGGAGCAGGACCTCCGTGATGATGCCGATGGTGCCCTCGGAGCCGAGGAAGAGCCGCGTGAGGTCGTAGCCGGCTGAAGACTTGCGGGCGCGCCCGCCCGTCCGGATCACCGTCCCGTCCGGGAGCACGACGGTGAGGCCGAGCACGTTCTCGCGCATCGTGCCGTAGCGGACGGTGGTGGTCCCGGAAGCACCGGTCGCGGCCATGCCCCCGATGCTCGCGTCCGCGCCGGGGTCGATGGGGAAGAAGAGGCCCGTCCCCTTCAGGTGTTGCTCCAGCGCCTTGCGCGTCATCCCCGCCTCGACGCGGCAGTCCATGTCCTCGGGGTTGAGTTCGATGACGCGGGCGAGGCCGCTCGTCGCGATCGTCACGCCCCCGCGCCGCGCAGCGACATGCCCTTCCAGCGACGTCCCGGCCCCGAAGCCGATCATGGGAACGCCGTGCAGGTTGCAGGCGCGCACCGCGGCAGACACCTCGGCGGTCGACTCGGGGAAGACGACGGCGTCGGGTGGCTCGTTGGCGTGGAACGACTCGCCCTCGCCGTGCTGTCGGCGCATCGCCTCTGCGGTCGTGAACCGGTCGCCGAACGCCCGCTCGAGTTCATTCTCCAGCGCCGCCGGGAGCGGGATCCGCCTCGTCTGCGCGATCGTGCTCATGCCGGACGTTGCCGCCGGGCCCCGCCCCGCGTCAATCGCGCCCCGGGGACGGCGATTCCGGGCGCGGTCTCTTGACCCGTGCGGACGCCACCCGGACTTTGCGCGCATGGACATGCGTGGAGTGATGCTCTTTCTGCATCTGATCGGGCTGGCGCTGTGGTTCGGCGTCACCTTCTCGCTCGCGATCCTCGGCGTCCGGGCCAACAAGACGGGCGACCGGAACGTGATCGCGTTCATCTATCGCGCCGGCCACCGGCTGCTCAGGGGCCCCGGGCTCCTCGGCATGCTGCTGACCACGATCGCCGGCTTCGGCCTCGCGGGTCTCGGCGGCTACGGCGTCTTCCGGCTCACGCCGCACTGGCAGTTTCAGATGCAGGTGCTGGGCCTCCTCGCCTTCGTGCTCGCGGTCGCGATCCAGATCCCCAACTCGGGACGGCTCGCGCGCGCGGCGGAGGCCTCGGCCAACGCGGGAGAGGCAAGCGCGGCGTTCGTGAAGTTCCGGAAGACCAACGCCATCGTGGCCTCGATCAACGGCGCCCTGATCCTGATCGTCACCGTGCTGGGCACCATCCGCCCGATGTAGCGGCGGTTCAGTCGGAGTCGGCGAGCCGCGCGAAGCGGTTCGCGCGCCGGTAGGCCCATTCCGCGGCGTCGGACTCTCCGCGCAACTCCTCGGCAATTCCGTGGGAGGCGTGCGCCAGGTAGTACACGCCGGGGATGTTCGACCTCGTGGACGGATCGGGCCACTCGTCCCATGCCAGGATGTCGTCGACGAGGAACACGTCCTCCAGCAGTTCTCCGGTGCGGACCCGGTCGTGCCACGCCGGGAGCCCCGAGCCCCCCAGGTACCCACTAAGGTCGACGAGCGGACCGGACTCCTCGAGCGGCCCGTCCACGAGCTTGAAGGCGAGCCCCTGCCGGACGAGGTGCGGCTGAAGCTGCCACCGGTCCCACACGGCCCCGGCCGTCGCCGCGAAATAGACGGGCCGGTCCCCGAGCGACTGCCTCGCGATCTGGAACACCCGGATGTCCGCCGGCGGCACGATGTCGCCCCCGCGCACCGTCCCCGAGATCCGTTCCGTGAGGTCGTAGGTCGAGTCCTCCTGGACGGACAGCGACCGCGAGAGATCGTCGATGCCCGCCTCGGGCGGGGGGATGGCCGAGCGCGTCGGCGGCGTCACGGTCATCTCCGCATACAGGTCCGCCGCCGTCCCCGGATCGAACGACCGCTGGCACACGACCGTCGTCGGAGAATCCTCCGGCGACTCGCCCGGCTCGCACGGCTTCGTCAGCCGCCGCAACTGCTTATGGTACCAGTCCGTCCCGAGGTAGGACTGGACGATGACCGTGACGTCACGCCGGAGTCCCTCCACCTCCTGCATATACCAGAGCGGGAAGGTGTCGTTGTCGCCGTAGGTGAAGAGCACGGCGTACGGTTCGACGGACTGCAGCATGTTGTACGCCCAGTTGCGCGCGGCGCGGTCTCCGGTCCGGTCGGCCTGACCGAAGTTGAAGAAGAAGGGGATGAGGCCGAGCGCGAGGAGCGCGGCCGCCTTCCGGTGCCGGGGGCCGAACCCGGCGGGGGGCGGGTTCAGCTCTCGGGATGCGGACCACCGTCCCCACAGAGAGGCGAGTCCCAACCCGGCGTAGATGCCCCACAACTGGAAGCCGATGATGAAGAAGTAGTCCCGCTCGCGGACCTCATGGGCGTCGAGGAGCGGCGCCTCCTCCCAGTACAGCGAGTAGCCGTACCGGAAGTTGAGGTAGTAGACGAGCAGCAGCGTGACGGTGAAGAAGAGCGTGCCCGCATAGACGAACGTCTTCCGGTCCTTCCGCAGGTGAGTCCAGAGACCGACAAGTGCGAGGAAGAGGAAGAGGATGCTCGCGGCGACCCGGCCGGCAGGTGGCAGCGAGCGCGCCCACTGCCAGTCGAAGTACTGCCAGTAGTTTGCGTACTGGGCCGACAGCGGCGCCTGGCGCTGGGTGATCGGGGTCGGGGCGTACTGGTCGCGGATCAGCGAGAGGGCGAGCGCCTCGCACGCCACGGCGAGCTTGCTCTGACCGTAGCGGTCGTCGATCCGGCGCGGCGTGACGGCCGAGACGAGCGAGGGACACTCCGGGTCCGCCTCGTCGATGATCGGGTTCTGCGCCGACCGGATGGGGACGAAGAGGAACTGCACCGAGTAGCCGATGGCGAGCAGCACCGCGCCGAGCCCCAGGACGCGCGGGTTCAGGACGGCCCGCCACCGGTGCAGGAGCGCGAAGGCGGCCAGCGCCAGCCCCGGGAGCAGCGACATGGTGTGGTTCGCCCATCCGAGGCCGAGGACGAGCGCGATGAGCAGGAGGAGCCGGTTCCCGCGCGCCGTGTTCGCCTGTCCCATCCAGATCATCGCGAGGTAGCTCACGAGGGCCACGAAGAACATCGAGAGGGGGTAGACCTTCTCGTTGAGGTTGGACTGGGTCCACACGGTGAAGGCGGTGGCCCCGATCCACACGGCCGCGACGGCGGCGACGAACACCTCGTGCCGGTTCTCGCGGAAGCGCCCGACGATGCGGACGACAGCCAGGAACCAGAAGAAGCTCGCCCCGGCGGAGAGGGTGGCGCCGAGCGCGTTGATCCTGAGCGCGACGGGGAGGCCGGTGAAGGCCGTCAGCACGTCCCACGCGCGGCCGACGACGACGAAGAGCGGGTTCCCCGGCGGGTGGGGGAGTCCGAGGATGTGCGCCGTCGTCACGTACTCGGACGCGTCCCAGAACCCGGTCGTGGGCGCCAGGGTCAGCAGGTAGAGCGCCCATACGGCGAGCGCCGTCAGCAGCCCCCAGGCCCGCAGCGTCAGCGGGCCGACCCTCTCCCGCTCGATCCCGCTCATGGCTACGGCACGCCGAGACCGGCGAGGAGACCGAAGCGGTCCGCGCGCGCGTACGCCTCATCGGCGGATTCCTGATCGCCGAGGTGCTCCTGCGTCATGCCCTGCAGGTAGTACGCGAGGTAGTACTGGGCCGGGATGCTCGACTGTGTGGACGGCTCGGGCCACTCCTCCCACTCCAGCACGTCCTCGACCTCGAACACATCCCAGAGCAGTTCCGCCGTGCGGCCCCGGTCATTCCACGTCGGCGACACCGTGTTCGGCATGTATTCGCGCAGGTTCACGAGGTCGCCCGTAGCCTCCAGCGGGGCGTTCACGAGCTTGAAGGCGAGCCCGTGCCGGACGAGGTGCGGCTGCAGCCCCCACTTCCCGTACACCGGCGGGGCGGTCGCCGCGAAGTAGACGGGCCGGTCCCCGAGCGACTGCTGCATGATGTGGAACACGAGGATGTCGGGGTACAGGATCGAGTCCCCGCCGCGCACGGTCGCCGTCACCGCGTTCGAGACCCGGAACGCCGTGTCGCGGGCGACCGCGATCCCCGGCGCGAGCCCGTCGATCTGCGCGTCGCTGAGGGCGATGATCGAGCGCGCCGGAGCCGGAGCGGCCGCGTCGACATACGGGCCCGCCGCGTTCGCCGCGTCGAAAGACCGCTGGCACACGACGGTCGTCGGGGAATCCGCCGCCGACACTCCCGGCTCGCAGGGCGTCGTCAGCGACCGCAACTGCTTGGGATACCAGTTCGTCCCGAGGTAGGAGTGGACGATAACGGTCACGTCCTTCCGAATGCCCTCCACCTCCTGCAGGTACCAGAGGGGGAAGGTGTCGTTGTCCCCGTTCGTGAACAGCACGGCGTACGGCTCGACCGACTGCAGGATGTTGTACGCCCAGTCGCGGGCGGCGGTGTCCTCCGACCGGTCCGCGCGCGCAAAGTTGAAGAAGAAGGGGACGAACGCGACGGCGAGGATCGGCGCCGCCTTCCGGTGCCGCGCGCCGAACCCGACCGGGCGCTCCTCCGGCCGGCGCGTCCGGTCCGGGGGCACCACGCTCCTTTGCGGGGCCTGGGCGGTCCAGTTGCCCCAGAGCGCGACGAGTCCCAGCCCGGCGTAGATCCCCCATAACTGGAAGCCGATGATGTAGAAGTAGTCGCGCTCCCGGACCTCGTGCTGGAGGATGTTCGGCACCTCCTCCAGGTACAGCGAATAGCCGTACTTGAAGTTGAGATAGAAGACGAGCAGCAGGGTGACCGTGAAGAAGAGCGTGCCCGCGTAAACGAAGGTCTTCCGGTCGCTCTTGAAGTGGGTCCAGAGACCGACGAGGGCGAGGAAGAGGAAGAGCATGCTCGCGGCGACCCGGCCGGCCGGCGGTAGCGAGCGCGCCCACTGCCAGTCGAAGTACTGCCAGTAGTTCGCGTACTGGGCGGAGAGCGGGGCCTGGCGCTGCGTGATCGGCCCCGGGCCGTACTGGTCGCGGATCAGCGACAGGGCGAGCGGCTCGCACGCGACGGAGAACTTGGTGTTCCCGAAGCGGTCGTCGATCACCTTCGGGGTAACCGCCGAGACGAGCGAGGGACACTCCGGGTCCGCCTCGTCGATGATCGGGTTCTGTGCGGACCGGATGGGGACGAAGAGGAGTTGCACCGAGTAGCCGACCGCGAACAGGGCGACGCCGAGCCCGAGGACGCGGGGGTTGAGGGCGGCGCGCCAGCGGTGCAGGAGCACGAACAGTGCCAGCGCCGGGCCCGGCAGCAGCGACATGGTGTGGTTCGACCAGCCCAGGCCGAGCAGGAGCGCGATGAGCACGAGCAGCCGGTTCCCCCGCGCCGAATCCGCCTCGTCCACCCACAGCATGGTCAGGTAGCTCACGAGCGAGACGACGAAGAGCGACAGCGTGTAGACCTTCTCGTTCAGATTCGACTGGGTCCACACGGTGAAGGCCGTGGCCCCGATCCACACCGCGACCATCGAAGCGACGAGGATCTCGTGCCGGTTCTCGCGGAAGTGCGCGACCATGCGCGCCACCGCGAGGAAGGAGAAGAAGCTCGCCCCGGCCGAGAGCGTGGCGCTGAGGATGTTGATGCGAAGCGCGACCGGGAGTCCCGTGAACTCGAGGAGCACGGTCCACACGCGCCCCACGAGCACGAACCCCGGATTCCCCGGCGGGTGCGGCAACCCGAGGATGTGCGCCGTCGTCACGTACTCCGACGTGTCCCAGAACCCGGTCGTCGGCGCGATCGTCAGCAGGTAGAGCGACCACACGGCGAGCGCCGTCAGGAGCCCCCACACGCGCAGCGTCAGCGGACCGACCTTCTCGCGCTCGATACCCTTCATCACGCCTCTGCTACGCTCCTCGGATCAGGAAGTTCGGGCGGGAAGATACGGCCTCGGCAGCTTTGCCGCCGCACCCGCAACACCCGGTTTCGTGGCGGAGCAAGGCTGACGACGAACGCGAGCGGCTCACCGACGCCTCCCTGCGGGCCCCCTGCTCAGCGGCTCCCTTCCGAGACCACCAGTGCCGGAGGGAGGGGGTAGAGGGAGACGTATTCGATGTCGAGTTCGTCCTGCTCGATGACGATGAGATGCCGCTCGCCGACACGGGTAAGCGTCATGTTCGCGGGCAGCGCGAGGCGGCCGAGGAGACGCCCCGCGCCGTCAAAGGCGAGCCAGCGCTGGCCCTCCGGATCCCCGGGCCGGCGCCACTCTTCCACCCAGAGGCCGCCGGCCGGAGCGGCGCGAAGTCCGGACACGGTGCCGAACTCCTCGGCGGCCGGCGCGGCGTCGAAGAACCTCACCGCCTGCTGCCGCTCCTCGGGGGGTGCGCCTCGGATCGTCTCCTCCCGTGCCGCGTCCACATGCGCCCGCGTGACGGTGCGGTCGCGCCCCGTCCAGCGGACCCGTCGGGTCGGCCGCCCGCCGGGATCGAGGATGCTGACCTCGTACGCGTCGCCCGTCGTCAGCGCGATGGCGTCGTCGAGGGCCGCCGCACCGGCCAGACCCTCGAAGTGCCGGGGCATGAGCCGCGTTTCTCCCGCGATGTCGACGGGTCCAAGGTGCCATCCCGGGACGTTGAACACCGTGTCCCGGAGCGCTCCGGACCCGGCGTAGCGGAGGCCGATGAGCGGCGACCAGGCGAAGTCCCGCGATCGCGTCATCAGCAGGCTCGTGACGAGTACGGTCCCGTCCCGGAAGCGCCCTCCGGGCAGCGGGGCGGCCGGAAGCGGGCGCATCGGGTTCACCGAGAGGAAGCTCCCGCCCGCCGTCCAGTAGGCGAGCCGTCGATTGCGCCAGTCGTAGATGACGAGGGAGTCCGCCCCCGCCTTCCACACCCTCTGCGGGAGACCGAATTCGCGCGGTCCCTCGCCGAGCGACCCGAAGTGCGCCCGGAGCGTGCCATCCGGGGCGAAGATGCGGACCAGGGGCTCGATCTGGCTCACCACGACGACGGATCCGTCGTCCAGCTCAACGGCGTCGGGGACGCGGAACATCTGGTATTCGGGGGGACCATCCTGTCTTCCCAGCCGCAACGCCGCCGGCCCCGGCAGACCGAACTCCGGGATATCTCCGCGGTTCTCGACGATCTGGATGCCCGCGCTGTCGCGCACCTGGAAGTCCTGAAGCGAGTCGCCAGACGCCGTATCGCACCGGATCCACAAGGCGGCGGCAACCAGGATCGTCCTCCTGCGGACGTTGTTCACGCGTTCCTCGTTCCCCGTTCGTCGTTCACATGTTCCTCCCGCTACGGGATTCGGGTGAAGCGGACGCGGGCGGCGCGCCAGATGTCGAGGGAGTCGCGCGTCGTTCCGTAGAGTTCCGTCGCGGTGGCCCAGGCGGGATAGGCGAGGTGTTCGACGCGGCGCGGCCAGCGGTAGCGCGCCTCCAGCGTCCCCTCGCGATAGATGTCGGCCTCGCGCATCTCATCTCCGTCGACCCCCGTCTTCTCCACCCACAGCCGGCCGGCGCGGTCAAAGAAGAGTTCGGCCAGTACCGGCTTGCGGTCGGGGACACCGAACGGGTGTTCGCGCAGGTCGAACCTCTCCTTCTCCTGGTCGATCCGGGCCTGCGCGCGGCGCCGCTCGTCCGGACTCAACTCGGGCCCCTGCAGCGGCGCCGCAATGCGCGACGTGCTCCCGTCGGGATGGTGGAGCGTGACCGCGTAGGCGGCATTGACGGCCGTGGCCCACCAGCCGCCCGGCCCGTGCCCGTGAATCCACAGCGGACCGAAGGGCTGGTAGACGAAGAATGTGGCGGCCTGGTCGCCTATCCTGATGTCGACCGGGCTGAAGCCGGTGGCCTGCTCCTCGGCCGTCGCCATCGGGACCGTGTCCACGGCCATGCCCGGCCCCAGGTGAAAGCGCGTGAGCCGGGTTTCGCCGGCCGCCGTGCCGAGGTCCACGAGCCGGCCCTCCGCGTCAAAGGTGACCGGAGCGACCAGGTTGAACGAGGCGTTGACGCTTCTCACGCTACGCACGTACTCCGCCCCGTCGTCACCGAGCCTGAACGCACTGTAGCGGGCGCTCTCCCGCACCCACAGGAGACCGTCGGGCGCGAACGTCATGCAGCAGGGGTTCGTCAGCTCGCCGGGACCGTCCCCCTGACCCCCCAACCGAAAGGCGAAACGCCCGTCCGCCTCGAACACCCGCACCTCGTGCGTCTGGTAGTCCGCGACGATTAGCCGCCCGCGGTCGTCCGCCGCGACGGAACCGATTCTCGTGAACAGGTAGGGATCTTCTCCCTCCACTTCGCCGATCTCCAAGTCGACCACCCCTTCGAAGACCGGGATCTCGGAAGGTGGAGCGGGGCGTTCAGCTTCATCCGCGCACGCGGCGACGCCCGCGAGCAGCGCGACCGTGAGCAGCGCGACCGCGATCGGGATCCCGGACTTCATGAACCGGAGCGGTCGAGGGACCAGGACTCGACGTACTCGACGCCGAGTTCGTCGTCCCGCGTGCCAAGGATGTAGTCCTCGCCGATCTCCTCGACTGAGAAGCTCCCCGGCATCTCGACGAGGCCGAGGGCGCGGCCCTCCGGATCGAACACAGTCCACAGCCGGTGCCGCTCTCCCGGAAGCCGGTATTCCCGGACCCAGAGGTAACCCAGCCGGTCGACGCGCACCGAGGCGAAGGCGGGGAAGGCCTCGACGAGCGGCATGTCGCCGACTGCGTCCAGCGCCTCGGGCCGGTCAGGGTTCTGCCGGGCCACGTAGTCGCGCAGGTCGCCCCGGGTCGGTGCGCGGACCTCGTGGTTGCGGCGGACGATCCTCGCCAGCGACCCGTCGGGCCGGTAAGCACGGATCTCGTACCGGTCGTTGGTGGTGATGACGACCAGGTCTCCCCATATGAAGTCGAACGCGCTGCGGTCGAAGGGATAGGGGCGGGGAAATGGCGACCCGTCGACCGTGTTGACCATGTACAGTTCCGATCCGCGGTACGCGCCCAGGTCCCGCTGCACCCTGCCGTCCGCCTGGAGGATGCCGTACTCCAGATCCGGCCGGACGATCTCCGAGGTGCCCGGCTCCCCGCGCTCGAACCGCGTGAGCGTGGCGGCGAAGATTCTGCCGTCCGGGAGCGGACCGACCACCCGCTGGTAGCCGCCCCGAAGTCGGAGGGCCCGACCGAAGGTGCCATCGGCAGAGAAGATGGAGATCCGGCTGGCGAAGGAATCTCTGGCCATCAGCGAGTCGCCCGGCCACGGTTCCACCCCGCCGGGAGCCATGGCTCCGAATTCGCCGGGACCGTCGCCCTGGCCGCCCCACGACGCGAGGTGGACGCCGTTCGGGTCGTACACGCGAAGCTCCCCGGTCCCCGCGTTGGCGACCACGATCCGTCCGCCCGAGAGGCGCATCGCGCCGCCGACGCGGAAGAGTTCGTAGGCGGGGTCGCCCTCTGCCGTCCCGATCAACACGGTGGCTTCCGGCCCGACCCGCCACCCCAGCCGCGAGTCGAGCGGAGGCCGCTGGTTTTCGACGACCGTGACCCCGGCGCTGTCACGCACGGTGCTTTGCGGGCCGCCGCCGCCGTCGCCGCTGCCGCACGCCACAGAGAGGGAGCCGAGGATGAGCGCGGGCGTGGCCCGCAGCGTCCGCATCGTTCGCGCGATTCGGATTTTCATGACGTGTCCAGGGAAGGAAAGGCGGGGTCGGTTCAGCCGTACCGAATCGGAGACACGATCAACGAAGCCTTGGTTGCGCGGAGGTCAGGTCGTAGACGGCGACGCTTTCGACGTCCAGGTCGTCGCGGAGGACGCCGAGGAGGAGGTTGCCGGTCACGTCGAGGATTCGGAAGCGGGGTGGGGTTTCGACCTGTCCCAGCCACTCGCCGTCGGGGGAGATGACGATGTAGGGAGAGCCCTCTTCCGGGTAGGCCGGGCGGTAGGAGGGCAGCCATACGTTGCCGTCGGCGTCGGCGAAGGGGGTGCCGAAGAACGGGACCGGCTGGCCGATCATGGCGCGATACTGGGCCATGGCTTCCTGGATGAGATCTTCGCGCCGAGCTTCGGACCCTACACGATTCCTGCGGTAGAGCACCCGGATGTAGGCCTCGCCGTGCTCCAGGAGTTCCGCGGCCAGCAGGTTGGGCTCGGGCCGCCAGCGCACGATCTGGTTGACCGTGCCGTCCGACAGACGCCAGGTGATCTCGGGCCTGTCGGACCGGGTGTAGACGAACCGCCCCGCGGCGACCGTGACCTCGCCCATGGGCCGGATGATCGGGGATTCCTCCCCCGACCGCTGACTCGGGAAGTGGTCGTACGACGCGACGGTGTCGAGGGCGCCGGTTTCGATATCGAACAGGGTCATGTGCCCGGCGAGCCACTCGGTGTCGATGTCGATCCAGAGACTGGCGGGGTGTCGGTTCCAGAGCAGCAGCTCGCCGGCTGAACCGATCCCGGCCACGCCGAAGTGCCCCGCCCGGGGGAGGCTCGAGATGCGCGCGACCGAGTCGCCGACGAAGAGCGTGAGGCGGGACAGACGATCATCGGGCACGAAGACGCTGTCCCGGCCCAGGACGAACACCGCGTGGGGGGAGATGACTTCGCCCGGTCCCTCTCCGGCGGTGGCGAGCACCTCGTGCGTCGTGCCGTTCGGGCTCAGGACGACCATGCCGCTGTACCAGGCGACGACAGCGCTTCCATCCGGCATGAGCCGGCCGGCGTCGACGAACTCGAATTCGTAGTCGCCGGGGTTCGCCCCGTGCCGGTACCGCGGTTCCGCCGCGAGAGCGAACGGCGCCTCGTACTCCGGCTGTCCGGCATACTCGACGATCCGCACGCCGGCGCTGTCCCGGATCTGGACCCCGATGTCGTCGGTGGGCCCGGGGTCTCCCCCGCAGGCGGCGAGGGCCGACGCCAGGATCGGCATGCGGCTCAGCGTGAGTAGGCGGCTCAGCGGCTGTGCGCGACGCCTCACCGGGCGAAGGGGAGGTCTGCGATGTCGTACCAGTCGAGGGCTCGATCGGGAATCCCGCCCCTGTCGTCCGGGCCGACTTGCCGGTCCACCAGCACGACCAGCGTCGATCCCAGGAGGTCGAAGGCGCGGAGCCGGTCCCTCACCCGCACCGACCCGAGGTATGCGGCATCCTCGTACACGTCCAGCCAGGACCATTCGTGCTGGTCGCGCTGGGTGGCGATCCAGTAGCGCTTGGCGGCTTCGAACAACTGCTCGCCCGCGGACACGTAGTAGTTCTTCGGAGTGGCGCGATAGCGCTCCAACGCCTCGTCGATGGCGGGCGTGCGCGGGAGACCCTGCGACCTGTTGAGGGCCAGGAGTTCCTCTTCCGTCCGGGCCACGTCCTGCTCGTTCGGGAGTTCCGGGACGTACAGCGGCGCGCGGAGCACGGTGGCGTCGCCGGCGCCGCCGACGAAGATCAGGTGCCCCTCGCAGGCCACGAACGCCCAGCCCTCGGTCGGGCCCGGGATGCCGTAGACGACTTGCCCGCACTCGATGTCCCACGGCCCGGGCGGCGACTCTTCCTGCCCCACGACCCCCCCGGAGGCGAGGTCCACATCGTACCGGGTCATCAGCGATCCGGACATCCGGCCGAGCATCACCATGTAGTCCAGCGACGCGCCGGAAACCACGGCCCCGAACGACGGGAAGGGCTGGAATACCTCCGGCAGCATCACATCCGACACCCAGGCGCCTGACGGCTCGAAGACCGTGAAGCGGCCCAGGTCGGAATCCACCACGCCGACGGTTCCCGCCTCTCCGCGGGTGAGATACGCGGGATCGATGAACTCGCCCGGGCCTTCGCCCTCGCGCCCGAAGACGCCCACGACGCCGCCTTCCCTCGCCACGCAGCGGACCTGTCCTTCGTAGGAGTCGATAACGCAGGCCGTGCGCTCGTCCGCGAGCAGCGCGACTTCCTCGCTCTCGCTCAGCGGCACGGCTGCCGTGCTGATGAGCGCGGGCGCAAAAGCACCCCGGCCCGCCGCGTCATCCCGACCGCAAGCGGCGACAAGGGCGGCGACAAGGGCCAGGAGTGGAAGGCGCACACCTGCACGGAGAACCGCCGCGCCCAAAGGCTGCCCTCGGCGTCGACCACAAGCCGGCTGTAGGTCGGCGCCGGCGGCGAGACCGATCAGGCAGGCGAACGGGACCACGCTCGGGCTGCGCCGTCTCGAAGTCACGACCGTGACTTGTCGAGGGTATAGAGACGGACGTATTCGATGCCCTGCGCGTCGCGCCATACGCCGAGCAGGTAGTCGTCGCCGATCTCCAGGCCGGGGGCCATGTCCGCGGTGAAGCCTCGGCGCAACCCGGACGGCACAGGGACGGCGCCCAGCCAGGTGCCGTCGGCGGCGAAGACCTCGAACGGTTCGACGTCGATCCCCGCGCCGAAGAACGGCTCTACCCAGAGATTCCCCGCCTCGTCCAGGCGAATGGAACGAAGAACAGGGAGCGTCGTCGCCCTGGGATTGTCCCGCCGACCCCGCCCCATCTCCTCCGCCCGTTCGCGGGAAACGCCGCCGTAGGTGACGTTCGCTTCGATGTACTCCGCGATCTCCGCGTCCACGTGGGCGCTCGTGACCCGAGTGGGCGCGATGTCGCGGCGGAGGATCCACTCAGTCCCGCCGTCCCCGAGGGAGATCGATCGTATGCGGAACGCCTCCGTATCGACGGCCGCGAGCCGCCCCGGAGAGACGGCGAACCGCGGCCCCTTCCCGAAGTCGTAGGCTATAAAGGCGACGCTCTCGCCATAGTCCTCTACCACCTGCTCTGCGCCGGGGAAATCCGAGACGGCCTCGATGGCTCCGTCGGCAACATCGACCGTTGCGATTCTGATGTGGGGCCATCTCACGACCCCTCCCTCGGGAAGCTCGGTACGATCGGCGAAGGACATGACGAGATGGCGACCCGAGACGCCGAGAGCCCGCCGCGGCATGGATCCGCGCCATGGCGACTCGATGGGGAGCGTACGGACGAGTTCGCCCCCCGCGTTGAAGATCTGCACGCGTTGCAGCGCGAGGTCATACGAGAGCAGGGAGTCGCCAGCGAGCGCGCCCAGGAAGGTGAGAAACTGGTGTTCGCCGGGGCCCTCGCCCTCCCTGGCCGCGCGCCACACGAAGGCCCCGCCGCGATCGTAGCGGCGGAGTTCGCCGGAGCCCCCGTCGCCAAGGACGATGTCGCCGGAGCTGAGGCGGACGGCGCCGACGACGCGGTCGAGCTGGTAGTCGGGATCTCCAGTCGCGGTCCCGATCTGGAGCAAAGGCGGCTCGCCCACGGTCCAGCCCTCGCCGGGTCCCCAGGCCGGCTCGGCGGCCGTGGCGACCGCCACGCCGGCGGAGTCCGAGTGCAGCGTACCCGCCGGCGCCCCCGCCGAATCGCAAGCCTGCGCTGCGAGGGCGGCCAGCAGGGGCACGCCGCGTCTCATCCGGGTCGCCGGGGCACCGTATCGGTGGCGGGAGGAGGCACTGCATCGGCGGCCGGGGGGGCCAGCAACTCGAGGAGGAAGTCCACCGCCTCTTCGGATCCCGTGCGGCCGAGCCAGTAGATGCCGCGCTCCCGCACCTCATGGTCCGGTTCGTTGCGGATCAGTTCCATCAGCACCCGAGGGACGTCGGAGTCGGCATCGGCCCGCTCGAAGATGGCGTAGATGGCCTGCATCTTCAGGAAGGGCTCCGAAATCTCTCCGTAGAGGTCGGCGAGGTACGCCACCGTCACCGTCGGGTGACCGGCCCACGCGGTGAAGGCTTCCTCGCGCACGTCTTCGGACTCCTCCGTGTCGAAAGCGACGGAGCGCGCCCAGGCGGCGGTTTCCATGTCCCCTTCTTCGCGCACCTTTCGTTGTACGGCGCGGAACACGGACTCCTTGAGGTCATCCGCAGCGAGTCGTTCGTAGATCGGGATGAAGGCGGCGGCCTGCACGTCATTCCGACGGCCCACCGCTCGGATCGCCGCGTTGCGGATGGTCTCCGACTTGGAATCATCGAGAACCGCGTTGACGAGCGCATTCACGGCGCCGTTGCGGAGGCCGTACTGCATCCACGCGGCACCGGTCGTCGTCCCCTCGAAGGCACTCCTGCGGAGGGCTTCAATCGCATCGCTCTGCATGGCGTAGTCATCCGAGTCCTCGAGCGTCTGCTTGAGCACCTGGTACGCATCCCAGGAGTTGAAACGCCACATCTCCTGCAGCGCGTGCCTGCGGACGGACCGCTCCGAATGGGTCTCGAAGATGCCGAGGAGAACGTCCTCGGCTTCCTCGGTTCCCTGTCTCGCGACGAATTGAACCGCCTCCTCGTGCAGCCGCGGCGAACACTCATCGTCACGGTCCAGGACATCGCGAAGCACCTGCATCCGGTTGATCTCGCTCTCGTAGCGCATGACCGCTTCGAGCGCCGCCAACTGCACCGACACGTCGTCGCACGTCCCCCGCTCCTGCGACGCGGCGCGCCGGGCATCCTGGTATCTGGCGTTCCGCTGGTATTCCGCCCGCTGCCAGTCGACCCGCAGCACATCGACGTCCGAGGCCAGCCGCGCGTAGTCCGCCACCTGCCGCTCGAAATCGGTGATGCTCTCCGAGGACTCCGCCAATCGCCGGAGGTAGTCCTCCGCGTCCTCCACGTCCTCCACACCCGCCGCGTCCGGTGGGTCCGGCTCGCCTCGTGCCTCGCCCATCAAGACGGCCAGCGAATCGGCGGCCACCGAGTCCGGTGCAGCCGTCAGGTCGGCCACTCGTACGGGAAGCGTGACGATGCGGTCCCCAACCTGCATGGGCATCACGCGAAAGCCGGGCGTCGTGGCGGAGACATCGAGGGTCTCCTCCGCCTCGCGCAGCAGACGCTCCGCGTCGCCGGCGCCGCCCTGAGACGCGAGCTGGCCTCGGATCTCGAATTGCAGGGCCCGCGCATCGTGGTACAGCCGCCCGGCCTCCCTGTGCAGGCGAGGCTCGGCCGCGCGCGCCTCGGGGAAGCCGACCATCAGTATTTCGAGCAGCAACTGCGCCTCGGGCAGATCGCCGAGGCGATAGCGGGCGAATGCCTCCCAGTAGTAGGAATCCGCCTCGAACGGGGGCGTCGTCAGCCCGGACTCGGTCCGTACCGCCTGGAAGAGCGCCACCGCGCGTTCGAACTCCTCCGCGTTGATTGCGCGGCGCGCCTCGAGGAACCGCGCCACCTCATCCTGCTGGACGGTCTGCGCGGCAAGCGTCTCCGCCCCGAGCACGGGCAGCGCGTCGCGCGTCGGCGCGGCCTCCACGATGGTGAGGCCGGCCAGCAGCAGCCCGGTCCACGCCAGGTGTCTTACGCGATCGTTCATGTTATGCCTCCGTACTGTTCGATTACGGTTCCATTCACGTGCCGCTCACGGACCGAAGCCGCATCAGCGTCCCCTGCCGTTCCACGCTCTCGCGGGCCAGTTCGCGCTCGAAGTCCGGAGCCTCCGGGCCGAGGCGCGCGATCTGCACGAGGACGAGTTCGAGATCCTGCAGCAGCGTCCGCTCCCGCTGGCCTTCCGCAGCGGGCGTGTTGAGCAGCGAACGGGTCTCGACCAGGAATTCACGCGCCCACCTGGCGAGGTCGCGCTGCGATTCGTCGGTTCCGATATCCGTCCGGAAGGCGACGAGCAGGGCCTGGGTCCGGTCCAGGTGACGGGAGATCCGGGACAGGTCGTATTCTTCGGCGGCGTCGCGGACCGGTGGATCCGCGTCGGGCCGGCCCGGCGTCGCTGCCGGGGCCGGATCGGCGGCCGGCGGCGGATCGGCCGCCGCGAACTGCCGGTTCGTCTCCAGCGGCTCCTCGAGGACTGAAAGCGCCAGCGCCTCCTCGGCGGCCGTCGGCGCGAGGGGCCCGGAGTCGGTCGCGGCGACCGACATCGGCGCCGCCGCCGTCACCGGCGCCGCCGTCGTCGGCGCGGCGACCGCTTCCGGCGCGGCGGGCACCGGGAGCTGCGCGCCACGGTCGAGCGCCACGGCCAGCGCGACCGACGCCGCGGCGGCTCCGGTCAGCCACACGGTCGTCCGACCGGGCCGCCGCCCGAGCGTCCGGGCCACGATCAGCCGCAGCGGACCGCGAGCCGTCTTGCGCGCTCCGGGGTCCTCCGGCTGCCGCCCGATCCACTCCGCCTCGATGCGTTCCCACATCGCCTCGCGGGGCGCGGACGGCGGATCGTGGTAGCCCAGTACGTCGAACGGACGATCGACTGCGCCGCCGACGCCGGCTACAGCGCCCGTCATGTCCACCATCTCGGGCGAGGCGAAGTCGGGCACCGGCGCCGCCCCGAGCCGCGCTTCGATCCCGGCCCACATCGCCTCGGCCGGGGCCTCCGGCGGGTCGTGGTAGTCGGCCGCCTCCCGGCGGACGAAGCGGGCAAAGCGGCTCGCGTCATCCATGCGATCCTTCAGCATGCCCATTCTCCCGCGAAATCCGCGAGCTTCTCCCGCAGGCGGGTGCGCGCCCGGAAGAGCTGCGACTTCGACGTCCCGGCCTTGATGCCGAGCATCGCGCCGATCTCCTCGTGCGTGTAGCCCTCGAGGTCGTGCAGCAGGAAGACGGTTCGATAGCCGGCGGGAAGCTCGTCGATGGCGCGGTGCAACCGCTCCTTGACGTCGGGCTCGAGGCGGTTCGGGCCGCCGGTCGCGCGGAGGTCCTCGTGCAGCGCGGTCTCGCGGCTGCGAAAGCGCTTCACCTTGCGGAGCCCGTTCAGTGACACCGTCGTGGCGATCGATCCCAGCCACGTCCCGAACGCGGCCTCGCCGCGAAACGTGTCGATCTTCGTGAACGCCCGCACGAACGTCTCCTGCGTGAAATCCTGGGCGAGATGGTCCTCGCCCGCGAACCGGTAGCATATCCGGAACACACGGTCGACGTGCGCGTCGTACAACGCGCGCGCCGCGTCCTCGTCTCCGTCCCTGAGCCGCTGAATGAGTTGCGGTTCCGTCACCGTGCCGGGGTCTCCGGGTACACGTCGGTTCTTCCGCTTCTTCTGCTTCTGGACCGGTGACACAGGCAACCGGGGATTGGTTGCGCGGGGATCGGGCGGACCGCCGGAGAGTGAATCGACGGGCGGACCCGGGGGACGACCGGGCCGCGGCGGGGGTGCGCCGCGGCCGGTCGGCCCTTCCTTATGTGCTAGGCGACGGCGACCGCCGCGCCCTCCAGCACCTCTGCGATGTTCTCCAGCGCCCATTCCAGGCTCGCCTTCTCGATCGTGAGCGGAGGCGCGAACCGGATCACCTGTTCGTGCGTCTCCTTGGCGAGGATCCCGCGCGCCTGCAGCGCCTCGCAGAACGGGCGCGCCGACCCCGACTCGTCCCGCACGACCACGCCGATGAACAGGCCGCGGCCACGCACGTGGTCCACGTGCGGCGAGCCGATCGCCTCCAGTTCTCCCTTGAACCAGGCGCCAAGCTCATTCGAGCGCCCCGGCAGGTCCTCGTCCCGGATCACGTCCAGCGCCGCCATCCCCACGGCCGCGCCGAGCGGATTCCCGCCGAACGTCGAGCCGTGGTCTCCCGGATGGAAGACGTCCATGATCGCGGAGTTTGCGAGGATCCCGGAGACGGGGAACACGCCCCCGCCGAGTGCCTTCCCGACGATCATGATGTCGCCGCGGTCCGCCTCCCAGTCGGCGCAGAACAGCTTGCCCGTCCGCCCCAGGCCCGTCTGGATCTCGTCGTTGATCATGAGAACGCCGTTTGTCCGGCAAATCTCCAGCGCCCGCGCGTAGAATCCGTCGGGCGGCACCACCACGCCCGCCTCTCCCTGGATGGGCTCGACGAGGAAGCCGACGGTGTTCGGCGTAATCGCCGCCTCGAGCGCGTCCGCGTCGCCGTAGGGAATCGGCACGAAGCCCGGCGTGAAGGGACCGAACCCGGACGTGGAACCCTCATCCGAGGAAAAGCCGACGATGGTCGTCGTCCGGCCGTGGAAGTTCTGCTCGCAGACGATGATCTCGGCCCGGTCCTCGGCCACGCCCTTCACGGTGTAGCCCCACTTGCGGGCGGCCTTGATCGCGGTCTCCACGCCCTCGGCGCCGGTGTTCATCGGCAGCGCGCGCTCGAACCCCGTCATCTCGCACAGCTTCTGGAGGAATGGGCCCATGCGGTCGTTGTGGAAGGCGCGTGAGGTGAGCGTGAGTTTCTCCGCCTGCGCGCGCAGCGCCTCGATGATGCGGGGATGACGGTGTCCCTGGTTCACCGCGGAGTAGGCGCTCAGCATGTCGAGATACCGACGGCCCTCCACGTCCCACACCCACTCTCCCTCGCCGCGCTCGAGCACGACGGGAAGCGGGTGGTAGTTGTGCGCGCTCCACTTGTCGACCTGAGAGATGTAATCGCTGGTGTTCATCGCTTCCTCGTTGGGCTGCCGAATTGGGCTGCCGAATTGGGCTGCCGAGCAATCTCGGCGAAGGGTTGATTACGGGATCGGATCGGATTGAACCCGACCTGAGAGAGTAGACGAAAGGCCCACGCCCGACAAGACGATCCGGGCGGGTGTCCCTGTCGGTCCCCGTCCCCGCCGGGGGCTGCTACCTTGGGCGGATGAGCGACGCCTCCGTCATCCCCGACTTTACCGAATTCTCCCGTCTCGCCGAGCCCGGGCGGCTGGTTCCCGTGGCCATCGAGATTCCGTTCGACCTCGACACGCCGGTCACGGCATTCTCGAAGCTCCGGCGCGGACCGTTCTCCTTTCTTCTGGAATCTGTCGAGGGGGGGGAACGCTGGGCGAGATTCAGCTTCCTCGGCTCGGAGCCCCGGGAAGCCTGGCGGCTCGACGGACCGGAGCTTCGGCTCTGGACGCCGGCGGGGGGCTGGGGCGAGCCCGAGATGACGAACGATCCCTTCGCCGCCTTCGAGGCCTGGATCGCGCGGTACGAGCCCGTTCAGGTCCCGGCCCTGCCGCGGTTCTGGGGCGGCGCGGTCGGCTTCTTCGGTTACGACACGGTGCGCTGGATCGAGCGGCTGCCGGACGCGCCGCCGGACGACCTCGGCGTGCCGGACGCCTGCTTCATGGCGACGGAGCGTATGCTCATTGTCGACAACCTGTATTCCCGCGCCTTTGCGGTCGCCCCGGTTCCGGTTGCGCCCGGAGACGACCCGGCCGAGTTGTACCGCGAGACACTGGCCGGGCTCGCCGACTGGGTGCGCGGCCTGGAAGACCCGCACGGGCTGGGGCCGCTCGGCAACGGCGGGGGGCGCACGCCGGAGGTGGCCGGGAATCGCTCGCGCGACGACTACGAGGCCGCCGTCGAGCGGATCCGCGAGTACATCGTGGCGGGCGACGCCTACCAGGTCGTGGTCTCGCAGCGCGCCGGCGCCCGCTTCGGGGGCGACCCCCTCGAGCTTTACCGCGCCCTCCGGCGCAGCAACCCGTCGCCCTACCTCTTCTTCATCGAACTGGACGGCATGCACCTCATCGGCTCATCGCCGGAGACGCTGGTCCGGGTCGAAGACGGGATCGTAACCGTGCGCCCGATCGCCGGGACGCGGCCGCGCGGGGCCACGCCGCCGGAGGACGAGCGGCACGCGCGCGAGCTGCTCGCCGACGAGAAGGAGCGCGCGGAACACCTCATGCTGGTGGATCTCGGCCGCAACGATGTGAGCCGGGTGGCTTGCCCCGGCTCCGTCGAAGTGTCGCGTTTCATGGAGATCGAGCGCTACAGCCATGTCATGCACCTCGTGAGCGAGGTCGCCGGTTCGCTGAAGGAGGGAGCCGACGCCGTCGACGCGTTCAAGGCCTGCTTCCCCGCCGGCACGCTCACCGGCGCCCCGAAGGTGCGCGCCATGGAGATCCTGGACGAACTCGAACCGACCCGTCGCGGACCCTATGGCGGGGCGGCGGGCTACGTCGGCTACGGCGCGGCGAGCCTCGACATGGCCATCGTCATCCGCACGCTGCTCTCCGTCGGCGATCGCGTGTACGCGCAGGCGGGAGCGGGGATCGTCTACGACTCCGAACCCGCGCGCGAGTGGGAAGAGACCCGCCAAAAGGCCCGCGTGCTCCTCGAGGCCCTGACGAAAGTCTAGCTGGCCTCGGCGAAAGCCCAGCTACAGGCGGGCGAGGCGTTGTTCGCGGGCGACGATGGGGTCGATGCGGTCGGCGTATTCCTTGGCATAGGCGAGGGCTTCCTCCAGGGCTTCCGTGCGCGTGCCGGCGAAGCGCTGGCCTACGGCGGCGCTCATCGCCCGGCCGGGGCCGGCCGCGCCCGCGACCTCCCATACTTCCGGCCCGCCACGCAAGGCCGCCCGCCGGCCTGCCCGGGTCTCGCGGAACTCGATCTGCGGGAATCTCTGCAGCGCGAGCCATTCCAGAACGATATTCCTGAGTCCCTCCGAGGAGGTCCACTGCTGCTCGATGAACACGCGTTCGAGTTCCGACTCGATCTCGCGGGTGACGCGCGTGCAGAGAGGACGGGGCAGAGGCATGTATACATGGTATACCAACTCTCGGAAACGTGCCAGCCCCACTGGAACCCGCGGTGCGGCGGCGAATCGCGGTGTAACCCTTTCCCCGTTCCCGGCGTCTACGGGTGGACGACTTCGCGTTGAACAGGAGGCAGTGCGACGATGGCAACCATGTACGTTCACGGCACCCGAGTCCGCCCGGGCGCCTTGCTCGCGGTGATCCTCGCGATCGCGGGGCCGGCCCGGTCTCACGCCCAGTCCGAGACCCGGCCGCAGACGGGTACCGTGCGGGGGGCGGTGTCCGATGCGACGGCCGCTGTCGCGGTCGCCGGGGCGCAGGTCTTCGTGGCGGGGACGACGATCGGCACGCTGACCGACGCGGAGGGCCGCTATTCCCTCCCGGGCGTGCCAGCGGGGGAGCAGGTCGTCACGGTCCGGCTGATCGGCTACAAGGAGGCAAGCAAGACGATCGCCGTGACGGCGGGCGAGACGGTCACGCTGGACTTCACCGTGGAGCGGACCGCGTGGCGACTGCAGGATCTCACCGTCACGGGCGTCGCCGGCGAGACCCCGCAGGTCATGCTCCCGTACGCGGTCGAGCGCGCCGCACGCGGTCTAGCCGCCACCTCGGTGGTGGGGGCGTATCCCGGCCACAACACGGAATCGTACGCCCGGATCGAGGAGAACGGCTTCCGTCGCGTCCGCGAGTCGCCGCTCTCCACCTTTTCCATCGACGTGGATCGCGCGTCGTACGCCAACGTCCGGCGCTTCATCCAGGCGGGGGAGCGTCCGCCCGCCGACGCGGTCCGGATCGAGGAGATGATCAACTACTTCCCGTACGAGTGGGGCGGCGCGGCGGGGGACCAACCCTTCGAGGTCCTCACCGAGGTGTGGGATGCGCCTTGGAAGCCGGAGCACCGGCTCGTTCGGATCGGACTCCGGGCACCCTCCGTCGACACGGAGGATCTGCCGCCGAGCAACCTCGTCTTCCTGATGGACGTATCGGGGTCCATGTCGTCGCCCGACAAGCTCCCGCTGCTGAAGAAGGCCTTCGCCCTGCTCACCGAGCAGCTCCGACCGCAGGACCGGGTCGCGATCGTCGTCTACGCCGGCGCGGCGGGGCTCGTGCTTCCGCCGACGCCGGGGGACCGGCGCGCCCGCATCCTGTCGGCC
>VXQX01000080.1:171402-228086 GCA_009838765.1 Gemmatimonadales bacterium
TAACTCAGCCAGCCTCTTCCCACTGGCTGGGCCTCGTTCACCCGCGCGCGTACCCGCATCGCCGCCGGCCCCGCCGCGGGGGGGGCGCCCCCCCCCCCCCCCCCCGGGACCGGCGCGCCCGCATCCTGTCGGCCGTGGAGCGGCTGGAGGCCGGGGGAAGCACGGCGGGCGGGGCCGGGATCGCCCTCGCCTACGACGTGGCGCGGCAGCACCTCGTCGAGGACGGCAACAACCGCGTCATTCTCGCGACCGACGGGGACTTCAATGTGGGTGCCTCCAGCGACGAAGCGATGGTCCGCCTCATCGAGAAGGAACGGGAGAGCGGAATCTTCCTCACGGTCCTCGGCTTCGGCACCGGGAACCTGAAGGACTCGAAGATGGAGGGGATCGCGAACCGCGGGAACGGCAACTTCCATTACGTGGACGGCCTCCTCGAGGCCCGGAAGGTGCTCGTGGAGGAGATGGGAGGGACGCTGTTCACGGTCGCGAAAGACGTGAAGCTGCAGGTGGAGTTCAACCCCGCGCGCGCGGCCGCATACCGGCTGATAGGGTACGAGAACCGGCTGCTCGCCGACGAGGACTTCAACGATGACACGAAGGATGCGGGCGAACTCGGGGCCGGCCACACGGTGACCGCGCTGTACGAGGTCGTGCCCGCGGGGCTCCCGGTTCCCCGCGGCGTGGATCCGTTGCGGTACCAGCCGGCCACCGAGCCGCGGCCCCCGGTGGAAACGCCACCGGGAGCATTCGAGGACGAACTGCTCTACGTGAAGGTCCGCTACAAGGACCCGGACGGCTCCGAGAGCCGGCTCCTCGCGCATGCCGTCGCGGACCGCTCCCGGTCGCCCTCGCGGAGCTTCCGCTTCGCCGCCGCAGTGGCGGGGTTCGGCATGCTGCTGCGCGACTCGCCCCATGCCGGAGGGCTCTCGCCGGATGATGTCATCTCGCTGGCGGAGAGAGGGCGGGGCGACGATCCGCGAGGCTACCGCGGCGAGTTCATCCGACTCGTGGAGACGGTGCGCGACCTGGACCTGCTCGGAACCGCAGCGGAGGACGACGACCGGCGTTAATGTGGCGCCTCACCCGTGAGGAGCCGCGCCCCTTGAAGCTCAATCGACGCATCTCCGGCCAGATCGAGAGGCCGGCGGACAAGCGGCGCTACGTCCGCCGGCTGTTCGCCGGCGTGGCCGGCCGCTACGACCTCACCAACGACGTGATGTCGCTGGGCCTCCACCGCCGCTGGAAGCGCCGGCTGCTCGCCCGGGCCGAGCTGCGCCCGGGCCACCGCGTCCTCGATCTCGCGGCGGGCACGGGAGACCTCGCCCGGGGCGCGCTGGACCACGCCGCGCGCGACGCGTTCGAGATCCGGGTCGTTGCCGCGGACCTCACGCCGGAGATGATGCGGGTGGGGCGCGGACGACCGGGCCCCGACCTCGCCGGCTGGGTCGGAGCCGATGCGCTCCGCCTGCCCTTCCCCGATGGCGCGTTCGACCGCGTCGTCGTCGGCTACGGGCTGAGGAACTTCGCCGGCCTGGACGCCGCGCTGGCCGAGAGCTTCCGCTGCCTGCGCCCGGGCGGGCGGCTCATCTCGCTCGACTTCGGCCACCCGCGCTCCGCGGCGCTGCGCCGCATCTACCTCGGGTATCTCGACGTCTCGACCCGCATCGCGGGTTGGGCGATTCACCGCGATCCGGAGTCCTACGTGTACATCCCGGAGTCGCTGAGGAGGTTCCCGGACCAGCGGGAAATGGTCCGCAGAATGGAAGCGGCCGGGTTCGTGGAGTGCGGCTACGAGGATCTGATGATGGGCACGATGGCCATCAACTACGGAGACCGCCGCTAGCGGCTAGATGTTGGGGCTGGATTCCGTCTTCCAGACGGTGAACTGGCGCTGGCCGGATTCGCTTTCCTCGAGGCGAACCTTCAACGCATCGCCGTCGGTCAGCCGCATGTGGTCGCGCATCTCCAAGGGAATCGTGATACGACCACCGCTTCCTACGGTGATGTCGCGGTAGTACAGGACGCGGAAGATCGCCATCTAACCTCCCCATGGAGGGTTGGATTCGGCTGAAGCGAGGGGAATCCTCAATATATCGACGGGGCGCCCGCGTGGCGACGGGTACGGGCAGCCCGTATGATCGGGGCCGTGAATACACCGGCGATTCGCCTCCGTGGCGTCACAAAGCGCTTCGAAAAGAAGACGGCGGTCCGCGATCTCGACCTCGAGATCCCGCATGGATCGATCTACGGGCTCATCGGCCCGAACGGCGCCGGAAAGACGACCACGCTCCGGATCATCCTCGACATCATCGGGCCCGACACCGGTTCCGTGGACGTTTTCGGCTCTCCCAACGTCGAGGCCATGCGCCAACGCGTAGGGTACCTCCCGGAGGAGCGCGGCCTGTACCAGAAGATGACGGCCGCGGAGCACCTCGCGTTCTTCGGCCAGCTGAAGGGTCTGAGGCGGAAGGAGGCGCTCGCGCGGGCCCGGGACGGGCTGGATGCGGTGGGTCTCGGCGACCGGGCGGACGACAAGGTGGAGACCTTCTCGAAGGGGATGGCCCAGAAGGCCCAGTTCCTCGGGGTCATCCTTCACCGGCCCGACCTGCTGGTGCTCGACGAGCCCTTCAGTGGCCTCGATCCGCTCAACGTCGAACTGTTCAAGCAGCTCCTGCAGGAACGCCAGCGGGCCGGAGCCACGATCCTGCTCTCGACGCACCTCATCGAGGACGCCGAGCGCCTGTGCGAGCGCGTGTGCATGATCGCGGGAGCGACCAAGGTGCTCGATGGCCGCGTCCGCGACATCAAGGCCGCGGCGGGGCGGCGCGACATCGCGCTGTCCTTCGAGGGGAACCCCACGTTCCTTGACGCACCGGATCTCATCGAGGACATCTCGGCGCACGGCACCTACGTGGAGGTCCGCATGCTTGAGGGGGCGGACCCCCAGGCGTTGCTGCGGCGGGCGGTGGACAGCGGCGCCCTGATCTCCCGTTTCGAACTGATCGAGCCTTCGCTGCGCCAGATCTTCATCGAGAAGGCGACTGAGGCCGGACTCTCGCATGAGGACGAGAGCGAAGATGACGAGGCGGCCGCATGAACCCGTTCACGCCCAGGGTCGCGGCCGTGATCCGCCGGGAATTCGTGCTGCGCGTGAAGTCCAAGTGGTTCCTCCTCTCCACGCTGGGCCTCCCCGTGCTGATCGTCGGGCTCGGCGTCCTCTCCGCCTTCCTGGCAGTGCGAGGGGGGACGGATGTGGGCGAGGAGCGCAGGGTCGTCGGAGTCGCCGATCCCGCCGGGCTCATCGGGGACCTCCTCGTCGAGGAGCTGCTCGCGGACTCGCTCGACGCCGTGCGGGCCGGGGGCATGGAGGAGTTCTCGGTTGACGAGGCGCGGACGCGGCTCTCGGACTCGTCCTACGACCTGCTGCTGATGATCCCGAGGAGCGCGGGCCGGCGCTCTGCGGAGATGCCGGGCGAGACACCGGACGCGGACGAAGGGGAGGGGGACGACGAGCGGACGACGCTGCTCGCGCGGGCCAGCGTTCCCTCCGTCATCGAGGGGTCGGTCCGGGGCGCCCTTCAGCGGGCATCGGTGCGGGCGCGCCTGCGCTCGATCGGCGTGCAGAGCGTCGATCCCGGCGCGCTGCTCCAGCGGACATCGTTCGACGTCATCAACGTCACGGAGTCCGGCGAAGCGCGGTCCCAGGACATCTACCGCGCGCTCAGCTTCGGCATCGCGTTCTTCTTCTACTTCATCCTGCTCATCTACGGGCAGATGATCGTGCGCGCGATCCTGGAGGAGAAGCAGTCCGACATCGTCGAGATCATGGTCTCCTCGCTGCGCCCATGGGAATTGATGCTGGGCAAGATCGTGGGCGTCGGGGCGGTGGGCATCGCGCAGATGGCCGTGTGGGCCCTGGTCTTCGCGCTCGCGGCGGTCTACGGCCTCACGGCCGGGGCCTCCACGCTGGCGGAGGCGGGGATCGACCTCGCGAACATCCCGGTGCCGTGGGGCACGCTCGTGCTGATGTTCTTCTTCCTCATTTTCGGGTATCTGCTCTACGCGGGCATGTTCGCCGGCGCCGGCGCGACGATCAGCAACGAGCACGACGCCCAGCAGGTCATGCTCCCCATCACGATGCTGATCATCCTCCCCTTCATCGCGACGCAGGGCGTGATCCAGAGCCCGAACGCCGGCTGGGGCATCATCCTGTCCCTCGTGCCGTTCTTCAGTCCGCTGGTGATGCCGGCGCGGCTGTTCGCGACCTCGGTCCCCGTGTGGCAGTGGCTCGCGTCGCTGGTTCTGCTGGGAGTCTTCGTCCTCGGGGCGGCGTGGGTCGCGGGCCGCATCTTCCGGGTCGGGATTCTGATGAAGGGCCAGCGCGCCAACCTGCCGCAGGTGCTGCGGTGGATACGCCACGGCTGACCTTCGCTCTCATCTTCGCCCTCGGCGGCGGCGTGTGCGCCGGGGCGTGCGGGACCGACCAGGACACGTTCGTGCTCGGCGCGACGACGTCCACCTACGATTCGGGTCTGCTCGAACACCTGATCGCCCGCTTCAACGAAGACCAACCGGGACTCCGGGTGCGCACGGTCATCGCCGGGAGCGGCGAAGCGCTGGAGCTGGGGCGCACGGGAGACGTGGACCTCCTGCTCGTGCACGCGCCGGACGCCGAGGCCCGCTTCGTCGAGGCGGGTCACGCGCCGCGGCGGAGTCCCGTCCTCGCCAACGGATATGTGATCGCGGGGCCGCCCTCGGATCCGGCGCGGATTCGCGGGTCCGCGAGCCCGTCGGAGGCGTTCGCGACGATCGCGCGGGGGGAGCACGGCTTCGTCTCGCGGGGCGACAGTTCGGGCACGCATGCCCGCGAGATCCTCCTCTGGCGCGAGGCGGGCGCCGCTGCCGCGGGCGCGTGGTACGTGGAATCCGGGCAGGGGCAGGCGACGACGCTGCACGTGGCCAGCGAACGCGGCGCCTACGTCCTCACGGACGATGCGACGTTCGCGATGCTGTCGGAGACGCTCGACCTGGAGGCGCTCGTCGAGGGCCACCCGTCGCTGCGCAACGTCTACTCGCTGCTCACGCCGCGGGCCGCGCTCCAGCCTGAACGCGCCGCGGTGTTCGCGGACTGGCTGCGCTCCGCAAACGGACGCCGCGCCATCGGGGGCTTTCGGGTGCGCGACGGCCCCGAAGCCCTCTTCGCCCCGTGGCCCCGCGACGATCCGGCAAACTAGTGCAGTGTCGCAGGAATCCTGCGGCCGTTCGAGCGCCGCTGCATCCGTCCCGGCGCTCTCGGTGACTCGCAGATTCCTGCGACACTCGACTAGATTCGGCCCGTGGATCCGCTGCTCGAGGCTCTCCGGCTCATCACGTCGGGTGACCTGTATGTCCGGGACGTCATCCTCCGCTCGCTGCAGATCAGCGGATCGGCGCTCCTGCTGGCCATGGTCATCGGACTCCCCATCGGGATCGCGGTCGGGCTGACGCGATTCCGGCTTCGCCTGCCCCTCGTCGCCGTCATCAACGCGGGTCTCGCCTTTCCTCCCGTCGTGGTCGGCCTCGGGGTCTTCCTCGTGCTGTCGCGGGCGGGCCCGCTCGGCGACCTGCAACTGCTCTACACGCCGGCCGCCATGATCGGCGCCCAGGCGATCCTCGCAGGCCCGTACATCGCCGCGGTGAGCCTCGCCGCGGTGGAGAACATCCCGCCGGACATCGCGCTCCAGGCGCGGGCGCTCGGCGCGAGCCGGCGGCAGGCGATCGTTCTGCAGTTGAGAGAGGTGCGGACATCGCTCGTAGCTGCCGTCGCGGCGGGGTTCGGGGCCATCATCAGCGAAGTGGGCGCGGTGATGATGGTGGGGGGCAACATCCTCGGAGAAACCCGGGTGATGACGACCGCGATCGTGCTGGAGACCAGGCGCGGCAACTTCGACGTCGCGATCGCCATGGGGATCGTCCTCATGCTCATCGCCCTGGGCGTGAACGCGGTACTCCTCCTGCTCGGCCGGCGCACGATCCGCCGCGGCCAGGTCGCGTGAACGCGGCCGACGGACTGCTTCTCGGCGGTGCCGGCCTGCGCCGGGTCTACGGCGGAAGGACGGCCGTCGAGGTGGACCGTATCGAACTGCGCGAGGGCGAGATGCTCGCGGTGTTCGGGCCGAACGGGGCCGGGAAGTCCACGTTGCTGCGCCTCCTCGCCATGCTTGAGAAGCCGGATGCCGGCGAGGTCACCTTCCGCGGCGAGTCGGGGCGGCCGGCGGAGCGAGCGCTTCGGGCCGCCTCCGCCGTCGTGTTTCAGCGCCCTCACTTCTGGAGCGATTCCGTCGAGTACAACGTCGGGCTCGGCCTGTCTCTGCGCGGCGTGCCCCGCGCTGAATCGCGCGCCCGTTCGCGCGCCGTGTGCGAACAACTCGCCATCTCGCACCTGCTCGGAGCGCCGATATCGCAATTGTCCGGCGGAGAGGCGCAGCGCGTAGCGCTCGCGCGGGCGCTGGTTCTGGACCCGGATATCCTCTTCCTCGACGAGCCGACCGCGAATCTCGACACGGATTCACGGCTCGATCTCCGCCACGACCTTGAGCGCGTGGCCCGGCAGCGGGCGACGAGCGTCTTTCTCATTACTCACGACCGGGGCGAGGCCTTCCACCTCGCAGACCGGGTCGCCGTGCTGCGCGGCGGGAAGCTGGTCCAGACGGGTACGCCGAAGGAGATCTACGAGAATCCCGCGGATGTCTACACGGCGCGCGTCACCGGGGCGGAGTTTACGATCTCCGGCGTGGTGACGCGGGCTCACGAGCGCATGGTCACGGTCGACATCGGGGGCGCCTCGTTCGTGGCCCTGGGCGAGGCGACGACCGGCACGCCCGTGAAGATCGCCTACCGGCCGGAAGACCTCGTCCTCGGACCCCCGGACGTCCCCGCGGCGGACCTGAGCACGCGCAACCTGGTCGTCGCGACTGTGGAGGAACGGCGCGACATGGGCGGGCTCGTGCGGCTGCGGCTCCGCGGTCCCGTCGAGCTCGTGGCCCTCGTCACGCTCGATGCTGCGGAGGAACTGGGTGTGGACCGTGGAGCGCGCGTCGCCGTGCGCGCGAAGGCCACGGCGCTGCATGCGTTCGCGGCGGCGGCGTCCTAGCCCGAACGCCGCCTTATCGCCGGGCCTGTCCAGATGACGATGGCCCCGCAGCGGCCCACGGCCCCGCCGAACTCGGCCGGCAGCTCGCTCGGGCCTCGATACACTTCGATCCCTGCGATCTCGGGCGGCGTGACGAAGTTGTCGATCGATTCGCCGCCGCCGCCGTCTCGAATCACGCGTACTCCGTCCAGATAGACGTTCGCGTTCTGGCACCCGTATTCGGCGCGACCACTCAGGCTGGGCGCGCCCCGCGTCATGCGGATCGTGCAGTTGTTGTTCGCGCCTCCGGCGCACTCGGTGCGCACGCCCGGAATCCGTCCCAGGTAGTGCGTGACCCGGATCGCGCCGGCGTCTTGGATGTCGTCGCGGGTGAAGAACACCCCGGCTCCGATCGCCTCGCCCAGCTCACGGCGGTCGTAGAATCCCTGCAACTCCAGTCGCTTCTCTCGCAACGCCGTGACGACGATGGGCGCGAGTTCGATCGGGTCGACGCTGAGTTCGAAATCCACCTGCACGGTCCGGTCGCTCGGAAGGTCCACCAGCTGGTCCAGGGGATCGAAGGTGAGATGATCCACGGTGAGGCGGTACATCCCCGGACTGAGGTCGGTGAACATGAAGCGGCCGCTGCCATCGGTCATGATCTGCCGGTCCTCCGCCAACAGCGTGTCCGAGAGGACGATGTTCGCCGCCTCGACCGGACGACCGGAACGCCGATCGAGCACTCGACCCACGATTCGTCCCGGTACGGTGAGCAGGCTCGCGAGCACGCCTGCCTCCACGCCCACGAGAATGTCCCACCCGGCTGGGGGGCCCGGCGCGATGCTCACGTGCGTCGGCTCCGTGCGGAAGGACGGGAACCTCGCGCTCACCGTAAGGTCTTCCAGGGGTGGAAGGCCGCAGAGGACGTACACGCCCTGGTTGTCCGCCTCCACGGAGACGGTGCGCCGCTGCCCCTCGCCTTCGGTCCAGGTGGCGGAGACCGTGGCTCCCGGAAGGAGGATGCCCTGAAGCGTATCGCGGACGATGCCAGCGAGACCGGTGAGGGAGGGATCCATCTCCGTCGGACACGTCACGAAGGTCCGGGGTGGGGTGGGAAACGGGCTCTGTGCGGCCAAGCGGGGTCCGGCCGGCGTCAGGATCGCGCCTGCGGCCAGGACGCAGAACGTGGCACGGCAAACGGCTCTCCCTCGAGCCTGCCTCTCCGAACAACCTTCTCGCAGTGTTCGCATCCCGCGGTCTCCGCCGCTACGTCACCAAGCCACGCGTGGAAGGTAACGCAAGCGCCCATCGCGCACACGGCGCGCGCCGGGCTGCGGGCGCGCCGAACCTCAGGGGATGTTCGGCATTGCGAGACACGCCCGCCCGCCGTCACACTTTCGAGGGTTCTTCGACCGCGGAGTCTCGTATTGAATAACGTGGGAAACCGGCCAGGGCGCCGCGCGATCGGCGTCGTCTGCATCCTTTCCGGATTTTCCGGCTGCCTGAATCTGGGGATCGGACTCTCCCCGATAGTGGGGAATATGCGCCAGTCCGTGGTCAGTGAGGGGTCCGCCCTGCCCGAGTTCGCACGCGCCGCCGGGGGGCCCGGGTCCGTGCGCGTCTCGGGCCAGATCGTGGGCCGGTTGCGGTGCGATTACCTGTCCCACGATCTGCGAGAGGTTGACGGAGGATTGAGACTGGTTGTCACGATCGTGTCGGGTCGACAGGGCTGCAACAGCCTGACGCCCTCGACGCTCTCCTACGTCGCGGACATTTACAACGTGGAGCCCGGATCCTGGTCGATGCTCGTGGAGCATCGCTACGAGGGCGTGGACGGAACCCCCGGCGAGCGGTTCCACGATGTCGTCACGGTGAACTAGCGCCCGGCTTTACCCCAGGGGCGTCGAGCGGGAATGGAGTCCGAGGAGATCCGCGTCGCTCATGCCGGCCAGGGCGCGCGTCGCCTCCGCCACGCTGCGACTCTCGTGCGGCAGCCAGCGCGGCGGCTCGTAGGGGTCCTCGAGGCACACGAAGTAGATGCGGGCCGCCTGGGGCGTATTCGGCTGTCCCCCCGACACGTAGGCTTCCCAGCGCACCATCCCCGCGTCGAGGAACGTGCGGGAGAGCGCCTTCTTCGGATCCGCTTTCGCGCCGCTCACACCTTCACCGAGCGCGCGAGCAGTTCGCGAAGCCCCGCCTCGTTCATCTCGGCCACGGCCTGCTTCGGCACTTTGGAGATGCCCGGCGGCGCCTGGTTGTAACGCTGCGGAATCGTGATGTCGTCCCGGTTGCGGAACATCACGAGCAGCCGGGGCGACTGTTGCGTCGTGCCCGAGAAGATCGAGAACTCGGCCTCCCAGGTGGCCCCCGACTCGCTCGTGAACCGGGTTCGGGCGCTGTCCGCGGCCCCATCCATCCGGAAGATCAGTTTCTTCAGAAGCGACATGGGCGCCACACTAGGCGAGTCGGGCGCGACCCGCCAGCCTGAAGGCTTCCGATACGGGCGAGATGCTGCGACCTTGCATCGGATTCGAGCCCGGCGGGCGGTTTCCGGCCACCCGTCGGCCACGCAAGGAGAACGTCATGCCGCTCCACCGTCGCCTGTCCCGCGCTCGCGCGGCGTCCGGCCCGCACCCCGCGACGATCGTGTTCCTGCTCGGCTTCCTCCTCCTTCCCTTCGCCGCCGCGGGTCAGGACGCGGACGTCATCGCTGCGTTCTCGCGGCAGATGGCGGCGGATGTCGAAGCGGACGGCATCGGCGGGATCACAGCGGCGGTCTTCAAGGGGGACCAGGTGCTGTGGGCGCAGGGGTTCGGCTGGGCCGACCCCGGGAACCGCGTGCCGGCGGGGGTGCGCACGATCTACCGGACCGGATCGATCTCGAAGTCGGTGACCGCGATCCTGATGGCGGAGCTGGTGGAGGAGGGGACGGTCGCGCTCGATGACGCGGTGGCGGACTACCTGCCCGAGGCCGCCGGCTTCGGGGACCCGCCGGCCGGCATGGAGCCGATCACGTTCCGGCAGTTGGCCAGCCACACCGCCGGCCTCATTCGGGAGCCCGAACTCGAGGGCGCCGCGGCGGGGCCGATCGAGGACTGGGGGTACAAGATCCTCGCCTCGATCCCCCATACGCGGTTCTACACGATGCCCGGCACCCGGTATCAGTACTCGAACATCGGGTACGGCGTGCTCGGTTACGCCCTGCAGCGGGCCGCCGGGACGTCTTTCATGGTCCTCGTCGAGGACCGCCTGTTCGAGCCGCTGGGCATGCGCTCCTCGACCTTCATCGTCGGCCCCGACCTGTGGCGGCGGGTCGCGGTCGGCTTCGCGAACGGAGCCGACGGCGCGGTGGACGCCGACTTCCCGGCGCTCGAGCACGACGGTCGCGGCTACAAGGTGCCGAACGGCGGCGTCTACGCGACCGTCGGAGATCTCGCGACGTTCGCGGCCGCGGTCATGGGCATGACCGAACACGAACTCCTGGAGCCGGCGACGCGGCGGGACGTGATGACGGTTCAGACGCCGGAGGATCCGGACTCGGGGTACGGACTCGGGTTCTCGATTCGCCCCGTCGCGCTCGATGGAGGCGGCGACGTGCGGTTCGTCGGCCATGGCGGTTCCGTGGCCGGGTACAACATGTACCTCGTGTTCGAACCCGTGAGCGGCTACGGCGTCGCGCTCGGCCGCAACTACAATCGCGGCGCCACCAATCTCGGCGAGGCCGGGAACGGGCTCCTCAGGGCGCTGCTCGAGGCCGGCGGGTGAACGGCAGGGCATCGCTGCTCCGAGGCTGCGCGCCGCTGCTCGCGCTCGCGGCGACCGGCGCTCTCGCCCCCTCCCCTGTCGCGGGACAGGAAGAGGAAGACGAGGGGATCCTCCGCATCTGCCGGCAGCTCGGACAGGCGGAACTCGAAGTCGGCATCGAGGGCACGATCCGGGACGATGAGAGCCGGGTCCCGTTGCCGGGGGCGACAGTCCGGATCCGCTACGAGGCCGCACAGGGGATGCCCACGCCGGAGGCCGTACGCGTCGAAGCGGATGAGCGAGGGAGATACCAGGCCTGCGGCCTCGAAGCGTTTCGGGAGATCCGGGTGCGCCCGAACTACCGGTCCCGGCGCGGGAAGGAGCGCAGGGTCGAGCTCGACCGGTCGCGGTTCGTCGACCTCGAGGTAGATCTGGGAGATGCGGCTTTCGTCGTGCTGTCCGTCGTGGACGCCGCGGACGGGCGACCTGTGGCGGGCGCGCAGATCGACTTCTCCCCGCTGCCGGTCTCCGGGGTCACGGATACGCTCGGACGCGTGGCGTTTCGCTCGATGCCGCCGCTGACCTACGGCCTGCGCGTCGCGCACATCGGCTACGCGCCCGTCGAGACCGAGATCAATGTCCTCACGGACCAGCGCGCGGAATTCCGCGTCGAACTCAACACGCGGGCGATCGCACTCGCGCCGATCGCGGTGAGGGTAACCGGCCGCGACCCCTTCCTTCTCACGTCCGGGTTCTACGAACGCCGCCAGTCCATCGAGGACGGCTACTTCGCGACCCACCCGGAACTCGACCAGTTCATCCACCTCGGGCAGGTGTTCCAGTTCAAGCGGGAACTCTCCGTCCGATACCGCCGGAACCAGCTCATCCTCCTCAACGGAAGGCCGGCCGGTCGCCTTGGTTTCAATCGGAGAAACCTGAGCGAACTGAGATTCGACACCGTTCGGGGCATCGAAGCGTACAGGTGCAGCGAGGCGCCGCCGGAGATCATGAACCAGGTACCGAACACGCAGCTTCTCGCCAATTGCAACCTGATCGCGATCTGGACGTACTGACGATTCCTTGAGCGACACCGGACGGCCCGAAGGGGAAACTGCGGCTCCCGGCCGTCCCGGAGTGTGGGGAACGGTGCGGGCGCTGTTGTGGGGCACGCAGGAAGACTTCACGTCGGGCAGCCTGAACCGCGGCGTGCTCCTGCTCGCCATCCCGATGGTCCTCGAGATGGCGGGGGAGTCGCTGTTCTTCCTCGTGGACATGGCGGTCGTCAGCCGGCTCGGGGCCGACGCGCTCGCCGCGATCGCGCTCACCGAAGCGATGCTGGCGGTCATCTATTCGGTCGCGATGGGACTCGCGATGTCCACCACGGCGATGGTCGCGCGCCGGACGGGGGAGAAGGACGAGCGTGGAGCTGCGACAGCCGCCGTGCAGGCGATCGTGCTGAGCGTCGGCATCGCCGTGGTCCTCGGGCTCGCGGGCGCGATCCTGGCCCCGTGGCTGCTGCGAGTCATGGGCGGCTCGCCCGAAGTCGTCGCCCAGGGCACCACCTACGCCCGCATCCAACTGGGCGGGATGGTCGTCATCATCCTCCTCTTCGTGAACAACGCGATCTACCGGGGGGCGGGCGACCCGTCGATGGCGATGCGTTCCGTGTGGCTGGCCAACGGGATCAACATCGTGCTCGATCCCATGCTCGTGTTCGGCCTCTGGATCTTCCCCGAACTCGGGCTCCCGGGCGCCGCCGTCGCCACGACGATCGGGCGCGGGATCGGGGCCCTGTACCAGTTGTGGCACCTGTCGCGGGGCGAGCGCCTCCGGGTGCGACGGGACGACCTCCGGATCCACCTGCCCGTGATCGGGCGACTCGCGCGCGTGTCGGTCGGCGGCGTGGGGCAGATGCTCGTGACGCAGGTCAGCTACATCGTTTCGATACGGTTTCTGTCGGAGTTCGGGACGGTCGCCCTCGCGGGCTACACCATGGCGATCCGCGTCGTCATCTTCATCATCCTCCCCGCGTGGGGCCTCGCGAACGCGGCCGCCACGCTCGTGGGCCAGAACCTCGGCGCCGGGAAGCCCGACCGCGCCGAGCGGGCCGTCTACCTCACCGGCTTCTGGAACATGCTGTTCATGGGCGTGGTGACGGTGGTTTTCGTGGCCTACCCGGGGCCGATTCTGGCGCCGTTCGCCCCGGACCCGGAGACGCTCGACGTGGGCGTGCGCGCGCTCCGGATCATCAGCTACGGGTACATCTTCTACGCCTGGGGCATGGTGACGATGCAGGCCTTCAACGGCGCGGGCGACACGGCGACGCCGACCTGGATCAACGTCGGCGTGTTCTGGTTCTTCCAGCTTCCCGTCGCGGCGCTGCTCGCCTTCGGCGTCGGGTGGGGCGAGACGGGCGTGTTCTGGTCGTTCGCGGTCGCCTACTCGCTGTCGGCCGTCGTCGGCCTCTGGATCTTCCGCGGCGGCGGATGGAAACAGAAGGTGGTGTAGCTTCCCTGGCCGCGGTCTGCTATGCGGAGCAGCGGGTCCGGCCTGCCGCTCCCTTCGACCGGAGACCGATCACGACGCTTGCCCGCTGCCCCTCGGCAAGTTCCACCTCCCGCGCTCTGAGGTCGAAACCCCCGCAGAGGGCGCTGATCCTGTGGGTTCCCGGCGACAACCCCTCCAGCGAGAATCGGCCAGCTCGGTCCGTCGTGGCGCGGACATCCGTGCCGGTCACCGTCACGCTCGCGGCCTCGAGCGGCCGTTGAGTGACCTCGTTCACCACCACGCCTTCGATCGTCCCGGGCCGGGTCACGGTCACGGCGAGGCGTGCCTCGACACCCGCCTCGGCGGTGACCCCCGAGGGATCCCCCCGGTGAGGACCGTAAGCGGCCGTCAATTCCAGGACTACGTCGGCCGGAACTTCGCACAGCCGGTATCGTCCGAGCGAGTCCGTGCGGACTACGGTTTCCACGCGTTCGAGGCCGGTGGGATCCTCGGGATTCGCATAAGACACAAAAACATGCGCGGCGGGGAGCCGGACCCGGGTAAGTTCGTCTTCCACCACCCCGTTCACCGCAACCTCGGCGGGCTGGCCGGCCGGCTCGCACAGTGTGACCTCGATCTGCGGTATCTCCCGCGCCGCCGCCGTCCAGTTGGACCACAGAATGATCGCGCCGCAGGTCATGGTGGTCGCGTTCCAGGCGAAGAACGGGACCTTGCTACCGGGTGGGTACAATTCCGCGGCGCCGAGGTCGTGCACGGAGAGTTCTTCAAGCAGCGTCGGCGGCGGGGCGACCGACGAACGGAAGGTCCCTGCCGGATTCAGGGAGTACGACCGGCTCGTTCCCGAGCCGCCCGCCCCTCCGATCAGCCTCCGGTCGAGGTACACCGGAATCCTCGGGCACCGCGGCAGGGGGGCGCGCATCTGGAGGGTCGACATGAAGTCGGCGAGGCGCACGAAGCCCCGCTTGTTGGCTTCGATCCACCGAGGCTCGACGAACACGCCCCAGCCCTCCTCCATCCGGTCGTAGAAGCCGGACTCGACGAGGCGGGGCGGGCGGCCTTCCACGCCGACTTCCAGCGGCTCCAGCGGAATCGCCTGCGGGGTTAGCTGTACCTCCAGCCGTGGTGGGGCCCGCGGTCCGATTTCCAGCGGGATGGAGAGGACTTCATAGCCGAGGCGGCGGACGCCGAGCGTATATGTGCCGGGGGCGACCTGGGCGAAGGCGAACGCGCCGTCCGGTCCCGTGATCGTTTCTCGAGCCGAACCCGATGGGTTCGCCAGCCGCACCGCAGCACCCTCGATCGGCGCCCTTGTCCCGCCCTCGGTGATGATTCCCTGGATCCCGACCGCCTCCTGGGCGCTCGCCGCGTCGGACAGGAAGGCGTTCCCCGCCACGAGGGCGACGGCCAGGGCCAGCAACGGCGTCCGCTTCGTCATTCGCAACGGCTTCTTCCAGCTAGACCGAGCACGTCCCCCGTCTCGCAAGATCCGTCGCGCGCAGGCGGAGGACCACGGCGATATTCCCTCCATCGACCAGCTCCACCTCCTGCGGGGAACCGGTATGCCCGGCGCACACGGCCCGTATCGTGTAGGACCCCGGCGGAAGGTCCTCGAGGGAGAATCGTCCCGCAGCGTTCGTCACCGTCCGAAAGTCCGTGTCGACAAGCACGATCCGTGCGCCCTCGATCAGGGCCGAGGTCGCCTCGTTGAGCACCATGCCGGTGATCGTGGCCGGAGACGTCACCCGCACCGGCAGCCTCAGCGCGTCGCCACCCGCGGCCGCAAGCGCAACCATCGGCCCCCCCGCGTGCGGACCGTACTCCGGAGTCAGATGCATGACGACGCCCTCGGGCAGGTCGCACACGCGGTACCGTCCGAGCGAGTCCGTGCGGACGACCGTTTCCACGCGCTCCAGCCCGTCGGGATCCTCGGGGTTCGCGTACGACGCAGACACATGCGCGGCGGGCAGCCTGACTTCAGTAACCTCGTCCTCGACGAAGCCATCGAGCGCGACCTCTCCGGGGCGGCCACGCGACTCGCACAACTTCACCTCGATCTTCGGGATCTCCGGCAGGCGCGCCGTCCAGTCGGACCACAGGATGACCGCGCCGCAAACCGCGGTCGTGAAGGTCCAGGCGAACATCGGAATCTTCGTTCCCGGCTGGTAGACCTCGGCCGCGCCGAGATCGGACACCGACATCTCGTCGAGCAGCGGGGGAAGGCGATCCAACCCTACAGTGAAGATCCCTCCCGGATACGAATCGTCCGTCCCCCATCCGGGCGTCGTGCCGATCGGCCTCCGGTCCAGGTACACCGGAACCTTCTCGCACCGGGACAGGGGCGCGCGGTTCTGGAGGACCCACAGATAGTCCCTCAGGAGTACGAAGCCGACCTTGCTGGCCTCGATCCATTCGGGCTCGAAGAACACGCCCCAGCCTTCTTCCATTCGATCGTAGAAGCCGGACTCCACGAGGTCGGGCGGGCGGCCTTCCACGCCGACTTCGAGCGGCTCCAGCGGGATCGCCTGCGGGGTCAGGCGCACGTCCAGCCGCGAGGGTTCCTGCGCGCCGACCTCCAGCGGCGTACTGAGCAGCTCGTATCCGAGGCGCCGCACGGCGAGCGTATACGTGCCCCGGGTAACTTGAGCGAAGGCGAAGGCTCCGTCCGGTCCCGTGGTGGTTTCGCGAGCCGAGCCGGATGCGTCGGCCAGCCGCACGGTCGCGCCTTCGATCGGCTCTCCCGTCGCGTCGTCAACGACGGTTCCGGCGACCTCCACAGCCTCCTGAGCCGCCATTCCGCCGTGAGCCACGCCGGGGATCGCCGCCAGCGCGACGGCGAGCAGAGAGGCACGGGCCATCACGGTTACCGGTCCGCGCCTGTCGCATGTGACGGGTTCTGTCATGTGAGCATCCGCGAGGTTGAAATGGCCCGGAGCCCCGGACCGGGAGAATGGACTACGGTGCCGCCCGTCAGAAGACGCCGCAATCCGCGTTTGCGTCACTTTCGGGGATTCGACCGAGAAACGGAGGCTGCGCTAGGGTGCCCGGCTCTCTGTCCGCAGTTGGGGGCAGCGGGGTCCGAATCACCCACAGGCGATCGTCGGCGTCAACCGCCACTGCCTCGATTGCGGGGATGGCCTCGGCCAACGTCATCTCTTCGATGCGGGCCCTGAGAGCCTCCTGCAACCGGCTCGCGAAGTCGTCCGGCATACGGATGTCCGGGCACCCCGCGATGGAGAGTGTCGTCGGACTCCGATTCCTCTCCAATTCGGCCAGCGGCGCTCCCTCTCCGCATTCCGCACGGCGGCCGTCACCGGGGTCGGGGTGAGCGGCCGCTCCAGAACCTCAGCCACGGCACCGTCCTCGCCGATCAGCCTGATCCGGCATCCCGAGGAGTCGACGACGCGACCCGCCGGCGGGCATCCTGCCGCCGCCGTCACCCCCGCACGCAGCGAGGAGGCAGAGGACGGCGCCGAACAAGCAGGGGCGCGAGGCGCAGGACCCGCTATCCGACGCTAGGTCACATGGAACGTCACCCATTGCGAGACCCAGACGGCAGTGGGCTCACCGCGGTTCCTCGCGGGGCGGAAGCGCATCTGCGACACGACCTCCCACCGTGATGAGGGCGTCCGCGTAGTCGCGCGCGGGTTCGACCTCCAGGTAGTGCTCGCCGAGGCGGAAGCGGGTCTCGCCGCCGAGGAGGCGCTCGACGACGATCTCGTCGCCGGGGCGATTCCAGCGGCCTCGCTCTCCGGGGTCTGACAGCACCGGTTGCGGAAGCGGATCGTCCTCGCCAATGCCCTCGTGCAGCAGGATCGCCTCTGGACTCCCCAGCCCCGGTTGCGGCCTGACGTGGCTGCGCGAACGCTCCGCATCGATCCCGGTCGCGAACCCCGGCCCCGCAGCCCTACCGAGGCATCCCCTGCGACATGGATACTCATGTCCCGTTGGACAAGTCTCAGCTTGACATCGCTGGCCCGCCCCCGTAGATGGCGGCCGCTATTCGATTTGGCTTGTCCCCCCAATTCCATGGAGAATGCAGATGAACAAGGTCGCATTCCGTTGGAATCGCCCGCTCCAGCTCTTGGGCCTGCTCCTGATCGCGGCGTTGTCGGTTGGCGCCGAAGCCGGGCGAGCTCAAGAAGTAGACGACGAATGCGATGAGTTTCTCGGTTGCGATTACTGTATCTCTCGTGATGGAGACGAGGTCTGCACCACCTGGATCTGCCCGGTCGGTGACTCCAGGGGTGTTGGGATCTTCTGCATTAGATGACTGCTAGATCTCACAGTTCAGCGGATAAAGGGGATGGTCGGTGGAACCGGGTCGTCAACATCGCGATCCTGGGAGTGCTCGCCATCCTGCTGTTCAATCCGTCGGGTGTGGTGGGAAGCTGGATCATCGCAGAGTACAAGGGATGGCAGGAGCAGCGGCGAATCGCCCTGAACTGGCCGGAGTTGACAAACGCGTCGAGTTATCTTGGTCCGTCGCCTCTACAGGATGGTGCTGTCATAGTGGAGTTCGTGGACTATGACTGTCCCGTTTGTAAGGCGGTGGCTCCCGCCGTCCTGGAGGGTGCTCGCGGCCGCGGCGTTACGGTGGTTATGCGCCACGTCCCCTCTGAACGGCGTGGTCCGGCTGCAACGGAAGCGGCTCTCGCAGCGATTTGCGCAGAGCAGTACGGTCTGTTCCCGGAGGCGCACGGCGCGCTGATCTCGGACGAGACGTGGCTGGAGACTCGAGATTGGGTGGGCTTCGCCGTCAACTTGGGAGTTGGCGACCCAGAGTCGTTCGGCAATTGTGTGAGCGAGGAAGAAGCCCCGCAGCGACGTCTCGCCCGCGATGTGGAGTTGGCGGAAGTTCTGCGGATTCCCGGGACGCCGACCTTCGTTTCAGCCGAAGAGTTGCACTTGGGTGCGCCGGGACTGGCGTCGGCGTTGGCCGCAGCTGCCCTATTGCGGCCGCGCGCTCCGCGTCGTCCCTCGACCGACCCGGTCTTCGATTCGTCGGAGCACAGGGATCTCTCCGAGCGGCTGCTGTCCGTCAAGGGTGGCTTCTTCACGCCGGACGGCGGTCTCGTTGTGGTGGACCGCACCGAGATCCACATGATCGACATGGCGTCCGGGGAGCATCGAGTCGTGGGGCGCGAGGGAGGGGGGCCGGAGGAATTCGGCGTCATATGGCAGGCGGTTCGCACGTCGGAGGGTGTCACCGTTAGGGACTTCCTCAGGGGTCGTATCGTGTCGATTGGCCACGATGGCGATTTTGGCCACTCACAAAGCTACCTGGATGTTCCGCTCAACGGCTCTCAACCGCGGCTGGTAGCCCGTCATCCAGACGGCAGCACGGTCTTCCGCGACAGAGTCAGCGATGCGATCACGCGGAAATCCAAAGGTCGATACTGGCGGCAAGCCCGGTACGTGGCGGTGGATTCCGACGGCGGACTTCGGGTGGTCGCGGAGACACAAGGCAACGAACGGTACTCCGACACGAGACTCGACCGTCCCGTGTTGTTTGGGCACCGGACATTGGAGGCGGCGACCTCAGACCGTCTCGTCGTCGCCGAAACTGACCAGGGATCCATCTCGGTACTCGACTGGAGCGGCGTGCCGGTCGCCAGTATTCCCATGCCGCCGGGCGTCAGGCTGTCCGCAGACCAGGTGCGGAGGGGGCGAGAGTCCGAGGCGTCGCAGCAGGAGGAGAGTAGGGGGCGGTTCATGGAGGCCGCGTTGGACGGCAGGTTCCCGTTCCCGCCGTCGTTCATCGAGGAGCGACTCCTCCCCACTCGGCCGCCTGACTGGCCGGCAAACGAAGTGGCGCCCCCGATCGATGCGATGCTGACGGACTTCGATTCGAGACTCTGGGTGAGAGATTATCGGCTTCCCGGCCAGGATAGCGTAACGTGGCGAGTGTGGGACATCGACCGGGAGCAGCTGCTGTTCACGGTGAGCATGGATGGTGAGGATCGGTTGCTCGACGCGCGAGGCGACGAAGTGCTGCTGCGCCGATTGGATCCATTCGACGCTCACCAGGTCGTGGTTACTCCGCTTCTCCCCGAGCAGGCCAAAGGGGGGACTTAGCTAGCTAGGGCTTCCGGTCTTCAGCCGGTGGTTGGTCGCTTTAGGGCTCAGTGGCCCTGTTTCGTCGTGATGATGATCCACCCCACCCGTCGCCCGCTCGCCGTAGGTTGCCATCGTCGCCGGCATATCCGCCCACGATCATGGCTCGCCTGGGATCCGGCGAGATCTCGCGGACGGCGGAGGGCGGCGTGCGTGCAGCCATCGCGGCGCCGGACATGCACCGACCTGAGGTTAAGCGGATCGCGGGCCGGCGGATCATGGATTCCTCCCCGGGTTGTGCCGTTTCCTGCTCCGAGGGAAACTCCCACCCTGGGGATCGTTGCGCAGCGGGGCCCGCGGGCCCCGCTGCCTCCCGCTAGATCACCTGGAAGGTCACCCACTGGGAGACCCAGACGGGGGTCGGTTCACCCTGGTTCCTCGCGGGACGGAACCGCATCTGCCGGGCGACTTCCATGGCGGCGCGATCCAGCGCGTCGTTGCCGCTGCCCGTCTTGATCTCCTGGTTGACCACGGCGCCGGAAAGGTCGACGTACAGCCACATCTCGACCCGGCCACCGATACCCGCGTTCTTCAGGTTTAGCGGATAGGCGCTCTCAAGTACCTGCCGGACCTCGTCCACGTTCTGGAGAACCGGGGGTGTGTCGAACGCGATGGAGGTCGGCTGGTCCGCCTGCGCGGCTCTCTCGACCAGGCGGACCAGCGGGTTCTCCTCGATCTCGGCCGCGGGCGCGGGAGCGTCCATCGGCGCCTCGGGTTGCGGGGTGCCCAGAACGAGGATGATGGCGAGCGCCGCCACGCCCGACGCTCCCAGGGTTCTCGGAATGCGGAGGCGGGCCAGCGGCTCGGTCATGCGGCGCAGTCGCCGCTCCACGGCCGGCCTGCGTTCCGCGAAGGCGGCCGCGGCCAGCAGGGGCGCGGAGACACGGCCACCCACCGTGATGAGAGCGTCCGCGTAGTCGCGCGGGGACTCGCCCCGCTCCAGCACGCGGCGGTCGCAGTCGAACTCGATCGCCAACCGCAGCCGGGAGAGCTGCCACCACAGGAAGAGGTTCCACGGCATCAGCACGAGGGCCGCGACCGCGACGGCGAAGAGACGGTGGTCGCCGGCGCGCTGGTGTTCGCGCTCGTGCAGAAAGACCAGGCGCAACAGCCTGTCCTCGAGTTCAGGGATCCACCTCGGCATCACGACGACGGGGTGCCGGATGCCGACCACGGCCGGGCCCCGGTCGTCCGCGATCAGGACCGGCGATCCGAGGACGCGACCCGGCGTCCACGTGCGCATCTCCGATTGCAGGCGCCGGTACGCCCACCCGAGGTGGAGGAGCATCCCCGCGACGAGCAGTGCCCAGACCCCACCCGCCAGCGCACCCAGCGTGCCGGCGTCGGACCACACGATGGATCCCGCCGCCTCGGGCGCGGCGGGCGCGGAGCTCACTACCACCGCCTCACTCAACCTCACGAGAGGAGCCCACGGCGCCCCACCGAGGCCCGGGAGGAGTCCGGGGGCGAGAAACGCCGCGAACGGGAGCGCCACCGAGCCGACGATCGCGGCGAACCAGCCCCAGCGCACCGGCTTCCGGAAGTGGCCCAGCGCCCGCTCGCTCGCGAAGGCGGCCAGGGCGAGGAGTCCCGCAATCGACAGGCAGTATCCGATCCAGACGATGACCATGTCCCTACTCCTTCGACCCGCTGTCCTTCGCACCCGCCTTCGTCGTGATTTGGATCACTCCGTGTCGGGCCTTCTCTCCATACGCGTCCGTGGCGCTCTCGCCTCGCACGATCGTGACATGATCGACGTCCAGTCGGCCGAGTTCCGACAGCCCCTCGGCGTCGAGAATCACGCCATCGATGACGATCAGCGGATCGGGTATGTCCTCCAGACGGGGCACAATCCGGGCTTCCGGCGCGCCATCCCGGTCGACATCGTCGAGGACCCCCGTGCGGAGGATGTCTTCGATCTGGAGGCCACCCTCGCTCGCCGGCGGCGTTCGGGAAGCCGCTCCTTCCGGGGAGGCGCGGTCCGCGGCGCCGTCCCTGGTCGTGATTTCGACCGCTCCGTTCCGGGCCCGCCCGCCGTACAGCTCGATCGCCGCCGCTCCCTTGACGACCTCGACGTGGTCGATATCGAGAGACTGGAGGTCTTCCAGGCTGCTGCCCTCGGCTTGGATGACGCCGTCGACGATGATGAGCGGAGCGTCCTCATCGGCTACGGAAACTCCGCGGGCGGGGGCCTCGTCCGCCTCGTCCGCGTCGTCCGACATCTGGAAGGTGATCCACTGGGAGACCCAGACGTCGGTCGCCTGGTCGCGGTTCATCGCGGGCTCGAAGCGCATGGCGCCGCCGACGTCGGCGGCGGCGCGGTCCAGCGCGTCGCTGCCGCTGCTCGTCTTCACCTCCCGGTTCTGCACGACGCCGGACTCGTCGATGTACAGCCAGATTTCGACTCGGCCGCCGATTCCCGCTTCCTTCAGGTTCGTCGGGTAGGCCTGCTTCAGCGCATCCGATACTTCCCCGGCGTTCTGAAGGATCGGCGGCCGGTCGTACACGATGAAGGTCGGCCGGTCGCCGCGCCCCACGGCCTCCGCGCCGGGCATCGGCGGGGGCACCCAATCGCTGGTTTCGGACGGCGTGGTCACGGTCACGGCGGGCGGTTCCGGCGCGTTCATGCCGCTCTCGGGCCCTGGGCAGCCGAGGACGAAGAGGACGGCTACCATGGCCAGCCCCGAGCTGCCGAGCGTGCGGAACAGGCGCATGTTGGCGGGCGGCTCGGTCATGCGGCGCAGGCGCCGTTCCACGGCCGGCTTGCGTTCGGCGAAGGCGGCTGCTGCGAGCAGCGATCCGGAGACGCGGCTCCCGACGGTGATGAGGGCATCCGCGTAGTCGCGCCGTGATTCGCCGCGCCCGAGCACGCGATGGTCGCAATCGAACTCGATCGCGAGCCGAAGGCGGGATACCTGCCACCACACGACCGGGTTCCACGGCATCAGGACGAGCGCGGTGACCGCCGCCGCGAAGAGCCGATGGTCGCCGGCGCGCTGATGCTCCCGCTCGTGGAGGAAGACGAGGCGGAGCAGCCGGTCGTCGAGTTCGGGGATCCACTTCGGCATGACGACGACCGAGCGCCGGATCCCGACGACGGCCGGCCCCCGCTCTTCGGAGATCATGACCGGCGATCCCGCCACGCGGCCCGGCCGCCACGTCCGCATCTCCGACCGCAGCCGGCCGTAGATCCGCCCGAGATAGCCGATCATGGCGGCGGCCAGAGCCAGCCATCCCCACCCCAGCACCGCGCCCACCGCCGCCGCATCGAAAGCTCCACCGGCCGCCACGGGCGACGCCGGCGCTGCGGTTGCGACCGCCAGACCGCTCAACCCGACCGCCGGCGCGGCCGGCGACGCGCCGAAGCCGGGAAGGAGTCCGGGCGCGAAGAAGGCGACCACGGGCACCGTCACGGATCCGGCGATCGCCGCGAACCACGCCCAGCGCACGGGCTTGCGGAAGTGGCCGAGGGCCCGCTCCGACGCGAAGGCCGCCCCGGCGAGGAGTCCCGAAATCAACAGGCAGTATCCGATCCACTCGATGACCATGTCCCTACTCCTTCGAGCTGAGGCGTTCGTCCACGAGACCGCGCAGGTTCTCGAGGTCCTCCTTCGAGAGCGCCCGGTCCGAGACGAGGTGCGTTAGCAGCAGTTCGGGCGACCCCTGGAACATCTTCTGAACCAGCCGGCGCACGGCGCTCGCGCCAGCGCAGTCGCGCCCGACGAGCGTGTGATAGCGGTAGGCTTTCCCCTCCTGGGTGTGCCCCACGTACCCCTTCTCCTCCAGCGTCCGGAGGATCGTGAGCACGGTGGTGTAGGCCAACGCGTCACCGAGGCGTTCCTGGACCTCCGCGACGGTGGAGGCCCCTCTCTCCCACAGCACCGCCATGAGGTCGAGTTCCCGCGTCGTGAACTTGATCTCCACGAGTCTCGTCCTTTCCCTCCCCAACCATCAGCGTCGCCTGCCCCGGCCGGCCGCCATCGAGACGCCGGCGGACCGGGCGGGGCGTCGTTCCCGATTCAGCCTAAACGCGCCGGGGCGTCGCTGTCAACTAGGTACGTAGTAGCAACGCCTGGAGGGCACCGATTCGGACGCGGGCGGGAAGGTCCGGGTTAGGCGGAGCGGGAGGCCGGCGTCACGCGCGCAACCAGTTGTGTGCGAAGCGCACGAACCAGGAGGCTCCGGCCGACCGCAGGAAGCCGCGGGCCTCGCGTTGATCGCCGCGCCCGTGGGGTGAGGAATAGGTGCCGGCCAACACTCTCAGTTTCTCGGCGCTCAGTCGGTCGATCTCGGCGGTATGGTCTGCAGCTTCGATGAGATCGGCGACGGTTTCCCGGGGGTCGCGAGTACCCATTGCCGCGGCACGAAACCAGGTCACCAGGTAGAGATCGTTCTCCCCGACGCCATTGGAGCCATCCCCCAGCAACTCGAGGCAGGCATCCACCTCGCGCTGGTCGTCATCGGTCATGGCCAGGAGGCCGGTGAGTGCCCATGCTTGCGCCCCGAACGGATGTCGGCCCGTGAGCCCGGGACGCCGGAGTAACGGCTCCATATAGTCTCGGCAACGAGCGTAATCCCCCTTGAAGAAGAAGCACTGCGCCTGATTCAGGAGCGCGCAGGCCCGGGCTTCGGGTGGAGTCTCAAGCGCCTCGTCCATTTCGCGGCAGCGGCCGAGTTCATCGAGCGCCCGCTCGAAGTTGCCGAGTTCGAGCAGGACCGCGCCCAGGTTATTGAGGTTCGCGGACTCATGTCGGTTCTCGTTGTGGGTCTCGGAGGTGTCTTCCAGCAGCTGGAGGGCATCGTGAAGACGCGCCCCTCGCATGGCCACCCAGAACTCTGCGGCGGTGGCGGCCCTGAGGCCCTCGTAGCCGAGTCGGCCGAGCCCGTGACGGTAGGTCTCGAGAGCCAGGCGAGCCTCCGCGAGACCGCTTCGACCTCCAACCCGATGGAAGAGGAGCCGAAACGCATCGCACCAGACTCCCGCGTAGTCGGCGTCCTCCCGGACGATCCTGCGGAGATGCACGCGGATCCTCTCGAAACCGGGGTTCCCGGCGCGCCGGGGCTCGGCGTCCATCGCCTCGAGTACGGCCATCTGCACGGCCAGCGCGCGGAGGAGGGCCGGATCGGTCGCCTGACTGCGAGCTTCCGCCAGATTCCGTCGGTGCAGCCCCGTCGCGAGGCGATCCCCCGTCGCCACGTCCGCCCGCGCCAACGCCAGTTGGACGCGACTCAGGTCGTTCCCCGTCTCCGCGACGGCGGCGATCTGGTGCAGCACGCTCATCGCCCGCCGAAACCTTCCTCGCTGAAACTCGGCCTCCGAGAGGAGGAAGCCGGAGCGCAGGCGGTCGGCGCCGGCCGTAGCATGCTCGAACGCCAACGCCGCCGCCTGGCCCGCTACCGGAGACCGGCCTCTCCGCAAGGCCTCCTGCGCCACCTCGCAGGCCACGCTGAAGCCACGAGAGGACTCTCCGGCCGCGGCGAACTCGGAGGCGGCCGCCGCACGCGCGCCGAGACCGGCGTTCTCGAGGGTACGGGCCGCTGCACGGTGTACCTCCGTCCTCTCGTCCGGCGGCAGACTCCACGCGAGCACGGTGCCGGCGAGAGGGCGGCTCACCGTCCATTGGCCGGTCTCGGAGTGTAACCAGCCCTTGGCCCGGAGCCCTTCGAGGGCATCCCGACTCGAATGTCCTGCCACGACCGATTCGGCGTATGCGCGCGCAGGGTGCGTAAGCAGTGCCAGCGTCATCGCCAGCCGTTCTTCCGGGAGCGAGAGGGTCTCCAGTTGATCGCCGACGAGCGACCGAACTTCGGCAGACCGCTCGTAGGCCAATCGCCCGCCCGATTCACGGTCGCTTGCGGTCGTGGGGCTGAAGCCGTGACGCAGCCATGCCCTGAGAATGGCTCTAGCCAGAGCCGGGTTCCCTCCCGAGAGCCTCGCGCTTTCGATCGCCTGGCGAGGACTGCATTTCCTCTCGCTGGTCTGAATCGACGCCGCACACGCCTCGGTGGTGAGTGGATCGAAGGGGATGGTGAAGTCGACCAGACGCGCGGCTTCCGCCTGTCGAGCCACCGCCGGGTTCGAGAAGCCGACCACCATGGCGCCCGGGAAGTCTGCGCTCCGCATCGCCTCATCGACGGCGGCCCAATCCCGAACATCGGCCCTGATGACGATCAGCCGGGTCTTTCCGGGGTATCGGCCCAGCTCCAGGGCCAGATTCTCCCGCGTCCCCGCAAGATCCGGCGAAAGCCACTGCACCAAGCCGCCCCCGCCGCGTACGAAGCGGGCGAAGTGCCGCACCACGTCTTCCCGCCCGAACCCGCGCTCGCCGGCCAGGACCAACCGTACCGGCGCGGCGCGGGACGAACGGAGTGCGAGGCTCAGTTGGCGGAACTCGCCTCCTCGATCCGACACCTGCGGTTTGTGGCGCTCGCGGAGGACGGGCGGCGCGGCGTCGAACTGGCTTCTGGCCCACGCCGCCGTTTCCGTCAGAGTGTCGGCGCTGGCGACCCAGCCGCATTTTTCCAGCGCTCGGTAGTAGGCGAGGGCGGAGGCGTAGTCGCCCTTCATGCACAACGCACGCATGAGGGTGCTGTGCGCGTGTTCGTCGAACTCGTTTTGTCTCACGATCCGGAGCGCGGCGAGGCACGCCTGGTCCCAATCGCCTCTCTCCTCGGCCGCCTGTTGTACGTTCTTGAGCGCCATGGCGACGAGGACGCGGCAACGCTCTCGTTCGCCATCCAGCCAGCGCTCGAACTCGTCGACTCCCATGTTGAGCAGGCCGGGGGCGAACTCTCCCCGGTACAGATCGATGACGGTCTCGTGGTCCCCGGCCCGGAAAGCCCGTTCGAAGGCATCGAGTTCGTAGGTGACGCGCTGCGGTACGAGCCGGACCGTGCTGGCGTCCACGGCGATCACCGGACCCATGGACGACCGGATGTCGTAGAGCGCCTGGCTGAGCGAGTGTCGCGCCTTCCGGTCGCGACTATCCCAGAGCAGATCGGCGAGCTTCTCCCGCATGTGAACGGTTCCGGGATGCGCCACGAGATAGAGCAGGAGCCCCATGTGCTTCCTTGACCGCAGCGTGATCCTCGCCCCGCGTGCGTCCGAGGCCGCGACCTCGCCGAAGCAGCGCAACGTGAGCATGTTCCTCCCTCCCGCGGTAGGGTCCTTGGCGCCGGTCGTTCCGTCGTCTGGAAACTACGGAGAGGTATGCACTTGATATCAACACGTTGTGCCACAATAAGATAATGGCGTTCTGGCGGAGCCCCCACGGCGCCTTCATCCCCCGAAGACGAGGGGAATCGGCGACAGCTACCGGCGCGTGCGGAGCGCCGTCAGGATGGCTTCCTCGATCTCGTCCAACAGATCCGGCCAGTCGAGCGTTGCGGTCTTCGTCACGGTGATGAAGTTCTCGACGATGAGCAGGGCCCGGACTCCGTCCACCTTGAACAGGCGCGCCGCGAGCGGGTCCTCGGCGGCGGACTCGGGATCGAAGTAGCTGCGACTCCCTTCGCCGGGGATGTCGTCGTTCAGCACGAACTTCGCCGCGTGCGGGTTCGGCGTGCCCTCAACGGTGATCTGGATGTCGGAGTCTGTCATCGGGTCCGGAGTTGGCGGCCGTGGAACGATCCGTTTGAGTATCGGCGGGCTGGGCTCGCTCGCAAGGCCTCCTTGCCCGGACTTCCGCCCGCGGGCACGATGCGAACGCGGACTCTCCGACCTGGATGATCCATGATCGATCGCAGGCAACCCGGACTCGGCGTCGCCCTTCCGGCGGCGGCCGTGGCGGTCGTGGCGACCCTCGCGGGGGCTGCGGCGGCGGCGGCGCAGTCGGATCGCGCCCGCCGGGCGCCGGATCGCGTCCTCGCCTTCCCGGCCCCGGTGGGAGAGGAACGGCTGGACGTGGACCGCGGGGCCATGGGCGCCTGGTACCGCATCCGCAAGCTCGCCACGACCGCGAGCCTGCTCCACATCACCGCCCATCCCGACGACGAACATGCCGGCATGCTCACGCTGGCCAGCCGGGGGTGGGGTGCCCGGACGGCCCTCCTCAGCCTCAACCGCGGCGAGGCCGGGGCGAACGCGATCGGCCCGGAACTCTTTGACGCGCTAGGGCTGATCCGCACGCGCGAACTCGTCCTCTCCGGCCGCTACTACGGCCTGGACGACCTCTACTTCACGACGGCGGTCGACTACGGCTACTCGAAGTCGGTGGACGAAGCCTTCCGCAGTTGGGACCGGGAGGCGGTGCTGGAGGACATGGTCCGTGTCATCCGTCTCAACCGGCCGCTCGTTGTCGTGAGCCGCTTTCACGGGTCGGCGCGAGATGGGCACGGCCACCACCACGCGGCGGGGCTGCTGACGCCGGAAGCCGTGGCCGCGGCCGCGGACCCTACGCGCTTTCCGCGCCAGATATCCGGAGAGGGGCTCCGGCCCTGGCGGGTCCTCCGCACCTTCCGCGGAGGGGTTCGCGTCGACGAACCGTACGATGTGGAGGTGAACGCGACCGGGATGAGCCCGTGGCTCGGCGATACGTACCAGCGCTGGGCCAGCCGGGGGCTCGGCCTGCAGCGTTCCCAGACGGCTGGGCGCGTGCGGACGGGCGGCGGCCGCTATTTCTACGAGCACGTTGACGGCACCGGCACCGGCACCGGCGGCGGGACGGGGACGGCGACCGGAATCGCGGGTTCGTTCTTCGCGGGACTCGACTCGACGCTGAGGGGACTCCCCGCGCTCCTGAGCGAGGCGTCCTCTCCCGAGGCGGACTCACTGCTCGCTGAACTGGACCGCCTCATCGGCGCCGCGGCGGAGGCGTTCGACTTCCGCGATCCGGGGCGCGCGGTTGACGACCTGGCCCGGGGGCTGGGATGGGTCCGGGCGGCGATCACCGCGCTGCCGGACGCTCCCGAGACGCGGTTTCACCTCTCGCTGAAGGAGCGGCAGTTCGAGGAAGCCGTGCTGGCCGCGAGCGGGACGACCGTGTCCGCGGAGCTTGCGGGCGGCCCGGCGGCCGGCGGTGAGGCCGTCCTGGCGCCGGGCCAGACGGCGGCGATCCACCTCCGGGTCGAGCCGGCGGCGTCCGCGGACGGCGAAGGGGTCACGGCCTGGATCGCGAGCCGTGGCGGCGAGATCCTGGCGCCGCCGAGGCGGATCGCGCGTCGGCCGGATGGCTCGACCGAGGGGATCGAGGTCCGGGTTCCGACCGCGCCCGCCGCACCGTACTTCGGACGCGGGGACGTGTCGGAGAACCACTATCAGGTATCGGACTCGGCGGACCTGCATCTCCCGTGGCGTCGTCCGGCGCTGGCGGCGGGCGTCGAACTCGCCATCGCGGGGCACGCCATCGTGCGCACGGTTCCGGTGACGGCCTCCGTCGCGCGCCTGCCCTACGGCTCCGTGACGCGGAGGGTGGAGGCGCTGCCGGTCCTCTCCGTTTCCCTGGCGCCGGGCGTGGGCATCGTGCCCGTGGACGGCGCGGGCGAGGGGGGCGGCGGCGGCTCGGCCGGAGGGCCGCCCGCGGCGCCCATGGAAATACGCGCGCGGGTCGTGGCGAACGCGGCGCCTCTCTCCGCCACGGTTCGCCTCGAACTGCCGGAGCGGTGGACGACGGTCCCGGGCACTCCCGACATCGTGGAGCACGACTTCCGCACTCCGGGCGAGATCGTGGACGCGGCGTTCGTCATCGCGCCGCCTGCCAGCTGGCGAGGCGAAGCCGAGGTCACGGCCGTGGCCCGCGCGCGGGGAGAGGACTACCGCCGGGGTTACCGGACCATCGAGCATCGGGACCTGCCGCTCGCGCGGCTATGGCGCCCGGCCCGCATGCCGGTCCGGTCGGTGCCCGTCGCCGATCTGGAGGGCGTGAGGGTCGGCTACGTGATGGGGGTCGGCGACGAAGTGCCGGCCGGGATCGAGGCGCTCGGCGCCACGGTAGAACTCCTGGATGAAGCCGCCCTCGGGGAAGTGGATGCGGGCGCTGCCGCCGGTTCCGGCGAAGAAGCGGGGTTCCACGCGATCGTCGTGGGCACCCGCGCCTACGCCGTGCGCGAAGACCTCGTCGAACACAACTGGCGTCTCCTGGACTACGCCCGCGGGGGCGGGCACCTCATCGTCCTCTACCAGACGCAGGAGTACGTGCCCTCGGAGATGGCGCCGTATCCGGCTTCTCTTCCGCGGGGAGCGGAGGAAGTGTCGGAGGAGGACGCGCCCGTCCGCCTGCTCCGGCCCGGCCACGCCCTCATGACCGCGCCCAACCGCCTCTCCGAAGCCGATTTCGATGGATGGATCGAGCAGCGCGGCTCCAAGTTCTTCTCCGAGTGGGATCCGGCGTACACCCCGCTCGTGGAGACGCACGACGCGGGCCAGGTTCCCCAGGAGGGCGTGTGGCTCACCGCCCCGGTGGGCGAGGGGCGCTACACCTACCTCGCGCTCGCCCTCCACCGGCAACTGCCCTACGGGGTGCCGGGCGCCTACCGCATCCTCTCGAACGTCCTCACGCCTCGCGGGGCATCGGCGCCCGCGCCGGACGGAGACCGCTGACGGGTGGCGCTGACCACGCTCGACTGGGTCGTCGTCTGCGTGTACGGCGCGATCGTCCTCGCCATCGGGTTCGGGTTCGCCCGGCGGGCGGGCGGCAGCGTCGAGGACTACTTCATCGCCGGGCGCTCACTCCCCTGGTGGCTCGCGGGCACGTCCATCGCGGCCACGTGGTTCGCGACGGACGCCCCGCTCGCGACGGCCGCTCTCGTGCGCCGGCAGGGCGTGTACGGCAACTGGCTCTGGTGGTACGAGGCGGCCGGGATCCTCATGCTGACCTTCTTCTACGCGCGTCTATGGCGGCGCGCGGGCGTCCTCACGGACGCCGAAGTCATCGAGATCCGCTACGGCGGGGCGCCGGCCCGGGCGCTGCGGGGTTTATCGGCCGTCTACCAGGGCCTCCTCAAGAACGCCGTCGTCATGGGCTGGGTCATGCTGGCGATGGTGAAGTTCAGCCGCGTGCTCCTCGGCTGGGACCCCGCCGTGACCCTGGCCGTGTGCGTCGGACTCGCGCTCGCCTACACGGTCGCGTCGGGACTCTGGGGCGTCGTGGTCACCGATCTGCTCCAGTTCGTCGCCGGCATGCTCGGGGCGATCACCCTGGCGGGGATCGTGCTCACGCGCTTCGGCGGTCCGGCGGCGATGGCGGACGCGGTGCGAGCCCTTCCGCAGGCCCCGCCCGGCGCCCTCGATCTCGTGCCGACCGCCGGCACCGCCTCCTCGCTCGAGATCGTCTCCTTCCTGTGCCTCATCGGCGTCCTGTGGCTGAGGAGCGGACAGGGCGACGGCTACGTGGCCCAGCGCCTGTTCGCGACGCGGGACGAGCGGCAGGCCGTGAAGGCGTCGCTGTGGTTCGCCTTCGCGGGAACCGTGCTCCTCACCTGGCCCTGGATCGTGGTGGGGCTCGGGTCGCTCCTCGTCTTCCCGCCGGGGGCCATGGATCCGGCGCTCGCCGCCGACCCCGAACTCGCCTATCCGATGATGATCCGGGAACTCATGCCGGCCGGGCTCAGGGGGCTGATGGTCGCCACCTTCCTGGCCGCGTTCATGAGCACGATGGACACGCACCTCTGCTGGGGGGCGTCGTACATGGTGAACGACATCTACCGCCGTTTTCTGAGGAAGGACCGCTCCGAGCGGCACTACGTCGCGGCGTCGCGGATCATGGTCGTGCTGCTCGCGGTGGTCGCCGCGGGCGTGGCCTGGCAGATGGATTCGATCCAGCGGGGGTGGATCTACATCATCGAACTCACGGCGGGGGTCGCGCTCGTCTGGCTCCTGCGCTGGTACTGGTGGCGGGTGAACGCGTGGGCCGAGATCGCGGCCATGGCCGGCTCGGTGCTCCTCGCCAACGGGCGCGTCCTGGTGGGCGCGCTCGAGCCCGTGCTGCCCGCCGCGGCGATCCGGGCCGCGGACGGCTTCTACGCGCCGGAGATGGACCTCATCCGGGCGGTCGTCATCCTCGTCGCCTGCACCGCGCTCTGGCTCGCCGTCGTGCTCGTCACGCGGCCCGAGTCGGACGAAGTGCTGGACCGCTTCTACCGGCGGGTACACCCCGGCGGCTGGTGGCGCCGCGTGGCGGAGCGCACCGGCGTCCGCTCCACCGACCCGCCGGCGAGCCGCATGTGGCCGGGCTTCCTTCTCGGCGCGCTCTTCGTCTACGCGAGCCTGCTCGGCATCGGATACCTGCTCACGGGCCGGGCCGGCGCGGGCGTGCTCTTGATCATCGTGTCTCTTGCGGCGGGGGCCATGACGGTGCGGATCGCGCACGCGGACACCGCCCCCGCGTCCTCGGAGACTTCCGCGCCCTCGCGGACCTCGCCATGAACGAGCCGCTCAGGATCGTCCTCGTCGGGGCGGGCAGCCGCGAGTTCGGCCCCGCCTCCATCCGCGACATCCTCCTCAGCGATCCCCTCTGCGACCGCGACCTGAGCCTGGTCCTCGTCGACATCGACCCGTCGGAACTGCCCCGCACGCGGGCGTACGCGGAGGCGGTGGCGGAGCGGCTGGGCCGGAGCGTCGCCGTCTCCGCGACGACCGATCTCGAAACCGCACTTCCCGGCGCCCGCGCGGTGGTCCTCGCCATTGAAATCAACCGCTACTTCTACTGGGCCCAGGACTTCCACGTCCCCCGCGCGTTCGGCTCCTCCCAGATCTACGGAGAGAACGGAGGGCCGGGCGGCTTGTTCCACGCGCTGCGCAACATGGGTCCCGCGGTCGACTTGGCGCGGGCGATGGAGGTCCACTGCCCCGAGGCGTGGCTCGTCAACTACACGAACCCACTCACCAAGCTGTGCGAGGCCCAGAGCCGGCTCTCGTCGGTGCGCGTCGTCGGACTCTGCCACGGCGTCTTCCACGGGATGGAACAGATGGCGCGCCTCCTGGAACTGCCGGTGGAGCGCCTCGACGCCCGGGCCAGCGGGCTCAACCACTTCAGCTGGTTCGAGTCGGTGCGCGACCGCGAGACGGGTGAGGATCTCTACCCGACCCTGCGGCGCCGCGAGCGCGAGGCGCACTGGCTGCACGACTGGGACGAGATCGCGCTGAGCCGCATCCTGTTCCGGGTGTTCGGCCGCTATCCCAGCCCCGGGGCGAACCACATCGGCGAGTACCTCGGCTGGGCGCGGGAATTCCTCGGCAGCAGCCTGCTCCAGTTCTTCTACGACCCCGTGCACGGCACCCCGTGGGAAACGGGAGAGACCCCCACCTGGCTCTACAACCTCGGCGAGAACCCGACCGACGTGCCGGCGTTTCCCGAGTCCCCGCTCCCCCGGGTGCGGGACGACGGCGACAATCCGGGCGGGGAGGACGAGGCCGGAGCGGGCGGAGAACTCACGCCTTCAGGAGAGTTGGCGGTCCCGCTGCTTGAAGGCGTGCTGTGCGGCGTGGACACATATCTCGATGCGGTGAACGTCCCCAACCAGGGTTACGTGCCGGGCCTTCCCGACGGGGCCGTCGTGGAAGTCCCCGCCCGCTCCGACGCGAGCGGGCTGCATCCCGCCGCCATGGAACCGCTGCCGGAAGGGATCCTCGGATTGCTCAGGACCCAGACATCGATCAACCGGCTGCTCGTCGACGCCTTCGCTGAGGGTTCCCGCGGGACGCTGCTGCAGGCGCTCCTGCTAGATCCGACGACGGACTCCTACCGCACGGCGGTCCACACGATCAACGAGATGTTCCGGCTCCAGGCGGGCGTGCTGCCCGAGATGGAGTGGTAGCGGGCGGGTTGTCGGGGTCGACCCCTTCTACCAATTGTAGGTTGTCCACGCGCCGCAGTCGGTCGCCGGGCAGGCGAGTCGGACCCGGAACGGCGAGTCGTCGGAGCGGGGGGCGCGGTGCTGCTCGACGCAGCGCACCATGCGGGCCTCGCACCGGGGGCAGTCCGGCTCGCCGCCGGGACCGGCGTGCTTGCGGTCGCGCCGTTCGAGCGCCTGGCCTGCCTCGAAATCGAGAAGCGGCCCCTGCTGCGGGGCCGGGGGCGACGGATCATCCATGGCGAAACACGATATTCCGGTCCAGCCGGCGTCGGCCAGCCCGACCGCGGCGGGCGCCGTAGCGGAGTCGGCGCTACCGCTCGACCATCGCATCGACGAGGTGCGGGGCGAGTTCCCGATCCTCTCCCGCAAGACGTACCTCAACTCCAACTCCCTCGGCGCTCTCTCTCTCCGCTCGGTGGAGGAACGCCGGCGATTCGAGGATCTGTGGCACGAGATGGGCGCGGCCGCCTGGTATGAGATCTGGGTCGCCAAGCTCGATGAGGTCCGGACTCAATTCGGGCAGACCATCGAAGCCGACGCCGACACGATCGCGCTCATGTCGAGCGTCTCCGCCGCGGTCTCCGTCGTCTGGGGGGCCATCGCGGCCGGCGCCAGGGGCACGGGCCGCGACAAGGTCGTGCTCACCGAACTCGATTTCCCGACCGTGGGCCACCACTTCCTGTCGCAGCGGGCGAACGGCCTCGAAGTGGAGATCGTGCCGAGCCCGGACGGGATTCACGTCCCGCTCGAGTCGATCCGCGCCGCCCTGGACGAACGCACCGCGCTGCTTGCGACGTCGCACGTCTTCTTCACGAGCGGCAACACCCAAGACGCGGCCGAGCTCACGCGGATCGCCCACGATGCGGGTGCGTTCATTTTACTGGACGCCTATCAATCAAATGGACAACTGGCGATCGATGCGGGGGTGCTGGGAGTGGACTTCCTCGTCGGTGGCGCGCTCAAGTGGCTGTGCGGCGGTCCGGGGATGGCCTATCTCCATGTGAACCCGGAGGTTCGTCTCGATCCGGTCACGCTTTCGTGGTTCGGTGTTGAAAACCAGTTCCTTTTCGACATTCGCGATGCGACGCCTCGGGCGGACGCCAGGCGCTTCGAACTGGGGACCCCCGCCGCGGGGGTCGCGTACACGGCCGCGGGAGGGCTGTCCATCGTTCTCGAGTACGGAATTTCGGCCATTCAACGTCGTAACCGGCTCCTGGCGAATGACTTGCGGGGGCGGCTGTCGGATCTCGGCTACCGGCTCCACCAGGCCTCCGATCCGGCGGCGCGATCCGCGCTCGTCCTCGTCGAACATGACGGCGATGCGGCCGCCGCCGTGCGTCACCTCGCCTCGCGCGACGTGGTTGTCGACCATCGCGGTCCCCTGGTTCGATTCTCTCCCCACTTCTACAACACGCTCAAGGACAACGAACGCGCCGTGGCGGCGCTGGCCGAGATCCGAGGGTAAAGCGGTACGGTAAAGTACAACCGACCGGGACCGGTCGAGCGTTTGGCCCGTAGCTGAGAAGGGAGGACACGATGGAAGACCTCACGCGGGCAGTGGAAGTGTTCGTGTCGATCAACCTCATCGTCCTGGGGGTCTCGTACCTCCTCCAGCCCGATGCCTGGAAGGCGTTGCTGGAGCACCTGCAGTCCAAGGGGAGGGCCGGCAGCCTGACGGTCGCGTTCCTCGCCATGGCGATCGGATCCTTCATCGTCGCCTTCCACAACGTGTGGGGCGGCGTGCCGGCGATCCTCACCGTCTACGGCTGGCTGGCGCTGGCGAAGGGCGCGTGCTACGCCCTGCTGCCCGGGCTCGCTCTGAAGGGAATGGAGACGGGGCTCCGGATGGGCGCCGGCCTGTGGCGGGCCGGCGGCGTGCTGGTCGCGGCGATCGGTGTCGTCGTCTTGCAACACGCCCTGCAGGGGTAGGAAGACGCGCTGCCGGGGTTGAGAAACGCTCTGCGGGGGTAGCGGTCAGACGGCTCGGCTTCCGCCGGAGGCCGCCCGTCAGGCCAGGGTGGCGTGGGCGGACATCGCGAGGACGCCCGTGTCGTCGAGCGCCCTGAGAGCGGCGTTGTCGCCCTCCTGCTCCCCCTGAAGGGTGATCGTCCGGTCGACGAACATGGGCCGGCGGGCCCGGAAGGTCAGCGTTCGCAGCGGCCGCCCCGAGCGCCGGACCGCGAGATCCGCGAGGAGCAGCGCCGTGAGCGGGCCGTGCACGACGAGATCCGGGTACATCTCGACGTCGCGCGCGTAGTCCCGGTCGTAGTGGATGCGGTGCGCGTTGAAGGTGAGCGCCGAGAACCGGAACAGCATTGCGGCGTTCGGCGTGACGGACTCCGACCACTCCATCTCGTCCTCCGGGGCCGAACGCTCCGGCAGCACCAGCGGCTCGGTGGGCCGCTCGAGGAAGACCAGGTCCTGTTCCTCGACGATCTCCCCGTCGCTCCCCGAGATCCGGTGTTCGACCGCTACAAGGACGAGCGGGCCGCTGCGGCCGGTCTTGGGCGTGACCGACACGATCGTCGAGCGACGGCGGAGCCCATCTCCGACGCGCACGGTCCCCTCGAATTTCAGGCGGCCGCCCGCCCACATGCGGCGGGAGAGGGGCAGCGCCGGCAGGAAGTCGCCGCGTTTCTGGTGGCCATCGACATCGAGCTGGCCGCCCGGCGCCAGCTCCCGGCAGTACATCCAGTGGAACAGGGGCGGGAGCGGATCTCCCTCGCCGAGTCCCGAAGGGTCCCGGTCCAGCGTGGCCAGCATGGCCCGCGCGAGCGTGGCGGAGGCCCGGTCCACGACCTCCTCGGTGCGTCCGACGCCGTGCACCCCGCTCTCCGTGTCCGCTCCGCGCTCCCGCATGGCCGCTCCCCGCTTCAGAAGGACTTCGGGAGACCCAGGACATGGGTCGCCACGTGGGACAGGATCAGGTTCGTGGAGATCGGCGCGACCTGGTACAGCCGGGTCTCGCGGAACTTGCGTTCGATGTCGTACTCGGTGGAGAAGGCGAAGCCGCCGTACGTCTGCATGCACATGTCGGCCGCGGCCCACGAGGCGTCCGACGCGAGGTACTTGGCCATGTTCGCCTCGGCTCCGCACGGCGCCCCGTCGTCGAACAGCGAAGCCGCCCGCTCGACCATGAGCGCCGCCGCCTCCGTCTTCATGTGGGCTTCGGCGATGGGGAACTGGATGCCCTGGTTCTGCCCGATCGGGCGCCCGAACACCTCGCGGCCCTTCGCGTATTCCGCGGCATGCTCCACGAAGAACCGCGCGTCCCCCACGCACTCGGCCGCGATCAGCACGCGCTCGGCGTTCAGGCCATCGAGGATGTAGCGGAACCCCTTCCCCTCCTCGCCGATGAGATTCGCCGCCGGCACGCGCAGTCCGTCGAAGAACACCTCGGTGGTGGAGTGGTTGATCATCGTCTCGATGGGCCGGATGGTGACGGACGCCCCGACTTCGTTCCGCAGGTCGACCAGGAAGACGGACATCCCGGCCGTGGGCTTCGCGCTCTCCTCGCGGGGCGTCGTGCGCGCGAGCAGGAGCATGAGATCGGAGTGTTCAGAGCGGGAGATCCAGGTCTTCTGCCCGTGGATCACGTACGCGTCGCCGTCACGCTCTGCGGTCGTCGCGATCCGGGTCGTGTCCGTGCCGCAGGTCGGCTCGCTCACCCCGAAGGCCTGCAGCCGCAACTCTCCCGCCGCGATTCGGGGCAGGTAGCGCCGCTTCTGCGCCTCGCTCCCGTGCCTGAGCAGGGTGCCCATGATGTACATCTGGGCGTGACAGGCGGCCCCGTTGCACCCGGTGCGCTGGATCATCTCGAGGATGACGCACGCCGCCTTGAGATCGAGGCCGGCGCCCCCGTATTCCTCAGGGATGAGCGCCGCGAGATATCCGGCCTCGGTGAGCGCCTCGATGAACGCCGTCGGGTAGGCGCTCTCGCGGTCGCGGTCGCGCCAGTACTCGCCGGGAAAGCGCTCGCACAGGCCGCGAACGCCCTCGCGAATCGCCTCGTAGCCGTCTTCGGAACTCGTGAACACGCGGGCCGGTTTCCATCCGGGTTTCGTCGATCGAGGACTGCCAGGAGATGGGACGGAGGGTACGGGTTGTCGGCGGCCGCCGCGATGGCTCCGGGCGGAGCGGGACGGCATATTCCCCGCACGGAACGGAACACGGGACGAGAATTCCCACCCGGAGCGAGGTTGAGCGTTGAGCACAGTGAACGATCCGGACATCTCACCGCAGCGCGACGCCGACGGCTCCGACGGCTCCGATTGGGGGGAGCGGGTGTACCGATCGCTCCCGGATCTCGGCATCCGTCACGTCGCCACGGTTCCGGATGCCGGCCTCGGGAGGTTCCTCGAACTGTGCGAAGCGGACCCCGCGATCCGGCTCATCACGCTCACGACGGAGGAGGAAGGGATCGCCCTCGCCTGCGGCACGTGGCTCGGCGGCGAACTCGCGGCCGTCGCCATCCAGTCGAGCGGGGTCGGCAACATCGTGAACATGCTCGCACTCCCGAACGTGTGCCGGATTCCCTGCCTCCTCCTCGTGTCCATGCGCGGCGAGGCCGAGGAGCGGAACCCGTGGCAAGTCCCGGTGGGGCGGACCGTGCCCGACCTCCTCACCGCCCTCGGCGTGGAGGTGTTCCGCCCGGAGTCCGCCTCCGGAGTGGCGGCGGCATTCGCGGAGGCCGCCGCGCGCGCGCAGGAGGCCGGACGTCCCGCCGCGGTGCTCGTCGGCCAGCACATCATCGGAGCCAAGTCGTTCGTGGGCGGTGACGGATGAGGGACGCGAGGCTGGACCGGCGCGCGCTCGTCGCGGAGATCCTGGAGCGCCGCGGGGACGCGGCCGTGGTCGCGGGACTCGGTTCCGCGGCGTGGGATTGTCACGCGGCGGGCGACTCGCCGCTCAACTTCTACTTCTGGGGCGCGATGGGCGGGGCGGCGATGCTGGGGCTCGGCGTCGCCCTCGCTCGGCCGACGCGGCGCGTGCTCGTGGTCACCGGGGACGCGGAGCTGCTGATGGGGGTGGGGAGCCTCGCCACGATCGCCGCCCAGGCCCCCTCCAACCTCGCGCTCCTCGTGCTCGACAACGAGGCGTTCGGCGAGACGGGACGCCAGGCGGGGCTCACGGGGAAGAACACGGACATCGCCGCGATCGCGCGCGGAGCCGGCATCGCGTCCGCCTTCACGGTCGGCGGCGAAGTCGAGGTGGGATCGGCGGGGCTGAATGTCCAGGAGGGGTCCGCGGAGACGGACATCGACGCGCCTGCGGCGACGCTGGCGGCGACCCTGTTCGAGGAGGAAGGCCCGGTGCTGTGCGTCGCGAAAGTCGCGCTCGGCGCCGAGCCGGACTCATACCCGCCGCGTGACGGCGTCCTGCTGCAGGCCCGCTTCCGGGCCGCGCTTGCCGGCGACTGAGCGCGGCGCTTCACCGCTGTCGGCGCTGGCGCGGGGGTCTGCGGCGGACTGCTAGAGGAGGCGGGAAGGGTCGTAGCCCACGCCCCGCAGGATACGTTCCACCGCCTCGCCGAGCTTCGAGTTCGGCGTGGAGGCGCCCGCCGTGATGCCGATGCTGATGTTTCCGTCCGGCAGCCAGGCGTCCTCCGTCACCGTCTCATCGGTTCCCAGCGGCTTGTGGGTGATGCGCCCGCGCACGGTGTCGATGCAGGCGGCGTCCTCGATGTGATATGTCGTCGTGTACAGGCTGCAGAGGTACGCGAGCTGGTTCGTGTTCGAGGAGTTGTAGCCTCCGATCACGACCATGAGGTCCGGCGGGTCCTCCATCATGTCCTTGACGGCGTCCTGCCGCTTCTGGGTCGCCGAGCAGATCGTGTCGAAGCTGCGGAAGCGGTCCGGCATCTCCTCCGACCCCCAGCGGTCCGCGATCGCCTCGCCGAGTTTCGCCGCGATGGCCAGCGACTCGGAAGCCAGCATCGTCGTCTGGTTGGCGACGCCGATCTTCTCGAGGTGGAGGTCGGGGTCGAACCCCTCCGACACCGATTCGGCGAACAACCGCATGAAGGAAGCGCGCTCCTCTTCTCCGCGGATATACGAGCAGACGAATTGGGCCTGCTCCATGTCGCGAACGATGAGGAACTTCCCGCCTCCGTGTTTCAGGACCTGCGAACTGGTCGCCCGCGTCTCCTCGTGCCAGTGCTTGCCGTGGATGACGGAGGTGAACCCGTCGCGGGCGTAGCCGTCCACCCGTTTCCATACGTTGAGCACCGAGCCGCACGTCGTGTCGACGAGAATGCAGTCGAGGGCGCGCAACGCCTCGAAGTCGTGCAGCGTGACGCCGAAGGCCGGAATGATCACGACGTCGTCGACGGTGACGCCGCTGAAGTCGAACTCCCCGGCGTCGGAAGGATAGAGGAACTCGATCTCCATCTCCCGAAGCCGGCGGTTCACGTGCGGGTTGTGGATGATCTCGCCGACGAGCAGGATCCGCCGGTCCGGGAACTTGCGGCGCGACTCGTACGCGTAGTCCACCGCGCGGTCCACCCCGTAGCAGAACCCGGAACTCTTCGCGAGACGCAGGAGGATCCGCCCGGCCTGAAGCTCGAAGTCCCGCTCCCTGATGAGGGAGACGATGGCGCTCCCGTACTCGAAATCGATTACCGGCTGGATCTCCTTCTTCAGACCCAATCCGCGCCGGTAGTAGCGTTCCTCCGCGGTCGACGCCTTGCGACCGCCCGCACTCAGTGTCTGTTTCGCCATGCCCTAAAGATGGCAAGATCGGGCGTGCCTGCCAAGCAAGCGCCGATGGCTCGCCAGGCAGGCACCACCGGCTGCCGGGCTCGCACCACCGGCTGCCGTCTTGACGCACACCGCCCGTATCGGCAGACCTCTTACAGGCGTTCGTTACGCCACATCGGCGGATCTTGGGGTCGTGGCCCGAAATCGGCGGGTCCGAAACCTGCACTGGAAGACGCGAATCCGACTGGCGCGCGCACGTCACGCGAGAACATAGAAGCTACACGAGTATGAGCGAAGAAAACGATATCAAGGCCGCCGAAGCGGAGGACGCCGAGGCAACGGCCTCCGAAGAGACGGAACACGGGCGCCGCCCCGAGTCGAAGCGCTTGCGGCTGCCGGTCCTCCCCCTCCGGGGAACGGTCGTGTTCCCCGCCGTGGCCGCACCCATCGCTGCGGGTCGGGATAAGACGATGAAGGCCATCGACCGGGCGATCGCGGGGGAGAAGCTGCTCTTTGCGGTCGCCCAGGTCGATGCCGAAATCGAGCGGCCGGACCCGGAGCACCTGTACCGCATCGGGACCGTGTGCCGCATCGCGCAGATGCAGAAGGTGCCCGGCGGCATCCAGATGGTCATCCAGGGCGACGCGCGTGCCGCCGCCCTCGAATACGCCGAGCGCGACGGATACCTCGAGGTCGTCGCGCGAGACATGGATGACATGGATCCGCTCGACCCCGAGGAGCGGGCCTTCGCGGCACTCTACAAGGAGGTCCACGAGAGAGCCGCTGAAGTCAGCCGCCTGCGCGGCGTCCCGAAGGAAATCGTCGATCACCTCCTCGGCGGCGTGACCACGCCCGGGGAACTCGCCGATCTCGTCGCCTTCTACACCGAGTTGGAGGTCGAGCAGAAGCAGGAACTTCTCGAGACCCTCTCCGTCGAGGCGCGGCTGCGCTCGCTTCTCGTGCACCTGCAGAAGCAGATCGGTCTGCTCGAGGCGCAGGAGGAGATCCGCGAGCAGGTCCAGGAGGAATTGGGGGAGAGGCAGCGCGAGATCTTCCTGCGCGAGCAGATGAAGGCGATCCAGAAAGAGCTGGGCGAGGACATCGACTCCCAGGAGGCGAGCGACCTTCGCGAGCGCATCGAGGCGCTCGAGTTGCCGGAGGAGGCACGCCGGGAAGTCGACCGCGAGCTTCGGCGTCTCGAACGCATCCCGCGCGAATCGGCGGAGGCTCAGGTCGTAAGGACGTACCTGGAGATCGTCGCGGACCTTCCCTGGTCGGAGACGACCGAGGAACAACTGGACATCCCGCGCGCCGAGGAGATCCTGGAACGGGACCACTACGGGCTGCGCGACGTGAAGGACCGGGTCCTCGATTTCCTCGCGGTGCGGAAGCTCCAGGAAGAGACGCGGTTGCGCGAAGCTCGCGAAGCCGCCGAATCGGAGGAGGAGGAGGACGCGGAGGTCGACGCGGACGGCGACGGCGCGGAGACCGGAGCGTCGGGGAACGGCGACGCGGAGAGCGAGGCGGAGGCGGCGGCCCCCGACGGGTCCGATGGATCCGATGGATCCGATGGAGAAGAATCCGACGAGGCCGGGACCGACTCGGTACCGGGATATGACGACGACCGCGCGGGGGAGACGCTGCTCTTCGTCGGACCGCCGGGCGTGGGCAAGACCTCGATCGCCCGTTCCATCGCCGACGCCATGGGCCGCAAGTACGTCCGCGTGTCGCTGGGTGGGGCGCGCGACGAGGCGGACATCCGGGGACACCGGCGCACGTACGTGGGCGCGATGGCCGGCCGCATCATTGAGGGGCTGAAGCGGGCGGGAACGAAGAACCCCGTGTTCCTCCTGGATGAGATCGACAAGCTGGGCGTGTCCTTCCAGGGCGACCCCTCGGCCGCGCTGATGGAGGTGCTCGATCCCGCGCAGAACGAGTCGTTCGTGGATCACTACCTCGGGGTGCCGTTCGACCTCTCCGAGGTGCTCTTCATCGCCACGGCGAACGTCTTCGAACAGATCCCGGGACCCCTGCGCGACCGGATGGAGGCGATCGAGTTCCGCGGCTACACGGAAGCCGAAAAGCTGGAGATAGCGCGCCGCTTCCTCCTGCCCCGGCAGAAGCGACGGAACGGCCTGCTCCCCGAGCAGGTCGAGGTCGATGAGGACGCGATTCGCGCGGTCATCACCCGCTACACGCGCGAGGCCGGCGTGCGGCAGCTCGAACGCGAACTCGGTTCGGTCTGCCGGAAGTCCGCGCGAAAGATCGCGACGGGATCCGCCGAGGCGGCCGTGGGCGCGGACGACCTGCGTGAACTGCTGGGCCGGCCGAAGGTGCATGCCGCCGAAAAGATGGAGCAGGACGCGGTCGGCGTGGCTACGGGCATGTTCTACACGCCCGTGGGCGGTGACATCATGCTCGTCGAGACGAGGGTCCTGAAGGGCAAGGAGGGGCTCGTCCTCACGGGGCAGCTCGGCGACGTCATGAAGGAGAGCGCGCAGGCCGCGCTCACCTTCGCGCGCAGCCATGCGAACGGGCTCGATCTCACGGAGGAACGGCTACGGGATCACGAGATTCACATCCATGTCCCGGCCGGAGCCATCCCCAAGGAGGGACCGTCGGCGGGGATCGCCATGGCGGTGGCGCTCGTGAGCGCCCTGGGCGACCACCCCGTGCGGCACGACGTCGCCATGACGGGCGAGATCACGCTGTCCGGACGGGTGCTCCCGATCGGCGGCGTGAAGGAGAAGGTGCTCGGGGCGGCGCGCGCGGGGATCAACGAGATCATCCTTCCGGCGGTCAACGAGGGCGACCTGGAGGATCTCCCGGATCACGTGTGCGAGCAGCTTGAGTTCCACCTCGTGGAGACGCTCGACGAAGCGCTCGCCGCGGCGCTCGCCAACGGATCGCTCGAAGGAGGGGCGCTCGCCTTTGCGGAGTAGCGGGCGAGAAGCCTCCGGCTAGGCGTCCGCCTCCGGTCCCGCCACGTATCCGACGATGTCCTCGATCGCGTCAAGCATGATGTGCGGGCGTTCGATCACGAGTTCCCGCTCCGAGAACGGCCCCCAGAGCGCGGCGACCGTCGTCACGCCGGCCGCGTGTCCCGCCCGCATGTCCCACACCGAGTCGCCCACGTAGGCGGCGGTCTCGGCGGCGGCGTCCAGCCGCTCCAGCGCGAGGCGGATGGGGGCCGGGTCGGGCTTGTGCGGCACGGGCTCATCGGACGTGACGATCACGTCGAACAGCGCCTGGTCCAACGCGCACGCCGCCAGGCTGCGGGCGGTTCCGGCGCTCGCCTTGCTCGTGACGACGCCCACGCGCACACCCCTTTCCCGGAGTTGAACGAGCGTCTCGGCGACACACGGAAAGGAACGGATGAGCCGTTCGTGTTCCCGGAAGTTGTGGTCGATGTAGGTGTCGACCATGGCCTGAACTTCCTCGGCCGAGTCCACGAGATAGCCGAGTTGGGTCCGCAGCGGCTGGCCCAGCGTCCTCAGCCACACTTCGTCGGGGGGCGGGTCCTCGAAGTGGGCCCTCATCGTATGGCGCCAGGACTCGGCGATGAGGTGGGTCGAGTCCACGAGGGTCCCGTCGAGGTCGAAGAGGATCGTTTCCAGCGGGCGGCGCGGTGACATGGGGAGCGAGGGTGCCGACCCGCGGGCGTAGCGTCAACCCCCGCAGCCGATGGCTTTGCCACGCGCGGGCGGAGCGCCGATAATCGGGCCATGGACGAGAGGAAGACTGTAACCGGCGACGACGATCCCGGGACGACCGCACCACGCGCGGGCGGAGCGGGAGAGATCAGGAAGATCGCGATCAACACCGGCGGGGGCGACGCGCCGGGGCTGAACGCGGTGATCCGGGCCATCGTTCTGAGCGCCCGCCGCCGCGGGTGGAGCGTGGTGGGCATCGAGAACGGCTACGGGGGCCTGCTGCCCGACGATCCCGGGCGGGTGACTCCGCTGGGGGCCGACGAGGTGCGGGGGATCACGCACCGCGGCGGGACGATTCTGGGCACGACGAACCGTTCCGACCCGTTCGCGTGGCCGGTGCGCCTGCCGGACGGCTCCATCGAGAAGCGCGACCGGTCCGGCGAGGTCATCGAGAACCTCCGGCGGCACGGTATCGACGCGCTGATCGCGATCGGCGGGGACGGCAGTCTCCACCTCGCGCACCGGCTGTCGAAGCGGGGGCTCCCGGTGGTCGGCGTGCCGAAGACGATCGACAACGACCTGTGCGGAACCAGCCTCACGTTCGGGTTTCTCACGGCGGTGGCGACGGCGACCGACGCGATCGGGAAGCTTCACTCCACGGCGGAGAGCCACCGCCGCGTGATGGTGGTGGAAGTCATGGGACGGGACGCCGGATGGATCGCGCTCTACAGCGGGCTGGCAGGCTCGGCCGACGTCATCCTCATCCCCGAGATTCCCTTCGACATCGAAAGGGTGTGCGACAAGATCCGGGAGCGTGAGGCGGCGGGGCGGGAGTTCAGCATCGTCTGCGTGGCGGAGGGCGCCAAGCCCGCCGGAGGGGAGATGGTGACGAAGACCGTCCACGGCGGCGGGGACGACCAGGAGCGGCTGGGCGGGCTGGGCGATATGGTGGCGCGCGAGATCGCACGGCGCACGGGGAAGGAGACGCGGTCGCTGACGCTGGGCCACCTGCAGCGCGGCGGCACGCCGACCTCCTACGACCGCGTGATGTCGCTGCGCTTCGGGGCGGCCGCCGTGCGCTGCGTGGCCCGCGGCCGATTCGGGACGATGGTCGCGCTGGACCCGCCGCTTGTCCGGGCGATCCCGCTTGCCGAGGCGCTCGCCAATCCCAAGCTCGTGCCTGTGGACGGCGACATCGTGATGACGGCCCAGGCGATCGGGGTCAGCCTCGGCGACTGACCCCGAAGCCGGCGTACGCTAGCGCGTGGCGGCGGCGTAGCGGGCGGCGACTGCGGCCCAGTCGACCACGTCCCAGAACGCGGCGAGGTAGTCCGCGCGGCGGTTCTGGTAGTTCAGGTAGTACGCGTGCTCCCACACGTCCACGCCCAGGAGCGGCGTGTCTCCCTGCATCAGCGGGCTGTCCTGGTTCGCGGTCGAGTAGACGGAGAGTTCGCCGCCGCTCCCGGCCACGAGCCACGCCCAGCCGCTGCCGAAGCGGGTGAGCCCCGCCTGCTGGAAGGCCGCCTTGAAGTCGTCGAAGGAGCCGCAGGCACCGTCGATGGCGGTCGCGAGGTCGCCGGAGGGACTTCCGCCCCCGTCCGCGGACATCGAGGTCCAGAACAGCGAGTGGTTCGCGTGACCGCCGCCGTGGTTCCGCACCGCGCCGCGGATCGACTCGGGCACATCGGCGATGCCGCGCAGAAGGGCCTCCAGGGAGAGGCCCGCGAGGTCGTCGTGCCCCTCGAGCGCGCCGTTCAGCATGTTCACGTACACCTGGTGATGCTTGCCGTGGTGAATCTCCATCGTGCGCGCATCGATCGTCGGCTCGAGCGCGTCATGGGCGTACGGCAGGTCGGGCAAGGCGTGCATCCTACCTCCTCGGAATCAAGAGCCCCCGACCGGGGGCCGTAGTGACGAATGCCGGATTCTTGAACCTTTCGCCAAGGTATGCGCGCGGTGACCCGTTTCGCACCTGCCTCGTCTTTCTCCTGTTCAATCGCTTCAACCATGAGGGGAGGGATCGCGGTGGCGGGAAGGTGTCGTGCCCTGGCGGTGGGGCTGCTGGCTCTGGCGGCCGTTGGTTGTGCGGAGGAACGGGGCATCGTCGGACCGCCGCTGCCCGATCCTCCCTTCGATCCGGAGTTGGCGGCGAACTCCATCTACTCGCTCCGGTTCGCCGCGGACAACGCGATCGTGGCGCAGGTGCGGACGATCGCCGAGGTGCTCGGGCTGGCCGCGCCCCCGGCGAATCGGGTGGCCCACGCGCAGCTCCGCGGTTCGTCCGACCGGGTCGATCTTCTCCGCGCTCTCGAGCCGCGTTCGCTCGAACGCGCGGTGGCGAACATCGCGGCGAGCCGTGCATCGGGCGGGAAGACGCCGCTCTTCCCCATCAACTTTCTCGGCAAGGAGTTCATCTTCGACGCGTCCATCGACGCGTATGTCGAGTACGGGGACGGCGGCCCTGAAAACGGGGTCCGGTTCGAGCTGTACGTGGTGGATCTGTCATCCGGCCTCCCCGCGCTGCCGCTGCGGCCGTTCGGGTTCGTGGATCTCATGGACGAGAGCGACGCGGTGTCGTCCCGGCTGCGGATGCGGGCCTTCGATACGAGCGGAGCTGGGGCCGAGCGCGTCGCGGACTACGTCCTGGACGGCGCCTTCGCATCCGACGCGAACGGAGTGTCGGTGAGCCTGCTCGGCGAGGGCTTCGCGGAAGACCAGAACGGGCGCTTCGACTTCGAACTCGACGAGTTGCTTGAGTTCGATGACGCGGCCGGCATGACGTATGTCACGTCTACGCACCGCGTGCTCTCGGCCGAGGGGACGGACGTACGATTGCGGGTCGGTGGCGGTCTGTCGGCGGACGGGTCGCACGCGGATCTCCGCTTCCGCATGGACCTCGATGGCTCGGCCGGGCGAACGCTCGTGGACCTCGCCGTCGTGAACGGGGCGCAGGAGGGGGAGATCCGCCAGGCCGGGCGCGTGGAGGCGCTCGTCGAGGGCACGGTGGAAGCGCCGGTCTTCATCGATGCCGCCGGGCGGGGATTCACCGGCTCGGAACTCGCGGCGCTCGACGAAATCCTCTTCGGCATCGACGACGTGCTCGCGTTCGCGGGCGAGGCCTACGTCCCGCTTGCCGACCTCTTCGCCTACTGAGCGAACAGGTCTCGCCTGCCGAACGGACGGATCTTCAGGCGGCGGCGATCTCGTTGAGGGCGCGGCGGACGAGGACGGGGATCATGGCGCGGCGCCATTCCGGGTCGACGGTGATGTTGGAGAGCGGGTGACACTGGCGGAACGCCTGCTCGGCCACGGCTTCGATCACGCCGGGCCCGAGGCGGTTCCCCATGGCGGCGTCGTCGACCTTGCCCACGTGGCGGGGATAGGCGCCCATCGCTGAGACGACGAGGCGGAAATCGGACACGCGGCCGTCGTCGTCGCGCCCGACGCGCACCGCGAGATTGGCTAGCGGGAAATCGATGGCCGCGCGGGGCCGGAGTTTCTGGAACGCGACCCGCGTACCCGGGGGCGGCCGCGGAACCCGGATCGCCACGACGAGTTCGCCTCTCCCCATGGACCGGTTCCAGATCCCGTCGGACGTGAAGAAGCGCCGGATCGGCACGTCGCGCGTCCCGTCCTCGTCGGCGACCTCGATGACTGCGTCGAGCACCGCAAGGACCGGAGGCGTATCCGCCGAGTGCGCGGCCACGCAGCGGGTGCCGCCCTTCACGACGTGGCAGAGGTCGCCGTCCTTCTTCAGGCAGTAGCCGAGCGCCTTTCGCCAGAACCTTGTCTGGTTGTAGTACGCGCAGCGCGTGTCGAGGCAGACGTTGCCGCCGATGGTCCCGACCCGCCGCAACTGCGGACCCGACACGAGTTCGGCGGCGCGGGCCAGGCTGGGAATCCGCGCGAGGATCTCCGGATGGGTCGCAATCGACGTCAGCGTCTCCGCGGCCCCGATGCGGATCTCCTCCTCGCTAGAAGCGATCCCGTGCATCTCCCGTACGCGGCTGAGGGCGACGAGGTGGCCGGGCGTGAACAGCCCGTGCTTCATGTTGGGGACGAGGTCGGTCCCGCCGGCGATGGGCATCGCGTCGTCGCCATGGGCGGCGAGCAGCGACAGCGCCTCGTCGAGCGCGCGCGGCATGTGGTATTCGTACGGATGAAGCCTGAGCATGAACGGCAACCTAGCTTGTGGGCCGGATGGCGCTCAAACTCGATCCCCGAGCCGTTCCCGAGCCGGAGAAGACGTTGGACCCTGATTCGCTGAGAGAATTCGCGGCGCAGCTGGCCGAGGAGTCGGGCCGGGCGATCGCGGGCATGTTCCGCCATCCCGACCTGGCCGTTGAATCGAAGACGGACGCGTCGCCCGTCACCGTGGCGGACCGCTACGCCGAGACGGTCCTGCGCGACCGCATTCTGGATCGCTTTCCCGACCACGGTATCGTCGGGGAGGAGTTCGGCCCGCAGAACGAGGACGCCGAGTACGTCTGGGTGCTGGATCCGATCGACGGGACGATCTCTTTCGTCGCGGGCGTCCCCCTGTTCGGGACGCTCATCGGGCTCCTGCGCGGCGGGGAGCCGATTCTGGGGGTGATCCACCAGCCGATCACGCGGGAGCTGGCCATCGGGACGCCGTCGGGCACGACCTTCAACGGGGAGGCGGTACGTGTTCGCGAAGACCGCTCGCTGTCGGAGGCGACGCTCCTCACCACGGATCCGGGGGCGGTCGGCCGGCACCGGGACCTGGCGGGGTTCGAGGCGCTGTGGTCGAGAACGGCGCTGTACCGCGGGTGGGGCGACTGTTACGGATATCTCATGGTCGCGACGGGGCGGGCCGACATCATGCTCGATCCGATCATGCACCCGTGGGACATCGCGGCTCTGATCCCGGTGATCCGGGGCGCGGGCGGCGTGATCACGACCTGGGAAGGGGACGATCCGACCGGCGGCGCGTCGACGGTGGCGGCCGCGCCGGCGCTCCACGGCGAAGTGATGGAGATCCTGAACGGAACGGGAACGTCATGACGGGAATGAAGCGCCATCCGGGGCTGTTGGCGCTCGCGCTGGTGGCCGGCTTCGCGGCGTGCGGCGGGCCCGGGTCGATCGTGGTCGACAACGGGAACATCATCGACGGCACGGGCACCGTGTGGCCAGCCGGGCGGCTCGTCGTCGTCGACGGCCTGGTGACGTGCGTGGGCGCGCCGGTCGACTGCGCCGGGCCGGCGGGCGTGGAGGTGCTCGACGCCGACGGCTTCTGGGTGGTGCCGGGACTGATCGACGTGAAGGAGGCCGCGGAGGTGCCGAGCAACGAGCAGGCCGCCTACCTGGCCTTTCTGCTCGGCGTTACGACGGCGGCTGTCCCGGAGATTCCGGAGGGGCCCGAAGGGGAGCCGCTGCCGCCGGCCGGCAGCGATGACGCGCGCATCCCCGCGCCGCGTCCGGCGACGCCCGTCGAGGAGCCGTCGTACCCGCTCGGTCTGTTCGGCCAGGCGCTCGCCGCCACGGTCGCGCTCGACGCGAGCGGGCCACCCGGTCGAGAGCCGCGAGATCTTCAGCTCTACGCGCGGGCGCGGGCGACGCTCGCCGACCGCGAAGCGCTGATGGATTCCGCCCGCGCGATGGGCGCGCGGGGCGCCGCGTTCGCGCCACGCCTGCTGGAGCAGGAGCGCTGGGCGGCGCCCTACCGACTCCCGCACGGGATGAATCGTCTCGTCGAGTTCGCGATGGTCACGGAGCGCATCCAGGATCGGCTCCTTCCCGACCGGACGCCCGCCGAGGCCGAACGGCTGGGGGCCGCGCTGGAGGTGCTCCGCGAGTTCGTGCAGGAGTTCCACGCCGCCGGAGGATCCGTCTCCACGGCCACGAACGGGGCGCTCGCGCCGGGGCTGGCGCTGCACGAGGAGCTGGACGCGCTCGTCGCGGCCGGGTTGACGGCGGAAGACGCCCTCTACTCGGCCACGCGCGAGGCGGCCCGCCACCTGGGACTCGAAGATTCGCGGGGTACGCTGGAGCCGGGCAAGCTCGCGGACTTCCTCATCCTCGAGAGCGATCCGCGCCTGGACATTTCGCTCACTCAGACGGTGTCCCGCGTGGGCAAGGGCGGCGTCCTGTACGATCCGCCCACGCTGTTCGACGCCCTGCTCGACAACCCCGGCAACCGGGTCTCCGACAATCCGGTGCGGCTCATGATCGGCGGGGCCGCGCTCCTGCTCACGCTGCTCCTCTTCGCGCGCGGCGTCCGGCGTCACCGCCGCTCGCTCGGGCCGCGCATCGTTCCGTAGCCGCTAGCCCGCCCGTCGGGAGGCGGCCTGGAGGACAACCGGGAAGGACGGCCGGGAGGACAGCCGGAAGGGCGGCCGGAAGGGCACGTTACCAGAACGGTTCCGTTGCAACGAAGGTCCGCCAGGATTCGGTGAGGCCAGCCTCCGCCTCACGCGCCCACCGGTCGTACCAGTCGCCGACCCGCGACGCTCCCTCCGCCGCGAGTGGATCGGCCGCGGCCAATTCCTGCGAGATCCGCCGGGCGACCGACGCGTCGTTGAGGCGGCCGAGATCGTCCTGCAGCGCCGACAGACGCCGGAGGCAGGTGTCCACGGCCGGGCCTGGGAAGAGGGTCCGCGAGTAGTCGCACGCATAGCGGAGCTTCTTGAGCGCGATCCTGACCCGGTGGCGCTCCGGCTCCGCGAGGCGCTCGAAGCCCTCCCCCGCCCGCATCAGGCTCCGGTGTCTCCTGATCAGCCTGTCCCTCGCCGTATCGACGAGAGATTCGTCACTGTCCCGGGCGACGAGTCCGCCGCCGTGCGCCGCCCGTAGCAGGTCCAGGACGAACCGGTTGCACCGGCGGCCCAGGATCAACTTTCGCGCCGACGCATGGGCCGCGTCCCGGCGTGCCCGGGCGGCGTCGCGAAGCCGCAGCAACGACGTGCCTCGCCTGACCCACGACGCTCCGGGGCTCGCCTCGATCACGAGAGGCAGCGTCTCGAGCAGAAAGACATCGAGGTCGCGCGCCGGACCCAGGCGCTTGAGCGCCCGCCGGGCCTCGCGGTTCAGGGCGGCGGCGCGGGACCCGAGATGGGGCTTGAGGAAGAGCAGCGCCGAGCGCAGCCGCCGCAGGGAGACCCGCAGTTGGTGGACGCCTTCGGGATCGCCGGCCTCCAGCACCGGAGCGAGGTTTCCCGTCACCTGGATGGACGCGGCCCGGACCACCTTCGCGAGCGCCGCGTCGATCGAGTCCGCCGGATCGAGCTTCACCCGGATCGCGCGGACGGCGGGCGGCGACGTGCCGAGAAGCAGGTCGGTGCCGCTCGCCGCCTTGGAACGCGTCCCGATCCTGAGGCGACGCTCCTCGAGGAGCGCGCGTGCGCCCGCCAGCATGTCGCCCACCGGCCCGCCCAGCAGCTCCAGCTCCAGTTCGGCGATCGGCGTCTCGCGGTCGCCAGCCGAGATTCGCCCCATATCCAGCGACGCCTCGACCAACGCGTCGCCCGCCCGGACCTCCTTCTTTGTGCGCTCGATGTCCGTGAGGAAGGTGGGGATCAACAGATCGGCATCCGAGATCCCGAGATCGCCGACGGGGGCCTCCGGGGGGAGTTGATCGAGCCTCGGCGCCCCCTCGTCCCCGGTGGCGGGCGGCAGGAGCGAGGTCCACTCGCCGCGGGTCAGTCCATCTCCTTCGTCCCGCTTCAGCGTCAGTTCCCGGTTCGGGATGGGCTTCCGGGCGCCGCGCCGACTCCGGATTCGGAGAGCGAACCCGCGACGCCGCAGATGGCCCTCCGCGGTGTCGTAGTACGCCGTCAGAAGTTGCTCGCGGGCCGGGCGAGGGCCGCCCAGATCGTCGAACGCCGCGGACAACTCGGCGGGACTTCCCGTCAGCTTGACCTCGACTTCGACCGTCGCGGGCACCGCGGAACCTGGTGTCTTGTCCCTATGCCACCGCGGCGCAAGCCTCCTCGAGAAGGGCCGCCACCCGATCGAGCGCCTCGTCGAGTTCCGCGGCCGGGTTTCCGAAGCCGAGCCGCAGGTATCGGTCCATGCCGAAGTGGTCTCCCGGCACGAGGAGCACGCCCTTCTCGGCCCGCAGTCGCTCCGCCAGTTCGGTGGAGTTGATGTCGAGGCCGTAGCGCACGTAGCAGATCGCGCCGGCATCGGGGGCTCGGTACGAGAACAGGTCCGCGCGGTCGTCGAGCCAGCCGGTCACGCGGGAAAGGTTGGCGCGGATGATCCCGCGCGTCCTCTCAAGTACGCGGGGGCGCACATCGGCGCTCAGGACACGGCGCGCCGCGACGTCCGACAGCGTGGCCGGCGTGATCGTCGTGTAGTCCTTCCGGCTCCAGAACTCTTCGTGCATGTGCACCGGCGCCGCGATCCAGCCGAGCCGGAGACCCGGCAGCGCGTAGGCCTTCGAGAGCGAACCCGTCACGATCACCCGGTCGTAGCGGCCCCAGAAGCTCGGCGTCTCCCGGACCTCGACCTCCGCCCCGATGTAGACCTCGTCCGCCAGAATCCAGGCCCCCACCGCCTCCGCGGCGTCGACGACTTCGTCCATCGCCGAGGCCGTCAGGACGGCTCCGGTCGGGTTGTTCGGATTCGTGACGATGACGAGGCGCGTCCCCGGGGTGATGATTTCCGCGGCGCTTCCCGGCGCGGGCTGCCAGCCGAGACCCTCCCTCAACTGCCACGAGACGACGTCCGCGCCGAGCCCGCGCGCGAGTCCCGGCGTCTGGCCGTAGGTCGGTTCCAGGGCCACGACCCGGTCCCCGGCCGACACCAGGCTCCAGAGCACGACGTAGTTCGCTTCGGCCCCACCCGTCGTGACGATGATATTCCCGTGAACCGCCCCCTCGTACAGGTCCGCAATCACGGCTTTGAGCGGATCCGAACCGTCGCTCTGTCCGTACTCGAGGCGGACGCCGCCCGGGTCCAGGTCGATGAGTTCCAGCAGTTCCGACAGCGTGAGCGGGTGCACGCCGCTCTCGGAAAGGTTGTAGTCCACGCGGTGCTCGAACGTCGACTGCCACCGCTCCATCAGGAATGGGGGAACCCGCATTTCAGCTCCTGGGGTTTGATCAGGTTGTGCCCACGTTCGAATTGTGACTTTCGGAGGATACCAACATGACGCGAAGACAGGAACAGGACACGGCCGAGTTCTTGGCCGAGCGCTCCGACTGGGCCGATATCGAGGCGGTGCGACGGCTCCTGAAGCGGAGCGGCGGCAAGCCACCGCACCCTCGGGATCGCCGCTGAGGTAACAGTCTCGTCACGGCGCTTGCCCCGTGGCGAAATCGGCCTAGGGTTGGCGCTGAAAGTGCCGTGCGCGACACCTCGCGGTGACCCGGCTCCGGACGTCCGCAGCCCCAGCCAGGCGTTGATCCATTGTTCGAAACGATTGCTCTGCTTCTGATCCTCGGGCTTGCGACCTTCGACCTCTGGGTCGGGGTCGCGAACGATGCAGTGAACTTCCTGAATTCGGCGTTCGGATCCCGGGTGGCGCGGCGGCGCCTCATCATGATCATCGCCACGGTCGGGATCCTGCTCGGCGCGTTCACGTCGAGCGGCCTCATGGAGGTGGCGCGGCGCGGCGTGTTCGATCCCGGCTTCTTCACCGACGTGGACGGGACGATCATCCTGACCTCGATCCTCGCGCTCTACCTCGGCGTCATGGCGGCGGACGTCCTCCTCCTGGATCTGTTCAACACCTTCGGGCTGCCGACGAGCACGACGGTATCGATCGTGTCTGAACTCGTGGGCGCCTCGATCGCGGTCGCCCTCTGGACCACGGCGGGCGGATTCCGCGAGGCGCTGGCAGTCATCAACACGGGGCCGGTGCTCGGCATCTACACCGCCATCTTCCTCTCCGTGATCACTGCCTTCGTGAGCGCGGCCGGGATCATGTGGCTGGTACGGATCCTGTACGGATTCGACCTGAAGGAGAGCTTTCCGCGCTGGGGCTGGCTCTGGACCGGCGTCTCGTTCTCGGCGATGGGCTATTTCGTGCTGTTCAAGGGTCTGCAGGGCGCCGCGCTTCTCGGCGAGGAGACGATGACGATGCTGCGCGAGCAGATCGTCCTGATCCTCGCCGGAGTGTTCGTCCTGTCGAGCGTGTTTGCGCTCGCGTTGCGGCGGCGACCGAGGACGGTGGTCGGCGTCATCGTCCTCACGGGCACGGGCGCACTGTCCATGGCGTTCGCCGGAAACGACCTCGTCAACTTCATCGGCCCGTCGGTCGCGGCCTTTCAGGCGGTGCTCGTGGAGGGGGTCGACCTCTCCGGCCGCGTGCCGACGCCGCCGTGGGCGCTGCTGGCGGCGGGCATCATCATGGCCGTGGCGCTCATCCGGTCCCGGAAAGCGCGTCGCGTGACGGACACGGAGATTCGGCTCGCCGCGCAAAGCCACACACGACAGCGTTTCCGTGACAGCAAGCTGGGCACGTCGATTGCGACGTGGGGATACTCCGGATTCCTCCTCGCCAAGCGTCTCACGCCGCGCAGGATCCGAGAGCACATCGAGGCGCAGACCGCGCCGCCCCCGCCGGACGCGGACGATCCTCCGTACGATCTGCTGCGCGCGAGCGTGAATCTGACCGTCGCGGCGCTGCTCATCTCCATCGGCACGGCGAACAGGCTGCCCCTGTCGACGACCTACATCACGTTCATGGCCGCGATGGGCGCCTCTTTCGGGGACCGAACCTGGACGCTCACGGACGGCGGCCAGCGCGTGACGGGCATCATGGTCGTGCTCGGCGGCTGGCTCCTCACTGGCCTCATCGCCGCGGCGGTCGCTTTCGTGATGGCCTCGCTGATCGTCCTCTCGGGGGCGGCCGGCCTGCCGATCGTCGCCGTGCTGGTCGCCGTCGGCATGTGGCGGCTCGGCAGGGTCCACCGGCCCGAGCCGGAGCACGGCTGAATTCCCGGCCCGTCCGGCGCGTCGCTTCGAAACGCGCCGGGCCGGGCCGAGCAGTTCAGCCCATGCGGGCGTCGAGCGTCAGCTCGTCCTGATCCATCGTGCCCCACAGGACCATCGCGCCGGCGAGAACGATGATCGAGGGATAGAAGAGGACCTGCGATCCGTCCAGGACCCAGCCCCACGGATCGAGGATCGACTTCCACACCGCGAGCGCCGTGATGAGAAGGACGATGAAGGCCACCGGGTACGCGCGCTTCCTCCACAGGCCCAGCACCACGAGCAGGCCGAGGACGATCTCCAGGCCGCCGAACACGTTCTGGACGACCGCCTGCGAACCGATCCCGAGATAGAAGCTCTCGGCCACGCGCTGGCCGTGCTCCACGTTGACGAACTTGTCGAGCCCCCACATCACCAGCAGCCACCCCGTGCTCACTCTCAGCAGCAGCAGACCCCAGCGTTTCATGTCGGCCTCCGGTTTCCGGTGTCGCGGGACGTTCCTCGTTCCTTCAAGAGTGGTCCGCCGCGATTGCGGGCGTCAATCGCGGGTGTCCATCTCGGGCGTCCAGCGCGGGCATCCAGCGCGACGGGCAGGGCGGGTGTTTTGACGCGGGGGCCGGGCGGCTAATTTCCCGGCCGGTGGGTCGGAAGCTCAGGTTCGGGGGATCGGGACGAATGACGGTCGGTTCGAGAGGCAGGACAGCGGCAGGGCCTTTGCCACGGACTGCGGGAGAGGGACACGGCGAAGCGCGGCGTGCGTGGCCGGCGCGCGCGGCACTGATCGCGGCGGTCGCGGGATCTCTCCTCCCGGGCCCGGGCGCGGCGCAACTCCCCCGGCAGGGGGCGCCGGATCTCGAGAAGGGGGACATCGCCGTCGCCCTCGACCGCACCGCCTACCTCGCCGGCGAGGCCGCCGACCTCGCGGTGCGCCTCACCATCGAGGACGGCTGGCACACGAACAGCTACCAGCCGACCTACGACTACCTGATCGCGACGGAGATCGACGTCGAGACGCCGCCCGACTGGCCGGCGCCGGAGATGCCCCGCTATCCCCCGGGCGAGATGAAGCGCTTCGAGTTTGCGCCCACCGCCATCTCCGTCTACGAGGGCGAGATCTTCATCCGGGCCGTGCTGCCGACGCCGGCGGGAGCGGCGACCGGCACGTATCCCATCCGAACGAACGTCACCTACCAGGCGTGCGACGACAAAATGTGCCTCGCGCCGGTGACGACGCCGGCCACGGTGGGACTGACGATCGACGCGGGAGGGGAAGTCGCGAACGCCGAGTTCTTCGCGGCGGCGGAAGCCTCGACGGGCGGCGGCGGATCGCAGATCGCGGGCGCGGGACGAGGCTTCTTCTGGTTCGTGCTCCTGGGCTTCCTGGGCGGGCTGATCCTGAACGCGATGCCGTGCGTGCTTCCCGTGCTGTCGCTCAAGGTGTTCGGGCTGCTGAAGAGCGCGGAGGGCGGCAGGCGCGCGCTCACGACGGGGAGCCTCGCCACGGCGGCGGGGATCGTCCTCTCCTTCCTGCTGCTGGCGGGGGCCGCGATCGGAGCGCGCGCGGCGGGCGTCGCGGTGGGCTGGGGCATCCAGTTCCAGGAGCCGGTGTTCGTCGGGGCGCTCGCGGTCGTGATCCTGCTCTTCACGCTCAACATGTGGGGGCTGTTCGAGATCCATCTCCCGGGGACGCTGGCGAAGGTGGGCTCGTCGGGTCCGTCCGAGGGGCTCGCGGGGCACCTCGTGACCGGCTTCTTCGCCACCCTGATGGCGACGCCATGCTCCGCCCCCTTCCTGGGGACCGCGCTCGGCTTCGCGCTCACGCAGGACTCGGGCACGACGGCCGCCATGTTCGGGGCGATCGGCACCGGGATGGCCTCTCCGTACCTGCTCCTGGCGGCGTTCCCGGCGGCGGGGCGCGTGCTGCCGCGGCCGGGGGCGTGGATGGCGACCTTCCGCGTAGTGATGGGGTTCCTGCTCGCGGCGACGCTCGTGTGGCTCCTCTTCGTCATGTCGGGCCTGGTGTCCGCGCCGCGCGTGGCCTTCTTCGAGATCGGGCTGCTGGCCGTGGCCCTCGCGATCTGGCTCGCGAGCCGGTCGCAGCGGGGGCGGGCGGCGGGGGCGGGGGCCGCGGGGGCGGGGGGGGGGGGGGGGGGGGGCTGGTGGGGG
>VXQX01000080.1:228096-232020 GCA_009838765.1 Gemmatimonadales bacterium
TCGTCTGGGGGGGCGTGGGGCCCGCGCCGCGCGTGGCCTTCTTCGAGCGCGGGCCGCGGGGGGGGGCCCGCGCGGGGGGGGGGGGGCGCCGGGCGGGGGGGGGGGGGGCGGCGCGCCGCCTCGCCGGGGTCGCCGCGGCGGCGCTGATTGTTGTGGCCGTCTCCACGGTGGCCGCGGGGCGATCCGAAGCGGGTCCGTCGATGATCGGCGTCGCGCCGGAGGACCGCCTGATCGCGTGGCAGCCTTTCGACCGCGATCGGGCCGAGCAACTCGCGGCGGGGGGTACCTACGTGTTCGTCGACGTGACGGCGGACTGGTGCTTCACCTGCAAGATCAACGAGACGCTCTTCCTCGAGACGGAGGAAGTTGCCGGTGCGTTCGAGCAATACGACGTCATCGCCATGCGGGCCGACTGGACGCGGCGCGACGATTCGATCAGCCGCTACCTGGCCGACTTCGGCCGCTACGGCATCCCCTTCTATGCGCTCTACCGGCCGGATCGGGAACCGCACGTTTTCTCGGAGCTGATCTCGAAGTCCGCGATCCTCGACCTGCTCGGGGACTAGCAGCCCGCGGCAGGAGCCCTGCTGCGTTCGAGCGGCGACCGGGTCGTTACCGGGCAGCCACCCGGTCGAGGAACGGACCCACGTCCAGGAGCACGATGTCGTCGCGCTTCCGGAGTTCGCGGAGGAACGGGCCCTTGTGTCCCGCGCCGTAGGTGAGGAGGAAACGGACGCCCTCGCCGCGATGCCGGTCCAGCCCGTCCTCGATGTACCCCCAGTGCGAGGCGTTGATCGCGTCCCACCCTCCCGGACCCAGATCGGCATCGAACAGGCGCGCATACGTCCGCATGCGGATGTCGTAGGCGTCGTCGTAGGCATCGGTGTGGATCCAGCGCGGGTCGTCCGCCGCGCCCGCGGCGAGCGCCTCGGCTGAAGCCTCCGCGGCCGCCCGGTATGCCGCCCAGCCCTCGGCCCGCTCCGGGTCCCGCGAATAGGCGTCGAGATACGCGGCCCGGAAGTCCGACATCGGCTCGGTCCAACCGGCGGTGGGGATGACCTCGAAGTCCAGCTCGCGGGAGAGGGGGAAGAGTCCCTCCATGTACTCGGGGAAGCGGCGGACCCGGGGTTCCTCGACCGTGCCGGTGGCTTCGAACTCGGCCCACGCGCGGTCCCAGCGGTTGGGCGGGATCTCCGTCAGCCAGTAGTCCGGGTCGATCTCGCGCACGAGGTCTCTCACGACTTCCAGGCTGAACGTCTCGCTGGTCTCGTGGCCAGAGTGGATCATCCCGAGCACGACGACCTCGTTCAGCGCCGCCTCGGCCTCGGAGGGAGCGGGCCACGCCGAGGCCGATCCCGCGGTCGGCGCCAGCTCGACCAGCGTGCCCGAGATCTCGTTCGCCACGAACACGCGCTCGCCGTCCGGGTGCGCGCGGAGGACGATGGGCTGCTCGCCGACCTCCAGCCGCTGCACGACGGCGCGGGATTCGAGGTCGACGACGGATACGGTGGTTCCGCCCGCGTTGTTGACCAAGGCGTACCGCCCGCTTCCGGGCACGGCGACGGAGAACGGCCGGGGGCCGAGGCCCTCCGAGACGCGGCCCGTGACGGCGAAGGACGCGGTGTTGATGAAGGCCACCTCATCGGATCCGCCACAGGCGACGACGTACGTGACCTGATCGGGCGTGAGCGCGCCGCCCGGCGGGCCGGGACACGCCTCCACGCTGGCATCCAGCTCGCCGTTCAGGAGGTCGATGACGGAGACCGATCCCGCGTCCAGGTTCGGCACGAAGGCGTGGGAGCCGTCCCACATCACGTCGGCGGGATAGGGACGATCGCCGGTGGCGTGGAACGTCCGCGGCGCACCCCCCCGGGTGTCCACCGTCCACAGCCGGTTCGAGAACTCGGTCGTGATCCAGGTCTCTCCGCGCACGGTCCCGGGCGTGAACAGTGACGGACCCGCCCCGACGTCCCACACGGCGCCGGGGACGATCCGGCCCTCGTCGTCGAGCCGGATGAGCGTCGAATCCCGGAACTGGCTCACCAGCCAGCCGCCTTCGACGCGCACGAGGTCGAGCGGGGCCTCCCCCGCTTCCCACCGCGCGACGACGGCGGACTCGGAGAGGTCCACGACCGCGATGCGGCCCTCGCCGCTCAGGGCCACCCAGGCGGTGTCGCCATCGGGGCTGAACCGGATGCCGTGCGGGGCCGCACCGACGTCGATCGTCGCGCCGACCCGGAAGGGCCCGTCGGCGCCGACCGGCCCCCGCGGCGATTCGCCGCAGGCCGCCGCCAGCGCGGCCGCGACGACGGCAAGCAGGAGGGCTTGGTGCGAGCGTACGATCTGTCTCATCTTGACTCCCGGGTCGGTCCGAATCGCGGCGGCGCAAGCTCGGCCGCGTGGCGGCGAGGCGCAACGAAGGATGGCTGGCAAGACGCGCGAGATCTCCCGAACCCCGGAGGACGGACGAACGTCATGCACCCCTGGAAGGTGCCCCGACTCCCCTGCGTGACGCTGGCAGCGCTGGCGGCGGTGGGATGCGTGGAAACCACGGGGCCGGAGCCGCCTCCGCGTGGCGAGATCGTCTTCACCGCGATCCGTGGGCAATATATGCGCATCTGGGTGGCAAACACGGATGGGACGGGACAGCGGCCGCTTACGGAGGAAGGGGAGACGAACCTCGAGCCCAGCTGGACGCCGGACGGCGCGGGGATCGTGTTCACGAGTTGGCGCGACGGGAACCCCGACATCTTCCTCATGGACGCGGACGGCTCGAATGCGAGGCCGGTGACGCGAGACTCGGCCTACGACCGCTCCGGACGGCTGTCCCCGGATGCGAGGCGCGTCGTCTTCGTCTCCGAGCGCACCGGGGATCCGGACATCTGGGTGATCGACGTGGATGGATCGAATCCGGTCAACCTCACGCGGAGCCCGTCGTCCTTCGACGTGGACCCGGACTGGTCGCCCGACGGCGCCCGGATCGTCTTCGCCTCGGACCGCGACGGGGATCGGCGGTTCTCACTGTGGACGATGGCCGCCGACGGGACGGGGCTCGCACGGCTCCCCGCCGAGGGCGGCGCGCGTTCCCCCTCCTGGTCGCCGGATGGATCGCGGATCGTGTTCACCTCCTACCGGGACATCGGCGACGCCGAGATCTACGTGATGCGGGCGGACGGCAGCGGCCAGGCGAACCTCTCGGGACGCGCCGGAGTGGACGAACTGCCGCGCTGGTCGCCGGACGGCGAGTACGTGCTGTTTTCGACCAAGCGGGACGGGAACTCCGAGATCTACGCGATGGGCGCGGACGGATCGGGGCCGGTGAACATCACGCGTCACCCGCGCTGGGATGCCATGGCCGCATGGAAGCCGTAGTGTGGGTGCGGACGACAACAGGCCCGGGTTCGGGCCCACCGTCAACCCTTAGGGGATCAGCCAGAGGGATCAGCCGAATGATGTGCATGCGCGACGTTGCCACGACTCTTGTCCTCGCCGTTCTCCCCGTGACCGCCGCCGCCTGCGGCACGGCGGGTGCGGAGAGTTTGAGGAACTCGTCAAGTCAGGAGGCCGCGATGAATGCTCCGGGGTCCATGGCGGGGCGATCCACCGTCTACGCTCCGAACGGAATGGTCGCGACGAGTCAGCCCATGGCGTCGAGCGTCGCGCTCGGCGTGCTGCGCGACGGCGGCAACGCCTTCGACGCGGCGATCGCGGCCTCGTCCGTGCTCTCGCTCGTCGAGCCCCACATGACGGGGCTGGGCGGCGATCTGTTCGCGCTCTTCTGGTCCGCGGAGGAGGGCCGTCTCGTCGGCCTGGACGCGACCGGCCGCGCCGGGACCCACATGACGCCGGAACGGATCCGGGCGGACGGCTACGACCGCGTGCCGGGCTCGGGGGCGGGGGCGGTGACCGTGCCGGGGGCGATCG
>VXQX01000055.1 GCA_009838765.1 Gemmatimonadales bacterium
GGGCGGGCGGGGGGCCGCGTGGTCGCGGGGCGCCGGGGGGGGGGGCCGGGCGGCGCGGGGGGGGCGGGCGGCGGTGGGTCGTCGCCTGCTCGTAGGCGTAGCCGAAGCCGAGAAGCATCGCCTCCGTGAAGGGGCGGCCGAGGAACTCGAGACCGACCGGGAGGCCGTCGTCCGTGAAGCCCGCGGGCACGGTGAGCGCCGGAAAGCCCGTGAGCGGGCTCAGCGAGCGGTTGTCACCGAGGGCGTAGCGGTCGTTCGGGGCGGGGTTCGTCTCGACATCGGCGGCGATCGGGGCCGGCGGGTGGTCGAAGGTGGCGTAGACGAAGGCGTCGAGATTGTGCTCCGCCATCGTCGCGATGACGTCCTTCCGGACCTGCTCGCGGTCGAGCAGATACTCGAGATAGCCGGGGTCGCGGATCGTCTTCCCCAGGAGATCCGCCATGCCGGCGGCCCGCCACGGATTGACGCGGCCGGAGAGGAGAATCGAGGCCAGCGTGCGGTACGGCGGGTCGCGGAGCTCGGCGAGGTAGGCGTCCGTCACCTCTTCGGTCTCGTAGAAGTTGGCGCCGAAGATGGCGCTCACTCGTTCGATCCCGGGGATGGCGACGTCGAATACCTCGGCCCCGAGGTCGCGGAGAGTCCCTATCGCCGCCTCCATCCGGGCGCGCACCTGCCGGAAGCCTTCCGATGACGTGTCAACGGAGCGGTCCATCGGCTCGCGGATGATGCCGATGCGGGCACCCGCCAGCGCCCCGGCGTCGAGTCTGGCCGCGTAGGAGTCCGGGACCTGTCCCACGGAATACGCGGTCACCGGGTCGTTGGGGTCGTAGCCGGCGATGACGTCGAGGAGGATGGCCGCGTCCATCACGGTGCGGGTCATCGGACCCATCGTGTCGGTGGTGGGGTTGGCGGGCATCATCCCGAACCGGCTCACGAGGGGAAGCGTGGGACGGAGGCCGACGAGCGAGGCGACGGCCGCCGGTCCGCGGATGGATCCGCCCGTGTCCTCGCCGATGCCGATCATGCCGAGGTTCGCCGCGACCGCCGAGCCGGTGCCGCCGGAGGAGCCGCTCGGGTTGCGCTGCGGGTCGTACGCGTTGCGGATGATCCCGAACCCGGACCCCACGTAGCGCGAGGCGAATTCGCCCATGTTGGTCTTCGCGATGATGAGGGCGCCGGCCTCCTTCATCCGCGTCACGATGGTCCCATCGCGCTCCGACATGTAGCCCGCGAAGAGGGCCGACCCGTAGGTCGTCGGCATGTCGCTCGTCTCGACCTGGTCCTTGAGGAGGACGGGGATGCAGTGCAGCGGTCCCGTGAGGCCGCCGGACGCGAAGGCGGCGTCGAGGCTTCGGGCCTCCTCGAGGGCCCGCGGGTTGACGACCGCGATCGAGTTGAGCCGCGGCCCCTGCTGGTCGTACGCGTCGATGCGCGCCAGGTAGGCCCCGACCAGACCCTCGCAGGTAAGGTCGCCCGCCCGGAAGGCGGCATGGACCTGCGCGATCGTCGTCTCCTCGACCGCGAATGCCTGTGCCCGGAGCGGGAGCGGGACCGCCGTGAACGCGACGGCGAATGAGAGGGCCAAGCGGATTGCGATCGACGTTCGAGCAGACATGGCAGCACCTGTCCTCTGGGAGATTCGATGAGCAGCCGTTGATATGGAGGCGTATCCTCAACCTTGGCGAGACCCGATCCCACCGGAAGGCGTATCTGATTTCTTGATCCCAACCGCGATGCATGCATATCTTGAAATCGAGTGCAGTCATATGATGTCATCAATGGAGATGACCGGTGAAGACGTTGACGGTGCGAGGTGTGCCAGCCGAGTTGGGGCGTGCGCTGAACGATGAGAAGCGGCGGCGCGGGACATCGCTCAACCAGACCGTGCTGGACCTTCTCAAGCAGAGTCTGGGTATCGGAACGCCTCGATCGAACGGGTTGCGACGCTTCTCCGGGGGCTGGACCGACGCGGAGTTCCGCGAGTTCGAGACTGCAACCCGCGATTTCGGAAGGATCGACCCGGAAATGTGGGAATGAGCCGCTACTGCCTGGACACCTCGGCCTACAGCCGCCTGCGGAGGGGTAACGAGCGAATCGCGCATCTCCTGGATGCGGCCATCTGGGTGGGCGTGCCGACCGTGACGCTCGGGGAACTCCGGTTCGGTTTCCTGGGTGGCGCTCACAGGACGCGCAACGAGACCGAGTTGTCGGATTTTCTCGGGGCGCCACCGGTCGAGGTGGTGCCGGTCGATGACGCGGTAGCCCGCTGTTACGCCGAGATCGTGGCGGATCTGAAGCGGGGAGGGACACCGATCCCGACGAACGACGCCTGGATCGCGGCCTGCGCAGCCCACACCGGGTCCACCGTGCTGACCATCGATGGACACTTCGAACGGATCGCCAGGATCGGCACCCTGCTCGTCACCTGAAGGGCATGAGGACGCCGTCAGCCCGCTCCGGTCCGGCAGAAGCGGATGGCGGTGATGGCGAGGATGCGGGCCAGTTCGACGAGGTCGGCGGCGAGGATGCTCTCGTCGGGGCGGTGGGCCTCGCGGACGTCGCCGGGGCCGAAGAGCACGGTGGGCACGCGGCCGTGGTTGACGAGGAGCCGCATGTCCGCGCCGTACCGCACGCCCCCGATGCGGGCGGCCGTGCCGCCGAGGGACCGCACGGCACCGGCCAGGGTGCCGACCACGGGGTCGCTCGCGTCCGTGCGGGCGGCCGCGAACTGCGCCCCGACCCACTCGACGGCGGGCGGGTGGTCGCGCAGCCATGCGTCCCCGGAAGCGGCCTCGGCGACGGCGTCCTCCAGCGCGCGCTGCGCCCCGGCGAGGTCCTCCCCGGGCGCAACGCCGTAGCGACCCTCCACGACGAGGCTCTCCGCCACCGTCGAAGGCCAGATCCCGGCCCGGAGCCGTCCCATGGTCAGGGCGTACGGCAGCGCTTCCCCGCGGAACAGCGGATCGGCGACGTCGCGGTTCCGTTCCGCCTCCAACGCCCGGAGCCGCCGGAAGATCGGGATGAACTTCTCGACCGGGTCCACGCCTTCCTCCCGCATCGCCCCGTGCGCGGCGAGGCCAGGAACGGTGAGCCGGAAGCTGAGCGCGCCGGCCTGCGCGGGCGCGACGACGAACCCGGTCGGCTCGACGATGATCGCCCCATCCCCGGTATGCCCGCGCTCGATCGTGGCCAGCATGCCGGAGCCGCCGTCCTCCTCGCCGATCACGCTCTGGACCTGGAGGGAACCGGCCAGCTCGATCCCCGCGTCGCGCAGCGCCCGCGCCGCCGCCAGCGCGCCGCACAGTTGCCCCTTCATGTCCACGACCCCGCGCCCGAACAGCCGTCCTCCCCGCTGCGTGAGTTCGAAGGGTGGGTGCGTCCAGCGCTCGACCTCGCCCGCCGGGACGACGTCGACGTGGCCGTTGAGGATCAGCGTCCGGCCCTCGCCGCGGCCCATGCTGCCGACGACCCCGAGACCTTCCCGACGCTCCACGTCGGCCGTGTACGCGGTGTGCCGGCGCAGCCGCCCGAAGTCGATCTCCCATACGTCCGTCTCGAGACCGATGGCCCGCATCTCCTTGGCCACCCGCTCCTGGGCCGGCGTCTCGCGGTTCGCGACGCTCTCGATCGCGATCAGGTCGGCCAGGAGCGCGAAGAGCCCTTCCGCGTCCACCGCCTCCGCGGCCCGGCGCTCCTCGCGGGTCAACGCGCCGGCGTTCACAACCGACGTTACGTCCCCGGCGTCGTGCAGTGAGCTCCCGCCATCCCGCGACGCGTTCCCGCGGGAACGTCGCGCCGTTGCCCGTTTCCGATTGTCCGACATCATCCCCCTCGTCTGTGTGGCTCGCGGAGTATGTCACCGATCGGCTGTCCGGTCGACCCGGCTCAGGTGGTCTCGTCCACGAGTTGCGCAACGGCTACCGTACCGGCTGGAGCGGGACCCAGACCCAGCAGACCCAAACGAACCACGGAGTATGATCGATGCGCGTCCGGACACGTCATTGCTTCACCGGGTGGGCCGCCAGGAGGCGGGCGGCGGCGACCCTGGCCACGGCGACCCTGGCCACGGCGACCCTGGCCACGGCGATTCTGACCACGGCGATTCTGGCGGTCGGCGTCGTGGCCGCCGTTCCCGTCGCGGCGCAGTCCGTCACGCCCGAGGGGGATCCCGGCCTTGGCCGTCTTCTGGCCGAGATCGAGCGGCTGGCCCCGAGCAGCGGGGGCACGGTGGGCGTGGGCGCCGTTCACATCGAGACGGGCCGCGCGGTGTGGTTCAACGAGGACGAGCGCTTCCCGATGGCCTCGACCTACAAGGTTCCGATCGCGGTCCAACTTTTGTCCCGGGTCGACCGGGGCGAGATCACGCTCGCGGACATGGTTGAACTCGAGCCCGGCGACATCCATCCCGGCAGCGGCACGATCTCGAACCTGTTCGACGACCCCGGTGTGGCGCTCTCCCTCCGGAACCTGCTCGAACTGATGCTCCTCATTTCCGACAACAGCGCGACGGACCTCACCCTCACCGCGGCCGGCGGCCCGGACGCCGTGAATGCCCGCATGAGTGAACTGAACGTGGACGGCCTGAGCGTGAACCGTCCGACATCCGTCCTCATCGGGGACTACTCGGGCGTCGAGACCCCGGCGGACGGACGGATTTCGATGGCGGAGTTCCGCGAACGCGCGGGCGAGGTCTCCGCCTCGGAGCGGGAGGCGGCCCGCGAGGCGTTCTCGACCGACCTGCAGGACACCTCGACGCCCCGTGCCATGGCGCACCTGCTGGCCATGACCTGGGCGGGGAAGGCGCTGGGTTCGAAGAACACCGAGGTCTTCAAGGACGTCATGCTGCGCGTCCAGACCGGCACCGGCCGCATCAAGGGCGTGCTGCCGCCCGGCACGCCGGTCGGTCACAAGACGGGGACGATCGGCGGGACCACGAACGACGTCGGGTACATCTATCTCCCGGACGACGCAGGACACGTCATCACGGTCGTGTTCGTGAAGGACTCGGAGCGGCCGGTTCCCGCGCGCGAGGCGACGATCGCTCAGATCTCCCGCGCGATCTACGACTACTTCCTGTTCAACCCGGGGACCCTTGCGGACCCGTCCGCCGACCGCGCCAACCCCCGCTATGGCGTGTGGAAGCTGCGCTCCGACGCGCCGGCCCCGGCCCTCAACGTCATGACGTATGAACCGCACGGCGACGGGGGGATGAAGATCACCGTCGAGTCGACGAACGCCCGCGGCGGCGAGTCGAAGTGGAGTTACGACACGATGTTCGACGGAGAATTCCGGCCCGTGACCGGACGAGATGGGGTCGAGACGGCGGTGGAGGTCGTCGACCGCTACACGAACCGGATCACGAGCCGGCGGGACGGCCGCGTCACGCAGATCATCATCAACGTCCTTTCCGAGGACGGAAACCGGATCGACAACGAGTACCGGAGCACGGACGCGGACGGGAACGAGCGCGTCTCGCACGCGGTGTACGAGCGCATCGGCGGCTGAGACAGGTGGGAACGGCGATGTCCAGGGACTACGACGCGATCGTAATCGGGGCCGGCGTCATCGGCGTCTGCACCGGGTTCGAACTGGCCAAGCGCGGGTTCCGTACGCTCAACGTCGACAAGCTCCCCGCCGCCGGGTACGGCTCGACCTCGAACACCTGCGCGATCATCCGTCTCCATTACTCGACGCCCGACGGCGTCGCGATGGCGCGCGAGTCCTACTTCTACTGGCTCGACTGGGGGAAATACGTCGGCGTGCCGGATCCCTCCGGACTCGCGCGCTACGTCAACACGGGCTGCCTCGTCACGAAGACGGAGAAGAACCACTACCTGCGGCGGGTGAAGGAGAGTCTCGACGAACTCCACGTCGCCTACGAGGACCTGGACGCGGAGGGGATGCGCGCGAAGCTCTCCGTCCTCGACACGCGGCAGTTCGGCCCGCCGGTGACGGAGGAGGACCCGGCGTTCGGCCGGCCGACGGGCGGGAACGTGGCCGGGGCCGTCTATATCCCGGAATCCGGCTACATCAACGACCCGCAACTCTGCTGCCACAACGTTCAACTCGGGTGCGAAGCGCACGGAGGCGAGTTCCGCTTCAACACGGAGGTGACGGAGATCCTGCGGGAAGGCGGGAGGGTCGCGGGCGTCCGCCTGAAGGACGGGTCGGAGGCGCGGGCGCCGGTCGTGGTCAACGTCGGCGGGCCCCATTCCTTCGTCATCAACCGCATGGCGGGGGTCGAGGAGGGGATGAACATCAGGACGCGCGCCCTGAAGCAGGAGGTGTGCCACGTCCCCGCGCCGGAGGGCGTCGACTATAACGTCGTCGGGATGCTGATATCGGACAGCGATATCGGGTGTTATTCCCGACCCGAGGTCGGCAATCACATTCTCATCGGTTCCGAGGACCCCCCGTGCGACGATCTGGAATGGGTGGAGGATCCGGACGACTATGACAATACCTTCAGTTATCAGTGGAAAACGCAGGTCCTGCGCGAGGCGCAGCGGGTGCAGGGACTTCCCGTGCCGGAGGCGCGGCAGGGACTCGTCGACCTCTATGATGTGTCGGACGACTGGATCCCCATCTATGACAAGTCGGACCTGCCCGGCTTCTATATGGCGGTGGGGACGTCGGGGAACCAGTTCAAGAACGCGCCCGTCGCGGGCCAACTCATGGCCGAACTCATCGAGCAGGTCGAGGGCGGGCGCGACCACGACGCCGATCCGGTCCGGTTTCATATGAAGTATACGAGGCGGGACTGCGATATCGGGTTCTTCAGCCGGCTGCGGACGATGAACCCGGATTCGTCCTACTCGGTCATCGGCTGATTTTCATCCATCGACTCGTCATTCGGTGAACCCCGGACGGATGGGGAGACTGGGGAGGCTGAAGTCCGCGCTCGGGGCGGGCGTCTTCCGGCCGGGCCGCCTGTGGGAGGAGAGGCCGCTCCGCCGCCACTACGACGTCGTGATCATCGGCGGCGGCATCCACGGGCTCGCCACGGCCTGGTATCTCGCGAAGGACCACGGCGTCCGGGACATCGCCGTGCTCGAGAGCCAGTACATCGGGTTCGGGGGGTCCGGGCGGAACACCGCGATCGTGCGCGCGAACCAGCGCACGCAGGAGAACGTCCCGCTCTATGACGAGGGCCTGAAGCTGTGGCCCATCCTCACCGACGAACTCGACTTCAACCTCATGTTCCACAACTGCGGCAACCTCAACCTCGCCCACAGCGAGGCGGCGGTGGCCGCGTTCCGGCTTTCCATCAACACGGCGAACTTCTGCGGCGTGCACTCGGAACTGCTCGACCCGCGGCAGTGCAAGGAACTGGTCCCGGCGCTCGACGTGTCGGACCGGCCCGTGCACCCGATACAGGCCGGCATGTACCACCCGCCCGGGGGCGTCGTGCGCCACGACGCGGTGGTGTGGGGACTCGCCCGGGGCGCCAGCCGGCACGGGGCCGCCATCCACCAGGGCGTCGAGGTTCAGGGGATCGACACGGAGGGTGGGCGCGTGACCGGCGTGCGGACGAGCGCGGGGCCGATCGGCTGCCGGAAGCTCGGGATCATGGCCGGCGGGTACGGGCCGGCGGTCGCGGCGATGCTCGACATCGAACTGCCGGTGAACCCGCTCACGATCCAGGCGATGGTCACGCAGCCGCTGAAGCCGTTCCTGCACCATGTCGTGAGTTCCGGAGCCTACCACGTCTACGCGAACCAGACGCTGAAGGGGGAAATCGCGACGGGCGCGCACATGGACCCGCAGGTGAACTACACGACGGACGTCACGGCGAGCTACTTCAAGCACCAGGCGGAGGCGTTGACGGACCTCATGCCGTGCCTGAACGGGGTGCGCTTCCTGCGCGTCTGGGCCGGACTCGCGGACATGACGCCGGACATGGCGCCGATCCTCGACGGCAACTTCGCGCATGAAGGGCTCTACCTGGACGTGGGCTGGGGGTACTTCGGCTTCAAGTCCGGGCCGGTGGCGGGCAAGTACATGGCCGAGTTCATGGCGCGCGAGGAGGCGCCGGAGATCCTGCGTCCGTTCGCCCTCCGCCGCTTCCTCCAGAACCGATACATGGGGGAGACGGCGGCCACAATGAAGTACGGACAGTGGGACTGACCGTGGACGCGACCCTGGACGCGACCCTGACCTGGTCGTGAGGCGGATGCCGTGACGTTCCGGTTGACGTGCCCGGTGTGCGGGAAGCGCGACGTGTACGAGTTCACCTACGGGGGACCGGAGCGGGGACCGAGGCCGCCGGAGGCTGCCGCGGAGGCTGATTCA
>VXQX01000073.1 GCA_009838765.1 Gemmatimonadales bacterium
GCTGGCCGCTGCGTGCACGGACGGCCCCGCCGAGCCCGACCCCTCCCCGCCGCCTCCCCCGGTCCGACCGGAACTCGTGCCGCTGCTGGCGCTCTACGAATCGACGAACGGACCGCAGTGGCGTCGCCGCGACAACTGGCTGACCGACGCCCCGCTCCACACCCCCTCTACGACCTGTGGCTGAGCGACAACAACCTTACCGGCGAGGTCCCACCCGAACTCGGCCGGTTGACGCGGCTCGAGACGCTCCGTCTGTCGAACAACGCGCGTCTTGGGGGTCCCCTCCCGGCAAGTCTGGCCGGTCTGGACCGGCCGGCGAGGATCGGGACCGCCGGCACCGCCCTCTGTGCCCCCCTGGATCCCGACTTCCAGGCGTGGATCAGGGGCGTCTCCGGGACGGTGGCTCGCTGCCTCGAAGACACGGGGCCGACCACCGTGTATCTGACGCAGGTCGTACAGTCGCGATCGATTCCTGTGCCGCTGGTCGCGGACCGACCCGCGTTCCTGAGGGTGTTCGTCACGGCCGCCAATTCCACCGCGGAGCCGATCCCACCGGTGCGGGCCATGTTCTACGTGAACGATGAGAAGACGTACACCGCGGAGATCCCGGCCGGGATCGAGGCCATTCCGACCGCAGTGGACGAGCGCACCTGGGCGGGATCGGCCAATGCGCGCATCCCGGGCGAGGTCATCAGGCCGGGGCTGGAACTGGTGGTGGAGATCGACCCTGAGGGGACGCTGGACGCCGCGCTCGGCGTGGAACGGCGGATCCCGGAGCGGGGCCGCCTGGCGGTGGATGTGCGGGAGGTGGCCGCGCTGGAGTTGACGCTGGTCCCGTTCCTGTGGAGGACGGCGCCGGACGAGGCAATCGTGGCCCTGGTCGATGGCATGGCGGCCAACCCCGAGGCCCAGGGGCTGCGCCAGGACGCCCGCCATCTCCTGCCTGTGGCCGACCTCAACGTGATGGCTCACGAGCCCGTGCTGAGTTCGAGCAACGAAGCCCGCGAATTGCTGTCTCAGACCCGGACGATCCGGGCGATGGAGGGAAGACGCGGCCACTATATGGGCATGATGTCCGGTTCCGTGCGGGGAGCCGCCGGCCTCGCCTCGATCGGAGGGCGCTCGAGTTTCTCAACGCCCGTCGGAACCACGATTGCACACGAACTCGGACACAACATGAGCCTGCAACACGCCCCGTGCGGAGACCCCTCGGGCGTCGATCCGGCGTATCCGCACGGGGATGGAACCATCGGCTCCTGGGGTTGGGATGCCATTGCGTTCGGGAACTGGCAGGTGATTCCGCCCTCCAGCCGCGACCTGATGTCCTATTGCGGCCCTCGCTGGATCAGCGGCTATCACTTTACCAAGGCCCTCGACTTCCGCGTTCGGACCGAGCGGGCCCGGGCAGCCCCCGCCCGGGTGGCCGATATGGGGGCTGCGGCCACGGCCATCACCCGGTCGCTGCTGCTTTGGGGCGGCATCGACACACGGGGCGAACCCTTTCTCGAACCCGCCTTCATCGTCGACGCCCCTCCCACCTTGCCCGAACCCGGGGGTGGCGCGTTCGACCTCTCGGGGCGAAGCGCCGGGGGCGACGTGCTGTTCTCGCTGAGCTTCGACATGCCCGAGATCGCCGACGCCGACGGGGCCTCGTCGTTCGCGTTCCTGGTCCCGGTGGAGACGGACTGGGCCGACGAGCTGGCCGCGGTCGCGCTGTCGGGGCCGGGCGGGACCGTGATGCTGGACGGGGACACGGATCGCCCCATGATCATCCTGCGGAACCCGCAGACCGGTCAGGTCCGGGGGTTCCTGCGGGATCCGCCACCCGAGGCGCTGGCGGGGAGGGCCGTGGATATCCCGGCGCTGGCCCTGGAGCCGGGGCTCGATGCGCTGCTCAGCCGCGGCCTCCCGGGCCCCGGCGAGTGGCGGCGCTGAGTGAAGTGGGCGTGTCAGCCACGCGCACTGCCCTCGTGCCCGCGGGATACGGGCGGCGAGATCACGACCCGGTACTCGCCTGCGTCCCGGAGGCTGTAGTCCTCGCCCGTGACCTGGAGCACGCGGACGCGGTACAGGGAGAGGCGGCCGCGGTCGGGCACCCGGAACCGCAGCAGCGGACCCGCTTCGAGGTCGCCCGCCACGACGACCCGGTGCCGCCCCTCCGCGCGGGACTGGTAGAGTTCGAGACCGGGCGCCTGCACGGCCTCGATGCCGGGACCTTCGAGTTCGAGCAGAACGCCGATGGCGGAACCGGCCCCGGGCTCCGCCCACTCCACGGCCAGGAACCCCGGCCCCTTGGGCGCGGTCGCCGGAGCCGGCGGCGGGACCGGCTCCCGTTCGGCGGCCCGCGGCCCGGCGAGATCGCCGGCGCATGACCAGCCGGTGGCGACCGCGAGCAGCACGGCGAGCACCGTGCCGGTCGAGCGACGCCTGGACGGGCGCCGTCTCCTGCGTCCGGAGGACGACCGACGTCCGGCTGCGGCACCGAACAGCGGGATCGAAGACGCCGCCCCGGGACCCGTGGGGTCGCCGCCGCAGTTGGCCTCGCCGCTGCGGCAGCGCTCGGTCCAGGAGAGCAGGTCGCCGAGGTCGTAGCTGCCGTTCCGGTTGCCCAGGCGGTCCAGGGCCTCGAGCTGGGCGTCGCTCAGGCGGCCCTCGCCGAACAGCGCCGCAGAGGCCTCTTCCGGCGTCACTCCGTCCAGGATGGCCAGCGCGCCGTCTTCCGCGTCTCCGCCCACCATGTCTCCCGACGTGGCCGCGGGGGCGACCGTGTCCGACAGCGAGTGGGACAGCTTGCGGTCGTCGGAGGTGCAGATCGCGCCGGTGGCCGAACAGTCGGTCGTCTCGGGCAGCGTGATCTTGACCGTGTCGTTCGCCGAGCCGGGCTCGACAGTGATGGTCCAGGCCGTGTTCTTGCCCTGCTCCCGGCGCTGGGCCCTCGTCACGTCGCCGCCCGTGACCTTGAACGCGTGGTCGCGCAGCGTCGCGTAGCTGAAGCCGGACTTGGGCTCCTCGCTGAACGTGAGCCCGAAGGTGAACTCCGCGCCCGTGTGGTCATCCGGCATGTCGCTGAAGCTCGCCGTGAGCGGTTGGGCCTCCGTGTTCCTGATCGTCCCGACCGCCACGCTGTCGACCAGCCGCGCGCCATCGGCGCCCGAGAGCAGGAGCTCGAACGTCTCGCCGTCGTCATTGACGGTGTCGTCGATGATCGCGACCGAGATCGTCTGGGCGGTGTCGCCGACCGCGAACGCCAGTTCGCCCGACCTCGCCGTGTAGTCCATGCCCGCCTCCGCCGTGCCGTCGGCCGTCGCGTAGTCCACGGTGATCGCCGTCAGCGCGGGCCGGTCCAGCTTCACCGTGAACGTCATGGCCGTGTCGTCCCCCTCCGTCGCCTCGGCGTCGGCGACGGTCATCGCCGGCGGCAGGTAGGGGATGGAGACCGAATACGGCGGCACCGACTGCAGCATCGTGCCCCCGGAACAGATCCCCTTGTCCGAGCACGCCTTGCCCGCCACCAGGCGCACCTTGATCGTCTCCGCGCCATCGGGCTCCAGCACCAGGATCCAGCCGTTCGTGACCCCGGTCTCCGTGTGCGCCTGCGCGGTCACGACGGAGGCGTTCGTCACCTGCACCGAGGGCGTGTTGACCTCGATCGTGTCGACGGCCGCGCTGAACTCGAGCACCATCTGCGGCCGGTCTCCCGGGCCCTTGTGATGCCGGGACCGGTAGGCGCTGCCGGCGAACCGCCCGGTCAGGCCGTCGTTGTCCCGGATCGTCACCTCGACTTCGGAGCCCTCCCCCTGCTCGACCCCGCCGGGCAGCGATGTCCCCACCGTCACCGTGATGGTCTCGTCCCCCTCAACCACGGCGTCGTCGACCGGGTGCAGGCGGATCACCATGCGCGTCACGTCGGGGGCGAAGGTGATCGACGCCGGCATTGAGGCACTGTACCCCTCCGTCGCAGTGGTGCAGTCCCCGCCTGCCTCGCTCGCCGTGCTCACGCAGACATCGTAGTCGTCCGCGCCGGCGCCGGTCCCGTGGGTCGTGGTCAGCGGTATCGAGACGCTGCGGCCCGGTGGTTCGCTCAACTCGATCGGGATATGCACGGCCACCGAGTGCGACGTTTGGCCGCTCAGCGGACCCTCCATCACGGAGTGCTCTCCCTTCACCTCCCCGTCCTCCGCGCCGAGCGACACGCTCACCCTGGGCACGCGGGTCACCGCGGCCGTGTAGGTCCGCCTGGTATTCCCGTCCGCCGCCGTCACCCTCACCTTGATCGTGTTGACACCCACCGCCAGCGCGACCTGGAAGCCGGCCGCCGCGTCCGCGTCCGTGAGCGCCTGGTCGCTGGCGTCGAGATACTCGATGGTTGCCGAGAGGTGCGTGGCGGTCGCGCTCACCGTGGTCGTGGCCACCGAGTTGGCCACGGTCGCCGTGTAGTTCAGCGAGTCCGTGTGGAACGCGGGCGCCAGCGTCACATCGCTCAGGCTCAACGCGCTCAGGCTCGCGTCCGTGGACACCAGCGTGTTCGTGACCGATTGCGCGGAGAAGGTCGCGGCGTCGTTGCCCGCCGCGTCCTGCACGGCGGCCGCGTCGTCGTTCGCACTCGGATCGGTGTAGGCCACCGTCACCGTCTCCCCGGTGGCCACCGCGGACGTCAGGGTCAGATTCACCACCGCGCCGCTCGACGAGACGGCGCCGACGGTACGGGCCGACCCGTTCACCGTCACCGTGAACGCGCCCGGCGCCGCCGTGGTCTCGAACAGCGTCTCGCTGAACGTGAGCACGATCGTCGCGCCGTTCGCCGAGGTCCTCGGCGCCCCCGCGCCGGTCGTCACCAGCGTCGGCCGCACGCCGTCCACCCTGTGGGCCGCATCGGCGGCGACCGAGTCGTGCGTGATGGTGGCATTGACGGTCGCCGAGCCCTTCAGCCGGATCGTCCCGCCGTTCAGGTCGAGCGCGTTCTCCGCGATCGCGATGCCGTCGGTGTCGGCGTCGTTCTCCGCCACGATGTACCTGGCGAACACGAGCGCCCGCGTGCCCGTTCCCGAGTCGTAGCTCAGCGTCTTGTTCGACCCGCCCACGTCGATGTCCAGCTGCGGCGTCCCCGTCACGTCCACCGAATCGCTGAACGTGACCGTTACCGACACCGTGTCGCCGATCGCGTAGGCACCGTCGGCGCCCGCGTCGACAAGCGCGACCGACTCTACCGCCGGTCCCGCGACGAGGTTCGTCACCGTCTGCGCGCTGAACGTGGCCACGTCGTTGCCGGCCAAGTCCTGGGTCGCGGACGCGTCGTCGTCCGCGCTCGGGTCCGTGTAGGCCACCGTTACCGTCTGACCGGACCGGATCGAGTTCCCGAGGCTGAGCCTTATCGTTACACCATTCACAGCGGCGTCCTCGACGTCGTTGTTCGTTCCGCCGGCCGTGACCGTGAAGCGGCCTCCGGCCCTCGACAGCGTCTCGCTGAAGGTGAGGATGACCTCCCACCCGTCGGCCGAGGTCCTGGGCGCGTCGGCGCCGCTCGTCACCAGCGTCGGCCGCACGCCGTCCACCCGCAGGTCCGCGTCGATATCGACCTCGTCGGCCGTGTAGGTCGTGTCGGCGTTCAGGCCGATCGGGCCGGTGAGCGTCGCGCCGTTCAGCGTCAGCTTGTTCGGCGCCACCGTGATGGCCCCGGCGATGCCCTCGTCGACCGGGTAGCGGCAGGTGAGCTGCGTCCCCGAGGCGGCGGCGCAGGTCGCCGTCCGCGTCGAATCGCCGACCATCAGCTCCAGCTCCGGCGTGCCGTCCGTCACGTCCAGCGTCACGTCCTTCGTGAACGTCACCGCCAGATCGATCGTGTCGGCGATGGCGTAGATGTCGTCGCTCGGCGCGTCGGTGACCGCCACCGAGGCTACTGACGGCGGGGCAACCGCGATGAGCTTTGCGGCAACCGTCTCGCCGTCCCCCCAGGTCAGGCCGGGGGTGGCCCACAAGTAGTGAGTTGGATCATCGGTGTTGCGAGTCGCGTCATTGAACCGGAACTCCGTACCGTCCAGAGCCAGAATCAACTGATCGGCGGGAGCGATGGGGAACAGGGGTGACAGGTGGAATTCCAGGTTGTCTGTAACAACCACACTACCGGAGGTCTCTTTCGCGAGGGCGAGTGAGCCAACGGTGTAGCTTGTTCCGCCATACGAAAATGCGGCGGACCCTGAAATGCTGCCGAGGCCAAAGAGCGCGTAGTATCCAACAGATCGGATGGTGACTGGTGCTATGGTATAGGCGGACACCCCCACGTTCATGTCGACGGACCACAAGACCTCGCCCTCGGTACCTGCCCGCGCGTTGTTTGTCACCGTCTGCGCGGTGAACGTCGCCGCGTCGTTGCCCGCCTGGTCCTGCACCGCCTCCGCGTCGTCGTTCGCCGTCGGGTCGGTGTAGCCGACCGTCACCGTCTGGCCGACGGTCACTGCGGACGCCAGAACCAGCGTCACCCCCGGTCCGCCGCCCGCAAAGACCGAGTTGACGTCGCGCGCCGATCCGTCCACCGTCACCGTGAACGCGCTCGCGGGCGCGGTGGTTGAGGACAGCGCCTCGCTGAAGGTGAGGGTGACCTTCTTGCCGTCGCCCGTGGTGGCCGCGGTCACTAGTGTCGGCCGCACCCCGTCCACCCTGTGGGCCGCGTCGGCGGCGACCGAATCGTGGGTGATGGTGGCGTTGACGGTCGTCGAGCCCTTCAGCCGGATCGTGCCGCCGTTCAGCGTGAGCGCGTTTTCGGCGATCTCGATGCCGTCGACGTCGGCGTCGTTCTCCGCCACCACGTAGCCGGTGAACAGCAGGGAATCGGTGCCCGTCCCCGAGTCGTAGCTCAGCGTCTCGGCCGACCCGGCCACGTCGATGTCCAGCTGCGGCGTGCCCGTCACGTCCACCGAATCGCTGAACGCGACCGTCACCGACACCGAGTCGCCGATGGCGTAGGCCCCGTCCGGGCCCGCGTCGGAAAGCGTCAGCGAGTCCACGGTCGGCGGAGTTGCCTGCTCGCCGACCCTGTGCCGGGCGGCCGCGGCCACGGCCCGGTGGGCCAGCACGGCCGTTGCGGTGTCCGTCGTCGATTTGATGGTCGCGCCGTTCAGCGTGAGCTTGTTCTCCGCGATGGAGACGCCGTCGGTGTCCTCGTCGGCGGAGACGACCGTGTAGGAGCACTCGAGCTTCCGGTTGTCCGTGCTGGCCGCGCAGCTTGCCGTCCGCGGGTTCGCGCCGACCTGGAGCTCGAGCTGGGGCGAGCCGCTGACGTCGAGTTCCTCGATGAAGTCCACCGTCGCCACGATCACATCGCCGGCGGCGTAGGCGTCGTCCGATCCGGGGTCCGAGGTGAGCCGGATCGAGTGCACCCTGGGCTCGTTCGCCACCGTTATCATCACGTCGATCATCTGCCCGGCGGACCACGTCAGCCCGGAGGGGTACCAAAGGTGGTTGGAGGAAGAACTCTGTCTCCCGTACTCGAAGCGGGCCGTCCCGATCCAGAGCGTCAACCGGGCACTCGCGTTGGGATTCCGGAACACGGCGATGCCGTCTGCGTCGCCGAAGTTGAGTTGAGCAAGCGTGCCCCCGTCCGCGTTGTCGTTGGTAACCCTCGTAATCCTGATGGTGCGCGCGGTGTCCGCGAACGTGTACGAGAACTCGTCTTCGGACAGCGCGCCGCCCGCCAACCACCCGGGATTGTTGGTATACCCAAACAGCGTCGGGGCAGTGCTCGAGGCGCCGGTCGTGAGCGTCGCCGTCCACACCGTGTCGGCGGTCTGGGCGTCCGCGGCGCCGGGGCCGCCCGCCAACGCCGCGCCGGCCGCGAAGAGCGCCGCCGGGAGGGTGCGGAGCGCCGGCGCGAGACCGGCCGGGCGCCTGGTGTCTGGTGCGCTCAAGCCTCGGTTCATGAAGACCCTGTCCCTGCCGAGCGTTCGAATTCATGCACGGGCGCGACCCGGACCCAGGTCGTCCCAACGCGAAGTCCACCGTATTCATACGGTGATCGGGGTGGACAATGCTAGACACAAATTGGAATTAGAATAGATACAGTATGCATCGCGACTGACCGAACATAGGGATCACCAAGGATCGTATATATACAGTGTTATAGATTATATGCTAACAATCGACCAGCGCGGGCGACCCTCCGGAGGGCCGGCCCGAACGGGCGTCGGGGGCCGGGGCGCCGCCGGGGGCGGCCGGTGTC
>VXQX01000018.1:0-4796 GCA_009838765.1 Gemmatimonadales bacterium
CGCCGCGGCCCCGGCCGCGGCGAAGCTGGCCATCGCCTCCGAACCGGAGAGGTACAGGCCTCCCGCGACGATCTCCTTGGTCTGCGCCGGCAACCCGCTCCCCGACAGACGGATCTGCGCGCCGACGCCTCCGGTGTTGAGCCCCCGGCCGACGAGCCGCACGGCTACCCGCGGCGCCCGCCCCACGTTCCGGTACACCCCCGCCGGCGCGAGCAGCCGGTTCGTCACGATGTCCAGGTCCCCGTCGCCGTCGAGATCCGCCGCCGCCATCCCGTGCGTGATGTCCTCGTCTCCGGCGAACCCCCACGCCTCCCCGACCTCCTCGAAGGTGCGGTCTCCGCGATTGCGGAAGGCGACGTTGGAGAGGCGCAGCGGCGGGAAGCCGAGGATCCGCTGCCGCCAGTCCATCGACGCCACTCGCTGCGCCGCGTCCTTGTCCATCGCGTCGTAGAAGTGGCCGGTCCCCACGAGCAGATCCTCGAACCCGTCGAGATCGACGTCCACGAACGTCGTCCCCCACGACCAGCCGGACGCGTCGATGCCCGCGAACTGCGCGGCCTCCGTCCAGGTCCCATCCCCGCGGCTCAGGTAGAGCGTGTTGCGCGGCTTCTGCGGCCGGTTCCGGATCCGTCCCGCGAACGGCAGGTCGGGCTCGCCCCCCGCCATCTGCTTCATCCGCAGCCGCTGTTCGCGGCTCAACATTTCCGCCACGAAGAAGTCCGTGAACCCATCCCGGTCCACGTCCGAGAAATCCACCGCCATGGAGGCGAAGCTCGTGTTTCGCATGGCGAGCGGCGCCAGGGTCCGGAAGCGTCCGTCGCCGTCGTTGATCCAGATGTGATCGGGGCTGTGGAAGTCGTTGCAGACGTACAGGTCGGGATCCCCGTCCCCGTCCATGTCCTGGAAGCGGGCCGCGAGTCCCCACTCCACCGGTTCGGACTCCAGCGGCCGTCCCTCCTCGTCGAGGAACGCGCCCTCCGTCCACGGCACCGGCGTGAACCGTCCCGTCCCGTCGTTCAGATAAAGCCGGTCGGGCTCCGCGAGCTCGAGCCGGGGGACCATCCCATCGCGGACCTCGCCGAGCGTGAAGTGCTCACGCCATTCGGGGAGGATCTCGAAGCCGTCCTCCGTTTGCCGGTAGATGTTGCTCGGCTGAAGGACTTCCGGCGGGAAGAGATCCTGCACCGTCGCGACTTTGTTGTTCACCACGTAGAGGTCGAGGTCCCCATCCCCATCGATGTCCGCGAGGGCCATGGACATGCTTCCGAGCGTCGACGAGAGCCCCGCCTCCTCCGTCCCGTCCGTGAAATGTCCCGTGCCGTCGTTCACGTAGAGCGCGTTCGGTCCCCCGAGCGCATTGACCAGGAGGTCGAGGTCTCCGTCCCCGTCCACATCCGCGAACACGGCGCCTGTCGAGAAGCGGCCCGCCGCCGCGACCCCGGCCTCCCCGGCGATGTCCTCGAAGCGCCAGCCGCCCAGGTTCCGGTAGAGGTGGTTGGGCCCGTCCATCCGGGCGAGATAGAGGTCGACGCGCCCGTCGCCGTCCACGTCCCCCGCGGCGACGCCGGACCCGTTCAGGTAGTGGCTGTTCTCGATGTACTGCGCTTCGGTGACCACATTCTCGAACGCGAGCCCGGTATCCGAGGGGTCGAGTCGCTCGAATCCCGGCTCGTCGTCCCCCGAAACCTGAAGCTCGGCCCAGCGGTACCCGTCCTCTTCGACCCAGTCGAGCGCCCCCGGCGCGCACCCGCCGCAGAGCGCCGCCGCCAGCAGCGTGACGCGGATGAGGGGCGGGGCGTCCTGATGATCTGCTGGCATGCGCCTCGTGAAGGCTCGGGATCGACTCGCTCCGTATACGAGATACAACGAGCGAGCGGGCTGTATCATATCACCTGCCCATGTTGCGGGAATGCGTACCCACGTTCCCCCGAACCGGGAGAGGAGGAGGTCACATTAGGCCGAGGTTCATCGCCGCTCTCGTCGTCGCCGGGGTTCCGGCGCCGTGGCGCTCTTCGATGGCGGCGTGTCGTGGCAACTCTGACTGCAGGAGGACGGGCAGGGCAACGTCTCGGGCCGGGTCAGCCGGACGGATTTTCGCCGCATCCCTCACCCCGCCGACCAGGTGTCTCCCGGCACGGTGAGCCGCGTGCGCGAGCCATCGAGAGTCCTCCTGACGCTCGACTACGGCGAGTCCTCGGAGCGCTACGACGGTCGCATCCGGTCCGACGACCGCATCACCGGCCTCATCGAACGCGGCGCGACTGTTCGCAACAATCGGCACGCTGGAATTATGCCGGATCGGCGCTGTGTCGACCGCTACGCACCTGGCGCCACAATTCCTCCCGACGCGGGTATCAAGTCCAGGTAACTGAACCACGAACGACGGATTGGAGGCGCAGCGGTATGCCGAGTCCGGATCGGCCAGCGCGTCGCGTTCTCGTCACCGGGGCGAGCGGATACGTCGGTGGACGGCTCGTCCCGGTCCTCGAGTCGCGCGGAGAGCGGGTCCGCTGTCTCGCTCGTAACCCCCGGTATCTCGCCAACCGGTTCTTGAGCCGGACCGAGATCGTCGCGGGCGACGTGCTCGATCCCGGATCGCTCGTCGAAGCGCTCAAGGGGGTGGATACCGCCTACTACCTCGTCCATTCGATGGGCTCGAAAGCCGACTTCGAGGAGCAGGACCGGATCGGGGCGCGGAACTTCGCCCGCGCGGCGCGCCGGCAGGGCGTCCGGCGAGTGATTTATCTCGGCGGCCTCATCGGTGACGGCGAGCTGTCGCCCCACCTCGCGAGCCGGCGGGAAGTCGGCCGCATCCTCGCCTCCGAGGGGCCGTTCACACTTGAGTTCCGCGCCTCCATCATCATCGGATCGGGGTCGCTCTCCTTCGAACTCCTGCGGAGCCTGGTCAACAAGCTGCCGTTCATGGTGACGCCGCGCTGGGTCCGGACGCCGGCTCAGCCCATCGCGATCGACGACGTCATCGCCTACCTGATTCACGGCCTCGATCTCGACCTGGAGCGCAGCGCGGTGTTCGAAGTCGGCGGGCCGAGCACCGTTACCTACGGCGAACTGATGCACGAGTACGCCCGCCAGGTCGGCGTGCGGCGCGTCATGATCCCCGTCCCTCTCCTCAGTCCGCGACTGTCGAGCCTGTGGCTCGGTCTTGTTACGCCGGTGTACGCGCGCGTCGGCCGGAAGCTCGTGACCAGCCTGCGGAACCAGACGGTTGTGCGCGCTGCCGCGGCACTGGAGCGCTTCCCGGTCCGTCCCCTCGATGTGCGCGAGGCGATCGAGCGGGCGCTCCGTGAGGAAGACGGCGCGATGGCCCGGACCCGCTGGAGCGACGCCGTTTCTTCGAGCGGAGGGCAACCGCTCTGGGGCGGGAAACGCTTCGGATCCCGGATCGTCGACCGGCAGCAGGCGGTGGTAGGAGTCGGGGCCGAGCGCGCCTTCGCGCCGATCCGGCGCATCGGCGGCGCGACGGGCTGGTACTACGCCAACTGGCTGTGGGTGCTGCGCGGATCCGCGGATCTCCTCCTGGGCGGAGTCGGCATGCGGCGCGGGCGCCCGCATCCGACTGAACTACGCTCCGGCGACCCGCTCGACTTCTGGCGCGTAGAGGCCGTCGAACCCGGCCGCCTGCTCCGCCTGCGGGCCGAGATGAAGGTCCCGGGACGCGCCTGGCTGCAGTTCGAGGTCGAACCTCAGAAGGTAGGCAGCCGCATCACGCAGACCGCCATCTTCGACCCGCTGGGCCTCGGCGGCCTGCTGTACTGGTACCTCCTCTACCCCGTCCACCGGTTGATCTTCCGCGGCATGCTCCGCGGCATCGCGCGGCGCATCGATTCGCCGCGCCGATAAGCGATCCAGGGACACGAGTACGCGCGAACAAACTACCAGAGCCGGTTCAGACCGTAGCGGTCGAAAACTCCGTCGATCGAGATGATCGGAAGGCCGCGGGCGAGTGCCTGGGCCGCGAGCATTCGGTCGAAGGGGTCTCGATGGGGGCCGGGCAGGCGCCCGGCGCGCTCCCCGTCGCTGACGCTGATCGGAAGTTCGCTGAACCCCTGGCTGGCGATCCGGCCGGCCACGTCCAGGGCCACCGCCTCACCACCGGGCAGTCTGCCGATCCGGTGCTTCGTTGCAATTTCCCAGGCGGAAGCCGCGCTGACGGCAATGTCGTTCGTCTCGTCCGCGATAAGACGGCGGACCTTCCGGGACAGCCTCCCGCTGTCCGCGATCCACCAGAGAAACGCATGCGTGTCCAGCAATAGGCGCACTGCTATCTGCCTTCCCAGGCGGCCAGTTCCTCCTCCGGCAGCGGGTCGAAGAAGCTGTCGGGGATCACGATCCGGTGCTTCAGGACATCCGGCTGGCGCTTGCCGGCCGGCTTGCAGGCTACCAGCCGTGCCACCGGCTCGCCGCGGCGGGCGATGACGATATTCTCTCCAGCTTCCACCTGTGCCAGCAGGCGCGAGAGCTGTGTCTTGGCTTCATGAACGTTCACGACGTGCGACAATCTCCCCTCCGGAAATCGGTATCTGGCCAAGAATCTAGCTAATAATCTAGCTAAGTTGTGATGCGGATCAAGACGCCCGGTGTTCCGGAAGGACCGGGCGAAGCGTCGGCGCTGCGTTGGGCGCATGGTTCCATCGGCCGGGCGGACGTCGCAGGTTACCGCGCCCGCCGGATCGTGGGCCCCCCGGGGGGGGGGGCCGGGCGCCCCCCCCGGAGGGTAGGCGGAGATGGGAACGAAGAGGACAATCGACCCACCACCCACAAGGGGGGGGGGGCGG
>VXQX01000018.1:4806-8122 GCA_009838765.1 Gemmatimonadales bacterium
GTGCTCGGGCGCGGCGGGGCTGGGCGCGCCCTGTCCCGGCGCGGGGGGGGGGCGGCGAGTCCCCCCGCCGCGCGCGGCGGCCCCGGGCGGGCGGGGGGCCCACCGCGAACCCACAACGGAGTATCCCATGATTGCTCAACAGACTCTCATGCACCTCGACCACATCGTGGCGGGGTGCCGCGCCACGCTGGAAGCCGTGCCGGATGACCGCCTCGACTGGCGCCCGCACGAGAAGTCGTGGACGCTCGGCGAATTGGCGACCCACGTCGCGATGCTCCCCAACTGGGCGGTGGCGACGCTGACCATGTCCGAGTTCGACGTCGCTCCCGACGGCGATGGACCGCCGCAGAATCCGGAACTCAAGTCATCGGCCGAACTCGTCGCGGCGCTCGACCGGAGCGCGGTCGCGGCCCGGGAGACCATCGAGGCCACCTCGGATGAGACCTTCGCCGGTTCGTGGACGCTGAAGGTGGCGGGCGAAGATCGCTTCTCGATGCCCAAGGCCGTCGTGATGCGGAGTTTCGTCCTCGACCACCTGATCCACCACCGGGCGCAACTGGGCGTCTACCTGCGGCTCCTCGAGGTGCCGGTGCCCCAGATGTTCGGACCCACGGCGGACTATCCGGATATGTGACGGGAAGGGACGACGCCGCGGTCAGTCCAGCAGTTTCAGCCAGCTCCGCAGTTCGCTCGCCTTGTCGGCCTGGCGGCTGATCGACTCGCGGTTCACGTCGTTCAGTTCGGTGGGACCCCGGTCGGGGACGGCCCCCGCTTCCTCCGCCGCGGCGTACGCCTCCTCAGCGTTCCTGAGGGCATCGACGAAGGCTCCGGCCGCGCGGTGGACCAGGGCTGCCGCGTCCGTCTTCGATTCACGGGCCGTTTCCAGCCGTTCCTCCGCCCTCCTCACCGCGAGAGTGGCGTTGGCCAGCGCGCGGTAGGCCGCGTCGTACGCCTCTTCCCTCGACATCGCCTTCCTGTAGGCGTCGAGGGCTCTCCTGGCCGGATCCTTCATCTCCCGTCCCCCCTTTACAGGCCGTGGTGCGGCCCGTGACCGGACCACCGCGGGGAAGATAGCGCGGGCGCTCGACCGGCGGATACCGCTAGGGAAAGCGGCTTCGGTCGACGTCGGAGATGATCCGGAGCGCGTTCTCGAAGTACACCTTCCGCAGGACCTCGTCGGGCAGGTCGAGGCCGTACATGCGCCAGAAGGCGTGGTACCTGCGGTAGTAGGGGAAATACTCGTCCGCGGTCTCCAGCACCCGGAAGTACGTGGGGTACTCGTCCGGCGCCCAGGAATCCTTCCCCATCAGGATCCGGTCCTGGTACTCGATGAAGAACTCGCGGGCGAAGCGGGGCTGCCGGCCCGGCTCGTAGATCACGGCACCGAGTCCGACGTTCATGTTGGGGATCTCGTCCAGCAGTTGCCCGAGGCGGCCGAGGTCGTGGCCGAGCCACGCGAGGTGGGCGGCGATGAACGTCGTCCCCGGGTGTCGGCGGAACATGTTCAGTTGCTCGCCCAGTACGACTTCAAAGGAGGGCGGGCCGGTCTGTTGGCGGCGGGGCCGCAGGCGAAGTTCGAGCCAGCGCTCGTTCCGTTCATCCATCGGCTCCCAGAACGAGGCGGGGTCCCCCGAGTGGATGAGGACGGGGATGCCGAGTTCTCCCGCCTTTGCCCAGATCGGGTCGAGGCGGGGGTCGTCCACCGCGACGCGCCGGTCGGCCGCATCGGTGAGCCACAGCCCGAGGTTCTTGAAGATCTTGAGCCCGCGGGCGCCGGCCTCGACATCAGCCTCCAGCCGGGCCGCGGCGAGCGCCCCGAACTCGGGGTCCCCGATGTCGCTGAAGTCGACGTTCGCAAACACGACGAAACGACCGGGATACGCCGCCTCGAAGGCCTCGACCTGCTGCGCGAGCCGCGGGCCCGTGCCGCCGCTCAGGTTGACGCCGACGGCGAGGTTGAGCGCGTCCATGTCGCGCACGAGCTGGTCGAGTTGCGCGCGCGGCATGGTCCCGTTGAGATGCAGGTGGACGTCCACGAAGGGGAAGGCGGCGCGCGTTACCGGATTCTCCGGCACAACCAGCGTCGAGCGCGGGTCGTACGCCTCGACCGTCATCGCCTGCGACGTGTCTGGCGGTACGGACGGCGGGCCACGCCGCTCCTGGCCCTGGACCGCACTGGGCCACGCGACTCCCAGCATGACCGCAACCATCGCGCCTGTCCGCATTCGCGTCATCCCGTCATCTCCATCTTCGGGTCCGAGCCGGAGTCCGAAGCGCCGCTACCCGGCAAAATACGCGGCGATTCGATCCGCCAGCGCGGTGATCATCTTCTCGCCCAGTTCGGGCGTCGCCCCGCGCGCGTCGCCGAGGATGCCGTTCGGCGTCACGCTCGCGAACCCCTCGCTGAGCACGCGCCGGATGAGTTCCGGTTCCTCTTCGGGCGTCGTCAGGCGTCCGCACTCGGCCAGTTCCTCGCGGACGATCCCGCGGTGCATGGCCATCATGATCGACGTCTCGGCGATGTCCGCGTGGCCGCCCACGCGGCCCCCGAGCCCGGCGTCCGCTTCCGCGACCTCGCGCCAGACGCCGATGACCTCGGCCAGATCCGCATACACATCCACGGAACAGTCGGGCCCCGCCGCTTCGTTGAACGCGTCCCGCGCCTCGGCAAGCGGAGCGAAGTTGCCACCGTGCGAGGGGACGAAGCAGACGCGCCGGAAGCCGTGGTGCGCGAGGCTGGCGGCGTAGTCTCTGCACACCGCGAGAAAGGTCTCCTTCTTGAGGGAGACGGTGCCGGGGAACGCCATGTGGTGCGCGGACCGGCCGACCCGGATCGTGGGCGCCACGAGCGCCCCGCCGAGCCGCCGGGCGATCTCGACCGCGAGCCGGTCGCCGTGCTCGGCGTCCACGAACAGCGGCAGGTGCGGCCCGTGCTGCTCCACCGCCCCCGCCGCGACGACGACCGTCGTGATCCCCGCCTCGATCGCCGCCCCGATCTCCGGCGAGGTCATCCGTTCCATCCGTATTTCGGCAGCCATTCGGGTGACGCTCCGGCTCGCTGGGGCTGGAAGGCGGGAAGGTTCAGATCCCGCAGTCTGTCGCAGGCCGAAGATCCCCCGACTCGGCCGGGGGCGCTACCCCGAGTTGGTCATCCTTCCTCCAGGATCTCGCGCAGGCGCTCGATCTCCTCGGGTTCGAGCTTCCGCTCTTCCATCAACTGGGTGATCATCGGCACCAGCGAGCCACCGGTGATGCGATCGGCTAGCTGTAGATGCCAGGGACGTTGTTGACCCTTGCCCCGACGAGTTGTTGCAGG
>VXQX01000024.1 GCA_009838765.1 Gemmatimonadales bacterium
GTTCGGATTGGAGTCTGCAACTCGACTCCATGAAGCCGGAATCGCTAGTAATCGTAGGTCAGCCATACTACGGTGAATACGTTCCCGGGCCTTGTACACACCGCCCGTCAAGCGATGGAAGCTGGGGGTACCCGAAGCCGGTGGCCTAACCTTCGGGAGGGAGCCGTCGAAGGTAAACTCAGTGACTGGCGCTAAGTCGTAACAAGGTAGCCGTAGGGGAACCTGCGGCTGGATCACCTCCTTTCTAGGGAGATGTCCTTTCGATGAGAAAGGCGCACCTGGACCTCCTGCAAGTCACTCACCTTCTTGTTCAACCTTCCGGCGCCGTTGCCGGACCGCTTCAACCCTTGGTCCACCCATGACGTTCAGGGCCGGTTTCGTGGCCATCGTCGGGCTTCCCAACGTCGGAAAGTCCACGTTGCTCAACGCGTTCCTCGGCGAGCGGCTCGCAGCCGTCACGCCGCGGGCCCAGACGACCCAGCGGCGACTCCTCGGCATCTACTCCGACGAAGCCGCCCAGGCGGTGTTCATCGACACGCCCGGCCTCCTCGAGCCCCGCTACACCCTGCATCGGTCGATGAAGGAGGAGGCCCTCTCGGCGCTGGAAGACGCGGACCTCGTGCTCGCCGTGGCGGACGCGGGTTTCGCGCCCAGCCTCGAATGGGCCGGTGGGTTTGCGGACTCGATCCGCGGCCCGAAGATCCTTTGTCTCAACAAGATCGACCGGGTCGAGACGTACCGCCGCGAGGATCTGCGCGCCCGATTTGCGAGCGGCGGATGGGACGGCGTGTACTGGACGTGCGCCACGGGCGGCGAGGGGGTGCCGCGGTTGCTCGAAGCCCTGTCGGCGCGCCTTCCCGAGTCCCCGCCGCTGTATCCCGTGGATGAACTCTCCGACGCCCCGGTCCGGCATTTCGTCGCCGAAATGATCCGCGAGACGTGTCTTGAGGAGTTGGCGGATGAGGTCCCCTACGCCGTGGCCGTCCGGATCGAGGAGTTCCGCGACCGGGAGGGGGGGAAGCCCACGTACATCGAGGCCCTGATCCACGTGGAGAAGGAATCCCAGAAGGGAATCGTTGTGGGGGCCGGCGGAAGGACGATCCGCAAGCTGGGGACCCGTTCGCGCCGGAAGATCGAACGCTTTCTCGGGCGGCGGGTCTATCTCGGCCTCCGGGTTAAGGTCCTCCCGAACTGGCGGAAGAAAACGCACCATCTTAGGGTGCTCGGTTTCCGGGTTCCCGCGCAGGAGCAGTGATGCCCCTTGACGAAAGACTGCTTGAGATTCTCGCCTGCCCGAAGTGCAAGGGCGAGCTGGAGTACCGCGCGGGGAAGGGGAGGGAAGCCCTGATCTGTCACCCGTGCGGCCTGAAGTTCAAGGTCGACGAGGGGATCCCGATCATGCTCATCGACGAGGCGAGGCCTCTCTGACCGCCCGCGGCCGGTCCCGCGGCCGCGGGCGACCGCGGGACCGCGGTCGATCCCGGGGTCGCGGACGGGTCAACGGGCGGCTGCAACGGATCGAGAGCGGCGCGGCCTTCGTCATCCCGGACGAGGGTGGCGACGACGTTTTTGTCCGCGCCCGCGACCTCGGCACGGCCGTGGACGGAGACCGCGTCGCGGTGCGGATCGAAGACCGCCGACGGCGCGGAGCCCGCGGGATCATCGTCGAAGTGCTCGACCGGGCCCATCGACATGTGGTCGGCGTCTTTCGCGGCGGGCGCGGGCATGGGTGGCTTGATGTGACTCAGCCGAAGCTCGGGATCGAGGTGTTCATCCCGGCGCACGATCGCGGAGAGGCCGAATCCGGCGACCTTGCCGTCGCCGAGGTCACGGACTGGGGAGAAGTCGGTCCGGGCCCGGCGGGCCGCGTTGAACGAGTGCTGGGGCCTTCCGGAGATCCCGGCGTGGCGGTGCTCGCGATCCAGGTGGGGTACGGGATCGCCGATGCGTTCCCCGAAGCCGTCGAGGAAGCGGCCGAGGCCCTGACCGCGCGCGGGGTCAGGCCGACGGATCTCGAGGGGCGAGACGACTGTCGGGGCGATCGCGTGTTCACGATCGACCCCGCGGACGCGCGCGACCACGATGATGCGATCTCCATCGCGCGGCTCGCCGGGGGTGGGGCGCGGATCGGTATTCACATCGCGGACGTATCGCACTATGTACGCGAGGGAGACCGGCTCGACGCGGAAGCCTGGGAGCGCGGCACGAGCGTGTACCTGGTGGATCGTGTGCTGCCCATGCTTCCTCACGCGCTTTCGAGCGACCTCTGCTCGCTCGTGCCCGGCGAGGACCGGCTGACGCTGGCCGCCTACCTCACCGTCGATCGCCGCGGAGCGCTCCGCGGGACGCGCTTTGCCCGAGCCGTCATCCGAAGCGCGCACCGGCTCTCCTACGAGGAGGCACAGGACGCGCTGAACGGTGAGAGCACGCCGGCGACCGAGCGGGATCCAGGCCTCGGCGAGGATCTTCGGGCGTTGCTCGAGGCGAGCCGCAGCTTCCGCCGTCGGCGCCGGGCACGGGGGAGTCTGGACTTCGACCTGCCGGAGTCCCGGATCGTCCTTGACGAGGAGGGTGCCCCCGTTGACGTGCGGCCCCGCGAGCGGCTCGACTCACACCGGCTCATCGAGGATCTGATGATCGCGGCGAACGAAGCGGTGGCGGACTGGGCTATCGAGAAAGGGGTGCCCATCCTCTACCGCATCCACGAGGAGCCGAACCCCGAGAAGCTCGACACGCTTCGCCTCCTGGCGGGTGAGTTTGGACTCTCCTTCCCGCAGCGGAACCCACGCCCACGCGACTTCCAGCGCCTGCTCGACGACGTGAGGGGCATGGTGGAGGAGCCGGTCATCTCGGTTCAGGTACTGCGGAGCCTCGCGAAGGCCCGCTATGAGGCCGAAAGCGCTGGCCATTTCGGGCTTGCGTCGCCGGCGTACCTCCACTTCACGTCGCCCATCCGCCGCTACCCGGACCTCGTCGTCCACCGGCAAATGGTTCGCTGGCTGAGCGAGCCGGGCAGCGTTCGCGACATCGACCGGGAGTGGCTCTCGGCGACGGCCCGCCACGCTTCGGCGCGCGAGGAGAATGCGGCCCGGGCAGAGCGGGATTCGGTGGAACTCAAGAAGGTCGAGTTCATGGAACGGCATGTGGGCGACCACTTCGAGGGCACGATCAGCGCCACGGCCCGGTTCGGTTTCTTCGTCCGGCTCGACGCGTACGACATCGAGGGACTCGTCCACGTGAGCCGGCTCACGGGGGACCACTACGTCCACGACCCCGCGAAGCATGCGCTCCGGGGCCGTCGCACGCGGAGGAACTACCGGCTGGGGGATCCCGTGGAGGTCCAGGTCAGCCGCGTGGATCGCGACGCTCGGCGAATCGATTTCGACCTGATGTAGCAGTCCGTGGCAAGAGCCCCGAAAGTTCGCCTTCCGCGAGGAAACGTGGTCTATTTACCGCCCATGCGGTTGCGAGACATCGCGCGTATGGAACCCCATATGGACCTGACGCTCGAGCGGAGGAACCGGAGCCGGAAATGACGGAATTGGCGAGACGGAAGGAACGCGCGGAGGCGCTGCGCAGCCGGCTCGATGAGCTACGGGGGTATCTTTGAGATCCCCGGGAAGCTGACGCGCATCGCGGAACTCGAGAAGAAGATGGCGGCCCCCGACTTCTGGAACGACCGCGACGGCGCGAAGGAGGTCATCGGCGAAGCGAACCTGCTCAAGAGCTGGACCCGTCCGTGGGCGGAGTGCTCCGCGCGCGTGGACGACCTGTTCGAGATGGCGCTGCTGCTCGAGCTCGAGGAGGAAGGCGACGCCGAGTTGGAGGCGGAACTCGAGGCGGGACTCGAGCGGGGGGAGATGGACGCCGGGCGCCTGGAGTCGCGGAACATGCTGCGGGGGAAGGACGCCCACCGCAGCGCGCTCGTCACGATCAATCCGGGCGCCGGTGGGACGGAGTCGCAGGACTGGGCGGAGATGCTCATGCGCATGTACCTGCGCTGGGCAGAACAGCACGACTACGATGTCGAGGTCATGGATCTCCTTCCGGCCGAGGAAGCAGGGATCAAGTCGGCAACGCTCGATGTGGACGGACAGTTCGCCTACGGGTACCTCTCGGCGGAGCGGGGCGTCCACCGCCTCGTGCGCATCTCCCCGTTCGACTCGCAGGGACGCCGCCACACTTCGTTCGCCTCCGTCTTCGTCTACCCGGTCGTGGACGAGGACATCGAAGTCGCGGTCAACGACGAGGACCTCAGGGTCGACACCTTCCGCGCATCCGGGGCGGGAGGCCAACACGTGAACAAGACGGATTCCGCCGTGCGGATCACGCATCTCCCGACGGGCATCGTCGTCTCGTGCCAGCAGGAGCGCAGCCAGCACAAGAACAAGTCCAAGGCGATGAAGATGCTGCAGGCCGCCCTCTACCAGCGCGCAGTCGAGGAACGGGAAGCGCGCCGCGCCGAGCTGGAGGGGGCGAAGACGCGGATTGAGTGGGGCCGGCAGATACGGTCCTACGTCCTCCAGCCCTACAAGATGGTCAAGGACCACCGGACGAACCTCGAGGTCGGCAACGTCGACGCCGTGCTCGACGGCAAGATCGACGGATTCATCCAGGCGTTTCTCCAGGAATCCGGCAAGACGGGCACATGAACGGAATCCGGCAAGACAGGCTGATCATCTGCCCCCCGTGCGGCTCCGCTTTCCCGGAACTCCGGGATGGCGTCTGTGCGGCCTGCTGGTACGCGTCGCGCGAGCGCCCGAAGCCCGTAAGGGATCGCTTCGCGAAGCTCGCCCGGCTGCGCGAGCTCGGCGTCGAACCCTTCGGCCATGCCTTCGACCGTTCCCACGAACTTGGCGAGGCCCTCGCGATGTTCGAAGACCTGGAGGAGGTGACCGAAGGGGCCGCGGACGGCGGGGGGGCTCCCGAACTCGATGACGTCCGGGTCGCGGGCCGGATCCTCTCCTACCGCGACCTGGGGGGGAGCGCCTTCGCGCATATCGGCGACCGTGACGGGCGCCTGCAGATCCACCTGCGGCGCAACCTCCTGGGCGATGACGGCTCCGCGCTCATGGATCTGCTCGACCTCGGGGACTGGATCGGGGTCGGGGGGGCCGTCTTCCGAACCCGGCGCGGCGAAGTCACCGTTCGCGCGGAATCGCTGACCCTGTTGACCAAGACCCTCCGCCCGCCCCCGTTCGGCAAGGAGGAGGTGGCCGAGGATGGGCGCCGCGTCGTGCACAGCGGGTTCAGCGACCAGGCCTCGCGCTACCGGCAACGCTATGCGGACCTGGCGGTGAACCCGGATGTGCGCGAGGTGTTCCGGATCCGGAGCAGAATCGTCACTGAACTCCGCCGCTGGCTCGACGCGCGCGGCTTTCTCGAGGTGGAGACGCCGATCCTGCAGCCGCTCTACGGCGGCGCGCTCGCCCGGCCCTTCTCCACGCACCACCACCGGCTCGACCGGAAAATGTTCCTCCGGATCGCGGATGAGCTCTACCTGAAGCGGCTCATCGTCGGGAATCTCGACCGCGTGTACGAGATCGGCCACGACTTCCGGAACGAGGGGGTCGACCGCACGCACAATCCCGAGTTCACGATGCTCGAGTTGTACTTCGCGTTCGCCGATTACGAGGACGTGATGAGGCTCACCGAGACGATGATCGGCGACGTCGCGCGGGAGGTGATGGGGACGACGCGCTTCGAGTACGCCGGGGCGGTCGTCGACCTGGCCGCGCCCTGGGCGCGCATCCGCTGGGATGAGGCCTTCTCGGAGGCCGCCGGCCTCGATCCGCGGGAGGCGGGAGACGAGGAACTCCGCGCCCTCGCAAGGAAGACCGGGCGCGCCGACGCGGACGAACTCTCCCGCGGGCAGATCCTGGACGCGCTGTTCTCGGAGCTGGTCGAAGGCCGGATCACGGGCCCGGTCATCGTGTACGGTCACCCGATCGAGATGAGCCCGCTCGCGAAACCGATGCGCGGTGAGCCGGCGTTCGCGGAGCGCTTCGAGGTCGTTGTGTGCGGCTTCGAGCTCGTGAACGCGTTCAGCGAACTCAACGACCCCGCGGACCAGTGGGAGCGGTTCGCGGCGCAACAGCGCTTGAGGGATGCGGGGGACCAGGAGGCGATGGAGATCGACGAGGACTACGTCCGGGCGCTGGAGTACGGGCTGCCGCCCACGGGCGGATTCGGGCTCGGGGTCGACCGCCTCGTGATGCTGATGACGGGACAGACTTCGATTCGCGACGTCATCCTCTTCCCCATCCTCCGTCCCGAAGAGGGGCCCCCGTGAGCGGCGGACGGGGGCGCTTCGAGCGGTTCGTCGCCCGGCGCTACCTGCGGGGGACCGGGCGCCGCATGTCCGTCTTCGGGGGCTTCCGCGCCGTCGGCCGCTTCCTCCGCCGGCCGTGGCGGCCCCTCGCCGGCGCCGGCACCGTGGACGAAAGGGACTCGAGGCTCGTCGCCTTCATCTCGAGTCTTGCCGTGGGAGGCGTGGCCGTCGGCGTGATGGCCCTCATCGTCGTGATCGGCGTTCTCAACGGCCTCCAGGAGAGCCTTAGGGACCGGATCCTCAGCGGTGGTCCGCACGCGCACGTGATGGAACTCGACAGCGGCTTCCAGATGGCCGACTGGGAATCGGTCCTCGACCGGGTCCGGCAGGATGAAGATGTGACCGCGGCCTCCCCGTTCGCCTTCAACAAGGTCATCCTCACCCAGCCGGGCGACCGCTACAACGAGTCCGTTGTCCTGCGGGGGATCCCGGACGACCCGGACGGGATGCGGATTGCCGGGCTCATGGAGCACCTCATCATCGGGGCACCGCCCTTCGGCGCGACCGAATCCGGAAACCCGGGCATGGTGGTGGGGCGCGGTCTGGCGCAGAAGATGGGCCTCTATCAGGGCAAGGTCATCGTGGCGTTGTCCACGCGGGACGCGACGCTGTCGGCCGCGGGGCTCTCGGCTTCGCTGAGACGCTTCGAGGTCACGGGGATCTTCCAGACGGGGCTCTACCAGTACGACGACGAGCTTGTCATGGCCCCGCTCGAGGAGGCTCAGGCGCTGTTCGGCCTCGGTGACGCCGTGACCGGGATCGAGTTCGACGTGAGCGACCCGTGGGAGGCGACGGAGGTATCCGCGCGGCTGGAGGAGGCGCTCGGCTGGCCGTACCGGGTGGAGGGCTGGCAGGAACTCAACCGGAGCCTCTTCTCCGCGCTCCGGCTCGAGAAGCTCGGCATGGCCGTCGTCCTCATCCTCATCGTCCTCGTTGCTTCGTTCAACATCGTCTCGACTCTGGTGATGATGGTCGCGGATCGCACTCGCGAGATCGGCATTCTCCGCTCGATGGGGGTGAGCGCCGGGAGCGTGGGGAGGGTGTTCACGAACATGGGGCTCTTCATCGGCGTCGTCGGCACGACCCTCGGGGCCGCGCTCGGCGCCATCCTTGCCTGGGCGCTGTCACGCTACGAGTTCATCTCTCTGCCGAGCGACGTGTACTTCATCGACCGGCTGCCGATCTCGCTCGCGCCGCTCGATGTCACGCTGATCATCCTGGGATCGCTGCTCATCTCCTACCTCGCCACGATCTATCCGGCGCGAAGGGCCGCCGCGCTCGCGCCGGTCGACGCCATCCGGCACGAATGAGCGACGAATGACCGCGGACCGAGAGGGCGGGGCTACGGCCGCCGTGCGGACGGCGGGACTCGAGCGGACCTTCCCGAGCCCGGATGGAGGTCTCCTCCCCGTCCTGACGGGGATCGACCTGACCGTGGATCCGGGGGCTGCCCTGGCGATCGTGGGTCCGAGTGGGTCGGGGAAGTCTACGCTGTTACATTTGCTCGGCGCCCTCGACCGGCCGACGGCGGGAGACGTCTGGCTCGGGGGCGAACGGGTGTCGGAACTCGGGGGGGAGCGGCTGGCCGAGCTGAGGAACCGGTTCGTCGGCTTCGTGTTTCAGTTCCACCACCTGCTGCGGGACTTCACGGCGCTGGAGAACGTGATGCTGCCGCGGCTGATCGCCGGGGCGGCGCGGGAGGAGGCCCGGGACCGGGCTGCCGAACTGCTGGCGCAGGTGGGTCTGGCGGAACGGATGAGTCACCGGCCGCGCCGGCTCTCCGGCGGCGAGCAGCAGCGGGTCGCGGTGGCGCGGGCGCTGGCGAACGCGCCGTCGCTCGTGCTGGCGGACGAGCCGTCCGGGAACCTCGACGCCGAGGCGACGCTGCGCCTCCACGACCTGCTGTTCGAACTGGTGGATGGACACGGCGCGGCGCTGGTCGTCGTGACGCACAGCCGCGAGCTGGCGAGGCGCGCGGATCGCGTGCTGCGTATCGAGAGCGGGGCGCTCGTCGCCGCGTGATGGGTCGCCGGGCGACGTAACGGAGAGACGGGAATGGACTGCGAGAACTGCGGGGAGCGCAAGGCGAAGATCACCCTCACTGAGATTGAGAACAACGAGATGCGCACGCTCAATCTCTGCTCGACCTGCGCGACGCTGAAGGGCGTGTCCGCCGCCGCCGGCTCCGCGCCCATGGCGGATCTGCTGGCGCACCTCGGCGGGAGCGCCGGGGACACGCTGTTCGACGAGGCCGGCGAGGCGTGCGAGTACTGCGGAACGGGGGCCGGCGACTTCCGCAGGTCCGGAAGGCTGGGCTGTCCCCAGTGCTACGCGCACTTCCACCGCCAGCTCCGCGCGCTCCTCCGCCGCGTGCACGGTTCCTCCCAGCACATGGGGAAGGTGTACGTGAGCACGGCCCCCGACGCGGACCCCGAGCAGGTGCGCCTCTCCACCCTCAAACGACGGCTCGAGCGCGCGGTGGAGATCGAGGATTTTGAATCCGCAGCGGACCTCAGGGACGCGATCCACGCGCTGACGGAGGTGTCGTGATGGACGGGCCCGCGGCCACGCCGCCCATCGGGACCCACGGTCTCGAGGCGCTGGATGAAGACGGGCCCGATGGGGACATCGTCGTCTCGAGTCGCGTGCGCCTCGCCCGCAACCTCCAGGGATATTCGTTCTCGGCGCACGCAACGGGTGAGGAACGCGAAGCGCTGCTCGAGAAGGCGCGGGCGGCGACGGAAGCTACGGGCGTGCTCGAAGAAGTCGATTTCTGGGAGATCGCGCGCCTCGACAGGGAGGATCGCCTCCTCCTGCTGGAGCGGCGCCTCGTGAGCAAGGAACTCATCGGCACACCCGAAACCGGACCGCGCCGGGGCTCGGGCCTCGCCCTGTCCCGGGCGCATGCGCTCGGGATGATGGTGAACGAGGAGGATCACCTCCGGTTGCAGACGCTGCGCGGGGGCTTCCAGCTCGTAGCCGCGTGGCGCGACCTCGACCAGCTCGACGAGGAGATCGGCGCCCGTCTTCCGTACGCCTTCCACCAGGAGTTCGGTTTCCTCACCTCCTGTCCGACCAACGTGGGGACCGGGCTGCGGGCCTCCGTCTTCATCCACCTGCCCGGTCTCGTCCTCACCCGTCAGATCCGCAAGGTGCTCGAGGGGATGGGGCAACTGGGCGTGACCTACCGGGGTCTATACGGAGAGGGCTCGAGGATCGTGGGGAACCTGTTCCAGATCTCGAACCAGACGACCCTGGGGAAGACGGAGGAGGACCTGATCGACCAGCTCGAACGCCTGGTCGGCCGCGTCATCGGATACGAGAAGCAGGCGCGCGCCGTCCTGCTGCGCGAGGCTCCGAACGTGCTCGAGGACAAGGTCTGGCGCGCGTACGGGATCCTGTGTCACGCAAGGAGCCTGCCTTTCGAAGAGATGATGAACCTCCTCTCCGGAATCCGTCTCGGCATCTCGCTGAAACTTCTCAAATCGCCTCGGGTAGACGTGATCAACCGCATGATGATCCATGCCCAGACCGCACATCTCGCGCGCGCGGCCGGGCGCCGGCTCGACGAGGCGGATGCGGACGCGTTCCGCGCGAGCTACGTTCGAAAAGCCTTGGCAGCCCGTGGCGAACCCCCGCGTCAGCGCCGAGAGCGGTGAAGCGCTCGCCTGACAAGGAGCGACGAGGGAGCATAGCAGAGCTACGTGACCGAGGAGAGACGCGGAGCGCAGCGTTTCAGGCGAGCTGCAGCGCCGCTCGAACGCAGCGGGGCTTCGCCACGGGTTGCGAGCGTAGCGCGGGATCGAACCGGTCACGACGCCGGCCGCTGCGCCGGCGCCACATGAGGCTCGGATGAACTACAACTTCACGGATCGTGTTCGGAAGGTGCTCGCCATGGCGCGCGAGGAGGCCATCCGCCTCAAGCACGATTACGTGGGCACGGAGCACATTCTCCTCGGCCTGATCCGCGAAGGGGAGGGCGTCGCCGCCGCGGTTCTGGCCAACCTCTCCGCCGATCTCGACGAGCTGAAGCGGCTCGTCGAGGGGAACATCCGGGCGGGGAAGAGCAGTTCGTCGATCGGCGAGCTCCCCTACACGACGCAGGCGAAGAACGTGCTCGAGCACGCGATGGCCGAAACGGAGGAACTCAACCACACCTACGTGGGAACGGAGCACCTCCTGCTCGGTCTCCTCCGCCAGGAGAAGGGTCTCGCGGCGAAGGTGCTCGGAGAGGCCGGCATCGGGCTCGACGGCGCCCGGGCGGAGACGCTGAAGCTGCTCGGGACGGACATGCCGGCCAGCGGTACACCCGCCACGGCCTCCGTTGCGGATCCCGCGAGTTCGTCCGCCAAGAAGGGCGACAAGAAGTCGAAGACTCCGGCGCTGGATCATTTCTGCCGCGATCTCACGCAGCTCGCAAGGCAGGGGAAGCTCGATCCGACGATCGGGCGGCTGGGCGAGATCGAGCGCATGATGGAGGTCCTCTCGCGCCGCAAGAAGAACAACCCCGTGCTCATCGGCGAGCCGGGTGTGGGGAAGACGGCAATCGTCGAAGGGCTCGCCCAGGCCATCCAGCGGGGCGACGTGCCGGACAGCCTGAAGCGGCACCGCGTCCTGGCGCTCGACATGGCGGCGGTCATCGCCGGCACCAAGTACCGGGGTCAGTTCGAGGAGCGCCTCAAGGCGATCGTCAATGAGACCTCACAGGCGAAGGGCGTCATCCTCTTCATCGACGAGCTGCACACGCTCGTCGGCGCCGGCGCGGCGGAAGGCGCGATCGACGCGTCGAACATGCTGAAGCCGGCCCTCTCCCGCGGCGAGCTGCAGTGCGTGGGCGCCTCAACGCTGAACGAGTACCGGAAGTACATCGAGAAGGATGGGGCGCTCGAACGCCGCTTCCAGACCGTGATCGTCGAAGCTCCGACGATCGACGAGACCGTCGAGATCCTTCAGGGTCTGCGGAAGTACTACGAGGACCACCATAACGTGGACATCCCGGATGCGTCGCTCTCCGCCGCCGCCCGGCTGGCGGAGCGCTACATCACGGACCGCTTTCTCCCGGACAAGGCCATCGACGTGATCGACGAGGCGGGTGCGCGGTCGAGGCTCGCCGCGCAGGCACCGCCCGCCGAGGTGCAGGAGTTCCACGCGAAGCTCGAGGAACTCGCGGAGTGGAAGGACGCCGCGATCAGCGACCAGGACTTCGAGCGCGCCGCCTACCTCAGGGACCGCGAGAAGGAGGTGCAGGAGGAGATCAAGCGTCGGCGTGACGAATGGGAGCGCGCGCGGGCCGAGTTCCGCCCCATCGTCGACGAGGACGATATCGCCTTCATCGTCGGCCGCTGGACCGGGATTCCCGTGACACGGCTGCGGGAGGCGGAGACGGACCGCCTGCTTCGCATGGAGGACGAACTGCACGAGAGCGTCGTCGGACAGGATGAGGCCATCGAGGCGGTGAGTCGCGCCATCCGCCGGGGGCGGGCGGGGCTGAAGGACCCCAACCGGCCCATCGGAAGCTTCATCTTCTGCGGGCCGACGGGGGTGGGGAAGACCGAACTCGCGCGGGCCCTGGCGCGCTTCCTGTTCGCGGAGGATAGCGCGCTCGTGCGCGTGGACATGTCGGAGTACATGGAGAAGTTCTCCGTGAGCCGTCTCATCGGCGCGCCCCCGGGCTACGTCGGCTACGAGGACTCCGGCGCGCTCACGAAGGCTATCCGGCGGCGGCCCTACAGCGTCGTCCTGCTCGACGAGATCGAGAAGGCGCATCCGGACGTCTTCAACATCCTCCTCCAGGTGCTCGACGAGGGCCGGCTCACGGACAACTACGGCCGGGTCATCGATTTCAAGAACACGGTCGTCATCATGACGTCGAACGTCGGAAGTCGGGACATCGGCAGCTCGACGCGGGTGGGGTTCACGGAAGATACGGACGGGATCGACTACGACCGGATCCGGGAACGGGTGTCGGACGAGATCGAGCGCGTGTTCTCGCCCGAATTCCTGAACCGGGTCGAAGAGACGATCGTCTTCCATCCGCTGTCGAAGGAGCAACTGGGAGAGATCGTGCACATCCAGCTCAGGGAGGTGCAGAAGCGCCTCAGGGAGGAGCGGCTCGAGCTGGAGCTGACCGATGCGGCGATCCGCTTCCTGGTGGACCGCGGCTATGACGAGAAGTTCGGGGCGCGCCCGCTCAAGCGGACGATTCAGCGGCACGTCGAGGACGCGCTCTCCGAGCGGATCCTGATGGCCGACTTCGAGCCCGGCGACCGGATCCGGGTGGACCTCGCCGACGACGAGGACAGCCTGGTGTTCGCCACGCCCACGACGTCTTCGGCGAAATGAACCGCCGACGGCCGCCTGCCGGCGCGCCGGGCGGACTGTGGCTGACGGGCCTGATCTTCGGGCTCGCCGCGGCGGAGCCGACGGCGGCGCAGCTTCAACTCGACCAGTCGTCCGTCCGCGTCGATTCGGTCGTTGTGGTGGGGAACCAACGCCACTCCGCGAACATCATCATCACCCGGAGCCGGCTCCGCGCGGGCAACGTCGTGCGCCAGCCCCAGATCCAGGACGCGATCCGCCGCCTCTTCAGCTCCGGGGACTTCTCGGACGTCGAGATCGGAGTAGAGGCGTCGGACGATCCCGAGCGTGGCGTGTTCTATATCCGCGTGGAGGAACGGCCCTACATCACGCAGTACGCGTTCCGCGGCCTGGAACGGGTCGACGAAGACGTCATCCGGGACACGATCGGCCTCGCGAACAACAGTCCGCTCGACCCCAGCCGGATCGGGCGGGCGCGCGTCACGCTCCTCGAACTGTTGTCGAACGAGGGATTCCCGACCGCGAGCGTGGATACGCTCATCCGCCCGGATCCGGCGTTCCCTCCCGACCTGCTCGTCGTGTTCGACGTGGATGAAGGACCGCGGCTCGGGGTCACCGCGATCACGTTCGAAGGGAACGAAGCCTTCACGGATGCGGAACTCCGCGCGGCGATGTCCACGGACGAGGAGGGGTTCTTCTGGTTCGATTCGGGCGAACTCAAGAAGGATGAGTTCCGGCGCGACCTGACGGAGAGGCTCCCGGAGTTCTACCGCGCGAACGGCTATCTCGACTTCGAGATCCTCGGGGACACGGTCATATCGGACCGCGTCACCGGAAAGGGCCGGATCGAGATCCGCGTCGAGGAGGGCGCCCGGTACCTGCTCGAGGACCTGAGGATAACGGGCAACCGCGCCTTCCCGCTTGCGACGATCGAGCCGATCGTTCGCCGCGGCCAGCACCAGGCTGAAGGGGATGAAGCATATCCTCCCTTCAATTTCACCGCCTTCTATGCTTCGCCGGCGGACCTGGGCGATCTGTACCGGAACAACGGATACCTCGGGTCACGCATTACCCCGGACGTGCGGCGGGTGGAGGTCCCCGAGGGCGAGCCACCCCGCGTCTCGGCGCATCTCGCGATCCAGGAAGGCCCGCGGAGCTACGTCCGCGAGATTTCGATCGAAGGGAACACGGCCACGCACGACCGCGTGATTCGAAACCGCCTGCTCATCTTCCCCGGAGACGTGTACTCGCAGGAGCGGCTGATCCAGTCGTTCCAGAACATCCAGGGGCTGAACTTCTTCGAGCCGCTGCCGCCGGACGAGGCGATCGACATCCGCCCGCGCCCGGACGGAGACATCGACATTTCGCTGCGCGTGCAGGAGAAGCAAACAGGGACGCTGAACTTCGGAATTACCGCGTCCGGTTACACCGGGCTCGCGGGCTTCATCGGCTATTCGCAGCCGAACCTCTTCGGACTCGCGAAGACGGGGAGTTTCCGCTGGATCTTCGGCCGCCGGCAGCGGGATCTCGACATCAGCTACTCCGATCCCGAACTCCTCGGCAGCCACTACTCCGCCAATGTGACGCTCCGGAGTTCACGCGATCAGTTCACCGGCTTCAGCCTCGGGGACCGTCGGCAGACGGGCGGCCTGACCGAAGTCGGCATCCCCATCTTCGGGATACGAAACACGCGCGTCTTCGTCGGCTACTCGCTCTTCGACGATGACGTGCGGGGACTGGACACGACGAACGTGATCGGGCGGAGGTTTTCGCTCTTCTCCGGTCTGCGGTCGACGCTTTCCGGGCGTCTCGTCCAGGACAGCCGGAACAATCCCCTGTTCGCGACGGCCGGCGCCCGGAACCAGCTTGCGTTTCGGCAGACGGGCGGCTTTCTCGGAGGCGATGGCAACTACCAGAAGCTCGACCTGACGAGCCAGTGGTTCGTGCCGGTGGGCCGACTCGGCGGGGGGCCGGGGAGCACGAGCCCCCCCATCGAACTCACCTTCGGCCTCAGCTTCGAGGCAGGCCTCATCCTGGGCCGGAATCCATTCTTCACCGAGCGCTACTACGCGGGAGGCACGCAGGCGGGGATCCAGTTACGAGGATACGACGAGGCTTCCGTGACCCCGTCCGGGCACATCCCGGGCGACACCCCCTTCAGCGACCTCGACCGCGTGGGAGAATCGTTCTTCCGGACCGGGGTGACTTTCGGGATCAAGCTCACGAACAGCATCTTCATGAGTGCGTTCATGGACGCGGGGAACGTCTGGCTGGATGCCAGCCAGCTCAACCCGACGGATCTCCTGGTAGGGGCCGGGATCGGCGCGAGTCTCGTGACGCCTTTCGGTCCGTTGGGCCTCGACTACGCATACGGGTTCGATCGGCGCGATGTCCTGGGCCGGCCGGATCCGGGTTGGCAACTGCACTTCAAGTTCGGACGTGTGTTCTGAACCGAGAGGGATACCGACATGAACTGGATCCACAGGGGCGCGGGGCCGGCGGCGATGCGCGCGCTCGCGCTTGGCTCGCTGCTCGCGGGCCCGCTGGCCGGCCAGGATGCGCCGGGGACGCCACCGGTGCTGGAAGCCGTCCCGCTCCCTCCCGCGGGGACGCCGATCGTCTACGTGAATACGCAGGCGATCCTGCCCGTCGCGCCTGGCGCCGATTCGGCCGGCGCGGCGTTTCAGCGGGTTTCCGACGAGTTCGAGAGTGAGTTGGATTCGCTCGCCGTGGAGATCAATTCCCTGATCAACACGTACCAGCAGCAGCAGTCGCTGCTCGACCCGGCGGGGCGCCAGCAGAAAGAGCAGGAGATCCGCGACAGGCAGCAGCAGGCCACAACGAGACAGCAGGAATTGATGGGGGAACTCGATCGGCGTCGTGCAGCACTGCTCGAACCGATCGTGGTCCGCGTGAACGAGGTGATCGAGGAGATCCGGGCGGAGTACGGTTACTCGATCGTGCTCGACATCGCCGCGGGAGTGGTGGCGGCGGACACTTCGCTCGACATCACCACCGCAGTGCTGGAACGTCTCGGCGTGGATCTCGCTACCCTCTCGGCCCAGCCCGGCACCTAGTCCCCGGCGCGAGTACGGCTCCGTTCCGCGAATGGTGGCGTTCACGGTTTCCGATCTCGCCCGTTGCGTGGGCGCCGATGTGCTCGGGGATCCGGAGCGTCGGTTGACCGGAGTCGCCTCACTTGATGTTGCCGGCCCGGAGGACCTCGCATTCTTCGCCCGCGAAGCGGTGCGTGAGGCGGTCCAACGGACGCGGGCAGGGGCGGTGTTGACCCCGCGGAGCTTCGAACCGGGGGCCGTCCGATTCAGCGTCCTGAAGGTCGACGACCCCCAGCTTTCCTTCGCCAGGATCGTGCGGCTGTTCCATCCGGAACCGGCGCCACCGCCGGGGATCCACCCATCCGCCCAGGTCGCCGAGGGGGCGCGGATCGGGGAGGCGGTGTCCCTTGGCGCGGGGGTGGTGGTGGAAGAAGGAGCCCGGATCGGGCGCGGGACGTGGGTGGGACCGGGAACTCTGATCGGCCGCGGAGCCCGGATGGGCGTGGACTGCCGGCTCGGCCACGCCGTCTCCATTCTCCACGGCGTCGAGATCGGGGATCGCGTGCGCGTGCACGCCGGCGCGCGCGTCGGGACGGATGGCTTCGGGTATGTGCCGGGGCCGGGCGGCGCGCACAAGGTGCCGCAGGTCGGCGGCTGCGTGATCGGTGCGGACGTCGAGATCGGAGCGAACTGCACGATCGACCGCGGTGCGCTGGACGACACGCGGGTCGGGGACCGGACCAAGCTCGACAACCTCGTACACGTGGGACACAACGTACGGATAGGGAGCGATTGCCTCATCGCGGCGCATGTCGGCATCGCGGGAAGCTGTGACGTCGGCGCCGGAACGCAGTTCGGCGGCCAGGCCGGCGTGGCTGGCCACCTGACGATCGGACCCGGCGCGCGCATCGCGGGTCAGACGGGCATCGTGCGGGACGTGCCCCCGGGAGCGGAGGTGGGAGGGACGCCCGCCCGCCCGCAGCGGTCGTGGCTGAAGGAAGCCGCGCACCTGAGCCGGCTGCCGGACCTCTTCCATCGCGTCGCGCGCCTCGAGCGGCGATCGGACGTCGGCGGGGTCGAGCGAGACGAGCCCGACGATGGAAGCGCTTGACGGAGAAACAGCGCACGATCGCCCGGGCCGTCGAGGTCCGCGGGTATGGAATACACACGGGCGAGCCCTCCGTCGTAAGGCTCCGCCCCGCGCCCGAACACGGCGGTCTGCGCTTCCGCCGCACGGATCTCCCCGGGGCTCCGGAGATACCCGCCACGGTGGAGTCCGTGCATTCCGCCCACCGTGAGACCGCCCTCCGGAAGGGTGAAGCCGTGGTTCGCACCGCCGAACACGTGCTTGCCGCGGCGCACGGGCTCACTCTCGACAACCTGTGGATCGACGTCTCCGGTCCTGAACCTCCCGCGCTCGACGGGAGCGCCGCCGCCTGGTGCGACCGGCTGCTCGAAGCCGGATCCGTCGCGCAGCAAGCGGACGCGCCCCGCCTGAGGATCGACCGTCCCCTGCACCTTCAGGTCGGGGGAACCCGGTACGATGTCCTGCCGGCGGAGTCCGGCCGCGTTTCGGCGACGATCGATTTCGACCATCCTCTTATCGGACGGCAGTCCGCCAGCGCGCGGCTGGACCGCGCGGAGTTCGTGCGGGAGATCGCCCCGGCCCGCACCTTCGGTCTGTCCGCCTGGGCGGAGGCGCTGCGGGAGCGGGGGCTGGCCCTCGGAGCGACGCGGGAAAACACCCTCGTCCTCTCGGGAGACGGGCTTGAACCCGGCCAGGAACTCCGTTTCCGGGATGAGTTCGTGCGCCACAAGATCCTGGACATCATCGGCGACCTCGCACTAGTGGGCGCGAGGCTGCAATGTCATGTGGTTGCGCAACGGCCGGGACATCGCGGCAACCTGGAACTCGCCCGCTGGCTCGTATCGCGTCATCGGGGAGCCGGATCGAGCGAGAACGAGACGAACGAGGAAGGGTGATGGACGTCACCGAAATACTGAACATCCTCCCGCACCGGTACCCGATGCTCCTCGTGGACCGCGTGCTCGAGATCGAGCCGGGGCAACGGATCGTCGGCCTGAAGAACGTGAGCGCGAACGAACCGTTCTTCGCCGGGCATTTCCCCGGCCGTCCCGTGATGCCCGGGGTGCTCATCATCGAGGCGCTGGCCCAGTGCGGGGGAGTCCTGCTGATGAGCGGCCTGCAGAATCCCGAAGACAAGGTCATCTATTTCCTTTCGGTGGACGGCGTGAAGTTCCGGAGACCCGTCATCCCCGGAGACCAGTTGATCCTCGAGCTCGACCTCGTTCAGGGGCGGGCAAAGCGTGGAAAGCTGAAGGGGATTGCGCGCGTAGACGGTCAGGTCGCGGCGGAGGCCACGATTCTAGGTCAGGTCATGGACCGGTGACTCCGGCGGGCTACGCTCCGGGACGCCATGCGACGGCCGTCGTCGATGCGTCGGCGAGCGTCGCCTCCAGCGCCACCGTGGGCCCGTATGCTGTAATCGGCCCCGACGTGGAGGTCGGAGAACGGGTGCGCATCGGCCCCCACGTGCTCATCGAACGGGATACGCGCGTGGCCGAGGATGTCCGCATCGCGAAGGGCGCCGTCCTGGGTTCGGACCCGCAGGATCTCAAATACGGCGGGGAACGCACGTTCCTGGAAATTGGACCCCGCACGGTCGTGCGAGAATTCACGACGTTGAACCGTGGGACGGCCGCGAGCGGCCTGACTTCCGTCGGGGCGGATACGCTCGTGATGGCCTACGTGCACATCGCCCACGACTGCCTCATCGGAGATCATGTCGTGCTCGCCAACGGCGTGACCATGGGCGGACACGTGGAGATCGGCGATTGGGGGATCGTCGGAGGGCTGACGGGCATCCACCAGTTCACACGCGTCGGCCGCCATGCGATGGTCGGGGGAGGCGCGCGCCTGTCCCGGGACGTGGCACCGTTCACGCTGGTCGGCGGAAGCCGGACCCGTACGTACGGAGTCAACCGGATCGGCCTCGAACGCCGAGGATTCGAACCGGACGCGATCCGCGCCCTCCACGCCGCATACCGGACGATCTTCCGGTCGGGCGAACCCCTCCGGGCGAGTCTCGATCACGTCCGGCGGGGCCACATGACCCCCGAAGTGCGGGAACTCGTCGAGTTCATTCGCGATTCCGAACGTGGCGTGACGCCGACCCGCGTCGGACCGGACGACGACCTGCCAGCGGAGCCGCGCGAGGCGAAGACCCGGGCGCGGACGTGAGCCGTATCCCGGCCGGAGTGGTCGGCGTCGGGAAGCTGGGCGCACAGCACGCCCGGCTCCTGGCGCAGAGCGACGCGTTCGAGTTGCAGGGGGTACACGACCGGTCGGGCGCGCGGGCGACGGAGGTCTCGGAAGCGCTGTCCGTGCCGGCCTTCGCGGACGCGGAGGCGCTGCTCAACCGAGTCGCAGCCGCCGTCATCGCGGTACCCACCGTGGCGCACCATGAGGCCGCGGCCGCCGCGATCCGGGCGGGCTGCCACGTGCTGGTCGAGAAACCGCTGACCGCGAGCCTCGCCGAGGCGGACGAGATCCTCGCGCTCGCGGAGGAAGCGGGTGTCGTCCTCGGAGTCGGACACGTCGAGCGCTTCAACGGCATCCTCCTCGCCGCGGATCCGTGGTTGGATCGCCCGCGGTTCATCGAATCGTTGCGCATGGCGCCGTTTCAAGCCCGCGGGGCGGATACCACGGTGATCCTGGATCTCATGATCCACGACATCGACCTCGTCCTCACGCTGACGGAGGCGCCGCTGGCGGACGTGCGGGCGGTGGGCGTGCCCGTCATTTCCCCCCGGATCGACCTCGCCAACGCGCGCCTCTCCTTCGAGGACGGTACGGTGGCGAACATCACCGCGAGCCGCGTGGCGTTGAAGGCGCAGCGAAAGCTGCGGTTGTTCCAGCGCTCCGGGTACTTCAGCTTGGACCTGGCGGCCGAAACGGGACATCACTACCGGCGGCGCGATCCCCGAGCGGGAACCGCGGTCGAGGGAGTGGAGGCCATGGTGGAACCCGTGCCGCTGGAAGCTCGTGGCGGCGAAGCGCTTGCCCGGGAGATCGGAGCCTTCGCCGACGCGATCGCAGGACGTCCGAGCCGTCTGGTATCGGGTCGCGCAGGCAGGGAAGCGCTGGAGATTGCGATCCGGATCACCCGCGAAATCGAGGAGTTCGTTCATGTCGTTGCTCAAGATCCGTGAAGAGCGGAAGAAGCTCGGAGGCTCGGTCAAGCGGGGACCCCGGACCCTGGTTCTCTTCATTCTCCTGGCGCTCGTCCTCATGCTGATGGCCTACCTCGGCCGGGTGTCCTGACCCCGGAACCGCCCCCGCGGCCGGCGATTTTCATCTCCGCCGGCGAGTCGTCGGGGGACCGTCACGGCGCGGCCGTCGCGCGGGAGATTCGCCGGAAGCTGCCCGACGCGAGACTGTTCGGGATCGGCGGGCGCGAGATGAACGCGGCCGGCGTGTCGACGCTCGCCGGACTGGACGAGTTATCCGTCATGGGGGGTACGGAGGTTCTTCGGCGCCTGCCGGGCTTCGTTCGACTGGAGCGCAGGATCCGTGACCTCTTCGTGCGGGAGGACATCCGGCTGTTTCTTCCGATCGACTACCCGGGGCTGAATCTGCGGCTTGCCCGCGCCGCTCGGCGGCAGGAGCGGCGAGTCCTCTACTACATCGCACCTCAGGTGTGGGCCTGGCGGGAGGGCCGGGCCCGGAAGCTGCGACGCCACTGCGACCGCGTCCTCACCGTGCTCCCGTTCGAAGCGGCGCCCCTCGAACGGTACGGCGTGCGCGCGGAGTTCGTCGGGCACCCTCTCCTCGACGAGACGCGGGCTTCGGCAGGCGGCGCCGGGGCGCGCGCGGCCGGGGGGCTCGGCGCGCCCGGTGCGGGGAGGATAGTGGGACTCTTCCCCGGATCGCGGGCGCAGGAGGTCCGCTACATCCTGCCGGTCTTCGCGGAAGCCGCGCGGCGACTCGCGCGGCGGCACCGAGACATCGACTTCATCATCGCGCGCCCCCCGCATCTCCCGGCGTCGCTCTATGCGGAAGCGGGCTTCCCGACCGCGGGAGCGCGCGAGGCGACGGCGCGGTCCTGGGCGGCCCTCACGAAGTCCGGTACGATCACGCTCGAGCTCGCGCTTGCCGGGGTGCCGATGGTCGTGGGCTACCGGATGGGCCGGTTGGAGTGGAGCGTCGGCCGCCGGCTGGTGCGCGTTCCCTCCATCGTGCTCGTCAATCTCGTGGCGGAGGCCCCGGTCGTCCCGGAACTCCTGCAGGACGAGCTGACGGCCGGGCGCGCGGCGGCGGCCCTCGAGGTGCTCCTCGCCGAGGGAGCGCCGGCGCGGCGCGAGATGTTGCGCGGCTTCGACACCGTTCGTGACCGGCTCGGGAAACCAGGGTGCGCGGCCCGGGTCGCGGGGCATGCGATCGAACTCCTGGGCGGCGGTCAACCCGCGCGTGGAGCCGGCGCGCCGTGCTGAGTGCCCGCCGGATCCCGCCGGGCATCTCCGTCCGGCTCGTCCGTGCCGCGCTTCCGCTCAGCCGGACGTGGCGATTCCGGCATCCCGACGACCCCGGCCGGCCGTACCGGCCTCTGCTGAAGCACGAGATCCACGCGTGCTGGCACGAGCACCTTCTCCCGCTCACATGCCTCCTTGCGGGACAGGAACTCGCGACGCTCGCGAGCCGCGACCGCGATGGCGAGATCGTCTCCCGGATCCTCCGGCGTCTCGGCTATGACGTGGCCCGAGGCTCGAGCACCCGCGGGGGTTCGGGCGGCTTCCGGCAGTTGGCCCGCTTTTGCGCGGCGGGCCGCGGGGTGATTCTGACGGGGGACGGACCGCGCGGCCCCCGGCGGGCATTGAAGGAAGGCACGGCGCGCATCGCGAAGCTGACCGAGGGCACCGTGACCGTGGTGGGCGTCGCGGCCTCCTCGGGATGGCGGCTCCCGAGCTGGGATCGCTTCCTCGTCCCTGCCCCCGGGGCCACCGTGTTCGTGTCGCTCGAAGCCGTCGTGGCGGATGACGCACCCGGGACGGGAGAGATACAGGCCGCACTCCGGCGCGAGGTGGCGCGCTGCGAGCAGGCGGCCCGCGAGGCTCGCTGGTCTCGTCCTCCGCGAGTCGTTCGGAGCGGGAACGGGGAGCCGGGGGCTGGTTCGTTGTGGCCCGGTCGCGGGACTCCGGTGCGGCGCTCGCTCGAACTTCGCCTCCGCGGCCAGTGGCGCCGCCCGCGCGCGGCGTTCGCGCTGCGGGGGCTGGCTCGCATATACGGCGGCGTCCACGAGGGTCGGGACCGTCTCTACGGCCTCGGCCTCCTCCGCACGCACTCCGTCGGCATTCCCGTGATATCGGTCGGCGGCGTCACCATCGGGGGCAGCGGCAAGACGCCGCTCGCCGCCTGCATCGCCCGCACGCTTCGGGAGGCGGGGCACCGGCCGGCCATCCTCGCGCGTGGATACGCGGACGAGCTCCAGCTGCTCGCCCACGAGGCGCCGGGGGCGACGATCCGGGGCCACCCGGACCGGCTTCGGTCGGGACGGCGGGCGGCGGCGGAGGGAGCGACGGTAGCCATCGTCGACGACGGCTTTCAGCATCGCCGCCTCTGCCGCGACCTCGAGCTCCTCGTCCTCGACCGAGACGCCCTTCGGCGCACCAACGGGGCACGACTCCCGGCCGGTCCGTTTCGCGAGCTCTGGGGACGCGCCGTCGTCCGGGCCGACGCGATCATCGTCGCGGGGCGGGAGGCCTGGACGGATGAACTCTCTCGTTTCGACGGCGAACTCCGGGCCCGCATCGGGCGCCTGGCCCCCGGCGTTCCGGTGGCGACGGGCGCCTTCGGGCACGGACCCCCCGAGGCCGTCAACGCGGGAGCGCGTGGCTGGTCCGGATCGCCAGCCCCCCGCGTCGCCTTGACCGGGATCATGAAGCCCAATCTCTTCTTCGCGCAGGCCGGCGCCGCGTGCGCGTCGGTTCGGGAGCGCTTCGCGCTGAGGGATCACGGGATCCCATCACGGCAGGAGCGGGCAGCCGTGCTCCAAGCCGCGGGGCGGGGCGGCGTGCTCACGACGCGTAAGGACATCTCCCGGCTCCGCCCGCTCTTCGACGAGGGCCTGCCGATCTGGGTGCTCCCCGAGACTCTCACATGGAAGGCCGGCTGGGACGACGTGAAAAGCCTGATTCTCGATGCAGCATCGGGCCGGAAGCACCGTGATGCGCGAGCCGAGGGGTGACGCGGATCCTCGTGGGCTCGGTCGGACGGAACCGGGCGACCCCTCTTCGAAGCGCGACGGAGGAGTACGAAGACCGCCTGCGGCGGTACATCCGGTTCGAAGCGGTGGTCGTCGGCCCGGCGAGGCTTCCGGATGCCCGCGCCGCGGAAGCGAGGGAACGGGAGGCCGCGGCCCTCGAACGGCGACTCCCCGAGGACCTGGACCTCATCGCGCTCACGCGCGAGGGCGAGCGCTGGACCACGCGGGCCCTCGCGGACTACCTCGACGACATGCGGACGTACGGGCGGCCCGGAGTCGCGTTCGCGATCGGCGGGGCGCACGGGCTCGCCCCGCGGCTGCTCGCCCGCGCGCGGACGCGGCTCGCGCTCTCGGCCATGACGCTCCCGCACGAGGTTGCCCGGCTCGTTCTTACGGAGCAACTCTACCGCGCGGCGACGATTCTCCGCGGCGAACCGTACCACAAGGGTCGGTGAGCGAGGCGTGAGCGGACCGACGAGCGCCCCCGCCGAGTGGTTCAGGGACTGGTTCGGCCGAACCTACCTCGAGCTGTATCCGCATCGGGACGAGGAGGAGGCCGGCCGGGGGGTCGCACTCTACCGCGAGCGTGCGGGTCTCGCGGCGGGCGCCCGCGTGCTCGACCTCGCCTGCGGCGCGGGCCGGCACCTGCAGCGCCTCCGCGCGGGCGGCCTGCGGGCGGTCGGGATCGACCTTTCCGCCCCGCTCCTCGATGCGGCGCGAACGCGTCCGGGCGTGGACGGATCTCTCGTCCGCGCGGACATGCGGGTGCTCCCCTTCGCCGCCGGGGTGTTCGACGGTCTCGTGAACTTCTTCACCTCCTTCGGCTACTTTCTCACTCCGCAGGAGGACATTGAAGTCCTCCGCGAGATCCGGCGCGTGCTGCGGCCCGGCGCGCCTTTCCTGATGGACTATCTGCACGCGGCCTGGGTGATCGACCGCCTCGACCCCGAGTCCGTGGGCGAGATCGACGGCACTCGCGTGCGGCAGACACGGTGGGTGGAGGGAGACCAGGTCTTCAAGCGAATCGAGATCGGGGGCGCGGGGGACCGGGAACCGGAGGTCTATCACGAGCGTGTGCGCCTCTATTCGCCGGAGGCGCTGCGCGCCCTCCTCCGCGAGCAGGGACTCGAGGCGACGGATGCCTTCGGCGGTTACGACGGGACGCCGTTCCGGGCAGACTCGGCCCGCCTCCTCCTGCTGGGACGGACTCTTTGAATCCGCCGGGGAACCCCGAGATCGTCCCCCGTCCGCTGGGCGCCCCGGGGTCCCTCTCGCACGCCGCGCTGGACCCCGCCGGACCCGGTTTCCTTCCCCTCGCCAGCCATCTTTCCGCGACCCGCGTTCCGCCCCCGCGACGCGCCCGGCTCGGACCCGATGCCTTCGGCGTGTCCGGCCCCGGTGTCCGCCCGCGCCTCGTGTCCGTCCTCCGCGGGGAGGGTACCTTCGTCACGACGGGGCACCAGCCCGTCCTCCTCCTCGGACCCCTCTACGTCCTCTACAAGGCTCTCACGGCCATTGCGCTCTCCGCCCGCCTCGAGCGGACGCTCGGGGCACCCGTCATCCCCCTCTTCTGGATCGCTTCGGACGACCACGACTGGGCGGAGGTGGGAGGCACGGCGATCCTCGACCGTGCCGATGCGCCGCGGACGCTCGCCCTTCCGGCGCCCCCCGGCGGCGAGCGCCGATCCGTGGGATCCCACGTCCTGGACGGTCCGGCGATGGAGGTCCTCGACGCCCTGCCCGAAATTGTTCCTGAATCGGAGTTTACGGCGCACTACCTTGAGCTGGTGCGAGATGCCTACGCCGAGGGACGATCGATGTCCGCGGCCTTCGCCCGGCTGCTCGCGGGCGTTCTCGGCGATCGCGGATACGCCTGGCTCGATGCCGCGCGACCCGAGGTCCGCCGGGCCGCGGCCCCCCTTTACCGGCGGCTCCTTTCCGACTGGGACGGAACCGTCGAGGCCGAGGCGGCGGGGGCGCGCGCGCTGCGGGTGTCGGGCTTCGAGCCGCCGATCCCGCCCGTCGAGGATGCCCTGCCGCTGTTCTTCGACGAGGGCGGGGGGCGGCATCGAGTTCGGCGCGATGGGATGACGCCCCCGGAAGCCTGGCTCGAACGGCTGGAGTCCGCGCCGGAGGGTTTTTCGCCGAACGTGGCGTCCCGGCCCGCGCTCGAGTCCTGCCTGCTTCCCGTGACGGCGACCGTGCTGGGACCCGGCGAGATCGCGTACTGGAGCCAGCTCGGGGCGCTGTTCGACGCCCTCGATGTTCCCCTGCCATCGGTTCAGCCGCGCGCGGCATGGACGCTGGTCGAGGCCCGGACGCGAAGGATCCTGGAGCGCACCGACCTCTCGGCGCAGGACCTGGCCATGGGGGCGGAGCCGGCCGTTCAACGCCTCACGCGGGAGGCGCGGCCGGAACGGGTGGAGCGGGCCCTCGACCGTTTCAGGGAGGGGGCGGAGGCCGACATGACCGCGATCGAGGCGGCCGTGGCCGAGGACGTGCCGGGGCTGCGGGGGGCGGCGGGGAAGATGCGGAAGGGCATCCTCGACGCGACCGCGGAACTCTCCCGCCAGGTGGACCGCGCGACCCGGAAACGGCTCGACGTCCGGCTGGGCCAGGTGCGCCGCGCAGGTGCGAACCTCTTCCCGCGACGGCGGCCCCAGGAACGCGTGCTGAACCCGCTCTCCTTCCTCTGCCGCTACGGGCCGGGACTCGTCGAACGGGTGGCCCGCGAGACCGACGGCCGGGTCGCAGCCTTCTTGGCGGGTCGCGCAGAAGATGGATAGCTTGCGGCGTTCGCGGGTACATCGGCGCAGAGGCACACCGCGAGCGGACGTATTTCCACGGAGGGCGCGACGATGAGCGGCACGGGAGATCCGAGATGACCTTCGCCTTCATGGTTGTCCTCGGGCTGATCGTCCTCATCCCCGTGCTCGCCATCGTGATCGACTCTCCCCTCTCCGAGGCTCTGGCGCGCAGGATCGGAAACACCGACTCGGGCACGAACCAGTCCGCGCGCATCGACGCCCTGGAACAGGAGGTCCAGTACCTGACGCAGGCGGTCGAGGGCATCCGGGAAGAGACTGCCTTCGTGCGCGCGCTCGTGGAAGGCGACGAAGCGCTCCCGGCACTCCCCGCCCGTGACGCGGGGCGGCCGGCGGGAAACGACGGGGAGCGTTGATCTGACCGAGGGGAAGGCGCCGGGGCAGGGCCGTTCCGCGACGCGGGTCGCCACCGGTATTCTCGCCAGCCGCATCACCGGGTTTTTGCGAGACGTGATCATCGCCGGCACATTCGGGGTCGGGCCGATCACGGACGCGTACGCGGCCGCCCTCAAGATCCCGAACGCCTTTCGCAACCTCCTCAGCGAAGGCGCCCTCTCCGCCTCCTTCGTGCCGGTGTTCTCCTCGCTGATGGAGCGGGGCGACACATCGGCGGCGCGGAGGCTTGCCCAGGGCGTGCTGGGCGGCCTCGTCATGCTCTCCGCCCTCGTCGTGGCCGCGGTCGTCGCCGCCGCGCCCTGGCTGCTGGGGATCCTCGCGCCCGGCTACGACGCGGAGTTGAGCGAGCTTACGGCACACCTGGTCCGCATCCTCTTTCCCATGTCCGGGGTAATGATCGTCGGTGCATGGTGCCTCGGAATCCTCACGAGCCACCGCCGTTACTTCCTCCCGTTCGTCGCGCCGGTCGTCTGGAACCTGTCCCAGATCGTCGGCCTCCTGCTGGGAGCGCGGCTGGGGTGGGCGCCGCTCATCGTCGTGCTCGCCTGGTCCACCCTCGTCGGGAGCGTGCTGCAGGTCGCGGTGCAGCTGCCCGCCGTGTACCGCCTGCTCGGGACGATCCGGCCCCGGTTCGACCTCCGCTTCGAGCCCACGCGCCGCGTCGCGCGCAACGCCATGCCGGTCGCGGCGGGGCAGGGGATCTTCCAGCTCTCGAGCCTGACCGACGTGTTCGTCGCCAGCCTCCTCGCCGAGGGCGCGCTCACGGGCATCTACTTCGCGCAGCGCATCGCGATGGTGCCAATGGCCCTTTTCGGCGCCTCCGTGGCGGTGGCGGCGCTGCCGGAGATGTCGCGCGAGACGGGAGTCGAAGCCCTGCGCTCCCATCTCTCCACCGGCGTGCGTCGGGTGGCCTACTTCATCCTCCCATCGGTTGCCGTGCTCCTCCTGCTCGGGGACCTCGTGACGTCGCTCGTCTACGAACGGGGAGCCTTCGAGGCCGAACACGTTCCAGTCGTGCGGTGGGGGCTGGGCGCGTACGCGCTCGGACTCGTCGCGACGGGCCTCACGAAGCTGTTCGCGAGCGCCTTCCACGCCCTCCAGGACACGCGGACGCCGGTGAGATACGCCATGGCCGGGGTGGGGACCGGCATCCTCATCGGGGCCGCGACCGCGCTCTGGATGGAGGACCGCGGGTTCGGGCTGCGTGCGGCGGCCGGCCTTGTCTTCGGCAGTTCGGTCGGGGCCTGGGTCAACCTCGTCCTCCTCGTGCGCGGGCTGGGGCGGCGGGGCGCGGGAGGGTGGCTCCCCCCGGTGCGGCGTTCGCTCGCCCGCATGGCCGCGGGCGCCGGCCTTGCGAGCGGCGTCTTCCTGGCGATTCGTGCGCTGCTCGGGAGCCGCCTCCCGGACGGATTCTTCGGGAACGCCACCCTCCTCGCGGCCGCGCTCATCGCGGGCGGGCTCTGCTATGTGGGCTGCGCCGGCCTCCCGACCGGGCTGCGGACGGTCGGGGCGTCCCCACCCGTGGGGGGGAGGGAATGAGCGGGGAGCGGGGCTCGCCCGGCCCCGGTCCCGACGCGCTGCGCGAGCAGGCGCGCGGACTGGGTCACGAGCCCGGCGTGTACCTGTTTCGGGATGCCGCGGGGGAGGTCCTCTACGTGGGAAAGGCGAAGTCCCTCCGCTCGCGCGTCGCCTCCTATTTCGGCGCCGAGGCGAACCGTTCCGTAAAGCTCGCCCGCCTCGTACGGGAGATCGACGGCATCGAGACCTTCCCCGTGCGCTCGGAAGCCGAGGCCCTCCTCCTCGAATGGAATCTCATCCGCGAGTTCGGCCCGCGCTTCAACATCCACCTCCGGGACGACAAGAGCTATCCGTACATCAAGGTCACGGTCGGGGAGCCCTTCCCGCGGATCTTCGTGACGCGGCGGCTGCGGGATGACGGCTCGCGGTACCTGGGCCCCTTCACCGATGTCGGGGCCATGCGTCGGGCGCTGCGCACGATCAAGAAGATGTACACCGTGCGGTCGTGTCACTACCGGATGCCGGGTGAGCTTCCGCCCCGTCCCTGTCTCGACTACCACATCGGGCGCTGCAAGGCGCCGTGCGCGGGCCTCCAGTCCGAAGCGGACTATCGGGCGATGATCGACGAAATCCTCGAGATCCTCGGAGGGCGGACGGCGGCCGTGAGGCGCTCGGTGGAGGTCCGGATGGCGGAGGCCGCCGAAGCGCTGGACTACGAGCGCGCAGGGGAGTTGAGGGATGTCCTGCGTGGCCTCGATCAACTGGAGAGCCGGCAGGCGGCGATCGACCCGAGGGGCGGGAGCCACGACGCGATGGGGTTCGCGCGCCAGCCGGCGGGCGGCTCGGTGTGCGGCATCGTCCTGAGGGTGCGGGAGGGAAGACTCGTCGGCCGCCGGGTCCACTATCTCGCGAATGTCGGGGACGAATCGGACGAAGCCGTGCTCGGGGCCCTGGTGAAGGGGTACTATCTGCGCCAGGCGGACGATGTCCCGTCGGAACTTCTCGTTCCGGATCCGTTCGACGAGCAGGACCTCGTGGAGGAGTACCTTTCGGGCGTCGCCGGACACCGCTTCCGCATCCGGGTACCGAGGCGGGGACCGGGGCTGGAACTGACGCGGGCCGCCAACCGAAACGCGGCGCACGTGCTGGAACGGGACCGGGTGGAGCGTGGAGACGAGGCGGAGGCCGGGGTCGACGCGGCAGGGCCGCCACCCGCCGGGGCACGGCTCGCGGAGGTGCTCGCGCTGGAGGCGCCCGCGCGGGACATCGTCTGTTTCGACGTGTCGACGCTCGCGGGTCGGGAGTCGGTGGGGAGCTCCGTGTGGCTCCGGGACGGGCGACCGCACAGGGATGAGTACCGGAGGTTCCGGATTCGGGACTCGGAGGACGGACGGACCGATGATTACGCCATGATGCAGGAGATCGTGTCGCGCTATTTCGACCGCCGCGTGCGGGAGGGCCGCCCCTTGCCGGACCTCGTCGTCGTGGACGGGGGGAGAGGACAGCTGTCGGCCGCGCGGCAGGCGATGGATGGCGCCGGCGTCTCCGATCTGCCCACCGTGGCGCTCGCGAAGCGTGAAGAAGAGGTGTTCCGCCTTGGGACTCCGGCGCCGTTGCGGCTTCCGCGCGCCGACCCGGGCCTGCACTGGCTGCAGCGGGCGCGCGATGAGGCCCATCGCTTCGCCCTCAGGTACAACCGGACGCTACGCCGGCGCCGTGCCCTCAGATCGAGGTTGAGCGAGATCCCGGGGGTGGGCCCGGAGCGCGAGCAGCGTCTGCTTGAGCGGTTCGGCAGTCTCGATCTCATCCGGAGGGCCACGCCCGCGCAACTCGCGCGCACGCCCGGGATCGGCCCGGCGACCGCCACGTCGATCCTCGCGGCGCTCCGCGAGGAGGACCCTGTCCCGGGGGCCGCCTCGTGATGAGCAGCGGACATCCCCCCGCGGGTCTGTGTACACGCTGCCGTCATCGACGCTGGATCCGGAGCGACCGCGGGTCCGTCTTCCTCCTCTGTCGGCTCTCGCGCACGGACGCGCGTTTCCGGCGCTATCCGACGCTTCCGGTGCTGCGCTGTGCCGGCTTCCAGCCGGAAGAGGAGGCTTCGTGACGGCCCCGGCCGCCTCGACGGCGCGGGTCCGAACCCGCTTCGCGCCGAGTCCGACCGGAGCCCTCCACCTCGGCAACGCGCGCACTGCGATCCTGAATTGGCTTTTTGCGCGGCGGCACGGCGGCGCCTTCGTGCTCCGCCTTGAGGATACGGACACCGAGCGCGGCGTGCCGGGGGGGGAGGAGATGATCTACGAAGCCCTCGACTGGCTCGGGATCGCCCCGGACGAGGGACCGCGGGAGGGGGGATCGTTCGCGCCATACCGCCAGTTGGCCCGGGCCGACCGGCACCGGGCCCGCGCGGCGGAGCTGCTGGAATCGGGGAGGGCCTTCCGCTGCTACTGCCGGCCGGACGAACTCGACGCGCGGCGGGCGGAGGCGATCGCCGCGGGGAAGCCCACCGGACGGGATGCGCGCTGCCGCGGCCTAGCCGCCGAGGTGGCGCGCCGCCACGAGGCGGAGGGGCGGGAGGCCGCGATCCGGCTGCGCGTGGAATCCGGGCCCGTCGAGTTCACGGATCTCCTGAAGGGCACCCTCGCGATCGACGGCGACGACCTGGGGGACCTCGTCCTCGTGCGGAGCGACGGGCGGCCTACATACAACTTCGCGGTCGCGGTGGACGACATCGAGATGGAGATCAGCCACGTGATCCGGGGCGTGGGCCATCTCTCGAACACACCCAAGCAGGTGCTCCTGTACCGGGCCTTCGGGGTGAGACCGCCGGAGTTCGTCCACATCCCGACCGTGCTCGCCCCCGGGGGAGGGAAGCTCTCCAAGCGGCGCGGGGCGGCGGGGGTCCTCGACTACCGGGAGCGGGGATTCCATCCGGACGCGGTGCTCAACTACCTGTCGCTCCTCTCGTGGTCCTCGGAGGACGGAGAGGAGTTCCTGAGCCGGGAGGCGCTCGTGGAACGGATCGACCTCGACCGGCTGGGGGCGGCCGATACCGAGGTGGATGAGGAGAAGATGGCCTGGCTTTCCGGCCAGCACCTGCGGACGGAACCGCCCGGTCGGCTGGCCCGCGACTGGGCCGCGCGGCTCGATGTGGAAGGCCTGGGGCTCAGCGACTCCGATCTCCACCGGGCCGCGGAGGTCTTCGCCAAACGCACGCGTCTGCTCTCCGATGTCACGTCCGAGATCGAGCCGATCTACCGCGCCCCGGAGACCGGCGGGTCCGGCGCCCGGGAGTCGCTCTCCGACCCTGCGGCGGCGACCGCGATCCGCCTCGCGCGGGCGGCGTGGGTGGATACGACGTGGCGACCCGAACCCCTCGCCTCGGCGCTTCGCTCCGCGATGCGCGACGCCGGGCTCGCGGGGCGTACGTTCTTTCCGCCCGTTCGGGTCGCCCTGACCGGGCAGCTTCACGGCCCCGACCTCGGCGAGGTCGCCTACGCGCTCGGACGGGAGCGCACCCTCGCGCGGCTCGCGGCGGCGGCAGAAAAGGAGCGAAGCGTATGAGCTGGAGCCTCGAATGCGGCCTCTGCCGGCGACCCGTCGCGCGGGGGCTGGCCACGGTGTGCCCGGACCCGGACTGCGGGAAGCCTCTGCTTGCCCGGTACGACCTGGCGAACCTGGACGGCGAAGCGTTGCGGCGGACCTGGGCCGGGCGACAAGGCGGCATGTGGCGGTTTCGGGAGATCATGCCCGTCGAGCCGAACGAAGATCCCGTGACGCTTGGGGAGGGCGGCACGCCCCTGATCGAGATCGAGGTCGGCGGGGAGTTCGAGGGTCTCACGCTCATGGTGAAGGACGAGGGCCTCAACCCCACGGGGAGCTTCAAGGACCGGGGCCTGTGCGCCGCCGTCACGCGGGCGGTGCACGAAGGGGCTACGGACCTCGTCATCCCGAGCGCCGGGAACGCCGGGGCCGCTCTTGCGGCCTACGCGGCGCGCGCCGGAGTACCCTCTCGCCTCTTCATCCCGGAGGACACGCCGGAGGGCGTCGCCCGGCGCTGCGAGCATTACGGTGCCGACATCGTCCGGGTCGACGGACTCATCGACGAATGCGGCCGCCTCTCCGCCGAGTACGGGGCGGAAACGGGCGCCTTCAACATCTCCACGCTGAAGGAGCCGTACCGGATCGAGGGAAAGAAGACGATGATGCTCGAGATCGTCGAAGCGCTCGGGTGGCGGGCGCCCGACGCCATCGTCTATCCGACCGGCGGCGGCACGGGTCTCATCGGCAGCGCCAAGACGCTGGCGGAGTTGCGTGAACTCGGCCTGATCGACGGCGACACGCGGCTCTACGCGGTGCAGGGCACGGGCTGCGCGCCGATCGTCCGCGCGCATGCGGCGGGCGAGACGTACGCCGAGCCGTGGCGGAACGCCTCGACCGAAGCCTGGGGGCTCCGGGTTCCGGGGGCGCTCGGAGATTTCCTGATGCTCGAAGCCATCCGCGCGTCGGGCGGAGGCGGAGTTGCCGTCTCCGACGAGGCGATGATGGATGGGGCCCTCGAACTCGGCGCAGCCGGCGTCGGGGCCTCGATCGAAGGCGGGGCCACCTTCGCCGGAGCGCGCGAACTCCGGCGATCCGGGGAGTTGCGGGACGGGGAGACCGTCGTCCTCTTCAACACCGCGCATCTCCTCACCTACTGAAGCACGGGGCTCCGTGCGCCGTGGGGGCCTTCCGGCTACCTTGGCCGTGGTTGTGACTCAAAACAGAGACAGGGGTTCAGAGCGATGTCGAACATGGTGCGTACTGGCGCGAGGGCGGCGACCGCCGCCACCCTGGCGTCGATCTTCACTGCCGCGGGACTCTTCGGGCAGGAATGCGAGTTCGACCCGAACAGCGCAGCCTCGACGGCTTCCGAAGCTCTTCAGGAACTCGCCGAGGCCGCAACGGCACAGGACAGCCTGACGATCTTCACGGAGGCGTGGGAGGCGCTCGGGGCGGATCTGGACAGCGACAATCCGGTGGTCCCCCTGCTGGGCGCCCAGATCCAGATAGGTCTCGGCAACTTCCCGGATGCCGTGGGGTTTCTCGACCGCTACGACGCCACCGCGTCGCCCGAGTGCATGATGCACAGCGAGGCGCAGCGGTACAACGGCTGGGTCCGGCTCTACAACCGGGGCGTCACGGCCTACGGCGCATCCGACTTCGAGACGGCGCTCGACGCCTTCGCGCTTGCGAACGAGTTCAATCCCGACCTCCGCACGTACAGCAACGCGGCGCTCCTTCAGTCGCAACTGGGAGACAATGCGGGTGCGATCGAGACGTACCGGGCCGCGCTCGCCGCGGACATTCCCGAGGCGGACGCGGAGTCGCTGCGCGGTATCGTCCGCGGACTCGGCGACATGCTGGCGATCGAAGACAGGGCGGATGAAGCCCTTCAGATCTACAGCGACTACCTCGCCGGCAATCCGGACGATGTCGTGATTCAGATCCGGTACGCGGGAGTGCTGGCCGATCAGGGGCAGGCCGAAGAGTCGGCCGCGATCTATGCCGAAACCCTCGAGCGCACGGACCTGACCTACCAGCAGTGGCTCGAAGTCGGAGTGGGGTTCTACAACACACAGAACTTCCCGGACGCGGCGACCGCGTTCGGGAATGCGCGCGAGGGGAACCCCTACAACAAGGAGGCGATGGAGAACTACGTCAACGCTTCCATCCAGTCGGGCCGTCCCGGGCCCGTGATTGCGCTCGCGGACACCTTGACCCGGTGGTATCCCTACGATGCGCTTGCTCACCAGTTGCGCTTCCAGGCCCTCGGCCGCGCCGACATGAACGAGCGGGCGATGGAGGTCATGGGCGAGGAGCAGGAGTTGCCGCTCTCCGTCACGTTCGCGCAGATGGCCGCTGCCGAAGGCGGCCGGTACGTCGTCCAGGTCGCCTTCACGAACCGCACCGCCGGCGGGACGCTGCAGATCCCCTTCGAGTTCGTCGATGCCGGAGGACAGGTCGTCACGGAGCACACGCATGCGTTCGAGGCCGACTCCGGCGGCTTCACCTTCGAGATCGAGTCCGACATACCCCTGGCCGGGTTCCGCTACGGAACCATCGGGGGCTGACCGCCCGGTACTGCCAGACCGCGGGCGCGGGCCGCTCGCGGGAAGCCGGAGCAGCCCGAAACCAGCCCCACGGGCTGCTAGACCATGATTCGAATCGCCAGCGTTGAGCCGGGGTCCATTGCCGCAGATCTCGAACTGCCGGCAGGTCTCGCCGTGCTCGAGATCAACGGCAAGCCCATCCGGGACGGCCTCGACCTTCTCTTCCACCAGGCGGAACCCGCGCTCCGGGTGCTCGCCGAGCAGCGGACCGGCGAGCGGTTTCTGTTCGACATCGAGAAACCGGCGGACGAGCCCCTCGGAATCGTCCCGGAGCCCGACAAGATCCGCCGCTGCACGAACGCGTGCCCCTTTTGCTTCGTGAAGGGGAACCCGAAGCGCGACCGGCTCCGGGCGCCGCTCTATGTGAAGGATGACGACTATCGGCTGTCCTTCCTGCACGGCCACTACATCACGCTGACGAACCTGCGTCCGGATGACTGGGACCGGATATTCGAGCAACGACTGTCCCCGCTCTACGTGAGTGTCCACTCGACGGACCCCACGGTCCGGCTCGAGATGCTGAAGAATCCCCGGAGCGCGAATATCGGGCAGGATCTCGACCGGCTGGCCGAGGGCCGCATCGTCGTGCACGCGCAGGTCGTCCTCTGTCCCGAACTGAACGACGGCGAAGACCTGACGCGAACGATCGAAGACCTCTATCGCCGCGGGGATGCGATCCGGTCGCTCTCCATCGTACCTGTGGGGCTGACCTCCTGGAACGCGGCGCCGGGCGGGCGGACCCTCGAACCGGCGGAGTGTCGCGCGGCGCTCGACGCCGTCGACGCGATCCGGGAGCGGGCGCTGTCGGAGCGGGGGCAGGGCTGGTGCTACGCCGCCGACGAAATGTACCTGCAGGCGGGACTCGAACCGCCCGGCGCCGCATACTTCGACGATCACGAACTCGAGAGCAACGGCGTCGGGGCGATTTCCACGCTGACGGATCGCGTGACCGGGCAACTGGAGGCGCTCCACCCGCTGGAGGGGTGCCGGGTCGTTGCGGTCACCGGGACCTCGATGGGGCCGACGCTGACCCGCCTCGTGGGCCGCATCGCCCGGCGCACCGGCGCCGAGGTGTCGACGGTCGCGGTCGAGAACACGCTGTACGGGCCGATGGTCACGACGGCGGGCCTCCTGCCGGGTGCGGATCACCGGAGCGCGCTCCGCGGCGCGGGAGACTTCGACGTGGCCCTCTTCTCGGCGCAGGCGCTGAACGACGGAGACCTCTTCCTCGACGACCTGAGCCTGGCCGAGTTGCGGGCTGATTTTCCCGGCCGCCGGGTCGAGCCCTCCCGCGACCTCGTCGACGTCCTCTCGCGGCTCTAGCAGCGCACCGATGGCTCTCCGCACGGTCGCCATCGTGGGCCGTCCCAACGTCGGCAAGTCGACGCTCTTCAACCGGATCCTGGGGCGGCGGGTCGCGATCGTCGCCGAGCGCCCCGGCGTGACGCGGGACCGGCAATTCGCGGAGGCGGAATGGGCGGGACACCGCTTCCTCCTCGTCGATACCGGCGGCCTCGTCGAGCGGCCGGATGAACGCATCGACCTCGAGGTGCGCCGGCAGGCCGAGACCGCGATCGGCCACGCCGACGTGGTCGTCTTCGTCGTGGACGGCCGCGACGGCGTCCAGCCCGTGGACCGCCACGTCGCGCAGCTCCTGCGCCGCTCGGGCCTGCCCGTAATCGTCGCGGCGAACAAGCTGGACGAACTCGGCGATGCGATCGGACACGTCGACTTCTATGAACTCGGCCTCGGCGATCCCACCCCGCTCGCGGCCCTCAGCGGCAAGGGGTCGGGGGACCTCCTCGACCGCGTGGTGGCGGCGCTCCCGGATTCCGCGGAGATGGAGGAGGGCGACACCGACATCCGCATTGCGGTCATCGGGCGGCCCAACGTGGGCAAGTCCAGCTTCGTGAACCGGCTTCTCGGAGAAGATCGCGTCATCGTACACGAGGAAGCGGGGACGACGCGCGACGCGATCGACACCGACCTCGTCCTGGAAGGGCGCCGCGTCCGTCTCATCGACACCGCGGGCCTCCGGCGCCAGGCCCGCATCGTGGATGATCTTGAATTCCTCGGACGGCTGCGGGCGGCGTCGGCCATCGATCGGGCGGACGTCTGCCTCCTCCTCGTGGATACCAGGGACGGCGCCGCGAACCAGGACTTCCGCATCGGACACCAGGCGTGGGACGAGGGCAAAGGCCTCGTGTTCGTTGCCAACAAGTGGGACCTGATCGAGGATCGCGGACCTTCCGCCCTGGCCGGCTTCGAGCGCGAACTCCGGGGGCGGGCGCATTATCTTCGCTGGGTCCCCATCATCACCTGCTCGGCGTTGACCGGGAAGCGGGTGCGGAAGGCCATCGACCTCGCGTTCGAGGTGCAGGAGGCTCGGGCCGGGCGGGTGCCCACGGCAGAGGTGAACGAAGTCCTTCAACGCCTCGTCGCGCGCCGGCAGCCTCCCCAGGGCGGACGGGGGGACGTGCGGCTGCTGTACGGCAGCCAGGTGGCGGCGTCCCCACCGCAGTTCGTACTCTGGTCCAACCGGCCGCACGACCTCAAGGAGCACTATGTGAGATACCTCGTCGCCGGCTTCCGGGAGGCCTGGGGATTCGAGGGATCTCCCGTCCGGATCAAGCTGAGGAAGCGTTCGGGGCGGGAATGATCGCTCCGCTCCTGACGCTTGCCGCCTATCTCATGGGGGCCTTTCCCACCAGCTACCTCGTCGGGCGCGCCTACGGGTACGACCTCCGGCGAGAGGGGAGCGGCAACCTCGGATCCACGAACGCCTACCGGGTCCTCGGGTTCTTCCCGGCCGTGGGGGTGCTCGTGGTGGATCTGCTGAAGGGGTTCGTTCCCGTGTGGCTCTTCCCGATGTGGGACGGGCGGGCCGGCGCCTGGGCGCTTGCTTACGGGCTCGCGGCCATCTCCGGACACGTGTGGCCGGTCTATACGAGATTCAGGGGAGGGAAGGGGGTCGCGACCGCCGCCGGAACGATGGCCGCGCTGGTTCCGGTGGCCGTGATCGTCGCCTTCTTCGTGTGGGTCGTGACGGTGATCCTCACGCGGACGGCCTCCATGGCGTCCCTCCTCTCGGCGGCCCTCGTGCCCATCATGGCGCGCGGCTCGGCGGCGCCGCGCTCCGTCGTGTTCTATGCGCTCCTCCTCGCCATCACGGTCTGGTGGACGCACCGCTCGAACCTCGCGCGAATCGTGAGACGCGAGGAGTTCCAGGTAGATTGGCGCCGCGGCCGGCTGCCGCGCCGGGAGAGGACGGCGCGGAAGTCTTCGGGGGACGAGGCGTGAGCGGGCAGCGGGTCGCCGTGCTGGGCGCGGGCAGCTGGGGTACGGCGCTGGCGGATGTCCTCGTGCGGAACGGCCACGACGTGCGGCTGTGGGCGCGGGACCCCGTGCACGCCGCCGCGATCCGCGACAGCGGGACGAACGAGCGCTATCTGCCCGGAATCGAACTGGGGGGCCCCCTCACCGTGACGTCGGACCTCGCGAAGGCGATGGATGGCGCGGGTTTCGTGCTCTCCGTCTGCCCATCGCACGCGGTGCGCGAGGTGCTGCGGCACGCCGCGCCCCATCTCGGCGACCAGGTGCTCGTCTCGGCCTCCAAGGGGATCGAACTCGGGACGCACCGGAGGATGTCGGAGGTCATCGTGGAGACGCTGGGCGAGGCCGCGGGACCCCGCACGGTCGTCCTCTCGGGACCCAGCTTCGCGGAGGAACTCCTCCTCGGGCTCCCGACCGCGGTCGTCGCCGCGAGCCGCAGCGAGACCCACGCGCTCGCCGTGCAGAGCCTGTTCCGGAACGGGTATTTCCGCGTGTACACGCAGCCGGATGTGGACGGCGTGGAATTCGGCGGCGCGCTCAAGAACGTGATCGCGCTCGCGGCCGGGATCTCGGACGGGCTGGAGTTGGGTTCGAACGCGCGCGCGGCGCTCATCAACCGCGGACTGGCCGAGATCGCCCGCCTCTCCCGGCACTTCGGAGCGCGGGAAACGACGCTCGGCGGCCTCGCGGGGCTTGGAGATCTCGTCCTCACCTGTACGGGACGGCTGAGCCGGAATCGCTCCGCCGGCCTCGCCATTGGAGCGGGTCGCCAGCCTTCGGAGGTGATTGGAGAGATGGATCAGGTCGTGGAAGGCGTGCGCACGGCACGCGCAGCGTATGAACTGAGCCGGGATCTGGACGTGGAGATGCCGATCACGAGCAGCGTATATTCGATCCTGTACGAAGATGTGGCGCCGCGGGAGGCGCTGGCTCGGCTGATGGCCCGGGAGCCGAAACCCGAGCGCTGGGGCTAGCAGTCCGTGGCCAAGCCCCGTGTCAGTACCGGCACGGGGTGCTAGCAAGGGAAGGGGAAAGCGTGTCCGACCGCATCGCCCCGAAGGAGTACTACTCGATCGGCGAAGTGTGCGAGATCGCGGATCTCAAGCCGCACGTCCTGCGCTATTGGGAAACGCAGTTCTCGGCACTTCGCCCCACGAAGAACCAGGCCGGGAACCGGGTGTACCGCCCGAAACAGATCCAGCTCGTGCAGCTCCTGCGGCACCTCCTCTACACGGAGAGGTACACGATCGAGGGCGCGCGGCGGAAGCTCGACCAGCTGCGCGCGGGCGGGGAACTCCCGGCGCAGGCGCGCGTGGCCTGGGACCGGGAGACGATCCGCGACCTCCGGAGGGAGGCCGACGAACTCGTCCGGCTGCTGGAGGGCGGTGAGGCCGGGTGACCGGAACGGAAACACCCATCCTGCTGTGCACGAACGACGACGGCGTGAAGTCGACCGGGCTTGCATTGCTCACCCGCGTGGCCGAGGCCTTCGGCGACGTGTGGACGGTGGCGCCGGACCGGGAGCAGAGCGCCACGAGCCATGCGCTGTCGCTGTTTCGGCCGCTCCGCCTCACGCAGCTCGGACCGCGGCGCTACATGGTGGACGGGACGCCGACCGATTGCGTGCTCCTCGCCCTGAAGGAGATCCTCGAGGCTCGGCCCCGCTTCGTCCTCTCGGGGGTCAACCACGGCCCCAACATGGGCGAAGACGTCCTCTACTCCGGCACCGTGGCAGCGGCGATGGAGGCGACGATCCTCGGCGTGCCCGCGATCGCCTTCTCATTTACGGGGAGCGACGACGGCGTTCTCGAAACCTACGAGAAGATGCTCGGCCGGATCATCGCCGCCTGCCTCGGCCGGGAATCCTTTCCGGATGAGACATTCTTCAACGTCAACCTTCCGAACCGGCCGGCGGGCCAGGTGAAGGGGATCACGGTGACGGCGCTCGGGCGTCGCGTGTACCACGACTCGCTGCGCCGGATTCACGATGAGGAGGGGACTGAATACTTCAAGATCGGAGGGGGACATTCGGCTTGGCGCGGGCGGGAGGATTCGGACTTCCGCGCCGTGCGCGCCGGCTTCGTCTCGGTGACGCCGCTCCATCTCGACCTGACGAATTTCGAACTGCTGAACGAGGTGAGGTCGTGGCGGCTGGGAGGTTGACGGAGCGGGACCCGGCGGCGGACTACCGGCGCGACCGTCGCCGCCTCGTCGAACGGCTCCGGGATCGGGGGGTGAGCGATCTGGCCGTCCTGCATGCGTTCGACAGCGTTCCGCGGCACGCGTTCGTACCCGACGTGATGCGGGCGCGCGCCTACGAGGATGTGCCGCTCCCCATCGGCCGGGGGCAGACGATTTCGAGCCCCACGATCCACGCCCTCAGTCTCGAATACGCCGAAGTCCGGCCCGATCATCGCGTTCTCGAGGTGGGGACGGGAGCGGGGTTTCAAACGGCGCTCCTCGCGGCGCTCGGGGCGAGGGTGTACTCCATCGAGCGGATCGCTTCCCTGTACGAGGCCGCCGCACGCCGGTTGGACCGGCTCGGCGTGGACGCGCGTCTCATGCATGGGGACGGGAGCCGGGGCTGGCCGAGACACGCTCCCTTCCAGGCGATCATCGTGGGCGCGGCTGCCGCCCGCCCGCCGGAAGCGCTCTTTCGGCAGCTTGCCGACGGCGGCCGCCTCATCGTACCCGTCGGTACGCGGCGGCAGGAACTGCGGCGCTACACGCGATGTGGCGACCATTTCGCGACGGAGACGATCACCGGCGCCCGCTTCGTACCCCTCATCGAGAACGAGCCACGGGGCGGAGGCCCCGAGTGAGGTCCGTGCGAACCTGGGCCGGGGTGTACGCGAAAGGCCTCGCCATGGGGCTGGCGGATCTCGTGCCCGGGGTTTCGGGTGGGACGATCGCCTTCATCTCGGGCATCTACGACGAGCTCGTCGCGACGATCGCGGGTCTCGACCGCCGCCTGCTCGGGGCGCTGCGCGAGGGGGGGGTGCGCGGGGCCTGGCAGGCGGGCAACTTCGGCTTCCTCGCCGTCCTGCTCGCCGGCATCGGCACGAGCGTCTTCGCCTTCGCCGGGCCGCTGCACTGGCTGCTCGCGAACCGGCCCGTGGAGCTGTGGGCCTTCTTCTTCGGCCTCGTGGCGGCGTCGGTCCCGCTCGTCGGCCGGCGGGTCACGGACCGTCGGGCCGGCATCTGGACCCTCGCCGCCGCCGGGGCCGTGGTGGCCGCGGTCGTCACGTCGCTGCCCCCGCTCGTCCGGTCCGACGCGCCCCTCTTTCTCGCGGCGGCCGCGGCCGTGGCTGCCTGCGCCATGATCCTGCCCGGCATCTCCGGCAGCTTCATCCTGCTCATCCTGGGCGCTTACGCCCCCGTGATCGCGGCCCTCAACGACCTGGACGCCGCCCGGATCGCGGCCGTGGGCCTGGGAGTCGTCACCGGCCTGCTCGCGTGCAGCCGGGGTCTGCGGCGACTCCTCGCTCGGCACCGGAAACCCACGCTGGCCGTACTCACCGGGTTCCTCCTCGGCTCGCTCAACGCGCTGTGGCCGTGGAAGGCGCAGCTCCGCGAGCTGTACACCCACAGCGACGGCCGCATCGAGTGGTTTGTGGCGAACCGCTGGCCCGATGGCGCCGGCGAGATCTGGCCGGCGGCGACTCTCGCGCTCCTCGGGGCGGCGGCCGTCCTCGCCATCGACCGCATGGCCGGGGGGCGTGGCGCCGACCGCCCGTGACTGGTAGCGGCGATCCGCCGGGCCGGGTAGCTTCCACGCCGTTCGACAACCGAGCAGTGAACGCAGAGGGGAAGGCAGATGGCGGACGCGCTCGCCAGCGGAAAACGCCCGGACGACGGCGGCCGACAGGATGCCTTCGTCCGGTCTACGTTCCGCCTGGCCACCTGGGTCAACAAGAATATGCGGGCGGTGCTGGTGGGGGCGGCCGGCATCGCGATGGTCGTCGCAGGCTTCGTGTACTACACGAACTTCCAGGCCTCGGTGCGCGAACAGGCGGCGTCCGAACTCGCGACCCTGCGGATGACCGCGGTCGACCCCGAACTCCTCATCGCCGATCTCGAAGCGTACGTCGAGCGCTTTGGCGGCGTCGCGGCCGCGAACGAAGGACGGCTCCTCCTTGCACGGACCTATCTCGACGAGGGACGGTCTGTCGATGCCGCGCGGGTCGCGAGTACGATTTCAGAGGCGTCGGACCGCCCCGTCGGACTTGCCGCCCGCACGCTCCTCGCGGCGGCCCAGGAGGCGTCGGGAGACGCGGAGACCGCGATCTCTACATGGGAAGCGCTGGGAGAGACGGCGCGTTTCGCCTTCCAGCGCCGCGAGGCGCGCGCCGCCGTGGCGAGAATCCTCGCGTCCCTCGGCCGTCTCGATGAAGCCGAGACGATCTTCGCGGCCATCGCCGAGGAAGCCGCCAGGGAGGACCCGGTGGAAGCCGGCGTCTACCGCCTCCGACTCGGAGAGATCAAGGCCCGCCGCGCCGGCAGCGGGTAAATCCCGTTACCGCCGTGGGAACGCCGCCCCTCCAAACGATGGCACATAATGTATATTATGTAAACTTGTGTCCGGTGCGGGTTGAGCACCGGAGGGCGAATCAGAGGGTCGTTCAGACGTCGAATCCGACCGCGATCAGAGGGCGAGGGTGTGGGAGTACTTCACCATCAGCGCCCTGCCGGACGAGAACGGGAGCATGGGATCGCGGTTGTTCGCCCGGCCGTTCACGCGGTCCGTGTAGTAGCCCTCGTTGTAGACGACCCACAGGTCCACTCCCTCGCGGAAGTGATACCGGAAGCGGGCGTTCACGAGCGCCTGGTCCGCTGCCGAGTTGTACTGGGCGAGCACGCTCAGAGAGAGGTGCGTGTCCAGCGAGAAATCGACGCCCAGCTTGGCGAGGTGGGTGGTCAGGTAGTCGCCGCCCCGGAGTTCGAACCGGTTGAGGTCGTACCCGGGCCGGATCTCGACGTGCCGGGAGACGTTCAGCGCCGGACTCATTCGAAGGCCCACCCTGCGGCCGTCGTAGAAGCTGCCGGCCGAGCCCCCGAGTTCCCCGCGCACGAGACCGCCGCGCGAAAGCCGCAGCGACATGTCGGCTTCGTGGAACCAGTATTCCCCGGGGTTGATCCGGAGGCTCGCGACCCGGAACGGGTCACGGATGCTCTCGAAGCTCGATCGCGAGGTGAGGGTCATGAAGGTGCCCGACTTCAGCGCGATCCGCAGCATGGGGGCGTAGCTGCGTGACTCCGGCGTGAGATCCGAGTTCCGGTAGTAGTGATCCGTGGTGCCCCCGACCGTCACGGCACGCAACTGGGAATCCGCGCCGAGGAACCAGGAGTATTCGCTCGACCCACCGAACAGGGTGAAGTCGTTCCGAAGCTGGAAGCCGAGCCGCGGCAGGTAATCCGGCCCCACCCGCCGGTACTGCGCGCTGTAGTTCAACCCCTCCTGCCTCCGCCGCTCGTACTGCGCGAAGAAGGTGCCGGCGTCGAGCGGATTCCGCTCGACCACGTCATCGTCGAACGACTGGGCCCACCGCAGCGTCAGATACTCGTCCCCGAACACGCGCACCTCGCTGTCCGCGCCGTAGGCCACGTTCGTCTTGCCGTACGCATCGACGCGCGTCGTGACGATCCCGCCGACGGAGGAGTTCTGATTGAAGATCTGCTGCTTGAGCCGCAGCACACCCATGTTCTCCCCCGGCCGTCCCGCGCGCGGGGCCGTCTGCATGTTCAGCATCCCGAAATCAAGCCCGCCGGCCCGCCCCACCACGCGCGCCCCTCCGTAAATGCGCACGAGTTCGCCCTGGTCGAGCCCGATCCGGCGGCTGAAGAAGACCCGGTCCGTGACCCCGCCGGTCGCGAAGTCGAAGGTCGCCGAGCGTTCCTGGAAGAACTGCCGCTTCTCCGGGAAGAAGAGGGGGAACCGCGTGAGGTTGATCTGCTGGTCGTCCGCCTCCACCTGGGCGAAGTCCGTATTGGCGGTGAGATCGATCGACAGGTTCGACGACGGCGAATACCTGAAGTCGAGGCCGGGCTCCCCGGTGGGGTCGTTCGTCGTCGCCCAGTACGCCGCCTGCACGTCCGGCGGTTCGCGCAGGGTCGGGATCTGAGTCATGCCGCCCAGAAGGTACGGCGTCACGTAGATCGGATTCGCCCGATTCACGTCCCTCAGGGTGACGCGCTGCGCCAGCGATGGCTTGCCGAAGCCGAAGAACCCGTACTCGGGAGAGATGTCGGGATAGACGTGGCGCTCGTTCTTCCGCGAAATCGAGCGGTAGACGGAGAGTCCCATCGTCACTTCCCCGCCGGCGTTCTGGAACCCCAGCGTGGAGAACGGGATCCGCATCTCCGCGGACCACCCGTCGTTCGTCCGCTGGACGGCGGCATCCCAGTGCGCGTTCCAGTCGCTGTTGAAGGGTCGCGTGCCCGCGGTCCACTCGGCGTCACCCCAAACCGCGCGATCGGATCGCGCGCCGTTGGGGTTCACCACGAAGGCCACCGCCGTCTCGTGGTCGTTGTAGCTGTCGATCACAACCGAGAACTGGTCATCGCCGCTGAACCCGTCGCGGACGAAGCTGTTCGCCCGGATCCCGCCGAGGTCGGAATCGAACAGCCGCCCCGAGACGTAGAGGTATCCGTCATCGTAGGCGATCCGGATCTCCGTCTCTTCGGTGAGGGTTCCGCCGTATGTGGGCGAGTACATCACGAGCGGCACGGGATCGATGTCCGCCCACGCCGGCTCGTCGACGAAGCCGTCGAGCTGGATGTGACCGTTGCCAGTCAGGCGATGGAGGGGCACGGAGGGCTTCCCTCGCCCGCCGTCCTGCGCGGCCGCGGCCCCGGGCGCCACCGCCGCCAGCGTCGCGCACAGCCACAGGGTCGTGCGCAGAGTCACCATATGAACGTGTGAGAGTATTTGATCATGATGTTTCGCCCCGCCGACCACGGCAGCATCGGATCGAACCCGCGGCTCCGTTCGAAGTTGAACCCTTCATTATATACAATCCAGAGGTCTGTGCCCTCTCTGAAGTGATAGCGGAAGCGCGCGTTGACGCTCGTCCGCTCGTCGAGGTTGTTGTACTGCGCGAAGGCGCCGAACGAGATGTGCGTGTTGAAGGCGAAGTTCAGCCGCAGCCGTCCCAGGTGCGTCGTCGTCGCCTCGCCCCGGCCGGGGAACTCGAGGCGGTTCACCTCGTAGCCGCCGACGACCTCCAGGTAGCGGGAGACGGTCCACGTGGGGTTGAAGATGAGGCCCACGCGCCGCCCGTCGTAGAAGCTCCCCGCCGTCGTCCGGATGTCGCCCCGCACGATCGTGCTGCGCGGCAGCTGCCAGTCGATTCCGACTTCGTGAAACCGGTATTCGCCGGGCTGGATGGACACCGCGCCGACCCGGAACGGACTCCGGATGTCCTCGAGCTGCACGTTCGAGTAGGCGGTGATGTTGGCGGTCGACTTGAAGTCCAGCGATACCGAGGGGCGGATCGAGCGGGATTCGACCGTGAGGTCGGCGTTGCGGTAGTAGTTCTCGCCCATCACATGCAGGGTGATCGCGTTCAGTGTCGCGTCGGCGCCTCTCAGCCAGGTATGGGCCAACTGCCCGCCGAACAGCGTGAAGTCATTACGCAACTGGAAGCCGAGGCGCGGCAGGTAGTCCGGGCCCACGCGCCGGTAGAAGAAGTTGTACCAGACGCCGCGGTCCGTCCGCCGCTCCCAGCGCGCCCGCACGAGGCTCGCGTCGAGTACGTTCCGCTCCCTGACGACCTCGTCCTGCGTTTGCGCCCAGGTCGCCGTGAGATACTCGTTCCCGAACAGGCGCAGCTGCGAGTCCAGGCCGTAGGCGACGTTGTTCCGGCCGTTGGATCCATAGCGGGTCGTGAGGATTCCCCCAACGAACGAATACGGATTGAGCACCTGCTGCTTGAGGCGCATGACCCCCATGTTTTCGCCCGACCGCCCCGCGGCCGGGGCCGTCTGCATATTGAGGATCCCGAAGTCCAGGCCCCCGAGCCGGCCGACCAGCCTCGCGCCTCCGTAGATGCGGACGAGATCACCCCCTTCGAGCCCGATGCGGCGGCTGAAGAAGACGCGGTCCGTGAACCCTCCCGTCCCGAAGTCGAAAGTTGAGGAGCGTTCCTGGAAGAACTGACGTTTCTCGGGGAAGAAGAGCGAGAACCGGGTGAGGTTCACCTGCTGGTCGTCCGCCTCCACCTGCGCGAAGTCGGTGTTGACCGTGAGGTCGATCGCCAGGTTGGACGAGGGAGAGTACTTGAGATCGACGCCCGGCTCTGCCACCTGGTCCCGCTCGGTCCCCCAGAAGGAGGCGGCGTCCGATCGCTCCCGGAGGACCGGAGTCCGGCTCAGGCCCCCGAGGACGTACGGGGTCACGTAGGCCGGCGTCGTGGGTCGGACGCCGCGCAGCGTCATGCGCTGGCCCTGCGACGGCTTGAGAAAGCCTCCCTGCCCCCATTCGCGGCCGATGAACGGGAAGACGTGGCGCTCGTTCTTCCGGGCGAGGAAGCGGTAGACGATGATCCCCATCGTCACCTCGTCCCCCCGCGCCTGGAAGCCGAGAGTGGAGAACGGGACCCGGTATTCCGCGAACCAGCCCTCGTCGTTCTGCGACGTGACGACCTGCCAGTGGGCGTTCCAGTCCGCGTTGAACGGCATCGCGTCGCCCGTGAAGTCGCCGTCGTTGGAGAGCGAGCGGTCCTGGCGGACGCCGGCGGGCGTGGTCCCCAGCCAGACGCCGGTCTCGTAGTCGTTGTAGCTGTCGATCACGAACGAGAGGAGATCGTCGCCGCTGAACGCATCCCGGTAGTAGGTGTTCGCCCGGATTCCATCGGGGTTCGAGTCGTACATCCGGCCGGAGAGATAGAGGTACTCGTCGTCGTGCGCGATCCGGACCTCGGTCCGCTCCGTCATCTCGCCCCCGTGGGTGGGCGCCCACATGAACATCGGGAGCGGCTCGATTGCAGCCCAGGCGGGCTCGTCGACGACGCCGTCGAGGTCGATCTCCCCCGCGAGTCGCGCGATGGGAACCGGGACGGGCGACCGGAGCCCCGTGACGTCGGCCACTTCCGAGTCACCGGTCTGCGCGGAGACGGCGGGGGCCGCGAGCAGACAGACCGGCACCATCCACGCGTACGGAGTCGCGAGTCGCCGACGTCGACGGCCGATGTGGGTCAACGGCATGTACCCAGGGTCGGGAGTGGCACGGGAAAGGTCTGCCCGCCGAAAGAACACCCCGGCGAGCCCGAGGGTTCAATCCCGGCGGTGGAGGGAGAGGCGGCAGCCGAGGGGCCGGCGCCCCGAGCTACCAGCTGAAGGTGTGGGAGTACTTGACCATGACGTTCCGCCCCGCCGACCACGGCAGCCGAGGGTCGAATCCCCGTTCGCGGTCGAAGTTCAGCCCCTCGTTGTACACGACCCAGAGATCCGTTCCCTCCCGGAAGTGGTAACGGAAGCGGGCGTTGATGCTCATGCGTTCGTCGAGGTTGTTGTACTGCGCGAACGTGCTGAACGAGACCTGCGGGTTGAGGGCGAAAGCGAGCCGGACCCGGCCGAGCTGCGTCGTTGCCGCCTCTCCCCGATCCGGAAATTCGATCCGGTTCACCTCGTAGCCGCCGCCGATCTCCAGGTAGCGGGACACGCTCCACATCGGGTTGAAGATCAGGCCCGCGCGCCGGCCGTCGTAGAAGCTCCCCACCGTAGTCCTGATGTCCCCGCGGAAGATCGCGGTGCGCGGCAGCATCCAGTCGACGCCCACCTCCCGGAACCAGTACTCGCCCGGCGCGATCGAGAGGCCGGTGATGCGAAACGGCGTCCGGATGTCCTCGAACTGCGTGTTCGAATAGGCCGCAATCCGCGACCCCGACTTGAAGGCGAGTTCCAGTTCGGGGCGGATCGATTGCGACTCCGGCGTGACGTCGGCGTTGCGGTAGTAACTCTCGCCCATCACCGACAGCGTGACCGTGTTCAACGAGGCGGTCGGACCCTGGAGCCAGGTGTGGGCGACCTCGCCGCCGAAGAGCGTGAAGTCGCTGCGCAACTGGAAGCCGAGGCGCGGCGTGTAGTCGGGTCCCACGCGACGGTAATAAAGGTTGTACGACAGGCCACGGTCCGTTCTCCGTTCCCAGCGCACGCGGAACAGGCCCGCGTCGAGCGGATTCCGCTCGTTCACCCGTTCGTCGAACGTCTGTGCCCACGTCAGCGTCACCCACTCGTTGCCGAGCGGGCGGATCTGCGTGTCCACGCCGTAGGCGACGTTGTCCTCCCCGTTCCGTCCGAGCCGCGTCGCTACGATTCCGCCCACGAAGGAGTACGGATTGAGCACCTGCTGTTTGACCCGCATCACGCCGACGTTTTCCCCCGAGCGCTCTCCGGCGGGAGCCGTCTGCATGTTCAGCAGGCCGTAGTCGAGCCCTCCCATGCGGCCGACGACGCGGGCGCCGCCGTAGATGCGGACGAGTTCCCCCCGTTCGAGACCGACCCTCCGGCTGAAGAAGACGCGGTCGGTGAAGCCTCCGGTCCCGAAGTCGAAGGTCGAGGACCGCTCCTGGAAGAACTGGCGTTTCTCGGGGAAGAAGAGTGAGAACCGGGTGAGGTTGACCTGCTGCTCGTCCGCCTCGACCTGGGCGAAGTCGGTGTTGACCGTGAGGTCGATCGCCAGGTTGGACGATGGCGAGTACTTGAGATCGACGCCCGGTTCCGTGGTCCGGTCCTGTTCCGTCGCCCAGTAGGCGGCCGCATCGGCGGGCTCGCGCAGCACCGGCGTCCGGCGCAGGCCCCCGAGCGCGTAGGGGGTCACATGGATCGGCGCGGTGGGTCGGACTTCGCGCAGCGTCACGCGCTGGGTCTGTGACGGCTTCATGAACGCGAGCCGGCCCCATTCCCTGGCGATCGGCGGGTACACCTGGCGTTCGTTCTTCCGGCCGATGTAGCGATAGATGGTGATTCCCATCGTCACTTCATCGCCCTCCGCCTGGAATCCCAACGTCGAGAACGGGATCCGGAACTCGGCGAACCACCCTTCCCCGTTGCGGGTCGTGCGGACAGTCCAGTGCGCATTCCAGTCCTGGTTGAAGGGCGGGAGATCGCCGCTGAACTCGGCATCGTTGGAAATCGAGCGGTCCTGCCGCACGCCGGCGGGGGTCGTGCCGAACCAGAGCGCCGTTTCGTAGTCGTTGTAGCTGTCGATCACGAACGAGAACAGGTCATCGCCGCTGTAACTGTCACGATAGAAGGTGTTTACACGGATGCCGTCCGGGTCCGAGTCGTACATCCTCCCGGAGACGTAGAGATACCGGTCATCGTGCGCGAGACGAATCTCCGTCCGCTCCGTCTGCTCGCCGCCGTGGGTGGGCGACATGATGAACAGCGGGAGTGGATCGATCGTCTCCCACACGGGCTCGTTCACGACCCCATCGACCTCGATCGTCTCGGAGATGCGGGCGATGGGCACCGGAGCGCGGGGCCGAAGCGCCGCAACGTCCACCTCATGCTCGGCGTTGGCCTGGGCCGCCAGCGCCGAGGCCGTGCACGAGGCCGCCACGGCGCCGGCGAACAGGGCTCCCGCGTGCCGGCCGACGCGCCCCGGCGAACCCCGCCGCGTGCGCAGGGACGACTTGCGGCTCCTCATCGGTCTCGCCGCGTGAGAAGGAAGAACCATTGCGGCCCGCAGCGCAGGATCCCGCGCCGCAACCCGCCGGGGAGTATCGAGAGGACCCGCCAGACGGCCCGCCACTTCCGGCCCCCGCCACCGTTCAGCACCGATCGAATCGCGTGTTCCGTCATGTCGGCACGTCGCAGCTCCGGGACATCCATCGCGCGCTGCAGCGAGCGGTACCCCAGGAAACGGATTCCGCGGTAGCTCCTTGCGCGCCCTGTCCAGCGAACGTAGCGGTCGGCAAGCCCCCGCGGCAGCCAACTCAGAAAAGGCAGCCGGTAGTGCGGCTCGAGGAATGCCCAGCGGCTTCCCGCGCTTACGTAGGCGGAACCTCCGGGTTTGAGCACGCGGGACACCTCCGCGAACAGCTCCCGCGGGTCGGCGACGTGTTCATAGAGGTGATTCACGATCAGAAAGTCGAAGCAGGCGTCGGCGGTCGGAAGCCGGGTCCCATCGGCCACGCAGGTCAGACCGCGTTCGATCACGACTCGCGGGTCCAGTTCGAAGCCGATGATGGACTGCCCACTGAGCTTCTCGAGTTCGCGCTTGAGGAGGCCCGTGCCGCTCCCGAGATCGCCGACGACGCCCGCCGCGCGGATCCTCTCGCCCACGATCCGGTCGAGCACCGCCGCCTTGCGGGTCCGGCTCTCCTTGTACTCGCGACTCGCCAGGAACTCCTCGTAGTAGTCTCGCCTGGCGGAGTCGGCCGGCGCTGACGACGGGCTCATTCGAGTAGTTCGGTACCGCAGTGCTTGCAGTGGCGGGCATCCGGGTCGTGGCCGGACGAGGCGCAGCGCAGGCACAACCGCTCCATGGCGGCCCGCGCTCTCGCGTCGCGGCCACCCGTGATCTCGGCCGTCACGATGCCCGTCGGGACGGCGATCACGCCGTACCCCAGGATCATGAGGAGCGCGGCGAGCATCTGTCCCACCGTGGTCTGCGGCGTGATGTCGCCGAACCCCACGGTCGTCACGGTGACGATGGCCCAGTAGACCCCGCGGGGGATGCTGCTGAAGCCCGCCTCCGCTCCCTCGATCACGTACATCGCCGCGCCCACGAGGGTCACCACGACGAGCACCGCGACGATGAAGACGGCGACCTTGTAGGCGCTCGAGCGCAGCGCGTTGATCAGGAGTCGTTCTCCCCCGACGAACTGGGCGAGCTTCAGAACCCGGAACACGCGCAGCACCCGCAGCAGGCGGATGACCGCGAGCGCCTGCCCTCCCGGGATGAGCAGTCCCACGAAGTTGGGCAGGACTGCGAGCAGGTCGACGATCCCGAAGAAGGAACGGGCATATTGGCCCGCCCGCTCCGCGGAGATGAGGCGGAGCCCGTATTCGATCGTGAACAGCACGGTGAACACCCATTCGAGCGTCCACAGCAGGCCTCGAGCGCGAATGTTGAAATCCTGCACGCTCTCGAGCATCACGACGACGACGCTGGCGAGGATGACGCCGATGAGAATGAGGTCGAAGAGCCGCCCGGCGCGTGTCAGGTTGCCGAAGATGATGCGGTGGGCCTCGCACCTCCATCGCGGCCGCTTCGAGAAGACCGGGTGGTTCTTGTAGTCGATCGCCGGACGCGGAGGTTCCCGCCGGGACGGGAAGTACGACATGGTGCGGTTTCTGGCCATCACAGCCTCCGAAGGAGGGACCGCAGCCGCAGCGCCCACACCCGCCACACCGCCTCGCGCACGATCGCCCCCGACATCTTGCTCTGCCCGAGCCGGCGGTCCGTGAACACGATGGGGACTTCCCCGACACGAAACCCATGCTTCCATGCGCGGAAGTTCATTTCAATCTGAAACGTGTACCCGGTCGACCCCACGCGATCGAGGTCGATCGCCTCCAATACGCGGCGCCTGAAGCACTTGAAGCCGCTCGTCGAGTCGGCGAGGCGCAGTCCCGTGGCGATGCGGGCGTACTTGTTCGCGTAGTAGCTGAGGAGCAGGCGCGACATCGGCCAGTTGATGACGTTCACCCCCGCAGTATAGCGGGATCCGACGACCACATCGAAGCGGGAGGTCGCGGCGATCATGTCGGAAATATAGCGCGCGTCGTGCGAGCCGTCGGCGTCCATCTCGAAGATCCACTCGAAGTCCCGCTCCAGCGCCCAGCGGAAGCCGGCGATGTAGGCGGTGCCGAGCCCGAGCTTCCCTTCCCTGTGCAGGACGTTCACGCGCGGATCCGCCGCGGCGAGCGAGTCGACGAGGGCGCCTGTTGCGTCGGGCGATGCGTCGTCGACGACGAGGACCGAGAGCCGGCCGTCCTGCGCCAGCACGCCCTCGACGATCCCGGCGATCGAATCGACCTCGTTGTACGTGGGCAGGATGACGAGACCGCGCCCACTGCCCGCGAGAGCGGAAGCGGAGACCTGATCCCGGCCGGAATCGGCGGGCGAGGCGGCGGATTTTTCGGGGCTCATCAGGCGGGCAACCTATCGACCCTCAGGCGGATCCCGCATCCGTTGCATCATCGGACCTCAAGGTTCGCCATCACGTGGGACGCTTGCGAATCGCAGCACGGCCAAGGTCAAGCCGAAAGACACGAGTTCCGCGCCCGTCGTCCAGAGGCGGGCCGCCAGCGCGAGCGCGGCGGCGGGTCCGGCCGGAATCGCGGCCGCCGCAGCCAGGAGTGCCACGAGCATACCCTCGCGGACGACCAACCCTCCGGGCGCCACCAGGGCCAGGTAACCCACGACGTAGGACCCCGCAAAGACCCCTAGCGCCGCCGCGAAGCCGACGGTGTTGTCGAGCACCAATCCTTCGAGCAGTGCCAGGAAACCGAGTCCGTGGAGGGCCCAGATGAGCAGGCTTCCCACCACGGCGCTGCACAGTACCTTCCCGTCCAGCTCGACATCGTTCCGCTCGCCCGTCTCGCGCAGCAAGCGACGCCCCAGCCCCAGGACGGAGCGCAAGACGGGCGGCGTGAGCGCGGCGGCGAGGGCGATGCCGCCCGCGATCAGGGGCCACCGGCCGACGACCTCGAAGGCGCCGGCGCCCAGTGCCACGAGCGCCACGGCGACACCCGTGACCACGATGGCGGCCTGGAAGGCGATCAGCGTAGCGAAGGCCGTTGCGCCGGAATCGCCTCGACCGCGGATGTAGGTCACCAGTCCGGCTACCTGCCAGATTTTCCCCGGCAGGTAGCGGCCGAGGTTGGAACCGAGCCACGCTGCGGCGGCTTCCGGCATCCCGGCACTGCCGCCCGCCGCCCGGAACATCGCGGCCCAGACAGCACCGCTCGCGCAGAGGGCCACAACTTCGCACGCGACTGCGACGGTCAGCCAAAAGGGCCGCACTCGCCAGCGCGACATGCCCGCCGTCTCGAAGTCGCCCCACGCAGCCCAGCTGCCCGACAGCGCCAGGCCGACAGCGGTCAGGGCGGCAAGGAGGAAGACGGCGGTTCCGAGCGCGACCCACCGGCGGCCCGGCGCGGCGGGAGTGCGGTCCGCGGTCACGCTTCCGATCCCCGGGACCGACGCCGCCAGGAGACAAGGATGCTCACGGTCAGGCCGACCACGGTCAGCAGGCTGACCCAAACGCCGATGCTGAAGGGAGGACTCCGGTACTGGAAGACCAGCTCATGCCTCCCGGGGGGCACTTCGACGCCGCGAAACGCCGTATTCACCCGCCATACCACTGCCTCTTCCCCGTCAAGAATGGCTTTCCAGCGCTCGTGATGAATCTCGCTGACCGCGAGAAGGCCGCCACGATCCGCCACGACCTCCAGTTCGATGCGGTCCGGTTCCCGGCGAACGAGCGACGCGCTCCCCCGCCCCGCCGACGGAGCCTCGATACCTGCCCGATCTTCGACGATGGTCAACCGAGCCGGATCCGAGACCTCGAGCGTTCGCGCGACAGCCGCCGCGGTATCACCCACCGTTTCGATGGACGCGGGGAAGTAAGCGTACGGAAGCTCGGAGGGCAGTTCGTACAGGTGGCGCCCGCTCGCCTCCGCGACCGCTTCGACACCTTCCTGTGCTCCGGGCGTGATGAGATAGCGGACGTTCAGCAACCGGCGCACGACCGGATGCCGGAGTAACCCCTCGTCCGGCGTGATTCCGCCCACGAGTCTCGCGTACGGACGCAGGAGAAACTTCTGAAGCCCGCTCGCCGACGGCACCCCGTAGTAAGCGAGCTGGTTCGGGCGGTAGTTGGGCGTGGGGCCGGCCAGGCTGGGCGCCCAGACGCGCTCTCCCGGCTCCGTGTTCTCGTGCAGGGCCGCGATGACGGGGTCGGTCGCGAGCGACGCGTCGGCATCCTGCACCCTCAGGTAGCGCGCGTCCACGCGCCACAGGTCCATGATCCCGAAGGCGAGCACCACGGCCAGCGTCCAGGCGCCGAAGCTGTGGCGCGCCACCCCCCTGGCCGCTCCCCAGGCGAGACCGAATCCCGCGAGGAGAAACAGACCGTTGAGACGCAGCGCCTCGATGGAGACCGCCGACGGTTGACGCGACCATCCCTCGGGATACCACGAGAGAAGCACGAAGTTCGCCAGCCCCTGCGGGTTGAGTGCCGCCGCCGCGCCAAGCAGAAGAATCGGCCCCCCGAGCACGAGCACGGGCCACGAAAGGCGGCGCCCAGCGGAGTTCGTTCCGGTCCCGTCGTCCGCTGTCGCGCCGACGGCGGCGCGACGGTTCAGCGCCGCCTCCCAGCCGTAGGCCGCGAGCAGCGCGACGAAGACCGTCACCGGACCCAGCATCATCGACGGCGCCCGCAGACTCGACATCATGGGCAGCAGCGTGTACGCGATCCGGTGCACGGGCGTCGCGGCCCCGAGGGCGAACAGGACGCCGAGCAGGCCCGCGCCGGCAAGGAACCACACGACCCGTCGCTGGTCGCGATCGAGCGCGCGGCCGAACCCCGCCGAGATGCCGAGAATCGCCAGCGCGAGCGGGACGGCGCCGAGATACTCCGTATGCAGCTTGATCGGGTTCTGTCCCCAGTAGGACCCCGGAAGCGAGCCGATGAGGTCCGGCAGGAAGAACGCCGTGAGTTCCTGCGGCGGCAGAGCCCAGGAGGCCGCGAATTCGTACCCTCGCTCCCCCGCCGCGCGCGTGACGTGCTCGAGCACCGTCAGCGTCGGGAAGAACTGGGGCGCGGCGATCAGAACTGCGGCCACGTTCGCGAGCGCGAACCACGCGAGCGGACGACCGTACGCTCTCCCGCGCGGCTCGCCCGAGGCCGGCGGGGGGACCCGGAAGGCCACGTGATACAGGCAGAAGGCCGCGAGGGCGAGGCACGAGAAGTACATCATCTGCACGTGCGCCGAGAACGTCTGCGCCGCGATGACGAACGCGAGGCCCGCGAACCAACGGAACTCGTTCCTCTCCAGCCCGCGGTTGAGCAGGCCGAGCGCCAGCGGGATCAGCGTCATCGTGAACATCCGCCCGTCCTGTCCCCCGAACAGGTGGGACGTGACGTAGCCGGCGAGGAGGAACGAAGCTCCGCATACCGCGGCCGAGGCCGGGCGCAGCCGGAAGGAGCGCCCGAGGAAGTAGCCGAATGCCCCGTTCAGAAACGTGTGCAGGACGAAGGTCCAGCCGATGGCCCGGTGCAGCGGCAGAAGGAAGTAGAGGATCGTCGACGGATAGAAGATGGGTCCCGGCAGGATCGCCACGAAGGGCATCCCCCCGTAGACGTGCGGGACCCAGAGCGGTACACCGCGGCCCGCCAGTATCTCGTCCACGTAGAACCGCCGCAGCGAAATCCCCTCGAACAGCATGTCCGACCCGAAGAGGAGCCGCTCCGGGTGGAAGACGAAGTCACGGTAGAAGAACAACGTGACGAGCGCCGCCCCGGCGAGGAACCACCAGACCGTGTAATCGCGGCCCCCTGCCGGCGTGGCGGTATCCATCAGGGTCTGCGGGCGATCGCCATCAGGTTCTTGCCGAGCGGCGGGTTCAACCGGCGCCCGCAAGCGCCCGTGACCGGCATCACGAACCGGTCGTACATGCTCACCTTTCCGGGGCTCAGTTCCTGGCGCAAGACACGGCAGACGACGAACCACGCGAGCATTCCGACGATGTCCCGGTACGCGAGCCTGACCGGAACAAAACCGGTCCGTTCGAGTTTCTGCAGGACGTCTCGTCTGCGGTATCTCCTGAAGTGCCCCAGCGATCGATCAAAGCGGCTCGTGAGCGCGGGCAACGCCGGAACCCAGAGGCACAGGTAGCCCCCGGGGCGGAGGGCCGCGCGCATCCGCGCCAGCTCCGCGACATCATCCTGAACGTGCTCCAGGACATTGATGCTCACCACGGAATCCATTCCGGCCGTGTTCTCCGCTTTCAGGAAGTCCGAGAGAAGGGAGTGGTGGACCGTCGCGTTCAAGCTTCCCCGCACTCGTTCCCGGAGAAGGGCGTACATGCTGTCGCTCGGCTCCAGCGCGTAGAGGTGAGAAGGCTGCCGCTCGAGAATCAGTCGGGAGATGTTTCCGCTGCCCGCGCCGACCTCCAGGATTCGGTCTCCCAGATACGGTGAGAACATGCGGAGAATGTCGCGGTGGTACCGAACAGCGGAGGACATGGCCTCGAGATCTCTGCCCTGATAGTCGTGTGTTTCCGGCGCGGTCCCGTCAGGAGCCTCCCATGCGCGCGAACTTCCGCCTTCACGCTGCTTCATTCGATGTCCGCCATAGCCGGCAACAGGCGCAGGATCACGGTAACGGGCTCCCCTCCTTCATAGACCGCTTCGAAACGGTTGGGAAAGGCTCGAATGGCGGGGATCAGGTATCGCCCGGTCGTTCCGCTCACCTGATCCACAACCACGTAGCTCGCCCCCATCGCATCAAGACCCGCCATGACGGTCGCCGCATCGGCCGAGAAGGGATACACGTCCCCGCGCCTGCGAGAATACCAGTAAAAGAGACGCGGCTTGCGATTGGCAATGACCGCTTCGGGCGGCGTGTTCTCGCGAGCCCAGCGGGCCGAGGCATAGAGACTGGAAGAGGCCGGCACATCGCATGGACGGTCCGCACGGTAGGACGCGATACAGGCAACGCGGCCGGGGATCACGTTCGCAGCCCAGATGACCCCGAATGCCGCGAAAACCATGGGGACCGCCAGGCGCAGCCACCGGACCGGAGGCCGGAGGGGAAGCCGCCACAGTGCCGAAAGCGCCAGCAACAAGACCACGGGTAGCAGTGGGAGCAGGAAGCGTCGGTCCGTCCATACCGACGGCCAGAGCGCGATCAGGCCGACGTAGAGGATCGCGAAGATCTCCGGAGCCCCGAGACGACCGCGGGCTGCGCTCGTCCACCGAAACAGGGCCGCTGCCGCCGCCGTCCCGCCGAGAACGATCCGGCCGCCGCTCGAGCCATCTCCCGGGCCCAGCAGGAGGTCCGGGAGGACTCGGCTCACATGAGCCCAGAGGTTCTGGGCCGCGCGTTCGATCAGGCCGGCGAGAGTCACCGTCCCCGCCTCCGGCGAGTACGGGTCGACAAGGAGGAGAACGGACAGATATCCCGGCTGATCCGCTGCCGCCCAGCGCTGATAGAGGGCCCAGGCCGCAAGCGTGGCCACTGCAACAAGCATCGTCCACCCAGCCCGGCGATACCGCCGCGCGAGAAGCCAGGCCAGCGGCAAGGCCATCAACACCGTCATGCCGGCGGTACGCGTCGCGAAGGCGGCGATGGCGGCGCCCATAGCTAGCAATGCCCCCCGCCCATCGTCCCGCTGCGATAGCCATAGCGCCGCAACGATCCACAGCACGAACGGCCCTTCGCTGAGCACGTAGTGCCCGTATTCCAGCAGCGTTGGATTCACAGCCAGCAGACCCGCTGCCGCGAGGGCCGGGCCCGCTCCCATCCACTGCCGCCCGAAATGCGCGGTAGCCCACACGACCAAGGTCGTCATCAGGAGCATGCCGATCTTGGCCCCCAGCACACCTCCGATCCACCCCAGGCCGGCAAGCATCACCGGCAACAGTGGAGGGTATCGGGCGTGCAGCGGCGTCCCGGGCAGGTACAAATCGCGATACCCCTCCCCATTGCGCAGCGCGTCGCCGAGAATGAGGTAGCCCGCGTTGTCTCCACCGGGAAACAGCGTGGGTTCGAATACGAGGAACCCGAGGATCAGATGAAGAAGCGCGAATCCGAATGCGGCCAAACCGAAGGAGTCGCGCATCATCGCGCGGCCTCCGAGGCCGGTCTCGTCCCGCGCCGCGCGGCCACGGCGCGCTCATAGCGGCGCACGAGCCGGTCCACCACCCCCGGCAGCCCGAAGTGTTCCCGCATGTGCGCCCTTCCTCTCTCGACCCGTTCCCGCGCCGCGGCAGGGTCCTCGATCACCCGTAAGATCGCGTTCGCCAGTGCGACGGCGTTGCCTGGCGCCACGAGGAGACCGGTCTCGCCGTGCCTTACGATGTCCGGGATGCCGCCGACATCGGAGGCGATCAGGGGGAGACCGAATTCGAGCGCTTCGAGGAGGACCACGCCCAGCCCTTCGGTGTCGCCCTTGCCGTCCACGACCGCCGGAAGGATGAAGAGATCGCTCGTTCGGTACGCCTCTCCGAGCGCGTCCTCATCGACGCGGCCCGCGAAGCGTACGAAGGGGTCCACGCCGACGCGGCGGGCCTCCGCCTCCAGCGGGCCGGCTTCGGGCCCCTCTCCGACCACCGTGAGGGTCGCGTCGACGCGCTCCCGGATCAGAGCCAGCGCCCGTATCAGGATATGCACGCCCTTCCGCTCCACAAGGCGGCCCACGAAGAGGAGGCGCACGGGTCCCTCACGCTCCAGCGGCCGCGCCTCGGCACCGGCGCCGTCGGGCAGCGGTCGGTCGGAGATCGCCGCGCTGAAGGGGATCACGGGAACGTCGCGCGACGTGTACCGGGCCACGGCCGCGGCCGTAGCGGTCGAAATCGCCGTCACGGCGTCGGCGCTCTCGATCGACCAGCGCAGGAACGGCAGAGCCCAGCGGAGACGGCGTTCGATCCAGCGGATTTCAACGGAATAGAAGCTCGAAACCAGCGCCGTCCGCTCGGATGACGCCCGCGCGAGGGCGCCGAACCAGGCGTGCGGGACGGGCCAGTGCACATGGACAACGTCGGGGGGCGAGGATGTACCGAGAGCAATCGATGCCAGGCTCCCGCCGATCATGTACCCCGGCAGGAGCACGGCGTAGGCCGGACGGCGGCGAATGCGGTCCGGCGCCGTCTCGTCGTGCGTGAGGGTCTCCAGCCGGGCCGGCGCGTATCGAAAGCGGCGCACGGGGATGCCCCGCCACTCCGTCGCGCCCCCGCCGCGGTAAGCCGGAGCCAGCACCCCGACCTCCAGACCGCGTTCGCGCAGGCCGAGCAGCAGCCGTCCGAGCCAGGGGGTGATCACGTCGTCGTCGTGGCGCGGGAAGGCGGTGACCACATGAACCACCTTCACGGGCGGTCGCCGCGCTTGAGGTCTTCGATCTCGTCGCGGAGCTGGGCCATCGTCTCCGCGAGGAAGCCGAGGATGAAGAGGAGGAGACCTCCTACGATGAGCAGGACGACGAGCGTCAGCAGTGGACGGTACCCGAGGCCGAACCCGAAGCGCAGCACGAGGGCCGTGAACCCCGTCACGCAGCCCGCCGCGATCAGCGCGAGACCGCTCGTGCCGAAGAAGAGGAGCGGCTTGCGCCCGAACACGAGCTGGAACCACACCGACACCATATCCAGCATCCCGATCAGGATCCGCCGCCGCCCGGAGAACTTGGGCTCGCCGTGCCGTCGCGGGAGGAGGTCGATGTCCAGTTCGCCGAGTCGGTATCCCCGGGCGTGGGCGAGCACGACGAAATAGCGGTGCCAGTCGTGCCGCAGCCGGAGGCCCGCGAGGACGTCGGCCCTGAAGGCCTTCATCGAGTTGAGGTCGCGCACGGGCACCTTGAAGATCGCGCGCGCGAGCCGGTTGTAGATGGAAGAGGTGAAGCGCTTCTCGTAGCGTCCCACCTTGCGGCCCGCGACGAGGTCGTAACCCTCGTCCAGCTTCGCCGCGAAGCGCGGAATCTCCTCCGTGGAATGTTGCAGGTCCGCGTCGAAGAGGACGAGAACCTCGCCGCGGGCGGCCGCTGCGGCCGTGAGCATCGCCTCCGTCTTCCCCCGGTTCGCCCGATGCCGGAGCACGACGGCCCTGCCCCCCAGTCCCGCCCGCGCGGCCGCCTCCTCGGCGGCTTCGGCGGTCCCATCGGCGGAGCCGTCGTCGACGAGGACGACCTCCGCCGCGAGATCGTGCTCGGCGAACGTCGCCGCGAGCTCCGCGAACAATTCGGGCATGTTCTCGGCTTCGTCGTACGCCGGGACGAGGACCGAGATTCCCGGATCGCTCATACGCGCCTGCGCAGCCGAGCCGAGAGGATCCCCATCCGATCCCGGTACTTCGCCACCGTGCGACGTGCGATCCGAACGCCCGCATCCTGAAGGCGGGCGGTGATCTCGTGGTCGCTGAGCGGCGCCGTGGGATCCTCCTCCGCCACCAGCTTGCGGATCCGTGCCCTCACGCCCTCCGACGACAGGTCTTCCCTCCCGCGCATCGAATAGCCGCCCGAGAAGAAGAACTTGAGCGGGTAGAGTCCGCGCGGCGTCTGCACGTACTTGCCGTTCGTCACGCGAGACACTGTGGATTCATGCATCTCGATGTGTCGGGCCACATCGCGAAGCGTGAGCGGCCGCAGGTGTTCGACCCCCTTTTCGAAGAAGTCATGCTGCCGCTCGACGATGAAATCCATCACCTTCAGCATCGTCTGCCGCCGCTGCTCGATCGCCTGGATCAGCCACCGGGCGCTGTTGAGCCTTTCCGAGATGAACGCCCTGCTTTCCCCTTCGAACCGGCCCCGATCCGCTGCCACGTCCTGGTAAACGGTCGAGAGTTTCAGGCGCGGCAGCGAGGTGTCGGCGTGCGAGACACGATACCGCCCCTCGACTCTTTCCACCGAAAGATCCGGGATCACGTAGGATTCCGACGCATCCGCGTACCGGAGGCCGGGCTTGGGATCCAGCTTCGCGATCTCGTCTGCCGCCGCCTGGACCTCGCGCGGCTCGATCCCGTACGCTTCCGCCAATTCCGGCCACCGGCGGTGCGCGAGATCATCGAAGTGTCCCTCCACGATGCGGTGGGCCAGCGACTCCTCACGCCCGCGGTCCCGCAACTGCAGCAAGAGCGTCTCGCGCACGTCTCGCGCCGCGACGCCGCTCGGTTCGAAGGACTGGATCCGGGCGAGCATCTCCTCAACCTCCGCCCGGGAAACCCGGTCCAGCGCCTCGACGATCCGGTCGAGCGGGCACGAGAGGAACCCATCGCGGTCCACGTTGCCGATGATCTCTTCGCCGATCCGCAGCTGACGCTCGCCGAGGCGGAGCAGGTTCAACTGTTCGTGGAGGTGGTCCCAGAGCGTCTGCGCGGCGACCGCTGTGGGCGCATAGTACTCCCGGTCCCCGTATTCCTCGCGCCGCCCACCCGCATCGAAGTCGTCGAGGAGAAGGTCCTCCCAGTCGACCTCCTCCGCCTCTTCCCCGGGGTCATCGCCTGCGTCATCGGCGAGGGACCCGGGCGGGTCATCGGCGGGGTCGTCCGGCTCGTCTCCGGGTTCCACGAGGTCGAGGAACGGGTTGTCGACGAGCGCTTCTCTCAGGTGGCTCTGCAGGTCGAGCAGGGGCATGTGGAGAAGGTCCATCGCCTGATAGAGGCGAGGCTGCGCCTTCTGTTCCTGCCGCAGGTGGAGGCCTGCGGTGAGGCCCGCCCGTCCCGATGCCATGTTCAGAGCTTGAAGTCCTCCCCGAGGTACAGTTGCCGGGCTTCCGGGTCGTTCACGAGGTGCTCCGCCTCGCCCTGCACCAGGATCTTGCCTTCGAACAGGAGGTACGCGCGATCCGTGATCGACAGCGTCTCGCGCACGTTGTGGTCGGTGATGAGTACCCCCAGACCCTTTTCTCTCAGGCCGCGCACGATGCGCTGGATGTCGTCGATCGCGATCGGATCGACCCCGGTGAAGGGTTCATCGAGCAGCAGGAACTTGGGCCGCGTCGCCAACGCCCGGGTGATCTCCAGCCGCCGCCGCTCGCCCCCGGAGAGAGAATAGGCCTTGTTCGCCCGAAGGTGCTTGATGGACAGTTCATCGAGCAACTCCTCCAGGCGGTCGCGCCGCGCCTGCCGCGACATCTTCATGGTCTCGAGGATTGCCATCACGTTCTGTTCGACCGTGAGCTTCTGGAAGATGGACGCCTCCTGCGGGAGATAGCCGATGCCGGCTCGCGCCCGCCGGTACATGGGCCACCTTGTGAGTTCGTCGCTGTCGAGGTAGACGCGTCCCTCATCCGCCTTGAGGAGGCCGACGATCATGTAAAAGGTCGTCGTCTTCCCCGCGCCGTTGGGGCCGAGAAGCCCGACGACCTCTCCCTGCCGCACCTCGATCTCCACCTGGTTCACGACGCAGCGGCGCTTGAAGGAGCGGACGAGGCCTTCGGCCCTTAGTACACTGCTCAACGGGATCTCCCGGGTCTGAGGGTCGGGGACGCGTGCGACATCGCGCGCCGCTCCCGACCCGGTCGGCGGTTACCGGCGGCGAGCTGCACATCGCTCAGGAGGTGCCTGCGCTGCTCCACGGTGTCCGGAAGCGCCCCGACCGTATCCGGCGACAACGCCGCGCTGTCGGGTGGGACACCCGTCGTGTCCGCGGGCGCGCCGAGCGAGTCGGTCGCGGCCCCGGCGCTGTCGGCCACGGCGGCGGCGCTATCCGCGGGCGACGGCGTTCCGAACGCTTCGCGGGGCTCCAGGTAGGCACCGATCGCGTGTTCTCCCTCGACCCCCGTGGGTTCCCCCGCCTCGAAGTCCACCTGGATGCGCCGCGCTATGAGATAGTTGAGCGAAGGCCGCGCACTCGTCGTCGAATCGCGGACCATCCGATAAAAGGCGCTCGCATCCCCTTCGAGCACGAGTTGCAGCATGAAGGGGTCCGACGCGGGCACCGAGTCCGCGACCGGGGCCGCCGCGCGCTCGAAGACCGCGATGAGCGTATCGCCGCGCGCCCAGTTCGCCGAGCCATCGGTTGCCAGTTCGATCCCCGCCGGGCCCGCATCCGCCGCCTCCACTTCGGTTGTGTCGGCCGCGGCGTCCTCGGGGGCAGTGGTGTCCGCGCCGACTTCCGTGGTGTCCGCGCCAACTTCGGCGGCGGCCGGGGCGGGGGGGCCGGCAGTGTCCCGGGGAGCCGCCCGCGGCTCGGGCTCCGGCGGGACCATCCAGGACGAGTCGCGCTGAACCGCGACGGCACCGCCGATCGCGTACGCCGTGTCGATCTGGCTCCCGTACATCACGAAATGGATCGAGTCGCCCCGAAGCTCGTGGCTGCCGGAGAGCGCCCGGCTCATGCCCTCCCCGTGAGCCTGCACCTGCTCCACCTCGCGATTCGCCAGGTCGATGTCGATCAGTTCCGCCGCCACCTCGAACCTCTCCCCGGACACGTAGCCGTCGCCGACGGCGTGGATCGCTTCGAGTTCCTCGTTTGGGGAAAGGAACTGTATCGAATCGCCCTCCAGTCGAATCCCTTCGGCCTCTATCCACGGCTCGCCCCACAGGACGCCGAGACCATCGGCCCGCGTGAGCAATGCGCTGTCCGCCTGGGCGGTCAGGTCGCTCCGGTTGATGACCGCATCCCCGTAGAAGCGCGCCTCGTCCTCTCCGGCGAAGATGGCCAGATTCGATTCGACCGTGAACGGCTCCGGCGACTCGGTGTTCGTTGGATGGAACGTAACGGTCGGCCGTCCGGGCGCGGTCGTGACGGCGTCAACGCCGGAGACGGCTCGGAGAAACTCCACGCGCGGGCCTACGAGGGTAGAGCGGTCCGTTAGACGGACCAGTTCCACGTTCTCTTCGGCGATGACGAAATCGGAGAGCTGAAAGTACAGGAGCCGCTCCGACTTCAGCGTTCTAATCGAATCCTCGTAGGTCACCGCGCCGAGGAGTTCGACCTGCCGCGGCCCATCACGCTTTATCGCGCTGTCCGCTTCCATCGTGGCGGTTCCGCAGGTCCACGCGTATCGGCCGCTGAGAACCGTGACGTGTGCACCGGTCACGTCGCGGTTCGTGACGCTCCTCGTTTCGGCCTCGAGCGGGCGCCACCGGAGACTGCACCGCTCGAGCGCCGACCCGACGCCGGCCTCGGGCTCCTGCGCGGCGAGGGGACCGGTGAGCCACGCCGCCGCCGCGAGGCAGCTCGCGAACCCGATGCGCGCTCGAGTCACGGGCGCGCCGCCGCCGTGGTATCGGCGGGCGTCTCCAGGCTGTCCGGCGGGGCTGCCGCAGTGTCGGACAGCACCGGTTCTCCCGCGACCTCCTCCTCCACGACCCCCTCCCCGGTCGGAACCGCCGGGAGGGGAACGGCCTCCGAAAAGGCGGCCACGGGCAGCATCTCCCCTGCCTGATTCAGGAGGACGAGCGAATCGAGCGCCGGATCCGACTCGAATCCCGTCCCCTCGAGCGTCAGACCTTCTACCGGATCGACGAACTGAAACGCAGTATCGCCATACATGCGGCCATCCAGGTTCCGATACTCGAGGCGCTCCGTCTCGAGACGCTGGTCGTCCACGCGGTCTTCCACGACCACTTGGCCTTCGGCCTCGAGGTCGCCGTCGAGTTGATGGAAGATCCCGAACTCCGCGGTCATCTCGGTCGATTCCAGTCCGTTCGGATCGAAAAACGTCATCGTCATCCGCCGCAGGTGAATTTCGTTCTCCTCGCGCCATTCCGCCGTGTCGGCTTCCACGACGGCGCGCCGGATCCCATCGCGCGTAACGAACGTTCGCATACCCCGCACAGCGGTATCCACCCCTTCGGGCAAAGGTTCGCTCGCCGTCGGAGGCCCATCGTCGGAACCGCACGCGGCGAAGACGGGCAGCAGCGACACCCAGGCGAACAGACCGAATGCTCCCGCGCGGCCCGTGCTCTCCCGGCTCTCAACCCGCAAACCGTCCTCCTTCCCGGAACTTCGTCACCAGCCCCTCCCACTCCCCCCGGGCGACGAGCAGGGCTTCCGCGAATTCGCGCACCGCCCCGTCTCCGCCGGGCACCGTCCCCACCCACCGTGCGGCGGCCCGGACTTCGGGCACCGCGCCGACGACCGCGGCCGGCAGCCCTACCCGTTCCATGACCGCCAGGTCCGTGAGATCGTCGCCAAGGTGTGCGGCCTGGTCCCACGTGCAACCGCGTCGCGCGAGCATACCCCGAAGGGCCGAAAGCTTTCCCTTTCGGGAACCGAGCGAAACCTCCGCGATGTCGAGCTCCCGCGCCCGCAGGCGGACGGCGGCCGACCGCTTGCCGCTGAGGAACGCGACGACGAGCCCCGCCCGCTGCATCATCCGGATCGCCAAGCCATCGAGGGCGTGAAAGCGGCGCAGATCCCGCGGGGCGCCGAGGTCGGCGTCCGCGCCCACCCAGATCGAACCGTCCGTGAGCACGCCGTCCACATCGAGCGACACGAAGCGGAGGGACTCCGCCAGCCGGCGATCCATGGGGGCGCTCGGTCTCACGAAGATCGGACTCTCAGACCGCCACGGCTTCGCGCACGCGCAGCGCCCTGTCCACGACGCGCTCGAGGTCGGCCAGCGGCAGCATGTTCGACCCATCGGAGGGGGCCGCAGCCGGATCCGGATGCACCTCGATGAAGAGGCCGTCCGCCCCCGCCGCGACCGCCGCCGCCGCGAGCCGTCCGATGTGTTCCGGCTCCCCGCCGCTCCGCGACCCCTCTCCGCCCGGCAGCTGCACGGCGTGGGACGCGTCGAACACCGTCGGGAGGCCCGTCGCCTCGCGCATGACGGCGAAGCTCCGCATGTCGACGACCCAGCGCCCGTAGCCGAAGGCGAACCCGCGTTCGGTGACCGCGATCTCTCGCGCCCCCGCCTCGCGGAGTTTGCCGGCCACGCCCCCAACATCCTCCGGGGCCATCCACTGCCCCTTCTTCACGTTCACCGGCCGTCCCGTGGCGGCCGCCGCCCGCAGCAGCTCCGTCTGACGGCAGAGGAAGGCGGGAATCTGGAGCGCGTCCACGACCGCAGCCGCGGGCGCCGCCTGTTCGGGGAGGTGAATGTCCGTGAGCACGGGGAGTCCGGAGCGGTCGCGCACCCGGGCGAGCGCCGCCAGCCCCTGCTCGAGGCCCGGTCCCCGAGCCGACGATGCGGAACTCCGGTTCGCCTTGTCGAAGGAGGCCTTGAACGTCACCGGCAGGTCGAGCCGTTCCCCGAGTTCCGCGAGACGATCCGCGATCTCGAAGTTCAGGGCGTCGTCCTCGAGCGCGCACGGGCCGGCGATGAGAAAGAGCGATTTGCGCCGGCGGCCCGAAAAAAGAGAGGGACGCCCCGGGTTCATCTCCCGACCGTGACCCCGCTCGCCCGGGCCGCCGCCGAGTCCGCCCACTCCTCGGCCGTCCCGTGCCGTCCGGCGGACTCGTGGGGCGTGCTCCGCGGCGAGTCCCGCCGCATCACCGCCGCCTCGACGAACGCCGCGAAGAGCGGGTGAGCCCTCATCGGCCGCGACTTGAGTTCCGGGTGAAACTGCGTGGCGAGGAAGTAGGGGTGCCCGGGAAGCTCCAGCATCTCGACGAGTCCGCCGTCCGGCGACATGCCGCTGAAGGCCAGCCCCCGCTCTCCCAGCTTCTCCCGATAGGCCGGGTTGACCTCGTAACGGTGGCGATGCCGCTCGGAGATCTCGTCGGCGCCGTAGACGCCGTGCGCCCGGGACCCGGGCTGAAGCAGGCACGGGTAGGCTCCGAGCCGCATGGTGCCGCCCATGTCCGTCACCTTGTGCTGCGAGTCGAGGAGCGAGATCACGGGATGGTCCGTCTTCGGGTCGAACTCGGTCGAGTGGGCCGTCGGGAGACCGCATACGGTGCGCGCGAACTCGATGATGGCGCACTGCAGACCCAGACAGATCCCGAAATAGGGGATCGCGCGCTCCCGGACGAACCGGATCGTGTCGATCATCCCGTCGATTCCGCGCTCCCCGAAACCGCCCGGGATGAGTACGCCGTGGAAGCGTTCGAGGAGGTCGGTCCCCTGCGCCTCCACGTCCTCCGCCGACCGCCACTCGACATCCACGGCCACGTCGTTGACGGCGCCGCCATGAACGAACGCCTCCGCGATCGACTTGTAGGAATCCACGAGTTTCGTGTACTTCCCCACCACGCAGATCCGAACCCGGCCGTTCGACGGGTTCTTGATGCGGTCCACCATCTCGTTCCAGCCGTCGAGATCCGGCGGAGGCGTCTCGAACCCGAACTGCTCGCAGATGCGGTCGTCCACTTCCTGTGCGCGATAGGCGAGCGGAAGCTCGTAGATCGTCGATACGTCGCGCGACTCGATGACCCGGTTCACCTCGACGTTGCAGAAGCGGGCGATCTTCTGCTTGATCCCGTCATCGAGGTCGTGCTCCGTCCGGCATACGAGCAGGTCGGGCTGGATTCCGATGCTCAGGAGTTCACGCACGGAGTGCTGCGTCGGCTTCGTCTTCAGCTCGCCGGAAGCGTTGATCCAGGGGACGAGCGTGAGGTGGATGAAGAGGGAGTGCTCGCGACCCACGTCCTGGCGGAACTGCCGGATCGCCTCCAGGAAGGGGAGCGATTCGATGTCGCCGACGGTTCCGCCGATCTCGGTGATCACGACGTCATGATTCGGCGCCAGGCGCCGCGCCGCCGACTTGATCTCGTCGGTCACGTGCGGGATGACCTGGACCGTGGCGCCGAGGAAGTCGCCGCGTCGCTCCTTCGTGATGATGTCCTGATAGACGCGGCCCGTCGTGACGTTGTTCGCCTGGGCGAGCGATTCGTCGATGAACCGTTCGTAGTGCCCGAGGTCGAGGTCGGTCTCCGCCCCATCGTCCGTCACGTAGACCTCGCCGTGCTGGAACGGCGACATCGTCCCCGGGTCGACGTTGAGGTACGGGTCGAACTTCTGGATCGTCACGCGGAGGCCGCGCTCGACGAGCAGGCGCCCGATCGAGGCCGCGGTGATTCCCTTCCCCAGCGCGGAGACGACCCCTCCCGTGATGAAGATGTACTTCGTCAGCGACGTGTCGTCCCTCATCCCCGCACCTCCTTGCTGGACAATACCCGTTCCGCCCGTGCGATGTCGGCGGGAAGATCGACTCCCGGCTCGGTCCACGGACCGAGTTCGACGTGGATCCGCATGCCCGCCTCGAGCGCCCTCAACTGTTCCAGCCGCTCGGCCCGTTCGAGCGCGGATTCGGGCAGGGCGGCCCACCGCTTGAGCGCGGAGCGCCGGCACGCGTAAACGCCGACATGGCGCAGCCGCCCGCGCGTTCCGTCCGGCGACGCATCCCGCGTGAACGGGATCGGGCTGCGGCTGAAGTAGAGCGCCCTTCCGTCGGCGGCCCGGGCGACCTTGACCACGGCCGGGGACCGCCACTCATGGTCTCCGCGGATCGGCGCCGCAATCGTCGCGACTTCCCGCGCGCTCCGTACGGCGCCCTCCACTGCCCCTCCGTCGACGAACGGCTCGTCCGCCTGGAAGTTCACGACGACGTCATCCTCCGCCGCGCCCAGCAGATCGGCGGCTTCATCCACGCGGTCCGTGCCGGACAAGTGGTCCGGCCGCGTACGGACCACCTCCGCATCGAACCCCCGAGCGCACCCCTCGATCTCGTCGTTGTCCGTCGCGATCACGATCCGGTCGAAGGCGCGGATCGCCGAGGCGGCGCGCCAGCACCACTCAAGGAGCGTGCGGCCGGCCAGCGGCTGGAGGGGCTTCCTGGAGATACGGGTGCTGGAGATACGGGCGGGAAGGACGCAGATCACGCCCATCGCTGGGAGGGCCGGGAGACGGTCCGGAGCGGCATCGCAAAAAGCTAGGCCCGCGCTCCGGGGTTGTCAAAAACTCCGCGGGCCTTCGACGGGCGCTCGAACCGGGCCGGAGCGGCCCGTCAAATCAGCGCGGCGGCGGCATGCGCGTGGGTCGCGCTGACCGGCCGGTGTGGACGTCCACGAAGGCGATGAGGCCGGGATCGCCGGGCTCCGCCGTGGAGCCGGCGGCCACCCCGAACTCGAGCCGAAAATCCCACATCCGAAGGGCCAGTCCGCCCTGGATCGAACCGTAAAGCTCGAAGTCTTCCCATGGCGAATGGATCCCCGCCCCGCTGCCGCGCGCGAACACGTCCAGTCCCCCGAGCGCCGCATCGCCGAGGAGGGGGATCGCGTACGCGGCTTCCGCGTAGATGAGGCGGGGACCCCGCCGACCGCGCAGGGGCATCGTTGGCAGAGTGCCAATGCCGCCGATCATCGAGTAGCGCTGCTCGGGCAGGAGACCGCTGACGTCGAGGCGGCCGATCCCGAATCCCTCCACGACATGTCCCCACCGCGTCACGCGTCGGGCAGAGACGCGACCCTCCACGAGCAGGAAGTCGTACTTGGGAATCGGACCGAGACCGAACACGAGGTGGCTGAGCTCGTCCTCCAAGCCGACCTCGACACCGAGCCCAATCGCAGCGTGTCGGTCTCTACCCTGCGACACCCACTCGAAGCCGAGGCGCCCGAACCACAGGCTTCCCTCGTCGACCTGTAGATGAGGATCGTAATCCGGCAGCGAAGGGAACGGCCCCGGCGGCTCCTCGCCGAACAGGATCGTCACCTGGCGGAAGCGAAAGTCCTCCGCCTCCTCACGCCCCACTGCGGCGACGACGCGCCAGCGGGGCGCATCTTCCCACACGGGCGGCTCCGGCGAGGCCCATTCCAGCTCCAGACCGATCTCCCTCGAGTCGTAATGGCTGCGGACATCGTCGCCGACCATGAAGTGCGCGAGGCTGTTGTACCACGTCGGGCGGATCCAGTCCTCGTTGCTGACCACCGCGCTCGTCGCGAACGGGCCCAGCCGGACGCGTTCGCCGAGGTGCCAAAAGTTGTGGAGGCGGTAGTCCACGTCCTCCCGGGCGGGAACCCACGTGAGGCCGCCCGCGAGTTCGGGGCGGCCGGCAACGGCGGAGAGGCGGGCCAGGCCGCCAACCGGGATCGAAAGGCCGTTGACGCGGTCGTAGGTGGGGAGATGGAAGCCGTAGGTGCCGTCGAGTTCGAGGAAGGGTTCAGGTTCGACTTCGGAGATGATCTCGAACCCGCCCCGCGCAGGGCGGACGCGCAGCGGCTCGTTCGGGCGATAGATGACGGCCCCCGCGACTTCCGCCACCTCCGAGTCGTAGAACCCGCCTCCGAGCACCAGCACGTCCCCGGCGATGGAAGCGCCGGAGCGCAGGAAGAGGTCGCCGTCGACGACGTAGAGGTCGCCCTCGATCCGCCCCGCGATGCGTGCCGTGCCTTCGAGCAGGAGGACGGCTCCCGGCACCGTGTCTCCGCGGGCCAGGACCGTATCCGTCGTCCATACCACGAAGCCGCCGGCGTCGAGGAACGCGGCCAGCGTCGCCTGCGCCTCCGACCGCGGCTCCTCCGCCAGCCACACCTGCTGCCCGCCAGCCGGGCCCGGCAACCCGGCGCCCGGCGCTGCGGCGAGCGCGACCGCAAGCGCGAGGCGCTTCATTCGGCGGCCCTCGCCGCCGTCCGCCAGCGATCCCAGGCGATCACCTCATCGCGCGGCAGCCGCTCCGGCAGCTCCGCCAGCCCGTCGTGATACCCGAGGCAGAAGAGGGCCACGATCGGCACATGCTCCGGAACGCCGAGGATCTCGCGGACGTCGCCCTCGCGGAAACCGTAGACCCAACTCGACTGCACGCCGAGATCCGCCGCCGTCAGCATCATCGTCTGGGTCGCCGAAGCGAGGTCCATGGCGAAGCTCGGCCGGCCCGTGCCGCTCACGTGCGAGTGGATCCGCGCGCAGCAGGCGACGACGACGGGCGCCGTCATCACGTGCGGATGGTTGAAGGCGGCCACCGCGATCCTGTGGCGCGCCAGCGCCTCCTGCACGACGACGAAGCGCCACGGTTGCGCCTCCCGGGCGGAGGATGCGTAGCGCGCCGCTTCCAGCACCGCGTCCACCACCTCGGGTTCTACGAGATGGTCGCGGAAGCGTCGAACCGGACGCCGGTTGCGCGACAGATGGAGCAGGCGGGTCAACCTCATCGACATCCCTCACCCAAGAAGTCGTCACCCACGCGGATGGTGGCTGCGGTGCACCTGCCGCAGGTGCGACCGGTCCACGTGCGTGTAGATC
>VXQX01000064.1:0-15566 GCA_009838765.1 Gemmatimonadales bacterium
CCTCCGGTCCCGCCCCCTCCGCCGCCCCCGGAGCCGCCGCGGGCGACGACGGTGTTCGTCAACCCGTCCAGGGCTGAACTCACGGCTCTGGGGGAGACGGTGCAACTCTCGGTCCAGGTGCTCGACCAGAACGCGCAGGCGATGGCCGGAGTGACGGTCACCTGGTCCACCGGCAGCCCCGCGGTTGCGACGGTGGATGCCTCCGGACTGGTCACGGCGGTGGGCGAGGGCATCGCCACGATCCCGGCGACCGCCGGCTCCGTTTCCGGGAGCGCGGAGATCACGGTGGATCAGCCGGACCGCGCCGCGCTGGTGACGCTGTACGAGGCGACGGGTGGGCCTAGCTGGATCGATGCCACGAACTGGTTGTCCGACGCGCCCCTGAACGAATGGTACGGGGTGACTGCGAGTGCGGACGGTGTGGTGTGGTCAGTGTCTCTTGGGAGCAACAACCTGTCGGGCACGATCCCGCCCGAACTACACAGGCTTTGCTAACCTGTAAACATATCAATGTATTACAGTACGTTCTGCCAGCAATGTATCACTTGAAGTATGCAGAAATGTGCTGGAATGCATGAGACCGTATCACCGATGACCGGTAACAGACGTCGATGAGCCTTCTTGGCTGCCAAGCCAACAGCAAGCCCGTGCCCGGACCCCAAACGTCGGCGGCGACCGCTAACGTTGGCCGCCGGACGAGCCTTCGATCAGATCGTACATGCGCACGAACTCTATGCCCAGTTCGTCGCTCCACCCGCCCAACACATAGTCGCGTCCGATGTCGTACGGTCGGAAGCCCGGCGGCAGCACGACGGTACCGCCGAAACCAAGGGTCGACGGATCGGTGACGATCCAGTGCGAGGGACCGCCTTCCTCGAGTGCCGGATCGTAGACCTCCCTCCAGACCGCACCGCCCTCCTGCAGTGCGAGCGCCTTGAAGGGTGGGAAGGTCATGGGCCCCGGTGCGGAGGCCAGGAAGTCTTCGTATCGGTCTCGCCATGTGCGACGCTCGGTCCGGCGGGGAAACCGGACCACCTTCTCGTCGATCCACTCATCTTGAACGCGTTGCGGCACTTCCTTCGGCGGAGGTCCACCGAAGACGGCGACGTGCCCCTGTGGCACACCGTCTCTTGCATTGAAGGCGCTCACCAAGTGTCCTTCGATCGGCCCCAAGGCGATCCATGTTCCGCGCACGGCCACCGCAACCTTACGGAGGAAGGGCGCGGACACAGTCTGTCCGCCGACGCGTATGCGCTCGCTCCCTACGCTCACCTGCCTCTGATAGAGGTTTTCGTTCCCCGGCATCGACTGCCCAAACGTAACGGTTCGCCCCAAGGTGTCGATGAGCACGGGCTGGACGACCGGCGCTCGGTAGGTGAGCGTACTACTAGGAAAGTCTCCGTAGTTTGCTTCAACAACGCCCTCGCCCTCAATCTCTTCAAGTCCCACCAAGGCGCCGTTGGCAAGAAACCCATATAAGTGGACGCTTCGCCCTGTTGACCGGAAGTCTCGGGAAACGTCGTGAGTCCGTGCGAGCCCCCCATCGGGCGAGAACACCGTCACACGCCCCAGCAGGGGATCCAGCGCCGCAACTGCGCCACCCTCGAGTTCCGCGACTCGGCCCAAACGCCTGAATTCGCCCGGCCCGTCCCCCGCGCGGCCGACGGCCCTCACGAAAGCGCCCCGCGAATCGAAGAACTTGAGGGATCCCGACCCTCCATCCGCCACGAGAATGCGTCCGTCTCTCAGGCGAATCGCGTCGGCTACGCCAAACAGGCTGGAGCCATCCCCGTCAACGGTTCCGATCTGGATCCGCGGCTCCTCGGGGAGGCTGTAGGCGACCGGCAACTCCTGGCCCGCTCGAGTCGCCACAACGGGGTCCGGGAAGCCGACGTTGAGCGCGACTACCGCACCCAGTACAAGCGGATATTCTCGCGAGCCCATGCTACGCACTGCTGAAGCTGAATTGCGTGATCCGGCCCACCCGACCGCAGGACGCTACTGTGCGCAGATACAGGAGACGTACCCGATATCACCGGTATCCAAGTCACAAGTCATCTGGCAGTGCGCGTCCGTATCGGGTGGGCAACCCTCCTGCACCGCTTCAGTGATGTTCTGCCAGTGGCGCAGGCAATCGAAGATCCCGCTCTGTGCGCACACCGGCTCCGCCCCGATGAGTCCGGCGGTGTACTTGCTGTCGACCGGGGCGAGAGTGAAGACCATCGCGATGCATGACGCTGGGAGAAGGGTGGGGAGTACGTTCTTCAGAAGCCTCATGGATGACCTCCAAGCAGGCCAACGGGTGAACCGAGGATCAACGACACGGCCCAATTTTAGGTCACGTCAGAATCGTACGCAAGCAGCACCAGTCGGCGATCCTGCGCCGATCTCCATCGTCCGGACCGGCGCGACCTAGAAACCTCCGTACTATCGTGCCGCTCGCGGCGCGAGGCCCCGTCGTTCGACGGCAGGATTCGGAACGTGAAGGTGCGGCAAGGCTCGCAACTTCGAACTGGAGGGGCGGTCGAGGTCCCGACCCGAAGCGTGCCGGTTTTCCGGCAGTCGAGACCTTCCTTGGCCGGATCAAACCGGATCGCCGGAGGAGGAGGGAGGCTCGTAGCGCGGCCGCAAAGGGATCAGCGGCTCGGCCCCGAGTCTCGGTCTGGCCCGGACCGCCTCATTTCGACCAACCTCCTCGTCATCTCCACCTGCTCCCTGGCCCTGCGCCGTAGGTCCCGGAGTAGCCGGTCAAGTCCGTCACCCGCGCGCTCAGCCGCTCGACTTGCCGCTGCAAGGCTTCGACCTGTTCTCGCAACGCTCCGATCCGTCCGGAGTGCCGCCGCTGTTCCGTTTCGTACTGCCCGGACAACCTTTCCAATGCGGCCGTCAGCCGCCGCTCCAAATCGGTCATGAAGCTCCCTCCTCACTCTCTCGACAGCTTCAAGTAGGGCCGCCCGTCCATCGTGAACGCCGGACGGACCGTCGTCCCGGCGGGCAGTGACACGTACCGGTCCCCGCTGCTCTCCAGCAACTCGACGCCCCATGTCGTCTCCTCGATCTCGTCCAGCATCGCGCGCGCCCACCCGGTCCGCGTGTCCAAATCCCCCAGAGTCACGATCCGGTCGTGGATGCTCCTCAACAGCCAGTGCATCGTCGCCCAGCTTCCGAAGCAGATACCGAGGAAGAGGCTCATGCCGACCACGAGAGGCCGGAGCTAGGCCTTCATCAGCAACTCGCGCATCTTCCCGGTCGCCTCGGCCGTATCGTCCTCGATCCGCCTCCGGTCGGCCTCCAGCCCGCTCCTCAGCCGGGAGGTCAAGTCGCCCGGGCTCGAAGTCTCGCTCATACAGTTCTCCTCGTAGCCGCCACCGCTTTCCGCTGTCCGGATCGCGGGCGGTGATGTAGTTCCTTCCCTTGGCGGGTCACGTCGAGGCCAACGTCCTCCAGCGCGGAGACCACGTCGGCCCGGTCCTTTATCGCGCCGTGCTCGACGCGCTGCACGAGGTAGTCGCGGATCAGCGTGCGCGGATCCGCTTCGTGTTCGAGCCCAGCCCTGAGCTTCGACGCCTCGATGTAGGCCACGTGGCCCGGTCGCTGCGCCCTCGCGCGCTTCGGGTCGTCCGGTCGGCTCCAGCCGTGCTCGTGGTTGAAAGCGTCGCGGAGCGGATCGAAGGTCCGCTGCCAGCCGGGGGGCGCGATGTTCAGACTGCGGCCCGTCTGTAGGTCGCACTGCGCGGCCAGAATGTGGACGTGGACGCCGCCGCCGCGCTCATGGTGCAGGACCGCCGTCCACGAGTAGCGGTCCGGCTCCAGCCCCGCCCACGCCGTCTTCTCGAACTCGTCGAGGATCGCTTCGATCTGCTCATCGGTGGGCCGGTCCTCCGGTGCCCACGCGATCACGGCCAATCTGTATTTCCGCTCGAAGTCGAGCGAGTCGGCCACGGCGGCCACCATGTCCGGGTTCCCGCGCCACACTTCGACGCCCTCGCGCTCCCGTCCCTCGGCGTCCAACTCGCCGACGAGATACTTGGCCGCCGCCTTGGCCGAGCCCTTCCCGTGGGACAGGAACCTAACGAGCATCGTCGGTCTCCCCGCCAAGGCGGGCGACACGGCGTAGCGAGCGCTCGAACGACACGAGGTGCGCGATCACCGAGACCGCCTCGGCCGCCGTCCCGTGGGTGTTCGCCCAGCGTACAAGCTGGTTCAGGTTGTTTCCGATGCGCGCGATCTGGCGGGTGCGCTCGCGCTCGACGGACCGCGCCGCCGCGGTCCACGTCCGCGTCCGCGCCATCGCCTCGCGAAGCAGGACGGACGGCGACACGCCCGCCGCCGCGGCCTTCTCCCGCCAGGCGGCGTGCTCGGCGGGCGTGACGCGCGCGGCGACCATCACGGTGCGATGCTCGGCCATCAGCGCACCGGAGGCGGAGTTCGGGAGCGTCGCCCCCGTGCGGCCGCCGCTCTGCGAGCGGCGCAAAATGCCAGGGGGTCGCAGGGGGGCGGAGCCACCCCCTCGCCAGCCTCCGTGTTCAACACGGAGTCGGCTGGCTTACGGACCTTAAGGCCGTCAGCCAGCCCTTGGAGAAGCGCGCCGGACGGCCTGCGCTGGCGGAAATCTCGGGTCGGCGGAGTCTCCATGCCAGACACTGAGAAGCCCGATTCCGACCGTGTCAACCGTCCGAATCGAGGCGGTTTCCCAAGGGGTCCAGCGCCTTCCCGAAGTCGGACCGGCCTCCGCCAGCGGCACCCCCATCGCCGGTCGGCGCTTCGCGCAACCGACGAGCTGCCCTAACCCTTCGCGGTGCCCCTCACAGCCTTCTGGAGGCCCAGACAGCGCGTCCGACGATGCGGATCTCCTCGGCGAGGCGTTCGTAGCTGTCGTACTCGGGGTTGAAGGACTTGAGCACGACCCTGGGCGGATCGGAATGGGGAACGTGCTCGATCCGCTTGGCGACGAGCCCCATGCCGTCCCAGATGACGAAAACGCCGGGCGGGACCGGCACCTTGAGGCTCACGTCGATGAGGATGCGGTCGCCGCTTGAGAGCACCGGCTCCATCGAGTCGCCGTCCACGGTGATCATCCGCAGATCCTCCGGCCTCGCCCGGAACTCATGGCGGATGAGCGGATCGGCGAACAGCCACGATCCGGCGGCCTCCTCGAACTCGTCGTTCCACGCCCCCGGCCCCGCCGAGGCGCGCACGTCGATCTCCGGCACCGCGCTGTAGCCCCGCGGGGCCGCGTAGGGGCTCGCGCGCGCAGGCGCTGGTTTCGGGTTGGGCCGTGCCCGGCGCCCGAAGCCCCGGCCGTGTTTGAGGAGGTCGGGGCTGCACCCCAGATGCTCGCCCAGCGCCTCACGGTCGTCTTCCGCCAGCACCTTGGGCGTGCCCCGGTGGACGAACTGGTGCAGGTAGGCGGCGTTGCGCTCGATGGCGAGCGAGGCGGTGCGCAGGTTCGTGTCGCTGTCGGCCACCATCCTGAGCAGCCTCCGGCGCACCGGGTCCAGTTGACCGGTTTCCTTCTTTCTTCGTCCCATAAGTCGGAAATTACCTACTGCCTGCCGCGAAGGCAACGGGACTCCTTCACCGGAGCTTCGTCGGGCGGCAGGTAACCGTTCGATTCCGACGCTCCCAACGCTCCTCACCCCAGCCGATCCTGATTCTGTTGTTTTCGAGTCTGCCGAGGCGAGAACGGGGGCGTTTTACGCCCCGCTGGCAGCGCGCGCCGAAATCCCGATTCCGTAACTCGTTGAACGTCAACGAGGTGGGAAGTATCCGATTTCCTACCATCTTGCACGACTTGACAATATCCTATTTCATGATCGCGCAATGGAGAATCTGACGAGGTGGTTCGAGCAGCGCATTTCGGCGTTCCTGCGGGACACGGGGATGTCGCCTTCGGAACTCGGGAAGCGGGCCGTCGGCGACCGGAGCTTCTGGGGCGACTTGAGGCGGGGCCGTTCGCCGAGACTCGTGACGGTCGAACGGATTCTGGCGTTCATGGCGGCTTGGGACCGGGATCACGGATCGGGTGGTTCCGGGGAGTGATCATTGAGAGAAGGAGGTACGAAGCGATGACTAACGTGATCGAACTGGAAGGGTCGGTGCGCGTGCGCATCCTGCGTCTGCCGGAGGTGCAGCGGCGCACCGGCTTGTCCCGCAGCACCATCTACGTGCGGCTGGACCAGGGGCGCTTTCCGAAGCCGGTGTCGCTGGGTGCTCGCGCCGTGGGTTGGATCGAGTCCGAGGTGGACGAGTGGATCCGCGAACGGATAGCGGAAAGCCGGGGTGACTCGATGGCGGCGTCGACCGGCTACGGAGAGACCCGGCGTTAGAGAATGTAGTCGCCCCACGCCTGCATGACTTCGGCGCGTCGCGCCAGCAGGTCGGAGCGCTGGTAGGCCTGAACGACTTGGCTTTTCGGAACATGGGCGAGGCAAGCCTCCGCGACCTCCGCCGGCACGCCGGTCTCCGCCATCCACGACCGAGCACTCGACCGGAACCCGTGCAGCGTCGAATCCACCCCGGCACGCCGAAGCACCCGGAGCGGAGCCTTCGACGGCAGCGGCCCGCCGCTCCGCGAGGGGAACACCAGCGGCGACTCGCCCGACAGCTTGCGCGCCCGTTCGAGCACATCGAGCGCGCCCGTGCTCAGCGGGACGGCGAACTCGCGGCCCGCCTTCATCCTCGAAGCGGGGATCGTCCACACGCCCGCGTCCATGTCGATCTCGTCCCAGCGCGCCCCGCGCGCCTCTCCGGGCCGAACCGCCGTCAGCACGATCAGCTCGACGCACGGAACCGCCGAAGGGTGCGTGTCGCTGGTCCCGCGAACCGCGCGGAGCGCGGCCCCGACCTCGCTGTGCGGGAGCGCGCGATGATGGCTTGTGGTGTTGCCGTTCACCTTCGGTAGCGCCTCTACCGCCCGGTCGACCGGGTTGTCCGGGCGGTAGTTCCGACCGATACACCAGCGAAACACGGCGGCGATCCGGTGCCGGGCCTTCCGCGCGGCGGCGGGCTTCGAGTTCCAGATCGGCGACAGGCAGCGGAGCACGTCCGCGCTCTCGATCCGGTCCACCCGCTTGTCGAGGAGCGGGGCGGCATGGAGGCGGAACGTGGACTCCCACTGCTCGGGAAGCGGACTCCCGTCCTTCCACGCCTCGCGGTGAAGCTCGATGGTCCGCTCGGCGGCCTCGGCGAACGTCGGGACGCCGCGTCCGCGCGGGTCCTGGCCCAAGAGGACGCCCCGGCTGTTGTCCAATGCCTTCTGGCGGGCCTCGGCGAGTGTCACCTCGGGGTACGGCCCGAGTCCAATCGAGGTGAGCCGCCCCTCGATCCTGACGCGCTGACGCCATGTCTTGGTGATCCGGCCATCGAGCGTCCTGTGGACGCGAAGGCTCAGCCCGCGCCCGCCCCGTCCGTCGCCGTAGACGCCGGGCCGGTTGACCGTTCGCACGAACGCGGCGGATAGGGTTCTGGGCCGCTTCGTCATGGTGCTCCTTCCTTGGGTGTATCACTCATTGCAGCACTACATCGGGAAGAATACACGGGATGGCTATGGACGGCAAGGGACGCCCGGACGCTGTGCATCCTACTGAACACGTTGTCCAATAACATGTTATACCCTGATAGGTATACCCTATCGGACTACTCGGGAAGAATCGTGGTCAGTTCCGCCGGAACTCGGCCATCTTCGCAACCTCCGGGAGCTGCGCCTGCACGCGAACGAACTGGCCGGCCCGCTTCCGCCTGAACTCGGCGGCCTCGCATCGCTGGAAGAACTCTACCTTCCGGGGAACCGCCTTGCGGGCCCGATTCCCCCCGAATTCGGCGCCCTCGCGCGTCTCCGGCGGTTGGTCCTGAACGACAACGCGCTCACCGGTCCGATCCCGCCCGCGCTGGGTGGCCTCGCCGCGCTGGAGCAGCTGCATTTGTCGAGCAACGACCTGGCGGGAGCCGTGCCCCCGGAGTTCGGCGAGCTGCGGTCCCTGCGCGAACTGCTGCTGCGCGACAACCCCGGGATGTCCGGTGCCCTTCCGGAGACCCTCACGGGACTCACGTCTCTCGAAGCGCTCCAGACTCACGGCACGGGCCTCTGCGCACCCTCCGACGCCGGTTTCCAGGCATGGCTCGAGACCGTGCCCAACCAGCGAGTGGCAGCGTGCGGCGGTGAGTCCGGGAGCTTCTATCTCGTACAGGCCGTCCAGTCGCGGCAGTTCCCGGTTGCGCTCGTCGCCGGCGAGGAAGCGCTGCTGCGCGTGTTCGTCACGGCGGAACGCGAGAACGACGTGGACCGTCCGCCCGTCCGCGCCTCCTTCTACCTGGACGGTGCGCTCGCCGAGGTGGTCGACATCCCCGGCGGCGCGGGTCCCGTGCCGACCGCGGCAGACGAGTCTTCTCTCGCCGGAACGGCCAACGCCGTCATTCGCGCGGCGTTGATCCAGCCGGGCCTGGAGGTGGTTGTCGAGATCGACCCGGCTGGCGGGCTCCCCGGCGAACTGGGCATTACGAAGCGGATCCCGGCGACCGGGCGGGCGCCGGTCGACGTTCGGGCGATGCCGCCGCTCGCCCTCACGCTGGTGCCGTTCCTCTGGACGGAGAATCCGGACTCCGCGGTCCTCGCGGCCGTCGATGGCATGGCGGAGGACCCGGAAGGGCACGAGCTGCTGCGGCAGACGCACGCCCTCCTGCCGGTCGCGGACCTGGGCCTGAGCGCGCACGAGCCCGTGATGAGTTCGAGCCGTGACGCTTCGGAGCTGCTGAACCAGACACACGCGATCCAGGTCATGGAGGGTGGCGACGGACACTACATGGGCCTGATGTCGGGCCTTCCCGACGAGCGTGTTGCGGGAATCGCCCACATCGCGGGCCGGGCGAGTTTCGCGGTTCCCGACTCGCGCATCATGGCGCACGAACTCGGGCATAATCTCAGCCTCCTCCACACGGCGTTCCCTCCTCCGGTGGACCAGACCTATCCCCACTCCGACGGTACGATCGGGGCTTGGGGATACTCGCACGACGCCGAGGAACTGGTGCCGCCGGACTGGTACGATCTCATGTCCTATTCGTTTCCGGGCTGGGTAAGCGACTATCACTTCAGCAAGGCGCTCCGCTTCCGGCTCGCCGACGAAGGCGGGCGTGGCGCGGCAACGGGGTCACGAGGTGAGTCGCTTCTGCTGTGGGGAGGTGTGGACGCCGCCGGAGTACCGTACCTGGAGCCTGCATTCGTGGTCGACGCTCCGGTCGCGCCGCCCCCTGCGGGACGGGAATACCGGATAACGGGCGCGGGCTCCGGGGGGCGTGAGTTGTTCTCGCTCCGCTTCGGCATGCTGGAGACGGCCGATGGCGAGGGCGGTGCCTCTTTCGCTTTCGTCGTGCCCGCCGATCCCGCCTGGGCTGGTGCCCTGTCGAGCATCAAGCTGTCGGGCCCCGGAGGATCCGCCACGTTGGACCGGGACACGGATCGGCCGGCGGCCATCCTGCGGAACCGGACGACGGGACAGGTTCGAGCCATTCTGCGCGACCTGCTGGATCCCGTTGGGACGTTGGCGGATGCGATGCTCAGGGTGGGGGCCGCGGAGAACGACTTGACCATTCTCTTCAGCCGCGGAATCCCCAACGGCGCCCCCTGGCGCCGATGACTTCCCTCGCTACGGCATCATCGCGGCCACAGCCCGCATGCGCTCGGCGAGGTTGCGGATGGCGCCGATGTAGACGCGCTCCCACCCGGGCAGATCCGCCCGGTCGTCCGTCTCGATCTCGTAGCGGAGGCCCGGCAGCATCCACGAGGCGTAGCCGCTGAACGGGTCGGGCGAGACGTAGATCGAGCGGCTCCACGGGCGGCCCTGGAGTCCCCGGTCGTTCAGCCACGCCTTCTCCAGTCCGATCAGCGCCCGGTTCACCGCCTCGGCCTGCGCCGCGTCCACCTCCCCGGAGCCGAGCCAGCGCTCGCGCGCCGCCACCAGGACCGCGGCGGCCTCGTCCAGCCCCCGCGTGGTGTCGACGAGCCGCGACAGGTCCACCTTCAGGCCGCGCTGGGCCGCGACCTCGTACAGCGTCTCGACATGGGTGCGCGTGTCGGTCGCGTAGCGGACCACGTCGTAGGGGAGCACGTCGGCGTTGGCGAACCGGAGCGCGAGGATCCCGTCGGCCCGCGCGATCATCGGCCCGTGGGCGAACGTCGTGTCTCCGAAGCGCTCGTACCACGCGAAGTTGTCGTAGTTGGAGTGGTAGACGCCGCCGGGGTTGCCGGAGGAGAGCGAGCCCGACGGCACGCCCGCGTGGGTGTAGAAGCCGACATGGTCGGAGCCGCCGCCCAGGTTGCCGAGGGCCGGTTCCGTCGCCTCCCCGCCCGTGCGCTCCAGCCACCAGTCGTACACCGATTCGTCGCCGCCGGGGTAGGTCACCGCCTTCGTCGCCTCGATGATCTGCCCCTTGAGCGACGGAGAGGAGGAGCTGCCGAAGTTGGCGCCCGACACGGCGGCGTCGGCGTTGATGTAGGCGATCGCGTTCGCTTCCAGCGCCTCGCGGAACTCCTCGACCCACTCGGTGGACCCGATGATGCCGTACTCCTCCGCGTCCCAGTGTGCGATCATGATCGAGCGGCGCGGCCGGCACTCTTCGTCCCGCGACAGCTCGCCCAGCGCCTCGGCGAGGGTCAGCAGCATCGCGGTGCCGCCGTTCGGGTCGATGGCGCCGAAGCCCCAGGGGTCGTAGTGCGCGCCCAGGATGAACCACTCGTCCGGGAACTCGGTGCCGCGCACGGTGCCCACGATGTTGGTCGCGCGGGTCAGCTTCATGGGCTGGTTGACGCGCACCCGCACCGTGAGCTCGGAGCCGCCGGTGATGCGGTAGTCCACCTCCATCCCCGCCGCCCAGCCGGGCGGGACCTCGCGGCCGGTCATGCGGGACAGGATCTCGGTGGCGGCCTCGTAGCCGATGGGGAGGACGGGGATGTTGTGCAGCGGCACCTCGGAGGGGTCGAGGCGCTCCACGTGCCGGCCGCCGTTCCGGTCGTCGCCCGGCGCGGCGTCCATGGGCAGCGCGGGTTCGAAGGGCGTGAGCGGGTCGCCGGTCCAGGGCAGCGTGAGGACGGAGCCGCGCTGGATGGTCTCCCCGTTCATCATCGGGCCCTCGGGGTAGGCGGCGAGTCCCGAGAAACCGGGATCGTTGAACATGATGACGCCCACCGCCCCCCGCTCCTCGGCGAACTTCACCTTGTAGCCGCGGAAGTTCCCCCCGTAGCGGGCGATCACGACCTTTCCGGCCAGGGAAACGCCCATCTCGTCCAGCGCCAGGTAGTCCTCGCGGCGGCCGTAGTTGGCGTAGACGACCTCGCCGGTGACGTCGCCCGAGCCGGAGAAGGCGTTCCACCCGTTGAGCAGGTCGGGGTGGTCGGAGAAGCGGTCCTCGGCAAGCGCGGGCTCGCGGTTGGAGAGCTGCATCGCGACGGGCGTCACGATGTGCACCTCGACGTCGTCGGTCAGCTCCGGCAGGTAGACGTCGTAGGGGTGGCGCGTCACCGCGAGCCCCGCCTCCTCCATCGCCCGGACGAGGTAGTCGCCGACCCGCACCTGGGCCGCCGACCCCGCCGGGTGCGGGTTCTCGGTGACCGTGCGCAAGTGCTCGCGGAACGACTCGGAACGGGGCAGATCCAGGAAGCGGGCCTCGCAGGCGAGCTGCGTGACGGCGCGGGCCGCAGTGAAGCCGGTCAGCGCGGGCTCCTGGGCGAGCGCGGCGGCGGGGTGGGCCGCAAGCACGGCGGCGAGGAGGGGAGCGACGGCGACGAGCACCCGGGCAGCCGCGCGAGCGGGGGCGAGGGATGCTGGCATCATGGGAATCTCCTGTCGCTACAGCTTGCCGAGGGCCTCCCGCCCGAAGCGCTCTGTTGCCTCCAGCACGGCCCGTACGTCGTCCCACGTCGTGTTGTAGTTCACGATGCACACCCTGAGCGCGAACTTGCCGGACACGACGGCGGAGGAGACGAACGCCGGGTCCTCCCAGAACAGGCGGGCGAGCACCTCGCGGTTCAGTTCGTCCAGGGTTTCCTCGGCGATCTCCGCGCCGATCTCCCCGCCGGCCGGCCGGACCCGGAAGCACACGATGCTCAGCGTCGCCGGGCTCAGACACTCGAGCATGGGGCTCGCGTCGATGTACGCCTCGGCGCGGGCCGCGCAGTCCAGCCCGTTCGCGATGCTGTCCCGGAACGCGGCCATCCCGAACGTCTGCACGGACATCCAGATCTTGAGCGCGCGGGCGGACCGGCTCATCTGCAGCCCCCGGTCCGTCAGGTTGGGGTGGCCCGACCCCCACAGGGAGTCCTGGAGGAAGGTCGGCTGCACCCCGAACGGCTCCTCGAGCGTCGACACGTCCCGCACGAGCAGGCAGCCGACCTCGTAGGGCTGGAAGAACCACTTGTGCGCGTCGAGCCCGACGGAGTCCGCCCGCTCGATGCCGTCGAGGAGCCTCCGGCCGCGTTCGGTCACGACGGCGAAGCCGCCGTACGCGGCGTCCACGTGGAACCAGATGCCCTCCGCCGCGCAGAAGTCGGCAAGCTCCGGCAGCGGGTCGATGGCGCCGGTCGCGGTGGCGCCGGCGTTCGCGCACACAGCGATGGGGTTCCGGCCGGCCGCGCGGTCCTCCGCCACCATCCGCGCGAGCGCGTCGAGGTCGATGCGGGAGCGGCCGTCGCTCGGCACGATGCGGGCGTGATCCGGACGGATGCCCGCGATCTTCACGGCTCTGACGTGGGCGGGGTGGCTCTGGTCGCTCATGTACACGGTGGCGCGCTCCGGGTAGCCTGCGGCCTCCCGCGCCGCCACGAGGGCGTCCAGACTCGCGGCGGACCCTCCGCTCGTGAGCAGCCCGCCCGCCGTCTCCGGCATGCCGAGCCAGCGCCGGAACCACTCGATGACGACGCATTCGAGCTGGCTCGGGCCGCTCCCCACCAGCCAGTTGCACGCGTTGAGGTTGTACCCGGCGGCGAGGAAGTCGGCGACGACGCCGGGCCAGGTGGGACTCGACGGGACGAAGCCGAAGCAGCCGGGATGATCGAGGCGCAGCGCGAGGTTCAGCACATCGCGGACGGCGCGCTCCATGACGTCGGCCGCCGGCTGCCCCTCCTCCGGCGGATCCTCCATGAGCCGCTCCTCGAGCGCATCGCGGAACTCCCCGTCCCACGCGCCCTCCCCGGCCAGTTCCCCCCGCCGCCGCACGAGGATCTCCGCCGCCTCCCGCGCCAGCTCGAGCATGGCCTCGGGCGGCATCTCAAGCCTGTCGGCCACCGCCAGATCGGAGGTCGTCTCCAACTCCGTGTCCTGTCTCATCCCCATCCGTCGTGGAACCCGTCGCAAGAATCTGCCGCCCTCATCCGGCCGGACGGCCCCAACGGAACCCACCGGTACGCCATCGGCAACCCTGCGCCGCATAATGAACGGTTCGCGCAAAACAAACCCACCCGAGACCTTTCTGCCCATGACCCACATCGACAACTGCCGCCCCGCCGCCGTGACCGGCCTTCTGCTCGGGTTAGGCTGCCTCGCCGCCGCGCCGTCCGCCATCCGCGCGCAGGCGCCCACCGGTCCAGGCCCGGGCTACCTCAGCGTCGGGGTCGCCGCCGTCCTCCCGGCGGACGTCCGCTTCGTCGACGGCGATGACGCGGGCGAAGCGGCGCTCTACGGAGACGATCAGTCCGACTCCGGTACGCTCGCGGCCGGGCTGGAGTATCGCCTCGCGGCGGGCTACCGGTTCGGGGCGTTTCGCGCCGAGGTGGAGCTGGGGGTCACGGGTCGATTCGCGTACGAGGGCCAATCGAACTACGCGGGCGGCGGGCCGGTGCAGCCGACCGAGGCACGCATGACCGCCCGCCGGCTGCTGCTGTCCGGGTTCTACGAGTTCGGCGCGCCCGGGGCGCCCGGCGCGCTACAGCCATGGGTGGGCGCGGGATTGGGCGCGAACCGGTACCATCTCACCGACTACATCCAACGGTTTCCCAACCCCGACGACCCCTCCGGCCGCCTCCGCCGAGGACCCGACGGCGAGGTGCCCTACACATCTCTTCCCCCGGGCACCGGCTACGGTTTCGCGTGGGTGCTCGCCGCCGGCCTGACCGTCCCTCTGGGCGCCGACATGCAGCTGGACTTCGCATACCGCTACACGGACGCCGGACGCATCGGCACGTCCGTCGGCGAAGCCGAGGTGGTCCGCTACAACGAGGACGGCAACCGCGGACTCCGGCGGATAATCATCAACTCCACCGCCGCCGACCTCCGCCTCCACTCCCTCACCGCCACCCTCCGCTGGCTCCCCTAGCTCCAGTCATCAATCGACTTGGCTTTCTTCGTACCGGTCGCGTTGGGTCTGACGGGCCGTGTGTACCAGATCGATGATGGTCACGACGCGGGCTGCGTCGTCGATGAAGTAGTAGAGGACGTGCCTCATGACCGCCCCGGCATCCGCTACAATGAGCCCGCGAAGCCCCTTGAAGACGTTCCCGCGGGAACGTGCCGGCGAGGAAAGCGCGGGATGCGCGGGACGGGACGGATGAACGAAACGCTCAGGGATGAACTGCTGGAGATGGCGCGGCGGGACCGGGAGGTGCGCGCCGAACTCGTGGCCTCGGGCGAACTCTTCGGCGGCTACGAGCCTCGGATGGCGCGCGTCCATGAACGGAACGCGCGGCGTCTTCGCCGGATCCTCGAGTCGGTCGGGTGGCCGGGAACGGACCTCGTCGGCCCCGACGGGGCGGAGGCCGCGTGGATCGTCCTGCAGCATGCCATCGCGGAGCCCGACCTGCTCCGGCGCGCATTGCCTCTCCTCCAGGCCGCCGCGCGCGAAGGTCGGGCGAGTCCTCTGCACGCGGCGATGCTGGAGGACCGGATCCGGTTCTTCGAGGGCCGGCCGCAGCGCTACGGGACGCAGTTCGACTGGGACGCCGAGCGGAAGCTCTCGCCGGGCGAGGTCGAAGACCCGCACGCGCTCGATGAGCGGCGCCATGCCGTCGGACTCCCGCCGCTGGCCGAGCAGATGGAGGAAGCGCGCCTCCGGGCGACGGCCGAGGGAGACGGGCCGCCGACGGATTACGAGGCGTACGCAAGGGCCCGCGACGAATGGGCGGCAAGTGCCGGCTGGCGCGCCGACTGAACGGGGCGTCGCCCAGGTGTGAGTCTTTCGCGGGAGTCAGTCGCTGTCGGGAAAGCCGTCGGGGCCGTCTTCCAACAAGCTCTGGAGGGCCCAGAGGCAGATGAAGCACAGGATGACACCTGTGAGGGCCACGTAACGCCCCCAGCCCTGCCCGAACCAGGCCAGTACTCCACCCAGCACCGCCCCTGCGACACTACCGATCAGCGCGATGCGGTACCACTTCGGCCAGTATTTCGGCGACCACCTGCGCGACCACCTGCCCATGGCGGTTACGGGACCGGGCGGAAGAGGCGGATGACGTCGCCGACGGTCATTTCGCCCACCTGGCGGGGGGGGGGGGCCCCGCGGGCGGGGGGGGGGGGGGGTGTGGAGGAGGGGGGGGGGGGGGCGGCCGACATGATGTACGAGACACGCGCGACAGCGAGAAACGCCCC